>NZ_JBIVYI010000052.1:0-1162 GCF_044769665.1 Rhizobium sp. NPDC090279 | reverse complement strand
ATACTAACGAGCGCGATTTCGGACTCTTTGCGGCTTTCCAAAACGGCGCGAATCTGAATCCATGTTGCAAACTGGAGGTTTGCCGTGGGTTCAGCCGTTTCGTTGCGGGATGATTTTGATGGAAACCGTCTGCGTCACCTTGCTCGTCAGACGAAGAATGCAAACCAGGCCCGCCGCTTGCTGGCCCTTGCTGCTATTTATGACGGGGGCTCGCGCTCAGATGCAGCCCGGATCGGTGCCGTCACTCTGCAGATCGTTCGGGACTGGGTTGTCCGCTTCAACACCCGTGGTCTTGAAGGCCTGATAAATGGCAAAGCGCCCGGCGGGAAGGCGAAACTGAATGCTGCTCAGCGCAAGGCTCTTGCCCAGATGGTCGAGAGCGGCCCGATCCCCGCTATCCATGGCGTTGTTCGCTGGCGGCGCAAGGATCTGGCACAATGGATATTCCAGGAATTTCGGATCTCTTTAGACGAGACCACGGTCGGTCGCGAACTGAAGGCGCTCGGCTTTGCCAAGCTGTCGGCTCGCCCCCGCCATTATGGCCAGAACGAGTTGGAAGGTGAGGTTTTTAAAAAGACTTCCCTGCCGCTCTGGCAACCATCAAAGCCAAGCTCCCGCAAGGCACGGACATCGAAGTCTGGTGGGCCGACGAAGCCCGTATAGGCCAGAAGAACAAGATTACCCGACGGTGGGCAAAGCGAGGAACGAGACCTTCAGCCCCTTTGGATCAGCGCACCATGTGGGCCTATATCTTCGGAGCAATCTGCCCGAAGAAGGGAAAAGGGGCCGGTCTTGTGCTGCCCTATTGCGATACCGAAGCCATGCAGGATCATCTCATCGAAATTAGCCAGGCCGTCGATCCCGGAGCGCATGCCGTTCTTATCCTCGACCAGGCTGGATGGCACGTCACGCCGAAATTGAAAGTCCCCGACAATATCACACTGATGTTCCTGCCACCGCGTTCGCCAGAATTGAACCCGGTCGAAAACGTTTGGCAATTCATGAGGGACAACTGGCTGTCAAACCGCATCTTCAAAGACTATGACGACATCGTCGAACACTGCTGCGCCGCTTGGAACAAGCTTGTCGACCAACCCTGGAAAATCATGTCCATCGGACACCGCGAATGGGCTCGTCGGTCATGATCGTCGCTCGTTGGTAT
>NZ_JBIVYI010000051.1:0-1168 GCF_044769665.1 Rhizobium sp. NPDC090279 | reverse complement strand
AGCTCTGATCGCCCGGAATCTCGAAACTCAGGCTGCATGAGGGTGGAGAACACGGCACCTATCCAACCTCTCGCAATGTTTGCAACAGAGCCCGTTAAGCGCGATCGGATCGCAGCAATATGCCTTCGTCGAAGCGCTGTCCGCGCTTGCACTCTTCTATTGGGTGCTCGTTGAAGTCACTGGCTGGCTTGGCAACCTTGCCGAAACGAAACTTTCCAGATTCAGGTTTTTCAACGCATGAGCGTCTCCGCTATAGCAGTCAGGAATCTCGTCAAGACGTTCGGAGAGACCACGGTTCTTCATGGCATCGATCTTGCCATCGAGCCGGGGCAGGTCTCGTGTCTCATCGGTCCATCCGGCTCCGGCAAGAGTACGCTTTTGCGATGCATGGCCTTTCTCGAGGAGGCAACACGCGGAACGATCTCTATCAACGGAGAGGTGCTTGGCTTTACCGAGGATTCGCAAGGGCGCCGCGAACGCATCTCGGCGGCTACCAATCGCGCGATCCGCGCCCAGATCGGTATGGTTTTCCAGCAATTCAATCTCTGGCCGCATATGACTGCGCTCGGCAATGTGAGCGAGGCTTTGAAGACGGTTCACAAGATGAGCCGAAAGCAGGCAGAAGATGCGGCTATGGTGCAACTCGTCAAGGTCGGGCTCGAAGCCAGAGCAGGGCACTATCCTTCGCAGCTTTCCGGCGGACAGCAGCAACGCGTGGCGATCGCCCGCGCCCTGGCATTGAAGCCGAAGATCATGTTGTTTGATGAGCCGACCTCGTCGCTCGACCCGGAATTGACCGGCGAAGTCTTGAAGTTCATGCGCGATCTAGCGGCCGAGGGTATGACCATGGTTGTCGTTTCGCACGAAATAGGTTTCGCTGCGACCGTCGGTCAGCAGATCATCTTTCTTGATCACGGCAAGGTTTTGTTCACTGGAGCGCCGCAGGAGGTTTTCAAGAAGCCGAGAAATCCTCGCCTGGAACAGTTCCTCGATACCTATCTCGACCGCGGTGCGTCGATGCTGCTTTAAAAATGCAGACTTGGGAAATTTTCTATCAAAGCCATGGTTCCCGCTGAAGTGCCCCCCGAATTTGGGCCAGCGGGAGCTGGAATTTTCCGGGGTTAAAGGCTCAGCTCGGCGGGGGTGCCGATGAGCCGTTCATGAGCGA
>NZ_JBIVYI010000050.1:0-1214 GCF_044769665.1 Rhizobium sp. NPDC090279 | reverse complement strand
TGGTCTGCCCCCATGGGGTGATCCGGGCTTAATGTTAGTGCATGCTCGGTCTAGCCGCCACTGCTGGCGTTGAAGCCGGGCCATTCTGGCGCGGCCACACGGTGGCTTCGGGTGCCGGTGGTTTGTAGTTCAGTGACGAGTGCGGACGCACGGTGTTGTAGTGCCGCCGCCAGCCCTCAATGATGATCTTCGCCTCCTTGAGCGTATAGAAGATTTCTCCATTGAGCAGTTCGTCGCGGAGTTTAGAATTGAAGCTTTCACAATAGCCGTTTTCCCACGGACTGCCCGGCATGATGTAGGCCGTCTTGGCACCGACCAGCGCAATCCATTCCCTCAATGCCTTGGCGATGAATTCCGGACCATTATCGGAACGAATATGTGCCGGAATGCCGCGCAGGATGAAGAGATCCGAGAGCACATCGATGACATCGACGGCTTTGAGCTTTCTTTCGACCCTGATGGCAATGCATTCTCGTGTGAACTCGTCGATCACGTTCAGCATGCGGATTTTCCTTCCGTTGTGCGTGCGATCCTCGACGAAATCGTAGGACCAGACATGGTTGGGGTATTCCGGCCGAAGCCGGATGCATGAGCTGTCGTTCAGCCAGAGCCGACCGCGCTTTGGTTGCTTGTAGGGAACCTTCAGCCCCTCACGCCGCCATATCCGCTCGACCCGTTTGACGTTCACGATCCAACCCGCCTGGTGCAGCATCGCCGTGATGCGGCGATAGCCATATCGGCCATATTGGAGGGCGAGCGCTGTGATGTCGGCGGTTAATGCCGCTTCGTCATCTGGTGTCTTTGCGATTTTGCGCTGCGTGGAACGATGCTGGCCGAGAACCCGGCATGCCCGTCGTTCGGACACGCCCAGTTCTGCGGTGACGTGGTCCACACAGGCACGGCGGCGGGCGGGGCTTAGAAGTTTCCCTTGGCAGCCTCCGCCAGGATCATCTTGTCCAAGGTCAGATCGGAAACTGCCCGGCGGAGGCGAGCGTTCTCGGTCTCCAATTCCTTCAGGCGCTTCACCTGATCGCCCTTCAGGCCACCGTATTCAGCCCGCCAGCGGTAATATGTAACTTCCGTTACGCCTATCGACCGGATCGCCTCCGCCATCGATTTGCCCTGCGCATTCAGCACGTCAACCTGACGAAGCTTCGTGACGATCTCTTCCGCCTTGTGTCTTTTCGCTGCCATTTCAATGTCCTTCTTCGGCT
>NZ_JBIVYI010000049.1:0-1236 GCF_044769665.1 Rhizobium sp. NPDC090279 | reverse complement strand
TGACGTGCCCCCGTTAAATTAGGCCATTTAGAACTGGAATTTTCCACTTATGATCCCTGCGGGGAAGAGAGGAGAATTCGATGAAGGCCTCGAAGTTTTCGGAAGCACAGATCGCGTTCGTATTGAAGCAGGCAGAGGACGGTACGCCGATCGGTGAGGTCTGCCGTAAGGTCGGAATTTCGGACGCGACGTTCTACAATTGGCGCAAGAAGTATGCCGGCCTGATGCCGTCAGAGATGAAGCGGCTGCGGCAGCTTGAGGAGGAGAACGCGAAGCTGAAGCGGATTGTTGCCGACTTGTCGCTGGACAAGGCCATGCTTCAGGACGTGCTGTCAAAAAAGCTCTGAGGCCTGCCCGCAAGCGCAAGCTTGTCGACACGGTCAAGGCAGACTGGAAGGTCTCGATCCGGCGTGCATGTTCGGTGTTGAAGGTCGAGCGGTCGCTTTATGTCTACAAGTCCAGGCGCGGCGAGCAGGCCGAACTGAAGCTGAAGATCAAGGACATCTGCCAGACACGGGTGCGCTACGGCTATAGGCGTGTGCATGTCCTGATCAAGCGTGACGGCTGGCTCGTCAATCCGAAGCGGATCTATCGTCTTTACAAGGAGATGGACCTGCAACTCCGCAACAAGGTTCCCAAGCGTCGGGTCAAGGCGAAGCTGCGGGCCGACCGGACGGAGCCGACCCATTCCAATCACGTCTGGGCGATGGATTTCGTTCATGACCAGTTGGCCACCGGGCGCAAGATCCGGGTGCTGACGGTGGTCGATACCTTTTCGCGCTTCTCGCCAGCAGTCGATGCACGCTTCAGCTATCGAGGCGAAGACGTGGTGCAGACGCTTGAGCGGGTGTGCCGGCAAGTCGGTTATCCGGCGTCCATTCGTGTCGATAACGGCAGCGAATTCATCTCCCGAGACCTTGATCTATGGGCTTATCACAAGGGTGTCGTTCTCGACTTCTCCCGGCCAGGAAAGCCGACCGACAACAGCTACATCGAGTCATTTAACGGCAAGTTTCGCGCCGAGTGCCTGAACGCTCATTGGTTCATGAGCCTTGACGACGCACGCTCGAAGATGGAGGATTGGCGTAGAGACTATAACGAGTTCCGGCCACACAGCGCGATCGGCAACAAGGTGCCGATTTCGCTCATGAACGGCTCATCGGCACCCCCGCCGAGCTGAGCCTTTAACCCCGGAAAATTCCAGCTCCCGCTGGCCCAAATTCGGGGGGCACTTCA
>NZ_JBIVYI010000048.1:0-1309 GCF_044769665.1 Rhizobium sp. NPDC090279 | reverse complement strand
GCGGAAAGCGGTGGTTCTTGTAACTGATCGTCGGCGAGCTCATCCTCGCCTAGTTATCCGCCAACCGTTAAGCTGCAGACAACGTGACATCGCCCAAATGATCCATGGCAATGCGAACTGCCGATGCAAAACGGTTTTGCCATCGTTTTCCTTGCGAGAAAAATCTCTGATCTGCTTTCCAGAAGGCGCGCATAAGTGGAGTACTAAGACCCAAGACGCAACCGCTCTAGTGCTGGAGGGTTACCATTTTGTCATAATTCTCAACTATTGCTTGATTGTTATATAAGATGCGCACTCGCGCCAAGGCCGTGCGACATTTTGCCGCACTTATTGATTCTCGCGAAGCGTCAATTGACTAATTTGCTGGTATTACTGGATTATTCGATGATCGAAACGTAGCTGATAGCTTACATGAGGGGCCTGCAGTGTTATCAAATTTCGAAAAGCTTGCGAGGGAGGCGAATTTTGTTGCGAATTTTTGCAATCATACCGGCCGTCACAATGCTCTCTATCTCGATGGAGGCCGGGGCGGTTAGAGCGTCGTCGGGCGCATTTCCGCAATTCGATAGCTCAGCATATTGTCACGACCTGACATCCAAGATGTTGAGCCAAACGCAACGTGACAGCGAGACAGCAAAGTGTATCTCTCAAGAAAATACTTCAAAGGATCGACTTCTACGAAATTGGCCTCTTGTCTCGACGGCGGGTCTTGCGGAATGCATGAAGGGACGCGATACCTTGAAGAGACAAACGTATGTTAATCTAGAGCTTTGTGTCGCTATTGACATAGGTATGCAATGTTTGAGAGGCGATGTTAAGTGTGATCTGAACAAGTAGATTGTCACTGCACCAAATCCTCGTTCAAAGTCGGATCGTCCTAGTGTTACTGAGTTGGCGAAGCATGTCATGAGATTTGGGGCGAAAGCCGGACACATCGTCCCTTTGAGGGGCAGCGAGAGCCGCCTGTGTTTGGTATGGGTTTGACGATCAATCTCCCGCGGATCGAGGCGATATACGTCGGCACTCCAGGGTGCCGGCACAGATGTCGTTTGACCTTTAATCGTGAGAACGCGCCATTAAGGCAGCTCTTGGCAGTTAATTTGATGCAGACCGCCCAGGTTCGTCCCGACCAATCCCGATTAAATTATTGATAATACTAAATTTTCTAAACGTTGCTCGTTAACACGGGCAGATCCTAATTCTGGCATAAAGATGGCGATGTCACGTTGTCTGCAGCTTAACGGTTGGCGGATAACTAGGCGAGGATGAGCTCGCCGACGATCAGTTACAAGAACCACCGCTTTCCGCC
>NZ_JBIVYI010000047.1:0-1376 GCF_044769665.1 Rhizobium sp. NPDC090279 | reverse complement strand
TGCCGCGTTGGCAGAAGCGGAGCGTCTGGCTGCCTATAAACTCACAAAATAGCAGCATAAGCTTCCACCCGCCGTGGCCCCAGAACGGCGCTTACTGTGTTCCCAACTGAGCGGCGAGACATGCTTGAGCAGATCGTCGGGAATATTCCGGCCCCGTTGGCGCAGGTGAGCCGTGGCCCTGCTGAGATAGACGGTGTTCCAGTGGACGATGGCGCTAACCACGAGATTAAGGCCGGACGCGCGGAATGCCTGACTGTCAAAAGACCGATCACGGATTTCACCGCGTTCATGGAAGAAGACGGCACGTTTGAGCTTGTGCGCGGCTTCGCCCTTGTTGAGCCCGGCCTGGCAGCGCCGACGCAAGCCTGGGCTCGAATACCACTCAATCATGAATAAGGTTCTCTCGATGCGGCCAAGCTCGCGGAGCGCCTTCGCCAGTTCGCTGGATTTCGACGACGCGGATAGTCTTTTGAGGATCGTCGACGGCGCGACGGTGTGGGTTGTGATAGAGGCGGCCAGACGCAAGAGATCGTCCCAGTGGTCAAGGATGAGTGCTGTATTGATCGGCGCGCCGATATGGTTGGCCAGCGCCGGATATGCACCGGCCTTTTCGAAGGTGTGGAACTTCCGGTCCTTGAGATTGCGTAGTCGAGGTGCGAAGCGCTTACCGACCAAGGCAAACAGCGCAAAGACATGGTCACTGGCGCCGCCGGTATCGGTGAACAATTCCTCTATTTCCAGGACCGTGTCATGATCGAACAATCCGTCGAGGACATAGACCGCCTCGCTCTCGGTCGGGCTGATCGGCAGGATGCTGAAGTAGCCATACTGATCTGAAAGCCCGCTATAGAACTTCGATCCGGGCTCGCTGCCATAGTGGAGATTGATATCGCTTCGCTTGGCGGCCCGATCGCTGGCCCGGAAGAACTGCCCGTCCGATGACGCGGTCGTTCCATCACCCCAGAGCTGTGAATGCGGATGGCGAGTATGCGCATCGGTCACACATGCCTGCGCGGCTCGGTAAGTTTCGGATCGGGCGTGGAAGCTGCGCATCCAGCCAATCTGATGGGCACTGATGCCTTTCGACGCGCCCGCCATGCGTTTCGGGCCGAGGTTTGTGCCATCGGCGAGAACGCCGGCCAGCATGGCCGAGATGCTCTGGGGGGCATCACCGGTCCGGACATGGGTGAACTGGTCGGCAAATCCCGTCCATTCATGCACCTCACGCAGCAGATCCGGGACTTCGACTAAAGGGTGTCAATGCCGCGTGAATTTTCCTCAGAGGAGGTGCGGACAAATTCTTGGACGGCTTATGCTGCAATTCCAAGATTCCGGCGGAATTCCGCGGGGCTAATCCCGCCCAGTGAGAGCTTTAT
>NZ_JBIVYI010000046.1:0-1611 GCF_044769665.1 Rhizobium sp. NPDC090279 | reverse complement strand
GGAGGTGCGGACGAAAACTTGGACTAACAGGAGATAGTTCATGTATTCGTATGAAGACCGCATGAGGGCTGTGCAGCTCTATATCAAGCTCGGCAAACGGGCGAATGCCACCATCCGTCAGTTGGGTTATCCGACGAAGAATGCTTTGAAGCATTGGTATCGCGAGTTCGCACGTGGCGACGACTTGTCAGCAGGTTATGTACGCACCAAACAGCGGTATTCGGATGAGCAAAAGAGAATTGCCGTTGAACACTATCTGGACAACGGCCGCTGCCTGGCATGGACCATCAAGGCACTTGGCTACCCTGGCCGCGAAAAGCTTTCGGCTTGGATCGATGAATATCAACCTGGCGACAGGCGGAGAGTTCACACCGGCAACTCAAGCGGTACCATCAGACCGGAGCAGCAGAAGCGAACGGCCGTGATCGATCTGTGCACCAGGAGCGACAGCGCCCGCTCGGTAGCTCAGAAGGTAGGCGTGAGCCGGCAGACGTTGTACGACTGGAAGAACCAGAAACTTGGTCGTGAGGTTCCTGCATCCATGACACGCCATCGCGAATTACCACCGACTGCCAGCCGAGACGAACTCGAGCGTGAACTTGAAGCATTACGCAGTGATGTGAAGCGCCTTCAACTCGAACATGACCTGCTTACGAAGGCGAACGAACTCATAAAAAAAGATCTGGGCATCGATCTGCGGCTCCTGGGAAACCGGGAAAAGGCACTGCTGGTTGATGCCCTGCGAAACACATATGCTTTACCCGACCTTCTCACGCGGCTTGAGTTCGCCCGCAGTTCTTATTTTTATCATCGGTCTTTGCTTTCTCTTGAGGACCGATACGCAGATCTTCGCCAGACCATTGTGGTGCTCTTCGAGACCAACCGTAACTGTTACGGCTACAGACGCATTCATGCGGCACTGGCCAGGGACGGAGAACAGGTCTCAGAAAAGGTAGTACGCCGCTTGATGAAGCAGGCGCAGCTGGTTGTGACCACGGCTAGGCGGCGTCGATACACGTCTTACCAAGGCGAATTAGATCCCGCGCCGGAAAATTTGGTCAATCGTGATTTCCACGCTGCAAAGCCAAACGAGAAATGGCTGACTGATATCACCGAATTCCAGCTGCCATCGGGCAAAGTGTATCTGTCGCCCATAATCGATTGCTTCGATGGCCTGGTGGTCAGCTGGTCTGTGAGCACGCGGCCAGACGCAGAGCTCGTGAATACAATGCTTGATGCCGCGATCGAAACAATCATCGATAGTCCCAACCGGCCTGTTGTGCATTCTGATCGGGGTGCCCATTATCGTTGGCCCGGCTGGCTGTCGCGCATGCAAAATGCTCAACTGGCCCGATCCATGTCACGCAAAGGGTGCTCACCGGATAACTCTGCTTGTGAGGGCTTCTTCGGGCGGCTGAAAAACGAGATGTACTATAATCGCACCTGGATCAATACGACCCTGCACGACTTCATGCAGCAGCTGGATTCTTACATCCAGTGGTACAACCAGCACCGCATAAAGCTCTCACTGGGCGGGATTAGCCCCGCGGAATTCCGCCGGAATCTTGGAATTGCAGCATAAGCCGTCCAAGAATTTGTCCGCACCTCCTC
>NZ_JBIVYI010000045.1:0-1667 GCF_044769665.1 Rhizobium sp. NPDC090279 | reverse complement strand
TTCGGTTCGAGCCGGTCGAGGAACCATAGACGCTGCTGCCCGAACGACAGAGCCAACGGTCCACTCCGATCCATCGGCAATATCGATGGCGCTCCCCCGCCAGCTTTTCCACTCAACCGCCTTTGCAATAGGGCCTGTCGACGTCTATCAAACATAGCCGCGTTCATGGCATTCATCGGATCGGATAATTTTTCCATGTTTTGCCCTTCTTTACTGATGGACTCGGCGCAGATTGGTCGAAGATTTCATCAGCTTAAGCCGCTAAGCCGAGCCCTAGCTTTTTCCAGACTTGGCTCATACTTTTGATGAGAGCCACAATGTGCTCATCGGTGTGAACTGGAGATGGAGTTAAACGCAAGCGCTCGGAACCCCTAGGGACCGTTGGGTAGTTGATCGGCTGCACATAAATACCGTGAGCATATAGCAGCTCGTCGCTCGCCTCTTTGCAGAGGCGGGCGTCGCCAATAAGTATCGGAACGATATGACTTTTAGCTTGAATAATTGGGAGGCCGGCCGCCATTAAACCACGCCGTACCGATGCTACGCGTTCCTGATGCCTCGCACGCAGCCAAGGGCTGTCTCTCAGCACTTTAATGCTTGCCCGAGCACCAGCCGCAATCACCGGCGGAAGCGAGGTTGTGAAAATGAAACCTGGTGCATAGCTACGAACAAAATCGATAATACGTGATGAACTGGCGATATAACCGCCGTGCAATCCAAATGCCTTTCCAAGGGTCCCCTCAATGATCGTAACTCGTTCCGATATCCCGTCACGCTCAGCAACACCCGCACCTAGATCACCGTACATGCCAACCGCGTGCACCTCATCGAGGTAGGTAATAGCACCAAATCGGTCGGCGAGATCGCAAATGGCCGAGATCGGAGCGATATCACCATCCATTGAGTAAACAGATTCAAACGCGATAATCTTCGGCCGGTGCGGGGCCAATCCACTTAGAATGGACTCAAGATGAGAAACATCGTTGTGACGGAATATCCGCTTCTCAGCACCTGAGTGACGAATGCCTTCGATCATCGATGCATGATTAGATTCATCCGATAGAATGACGCAATCTGGAAGTTGACGTGCAAGTAAACTCAATGTCGCTTCATTAGCCGCGTATCCGGAAGTAAACAGTAATGCGGCTTCCTTCCGGTGCAAATCGGCCAAGTCACGCTCCAGAAGAACGTGATGATGGGTCGTACCGGAAATGTTACGAGTTCCCCCTGCTCCGGCGCCAAATCGGTCTAGGGCCTCGTGCATCGCACGAAGTACCTCGGGATGTTGGCCCATTCCGAGATAGTCGTTGCTGCACCACACAATCACATCCTGGCGGTCATCGCCGGAGTACAAAAAAGCAGCTGGAAATTGACCGCGAATTCGCTCCAGTTCAGCGAAATATCGATATCGGCCCTCATCGTGTAGCGCTGTAACTTTGGACGTAAAGAACGCACTGTAATTGTACATTTCGGCCTCCATCAAGAGATCATTTGTTCCACTTCGGAGTCTGTAAGCGAGGCGATTTCCTCAAGGACCAGGTATTCGACATGTGACGAAATATCGACTACGGTCGGCGCTTCAAACATCCGGCGGAGAGGGACGTCGATGTCGAAGGCCTGACGCAGTCGGGCTATGACCCGGGTCGCCAGCAACGAATGTCCGCCAA
>NZ_JBIVYI010000044.1:0-1911 GCF_044769665.1 Rhizobium sp. NPDC090279 | reverse complement strand
ATGAGGAACCATTACGCCTTTGGGTTTTCCGGTTGAACCGGAGGTATAGATGACGTAGGCGAGCGCGTCTGGATCGATGGTGACGGCAGGATTTGTGGCGGGCTCGGCGTCGAGCAATGACCGGTCGCGATCGAGCAGGATCAGGCGTGTTCCGGTATTGGCGACGCGGTCGATAAAGCGCTCCTCGCTGATCACCACCGGCACGCCGGTGTCCTCCAACATGAAGGCCAGCCGCTCGCGCGGGTATTCCGGATCGAGCGGCACATAGGCGCCGCCGGCCTTCAGGATGCCGAGTAGCGCCACCACCACCTCGTGGCTGCGCTCCATGCATACTCCGACCAGTGTCTCAGGCCCTACGCCCTGTCGCCGCAGATGGTGTGCCAGCTGATTGGCCCTGGTGTTCAGCTCGTCATAGCTCAACTGCTCCGCCCCGAACACCACGGCCGTCGCTTCCGGCGTCTGTCGCGCTTGCTCCTCGAACAGTTCGTGCAGGCAGAGTTCCGATACCGGCGCCGTCGTGGCATTCCACTCTCGCAGCAATTGGTCCCGCTCTGCCGCACTCAGCAATTCCAGCCGGCTCAGCTGTGCTTCCGGATCCGCCGCCGCATGCTCGAGCAGGCGTACATAATGCCCGGCCATGCGCTCGATCGTTGCCCGGTCGAACAATGCCGTCGCATACTCCAGCTCTGCCAGCAGATCTCCCTCTGATCCTTCCTCCAACTGCAGGGTCAGGTCGAACTTCGCCACTTCCCATGGCGCCGTCAGCGGCTCAGCCACCAGCCCGGACAGGTCAAAGTGCACCGGCGCCGTGTTCTGGAACACAAACATTACCTGGAACAACGGATTGCGTGATAGATCGCGTTCCGGCTGAAGTTCATCCACCAGACGCTCGAACGGCACGTCCTGATGGGCATAGGCGGTCAGCGCCGTCTCCCGCACCCGCTCTACGAGCTCGCCGAAGCTGGGGTCACCTGACAACTCAGTACGCAGCACCAAAGTGTTGATGAAGAAGCCGATCAACGGCTCCACCTCCAGCCGCGTGCGTCCGGCGATCGGCGTGCCAACAGCAAGGTCGTTCTGCCCGGTGTAGCGAGCCAGCAAGGCCTGGAACCCCGATAGCAGGACCATAAAGGGTGTTGCCCCGCGGCTTCGACCCAACTCACTCAGCCGCTGCGCTAGCCCCGCTGGAATGGAGAAGGCGACAGTGTCGCCGGCAGGCACCCGCTGTGGCGTTCGCGGCCGGTCTGTCGGCAGCTCCAGCGGCTCCAACCCGGCAAGCTGGTCTCGCCAATAGTCGAGCTGGCGCTCCAGCACTGGTCCCGACAGCCAATCGCGCTGCCACTGTGCGAAGTCGGCATATTGCACTGGCAAAGCTGGGAGCCCCGCAGGCCGGTCCTCGACGAAGGCGCTATACAGCACGGATAGCTCACGCGCCAGAATGTCGAGTGACCAGCCGTCGGATGCGATGTGATGCATTGTCACCAGCAGGACATGCTCAGCTTCCGTCAGGCACACCAGAGTTGCCCGGATCACCGGACCTTGCGCCAGGTCGAAAGGCTGCCTGCTGTCCGCCAGCAGGACTTCCTGCAGGCGCTGCTCGCGTTCGTCATCGTCGTCAAGATGGCGCAGATCGATCTGGATCAAAGGCACCGCGGCGCTGGCATCGATCACTTGCATCGGATCACTGTCGGTGGCGACGTACCGGGTGCGCAGTACCTCATGTCGGTTCGCCAATGCATCCAGCGCCTGCCTTAGCGCCGCCGCATCAAGCACACCGTGCAGCCGCAACGCCAAGGGAAGCAGGTACTCGACGCTGTTCGGTTCGAGCCGGTCGAGGAACCATAGACGCTGCTGCCCGAACGACAGAGCCAACGGTCCACTCCGATCCATCGGCAATATCGATGGCGCTCC
>NZ_JBIVYI010000043.1:0-2341 GCF_044769665.1 Rhizobium sp. NPDC090279 | reverse complement strand
AGCTCTGATCGCCCGGAATCTCGAAACTCAGGCTGCATGAGGGTGGAGAACACGGCACCTATCCAACCTCTCGCAATGTTTGCAACAGAGCCCGTCGTGGTGCCTTTCGTTCTAATCAGCATTGGTGTTCTGGTTCTGCACGAAGCGGGATCGATCTCGTTAATCCGATAAAAGCCTGACGTGATAGGGCGCCTGCACCTAGTTCTCATCCGTCCGGCAAAACCGGCGCGGCGTAAGAAAGGCGGAAGGTGTGGCAGGCGTGCCCGGCGCTCTATTGGGCGCGACCTTGCCGACAGCATCCGAAGCGTTGGGCGAGCTACCACTGGTCTCGCCATCGCCGCTCTTGCTCTCGCTCTCGTCTTCGGTCGCCGACTTGCCGTCGTAAAGCTGCCCGGAAACGTCAACCTCAAAACCCGCTGACTTTGTGTATTTCAACCGCGTCGTCTTGATGATGTAGGGCACACCATCAAGTCCAGGGCGAACCTCTGCAAAGAGCAACGGCAAACCCGCGTCAATCGCCGGATCGCCGACAACAGTCACCGACACGGCACCCTCGCCGCGCGCAAGCTCTTTCGCCTTGTCGGCTTCGGTGGGCGAAGAAAAGGCTTCCGGAATGCGATAGACGCTATCGCCATCCGCGTCCGCTTCCGCCTCGATTTCGACCCGCTTCGCGTTGTCGGCATCCTGATAGTAGCACACGACCTTGCTATATTTTGTACGGTCGCTGATATCGACTTTCAGCGTGCCGGTTTTGATAACCGAAGGCGTGAGAATGACCGAGCCGAGCGACGAACCGGAGGCCGAAAGGCCGGAGCCACGCCGGGCGAACAACAACCGCCCGTGTTTGACGGCAAAGAGAGCATTATGCCGATCTGCGAGCCGCCGCACGAAATGGATATTGGTTTCGTCCTGCTGGCCTATCCAGTCGTAAGTATGCTCCGCAAGTTCGACATCCACGGCAGGCGTCAATCCGCTCTCGCCGGCAATCTCTGCGATGATGTCGCCAAGCTTGGCCCTATCCCAAGCACGTTCCTGCCTCTCTTTCAGTTTGCCGCCGCGCAGGTCCGCCGCCTTGCCAGAAATCGACATCTTGTAGGGCAGGCAATCAAGGCCGATCTTGTCGGCGGTGAATTGCCCCTTCGATACGAGGTCGACGCCATACCCCATTTTGACCGAGATGATGGCACGCTTGCGCGGAAGGGCGAGGAAATTCGGCGGGCCGTCGTTCAGCTCGATATCAACTGAATCCGACTTTAAGCCCTCCTCATCCGTCACGGTGACGGAGATAAGCCGACGCTCCGCGCTCGCACGCGGCGTGTCAGGCATTATGATGTCTGTGCCGAGCGGCAGGATCGCGCCAAGAGCGGCAAGGCCACAATTAGCTGAAAGCACCGTCTCCACCACACCAGCAGTGCGGCCATAGTGAGCGAAACAGGCGCTATCGACCGTCTCGCCCTGTCGGGTTGTGTAAGTCTTTGCCATGTGATCACCGGAAGAGGTTAGAAAGGAATGAGCTTGCGCTGTCGAGCAAACCGCCGTCGTTTCCGCCGGCAAGCGTTTGAGCGAGATCACATAGGCATTGCGGCGGGCAACCCCGCTGGCATCGTGGAAGACATGTCTTCCTCGACTGACTGCACCGTGAACATGCCGCGAATGACGCCCTCTATTGTGTCGCCGCTCACCATCATCATTTCCGTGCCGGCCAATTGCGCTGCGATGATGCCGTCAAGTTGCGACTGCCCGTCGAATTCTTCGGGAAAGAAGACGCCCTGAATCGTCACCTCGTCGGACGTTGGGCCTGTCCATTGCTGCGGATTGAGGCTCTGCCCCACGGAAATCTCAACCCAAGGCGTATTCACCTTGCGCTTGATATTCTGATAGCCGAAGCCCAACGCCTCGAAGGCGTAGCCTCCGAGCATCATCGATGTTACGCCCCTATGATCTACCTAAAATTGAAGTGTTGGGGGTTTGAATGTCAGAGAGTGTGCAGGGCGAAGCGAAGCCAAAGAGCGAATGGCCACGGCGAATTGCGATAGGGGTCGCGGTTGCTGCCGGCATCTATGCTTATCAAAATTGGGATTCGGTTTCGGTCGAGCTTTTCTGAGCATCCGCTTATCCGGCGTCCATTCGTGTCGACAATGGCAGCGAATTCATCTCCCGAGACCTTGATCTAGACACCTCTCATCCAACTCTTCATTAACGAGGCTCTTGCGATAGTCGGGAAAAATGTGCCCGTCGTGCCCATGCGGTGACGTGCCCCCGTTAAATTAGGCCATTTAGAACTGGAATTTTCCACTTATGATCCCTGCGGGGAAGAGAGGAGAATTCGATGAAGGCCTCG
>NZ_JBIVYI010000042.1:0-2621 GCF_044769665.1 Rhizobium sp. NPDC090279 | reverse complement strand
TGCGGGTTTCGGTAAAGTCCGGACAAGATTTCCGGTAATCTCCGGCCACAGTTTTCAGTAATTCCCGGACAGCGATTCCGCTAAATCCCGGACAGTTTCCGGCGGCGGTTTGACGGTTGGTTCGCGGCTGCGCCGTCTTGGTTGCTAGGCCTCTCACGACAATGTTGAGAGGGGCCGATGCCGAGACGGAAGCAAGCAAGACGAACGACAGTGAGGGATATCCGAACTATTCTGCGCCTGACCCACGAAGAGGGTCTTTCGGTGCGCGAGATTGCCGAGCGGCTGAAGATCGGCAAGAGCTCGGTATCGACCTATTTGCTACGTGCTCGGGAAGCCGGGCTCTCATGGCCCTTGCCAATCGGCCCGAACGAGGATGCAAAACTGGAGCGGCGGCTGTTCGGCCGAGCCGGTCGACCGCCGCGCGATCTCGGCGAGCCGGACTGGGCGCTTGTGGCTCGGGAGCTGAAGCGCAAAGGCGTGACGCTGACGCTTCTATGGCAGGAATACCGCGCCAGTCATCCCGATGGTTACGGCTTCACGTGGTACTGCGAGAAGGTTGCCGCCTTTCGGCAGCGCGCGAGTGTAGCGTTCCGCAATCGGCACGCGGCGGGCGCTGTGATGCAAACCGACTATGCCGGGCCGACGGTGCCGGTGATCGATCCGGCGACCGGCGTCATCCACTCGGCCCAGATTTTTGTCGCGGTGCTGGGCGCCTCCAACCTGACCTTCGCCCATGCCAGCTTTAGCCAGCAGTTACCGGATTGGATTGACGGCCAGGTGCGAGCTCTGACCTTCTATGGCGGGGTCACCAAGGCAATCGTGTGCGACAACCTCAAAGCGGGGGTGGCCAAGGCCCTTTGGTTCGAGCCGACGTTGACTGCGACGTTCGCTGCCATGGCGGAGCATTACGACACCACGATCCTGCCAACACGCAGCAGGAAACCACGCGACAAAGGCCGGGTCGAAGGCGCGGTATTGATCGTGGAACGCTGGATCCTCGCCCGGCTCCGGAACCGTACCTTCTTCTCGCTTGCCGTCCTCAACACGGCGATTGCCGAATTGCTCGAAGACCTGAACAACCGGCCGATGCGCCATGTCGGTAAAAGCCGCCGCGAGCTGTTCGAGGAGATCGAACGGGCAGCCTTGAAGCCCTTGCCGGTGATGCCGTTCGAATATGCGGAATGGAAGTTGGCGAAGGTTCATCCGGATTATCATGTCGAGGTCGACAAGACATTCTACTCGGTGCCGCATCGGTTGATCGGATGCACCCTCCAGGTACGGCTCACCCACCGGGTGGTCGAGATCTTCCATGATCACCAGCGTGTCGCCAGCCATGTTCGTCGCTCCCAGCGTTCCGGCCACGTCACCGTCAACGACCATATGCCCAAAGCGCATCAGCGCTATGCCAATACCACGCCGGCCAATCTGATCGGCCGTGCAACCCAGATCGGCCCCAATGCCGCCATCCTGGTCGAACGCATGATGCGCGACAGGCCACATCCGGAACAGGGATACCGCTCGGCCATGGGTATTCTGTCGCTGGCGCCGCGCTATGGATCGCAGCGCCTCGATGTAGCCTGTGAGCGGGCGCTCACCATCAATGCCATCACCTATTCCTCCGTCGCCTCCATCCTCAAATCCGGCCTCGACCGGGAAAGACCGCAGGCTGAACACGCGGCCCCCACGCCTGCGCATACCAATATCCGTGGCCGATCCTACTACCAGTGAAGGAAGCAAGATGCTGACAAACCCCACCCTCGACCAGATGCAGGCCCTCGGGCTCACCGGCATGGCCACCGCCTGGCGCGAATTGACCGAGCAGTCCGGCACCAATGAGCTCAGCCGCGATGAGTGGCTCGGCTTGATGCTCGACCGCGAAGTCACCCTGCGCACTGACAAGCGCATCCGCAACCGGCTCGCCTCCGCCAAGCTACGCTTTGCCCAGGCCTGCATCGAAGATATCGACTTCGCCGCCGCTCGCGGTCTCGACCGGCGCAACACCATGGCGCTGGCCCAGGGGCAATGGCTCACCGCCCATGAGGGACTGATCATCACCGGTCACACCGGCACCGGCAAGTCATGGCTGGCCTGTGCCTTCGGTAGGCAAGCGGCCAGGCTCGGTCACTCCGTGCTCTATGTGCGCGTGCCGCGCCTATTCGAGGATCTCGCGCTTGCCCGCCTCGATGGCTCTTTCCCTCGTCTCATCGACAAGCTCACCCGCGTCCAGCTCCTGATCCTCGACGACTTTGGAACCCATACGCTTTCCGATCAGCAGCGCTTCCATCTCTTCGAAATTGTCGAGGAACGATATCAGAGAAAATCCACCCTGATCACAGCCCAGGTCCCCGTGGCAAGCTGGCACGACCTGATTGCCGACAGCACGGTCGCCGATGCCATACTCGACCGCATCGTGCATAATGCCCATCGTATCACTCTGCGAGGCGAGAGCATGAGAAAGCAAAAAAGCACACTCCTCTTGACGGGTGCAGAAAACGACGAAATCAATCAGCCATAATAGAAACCAGGCTGCCGAGGACCAACCTCGTCAATCTGTCCGGACTTTAGTGAAACTGCTGTCCGGGAATTGGCGGAAATCCTGTCCAACTTTTGCGAAGCGCGCA
>NZ_JBIVYI010000041.1:0-2638 GCF_044769665.1 Rhizobium sp. NPDC090279 | reverse complement strand
TGGCAACCATCGTCCGTTCGTCATCTGCTGGATGAGGCGCGTCGGTTCGGTCTCATCCGTCAGTAAGGGCGCGAAACATCAACTTGCCGATCGCTCGGTCTCTTGCCCTGCCTGATTTCGACGGCAGAGCGTCCTATTGAGGTCCTGCGCCATAGAGACATCCGTGCCGGCAAATCGGCCTGGCCGCTATCAATCGCTGCTGACGTCAAAAGCTCGCCGACCATGACAGTTGGAGGACGCTGCGTCGTGAAATATCTACTCTTCGCGACATGGCGGCAGTCGGTCCAAAGCAGCGGTGTTAAAGAATGACGGTTGCGACCAACCATCCCGCCGGCACTACAAGAGCGAGATAGGTGAAGATCATTCCAAAACCTCGTATCGGTCCCGACGACGATAACATTCCGCTCGCGTGCAGAATGCGTCCGATAACCAGGATGATGCCGATCGCAAGAACAACCGCGCTGGGAGCGGCCTGCGCCTCAACGAGAGCAAGCAATATGACACCGAGCGGGACATATTCAGTGAAATTGCCTTGCGCGCGTATGCGGCGACGAAGCACTTCATCGGCACTTTCGCCGATCATATCTCCGACCTTGAGACGTCGTAGCGAGATTGGAAAAGAAAGAGCGACCAAGGCCACTGCGAAAAATGCCGCGAACACTGAAGTGATCGGAAATGTAGCCATTGTCGGCTCCCTAATTTGTGAATGTGCAAACAGAAGCGGCGGGACGGAGGCCAGCGATTTGTTTGCTGACCTCGCCAGAGCTTCACGTCCGGAGAATGGGCTTCACGTCGTTCCTAACGCCCGGCATCAATGATCATGCCGCCGTCGGGCATGAGGCTGTAACCAGTGATGAACTGCGCATCCTTGCTGGCGAGAAACAGCACCACCGGTGCGACGTCATCTTCTGGGGATCCATATCGGGCAAGCGCGTTGGCCGGGGCTGGAACATTGGCAGCCGCAGCACCCCAGGTGTCGGCAACCGGGAGGACGTTGTTGACGGTTATCTTGTCCGGCCCCCATTCACGGGCTGCCACGCGGGTCAGGGCACGTACGGCTTCTTTCGCCATGTTGTAGGGCGCATAGGGCGCCAAGCCGGTGACGCCAGCCATTGAGCCAAAATTGATGACACGACCTTCGCCGCTGGCTTTAAGATGAGGATAGGCGGCCTGCATCGTACGCAGGAAAGCGATCGGGCCTGTATCGAAATTGCGCTGAAGCTGCTCCACCGACAACTCCAGAACGGAGGACTGCACGGCTGACGGGTCAAAGGCATTATTCACCAGGATATCGACGCCGCCCCAGGCCGCAACCACCGTGTCGATTGCAGCCTTGACTGCATCGGCATTGCTGACATCAACGGCGATGCCCAATGCTGTTCCGCCGGAAGCTTCTATCTCGGCCACGACAGTATTGACATTCGCGGGCGTGAGCGAGAGCACGGCCACCTTGGCGCCTTCCGCTGCGAAGAGTTTGGCGGTGGCGCGGCCAATTCCACGGCCAGCCCCGGTAACAATCGCAACCTTACCTTCCAGTCTGTTCATGAGTGTCTCCAATTTTCGCGCTTAAGGGTTCACCGTTGCCTCAAAGGCATACGGCGACGGAACATCGCGAGCGTAGTTCTGGGTCGCGAAGGATATGGCCAGCAGGACAAGACCAATGGCAGCGGGCATTGCACCCTTGACGCTGCGGACGCCGAGATGCGCCATACCCGACAAGACCAAATGATAGAACACGCCCGCATAAGCGAGGTCGCTCAGCGGCAGGCTAACTCGGGCCAAGATTGCAAGCGGCCCAAGTATTTTCACAACGACCATCAATGGCACCAAGTGTGGCACGTGGTATCCGAGATCGGCTTGCGCCTTTGCGACGAATTCCTTTTTGCTGAGGTAAAGAGCTGCTGAGGACAGGTACAGCGCCGACAGGAGCGCCGTACTTATCCAGTAAGTGTAAATCACGGTCATAAGTCATCCTTTCGCCGGGACGCCCCGGCGAATTGTTTGTTTATCTTGCGCTGTCCGGATGATGCGTTGCATCGGCTACGAAGAGCTTGTAGATAATTTGTAGCCTATGATGTTTTCATGCAAGTAGGATGAATTAACGACACTAAGTATGGAAGATCATACTAATGGCAGAACCAGACTTCACAATGCAAGACGAGATGCGCCGAGCCTTCGCGATGCTCTCGGGAAAATGGAAGCTTGAAATCATGTGGCTGCTCCATCGGCGGGTTCACCGCTTCGGAGAACTGCGAAAAGCGATCCCCGGCATCACGCAACATATGCTGTCGGCACAGCTTCGGGAGCTGGAGGAGGATGGGCTTGTCTCACGCACTGTGTTTGCGGAGGTGCCGCCTCGCGTCGAGTACGAAATGACTCAGAAGGCGCTGGGTCTCGGCCCAACGATGCAGGCATTAGCGGCGTGGTGGGAGGAGTATGGCAACACCGTGCCCCCTAAGCCGAGCTTGCGCGGACGGAAGCCCAGGAACATGGGCGCGGGACAGAGATCTAAACGACAGGCGTGAGATCCGGTCTCGTCATCCGGGAAATGCTTATAGGTGTCTGAACGCATTCCGGCCGACCGGGAAGATTCCGATGATCTTGGAAAGGCAAAAGTGTAATCGATACCTTAAAAAGG
>NZ_JBIVYI010000040.1:0-2685 GCF_044769665.1 Rhizobium sp. NPDC090279 | reverse complement strand
GTAAGCGCCGTTCTGGGGCCACGGCGGGTGGAAGCTTATGCTGCTATTTTGTGAGTTTATAGGCAGCCAGACGCTCCGCTTCTGCCAACGCGGCAGTTTTGGTTTTAAAGGGGCCGACATCGTTTTCTTCCGTGTCAGGTAACCACTTTGGAAGGAACCACCAGCCTCCGGGGCGATAACTGGAACTGCTTCTCACAGAGCCGACATTTTTGGCGAAGAACCAGCCGGAGTCGGTTCCATCCTGCTCCCATGAGATGCTCTGCTCTGTCACGGCACACTCCACGCCTGTTCTTTTGTCGGGAGGATTTTATAGGTCATGTATGACCAGGGCAACAACTCGTCGATCCGGCTGTTCGGGTGACCGTTGACGATCCTGGTAAGCACGTCGGCGAGATAGCCAAGCGGTTCGACATCGTTGAGCTTGGCGGTCTCGATGAGTGATGCGATGGTCGCCCAGTGTTCGGCTCCTGCATCGGAGCCTGCAAACAGCGAGTTCTTGCGATTGAGGGCAATCGGTCTGATGGATCGCTCGACGGTGTTGGAGTCGATCTCGATCCGGCCGTCATCGATGAACCTGGTCAGCCCATCCCAGCGTGACAGGGCATAACGGATCGCTTCGGCCAGCTTTGTCTTCTGGCTGATGAGGCCAAGCTGTTCACGTAACCAGGGAGCGAGGCTATCGATGATCGGACGACTCTTTTCCTGACGCGCGATGCTGCGCTCTTCGTGCGTGCGGCCACGTATCTCGTCTTCGATCTTGTAAAGTTCGGCAATGCGTCTGAGTGCCTCCGTGGCAATAGGTGCAGGACCGGCGGCCGCCAGTTCGTAAAAGCGCCGACGAACATGCGACCAGCAGAATGCCAGCGATACGGTGTTCTTGGCAGCCAACGGGCGGTAGCCACTGTAGCCGTCTACCTGGAGAATGCCGACGAAGCCGTCGAGATGGGTCATCGGGCGTTCGGCCTTGCGATCCGGTGCATAGACATAGGCCACTCCGGGCGGATCGTCTCCCTGCCATGGCCTGTCATCGCGAGCATAAGCCCAGAGTTGCCCGGTCTTGGTCTTGCCCCGTCCGGGATCGAGAACCGGGCAAGTCGTTTCGTCGGCAAAGAGTTTTGAAGATGTTTTCAAAACATAGAGCAACCGTTGATGAATAGGCCGCAAATGCCAGGCGGCGCGGCCGACCCAATCCGCGAGTGTCGAGCGGTCGAGATCGATCCCTTGCCGCTTGTAGATTTGCGCCTGACGATAGAGCGGCAGGTGATCGGCATACTTGGAGACCAGGACCTGGGCGACGGTTGCTTCGGTCGGAATGCCGCCTTCGATCAGCCGGGTGGGAGCCGGAGCCTGAACCACGACATCCTCACAGGCCCGGCAGGCATACTTCGGGCGGCGCACGACCAGCACACGGAACTGAGCGGGAACGATGTCGAGCTTTTCGCTGACATCTTCGCCGATCCGATGCAAATCATGGCGGCAGCCTGGGCAGGCATAGTCATCGATATCGACGATCATCTCGATGCGTGGCAGGTGAGCTGGCAAAGAACCCCGGTTCGTTCGCCGTTTGGCAACACGTTCCTGGCGCACAGCGGCAGAGGCTTCTTCTTTCGCTTCCAGACCATCCGCCTCGACCTGTTCAGCTTCTTCCAAGCCTAAGAGAAGCTGATCCTCGGGAAGCGTTTCGGCGCGGCGACCAAAGCGGTGACGCTGTAATTCCTTGATGATCTGACGCAGGCGGGCATTCTCCGCCTCGCGCGAAAGCACCATCGCTTTCAGCGCGTTCAGGTCATCGGGAAGATCGTCCGCCCTTGTCGTCATGGGGCAAGAACAGCATATTTTGCCTCACAAAACGAGATATTGAATGCGGCTGATTCAATTCGTCGCGGCCGTTATCCTGCCATAACGGGGGTGCGTGTTTCGGTTGGCGCATGGACGCGTTTCCAATCCAGCCCCTCAAATAGAGCCGAGAACTGGGCGGATGTCAGATGCATCGCGCCATCCTGCATTCGGGGCCAATGGAACTCGCCATCCTCAAGCCGCTTGGCGACCAGGCACACACCGCTACCGTCCCAGAAGATCAGTTTGATGCGGTCGGTTCGCTTGGCTCGGAATACGTAAATCGTGCCGGAGAACGGGTCAGCTCCCATCTCTGCCTTCACCAGTGCAGCCAACCCCTCTGCGCCTTTGCGGAAGTCGACAGGCTTGGTGGCAATCATGACTTTCACCGCGCCGGACGGACCAATCACGATGATGCCTTCATGGCCGCAATTACGGCTGCAATCGTCGTGGTGTCAGCACCAGATGCAATCCTGATTGTCGCACCACCAATTTCCAGCTCAATCACAGCCTCGCCATGGGCCTTCCTCGGTGAACGTGCTCGCCGTACCTTCCTCGCTGGGGGTATGTCCTGCGGGACGACAATGGCAGGCGCAAACATCGGTGCCTCGTCCGGCGCTGCATCGAGCGGCCTGCGGGCAAGCCGTCGCCAAGTGAATAGCTGTTGCGATGTTAGTCCATGATGCCGTGCCACTGAGCACACCGTCACGCCGGGCTCATAGCTCTCCGCGATGATCCGCGCCTTCAGCTCGTCGCTCCATTCGCGGCGACGACCACTGCCAGTAAAGACCTCGAACCGACGAACCGGCTCTTCATCCCTGGTTTTAAGCGTAAGCTCTGAAATCGACA
>NZ_JBIVYI010000039.1:0-2953 GCF_044769665.1 Rhizobium sp. NPDC090279 | reverse complement strand
GCAATGGCGCATTGGAAAGTCGTGACCGGCGCAACTGCATAAATTCATCGGCAAACGCCTTATCGGGGATTAAGCGAACAACGTGACATCGCCGGCCGTCGATCAGATCTGCCAATCGATTTTCCATCGCCGCGTCGTGAATCTCAAGGGAGAATTGCCCGAAGGATATGCCTATGGGGCCCAGGCGTCCGTTCAAGGGATCACACCGGTCTTGTCTGAAGATATTGTCAATCGGGTCGGTCTCGAAAGCGGTCGCGCCTTAGTAGAGGCGGCAAAAGGAATCACCGACTTTCTGATCCGCCTACTGGCAACGAAAGACGAGGGGGAAAAACTAGCGATAGCTCGCCGGTCAGGAGGGCAATTCATCCTGGATGGGAATCATCTGCGGAGCGCGCTTGATCAGCTCGGCATGTGCGGCCCGTTTGATCGCTAGCAGATGGCAATCCCAAATTGGACGTGACGTGTCGACAGCATTTTCTTTCAAGATTTCTTGAGTCGGATGTTGAGCGATCAATCCATGAAGAAGTCTGAAAGTTCCATAAGCTATCTTATGCAAGAAAATCAATTTATAGTTGTATTATGCGATAGATACATCCTCTGACGCTCCTTTATGTCACGATCCGCTATAGTGTCGCCAGCATACTAGTCACATGCTTCGCACTCCAAATCCAGCGCGTAGCCGCGCGCACGAACGGTACGGACAAGATCTGGTCCCGTTCTCCTGAGAGCTCTACGAATGTGCCCGATGTGAATATCCACCGTTCGCGGCTCGACATCTATGCCCATCGGCCATGCCGCGGCGATCAATTCTTCCCGACTCCGAACAGCCTTCGGGCTCATCAAGAGATATCGCAGCAGGCGAAACTGCAAGGCTGTCAGCACAAGAGCGTGACCATTCCTGCGCACTTTTGCAGTGGCAATGTTCATTTCGAGATCTGCAAAGCGAAGTATGTTGACCTCAGCGCGGGCGTCGCTTCTTTCAATCAGCGCGTCGAGCCTCAAGCGCCGCAGGAATCCGATGAGACACGCTGGATCGAATGGATGTGCGAGGACAAGATCGGCGCCAGCTTCATCGAGCTGCGAATTGGGCCTGTTGCAGAACAATGCGATTGAGAGATCAAATCGCGCGATCTTGAGGTTGCGCAGGCTTGCGGCATCCACGCCACAGGTCGAGCAATCGGCGATCACGGCTCTGACATCGGGATCACACAACCGATCTTCAGCCTCTTTGAGGCTGTCGACACAGAAAGCTATAAACCCCTCCGTTGCCAGAACATGCCGCAAGAGCAGAAACATCTGCACATCTTGAGCACAGACCAGGATACGAAACTCCATCACTTTTCCTCCGGTATCGTCTCATGGCGGTGCGAATTCCCCGCCATTGACATCCAGGATCGCACCATTGATGAAGCCAGCCTCTTCCGACACAAGGAAACCGATCGCCGCCGCGACATCATGCGGCATCCCGATGCGCCCTACCGGAATGCGGGCGATCGCAGCCCGGTTGATCTCGCTGCCCGGTGGTCCTGCCATATCGGTGGCGATCCTGCCCGGCGCTATAAGGTTGACGGTCGTTCCGCTGCCGCTCGACGCAACCACCAGGGATCGCGCCAGCCCGGCAAGGGCGGATTTCGAGATGGCATAGGCGGATCCCGCGATCTTTGGAATTGTGCGACCGGCAAGGGAGCCTACCAAAACGATACGGCCGGCTCTGCGTTCGATCATGGCAGGAAGAACAGCCTGACAGCAGAGCATCGCGCCGGTCAGATTGACGGAGAGAACCGAATGCCACTCCTGAAGGGAAACCTCGGCGAACGGTGTCGGGCCGTTTTCACCCTTGGGCGATATCCCTGCATTGCAAATCAAGATATCCGGCATGGCCCATGTCTCCCTGAGCTCATGGAAAAAGTCCTGTATTTGCGCCGGCATGGTAATGTCGATGGTGCGGGCAAACACCCTTTCGGCGCCGAACCGCGTCGAAAATCCTTGTTCCGCTTTTAAGATATGGTCCGGATTTTGACCGAACAGCGCAACCTTATGGCCATGGTCGAGCAGATGCGCGACCGTTGCCAAACCAATCCCGGAACCGCCGCCAGTGACGACGGCAAGCCTTTGGCGGGCAGCAGCTGTCATGCGGCTTCGTCCATTTGCGCAAACAGAGACAGCGGTGGGTGCGCTTGTGAATCGGTCATCACTTCGATGAGCAGCGGTTCGCCTGCCTCGATGCCACGTTTGAGGGCCGGCCCGAGCGAGGCGGGATCATCAATACGGACGGATGGGCAACCGCAGGCACTCGCGATAGCCGCGTGATCGACATCGGCGAAGTGGCATGCAGAAGTATATCGCCCGAACTTCACGGTTTCGGCGTCGCGCTGAAAACCGAGGATGCCGTTGTTGAGCACGACGACCGTTACCGGCAAGCGCATGCGCATCATAGTTTCAAGCTCGGCCCAACTATGGGCAAAACCGCCGTCGCCGACAACCGCCACGACCGGGCGATCGGGCCGGGCGGCCTTGGCGCCAAGTGCGAGTGGAAAACCCCACCCCAGTCCGGCGAGGCCCCGTGGGGTGATGAAGCGCAAGCCAGCTTTTGGCGAGCGCAATTGTCCGAGTATCCACATGGAGGAATAACTCGCATCCGCAACAATTGCGATATCGCGTTCGAGCCACGGCTGCAGTTCCGCCATGACCCGCTCCGGCCGAATGGGCGATCCATCGGATGCATAGTGAATGTGGCGAGTCTCATCGAAGCGATACCAGAACGACGCGATGCGTTCTTCAAGGTGCGTCCGCATATCGCGCCGCAGAGAGAGGTCGTAGCGCGAAAGCACCTGACGCAGGGCCGCCAATGTTTCCCTGGGCGATGTCACGTTGTTCGCTTAATCCCCGATAAGGCGTTTGCCGATGAATTTATGCAGTTGCGCCGGTCACGACTTTCCAATGCGCCATTGCG
>NZ_JBIVYI010000038.1:0-4234 GCF_044769665.1 Rhizobium sp. NPDC090279 | reverse complement strand
GCCGAGCTTGATATAGAGCTGCACAGCCCTCATGCGGTCTTCATACGAATACATGAACTATCTCCTGTTAGTCCAAGTTTTCGTCCGCACCTCCGGACCGTCAATTTTGAGGCCAAGTTGACATTGCTGGCGCATGGCGATGCACTCACTGGTCTCAGCAACCGCTCCTCATTCAACGACGCGCTAGCCAGGCTTTTTGACTCGCTGGAACAAGTCGGCGCGAGCTTTTCGATGCTCCTGGTCGATCTCGACCATTTCAAGGGCATCAACGACAGTTTTGGTCATCCTGCAGGTGATGCTGTTCTCCGGCACGTCGCCCGCATGCTGCAAGGGACCTTTCGCTCCACCGACATCGTGGCGAGACTGGGTGGTGACGAATTTGCCATTCTGCTTCCCGGCCACAACAATGCGACAGCACTGGAAGCACTTGCCAAACGTGCCGTCGCAGCGATTGCGACAGAATGTTATTTCGAAGGCCGCCTCTTACCGGTTTCGGCCAGTATAGGTGGAGCGGTTGTGCCAAAGCATGCCGCGGACGAGCCAGCGCTCATGTGCATCGCCGATCTCGCGCTTTACGCAGCGAAGACCAAGCGCAACACCGCCGTCATCTTCGACGAAGCGTCACTTGCGCATCGCCTCGAGGAGAACCAACTCGCAGCTGCTCTTGCTTTCGCGGCTGACCGCGACGAATTCGTGGTCCACTATCAGCAAAAAGTTGACCTTCGAACTGGTGAACATCTCGGGTTTGAGGCGCTGGTACGCTGGCACCATCCCCGGCTTGGCGTTCTGCTACCCGGCCGTTTCCTGCCACTGATGGAAGGCTCCCATTTTATCGGCGGTATGACGCGCTGTGTCGTCAATACGGTGGCGCATGATCTCAAGCAGTGGAAAGCTGATGGGCTGCGACCAGGCTCTATCGCCATCAACCTTCCCGAAGTGTTGCTGGTCGGTCTGGAGGGCTACGATCTCATTGCTGCGGCGGTCAGTGCCAATCAGCTGGAATGGTGCGACTTTGCTGTTGAGGTGACAGAAGACGTTTTTCTCAATCGCGGCGCCACTCAGATTTTGGAGACGATCACTCGTTTCCGGCAACGAGGAATGTCTGTCTCCCTTGATGATTTTGGCACCGGCTTTGCTTCACTGGTGCATTTGCGCGACTTTCCGTTCGATGAATTGAAAATTGACCGCAGCTTCGTTACCGATCTGGGCAGCGATATCCGATCCGAGCAGATCGTGCGGGCGATGATCGATCTTGCCTGCAACCTGGGCAAGCGTTGCGTTGCCGAGGGTATCGAAAACGAGATACAGCGCGATTTCCTTCTGAGCGCGGGCTGCGAGATAGGCCAGGGATATTTGTTTGCCAAACCGGAACCCGCTTCGGTTGCAGTTGAGCGTCTGAAAGTCTCGGCGCCCCGCGTAGGCACCGAGCCACGACGGCTGAAGCGGATCGCTGGTTGATCTTTTCCGAACGCTTCCGCGCTCGGCAGAAGTCGCGAAACTTGTCGATAGGAGAAAGTGAATGAATAGGATAATGCGGACTTGGCTTTCAATTGCCTTGGCGATCGGAGGACCCTCGGCACCGGCGTTCGCCGAAGAGGGGATGTCGGTTGATGTCGTACATTTCTGGGTATCGAAAAGCGAGTCCGCTGCGCTTGACGTGTTTCGCAAAGCCTGGACGACGGCAGGCAATCAATGGGCCGACATGCCGGCTGAGAACAAGGTTGCGGTTCAGCGCCTCGTGAGTGACCGTATTGCCAATGGCTATGCGCCGGCGGTCATGCAGTGGAACGCGAATGAGGGATCACGTGAACTGCCGGAGATGGGAATTGTTCAGGACATCAATGACGTCGCGCAGGCGGATCGTTGGCGAGATGTTATCCCCGCAACGATACTCGACCGGATCTCCTACAAAGGAAAGGCCTACTTCGCACCAACCAATATCCATGCTGAGAACTGGCTTTGGACGAGCAACGCTGTATTTCGCGAAGCAAGTGTGAATATGCCGCGCTCCTGGGATGAAATCTTCGATGCCGCCGAAAAAATCAAGGCAGCCGGACTTGTTCCGATTGCGCTTGGCGGATCGCGATGGGAAGTATCGCTCATTTTCAACGACATTATCTTTCAAAAATTCGGCCCCGAGGGATATTCTCGCCTCATGAGCGGCGACGCCGAGCTAGTCGAGGACCCGCGCATGATCGAAGCCCTGGATACGCTTTTGCGTCTGTCTCACTACGTAGAGCCAATCGCCGCGCGAAAAGACAAGACGTGGGCGGATGCTACGGCGGCGGTCGGCGCCGGTAAGGCGGGCATGCAATTCATGGGTGACTGGGCAAAAGGCGAGCTTGGCGCACGCGGCTATCTGGTCGATAGGGATTTTGACTGCAACCTCGTTCCTGGGACAGCAATAGCCTATTTCATGGTGATCGACGCCTTCGCCTTTCCAATTACTAACCGGGATGGCACAGCGGATGCACAGCGCGCCTTCGCGCGCATGATCCTTGACAGAGAAAATCAGGTCGCCTTTAGCCGCATCAAGGGATCTCTGCCGGTTCGGACCGATGTCGATCCAACTGGTCTTGACCGTTGCGGGCAGCTCGGATTGGAAATGATCAAGGCGAAGAAGGGCGAGGTAAGTGCTCAGTCTCAGGCCATGCCGAGCCAGATGTCGGAAGGTTGGATTGGCGTGGTGGGCGATTTCTTCAATGACGGAAACATCTCGCCTCAGGAAGCGCAACGGCGGTTACATGACATATTGATGCAACACTAACCATCTGGATATTGCTCCTCGATAGTCTTCCCAAAAAGAGCATAGGAAACGACGCGCCTGCTGCTCGATAAATGTCTTGCGACGCGCCTAGTTTCATATTGCTTTAAGCCGCTGTTCGAGCCTCTCGGCCCCAGAGGTCCAGTGCTTCCCTCAGAGAGGTCTCAATCGCCGTACGCAACGCATAGCTGCTACGAACGGTCCCCTGTTTGTCCAGCCATTGGGCTGCATTCATTAGACTCGCACCTTCGCGCCTAACGATCTCCTGCGCGCGTTGCAGGACCCAAAATTCAAGCTGCTGTCTGTCAAGCATCATTGCTTACCTTTCACCAAATCATTTGGAGAGTATCAACGAATCAATTTTATAGGCCACGCAGGCTACTCGAAACCGAATATATTGGAGGTCTAAACGTAATAACGCTTTCTTGCGTGATTTGGTCAGTAGTTTCGTATAATGGCTAAACAGGATTTCTTCCGTTGCAAGTAAATGCGTCGGCCATCGATCCTGCATCTAGAGCATGTCCTGCGATCGATGAATCGATTGTGAGGTAACGACGGACGCCGAAACTGATTCAACATCCACAGCGAAGAGGTGAATGATGGGACAAGCACTGAGCGATGACCTGCGAATACGGGTTTGAAGGCGTCTGCGGCGGGGATTCCGGCTCGGTAGGCTGCGGCCCGGTTCGGTGTTGGGATTTCAACGGCAATTCGCTGGATAGCGAGAGCGAAAGAGGGTGAGCGGACCGCTCGGCCTCAGGGCTGGAAGCGAGCATCGGCAGCAGATGCACACGAAGAGTTTGTTGTCTTACAACAGGCTTGGCCTTTATCACTACCTGCCGAAGGCGCGCCGAAAGCGCCGTCTGCGTGGATCGAAAAAGCCGCGAAACAGCGTGTTTCCAGCCAGTCACCGAATATCCCAACGACCTGATTTTATTGGCGATCAGTCACAGTTCGGACACTGGGAGGGCGATCTTTTGATCTTCGAGCGCGAACTCGGGCATGCCAACATCGCCTCACTGGTGGAGCGGAAGAGCCGCTAAACTGTTATGATCAAGAACCAGAGCCGGCATTCGCGTCCGATCATGGACAAGATCATCGAAGCGTTCTCGTCTTTGCCCTCCGCAGCACGCCAGAGCTTTACCTTCGACCGCGGCACCGAGTTTGCCGGATTTAGGGCTTTGGAAGATGGCATCGGCGCACGCAGCTGGTTCTGCGACCCCAGTGCCCCCTGGCAAAAAGGAGCCGTCGAAAATGCCAACAAGCGCATTCGCCGCTTCATGCCAGGCGACACTGACCTGGCCGAAGTACCGCAATCGGCGCTGGTTCAACTCGCTCACCATCTGAACGACCTACCGAGAAAGTGCCTGGGCTCTAATACCAACGAGCGACGATCATGACCGACGAGCCCATTCGCGGTGTCCGATGGACATGATTTTCCAGGGTTGGTCGACAAGCTTGTTCCAAGCG
>NZ_JBIVYI010000037.1:0-5079 GCF_044769665.1 Rhizobium sp. NPDC090279 | reverse complement strand
ATCGCGCCTGACCGCACCGCCATCCGCCTGTCGCCGGGTCTCGCCATGTGGGGCATCGACGAAGGCGTCGAGGGCCGCGATCTATATCGCCATCTCGTTCCCGAACTGGACAGACTGGGACTTGCCTATCTCCACATCATGCAGGCTGGCGACGAGCCGTTGCTCGGAGACATCCGCAAGCTCTGGCATCGCACGCTGATCCTCAACCGACCGGGACGTCCGCGCGACCAGATCGGCGCCGACGTCGCGTCGGGTCTCGCCGACCTCGAATCCTTCGGTCAGATGATCCTTGCCAATCCGGACTTCGTGAGCCGCCTGAACTCCGGCGCGCCCTTGAACGAAGCGGATCGCAACAGCTTCTTCGGGGGCACCGAGAAGGGCTATACCGACTATCCCGTGTGGGCCGACGCCCGGTTGGAACAGACGGCCGTCCGATGAAAAAGGACAAGTCGATCACCTGGCGTCATGTCGAACCGAAGTCGCTCGACCTTCGGAAACTCAAGGTGGCCATGATCGGGGGAACGGGCGGCATCGGTCGCTCGCTTGCCCAGGCTTTGGCAAAGCAGGGCGCAGACGTGCTGGTCGTCGGCCGCACCTTCAAGGATGAGACGAACCCGAGCATCAGCTTCGTGAAAGCCGATCTCAGCCTCTTAGCCGATGCACGACGGGTCGCGGATGAGCTGCCCGCCGAGAGCCTCGCTCTTGTCATCATGACCACAGGCGTGATGGCCGGTCCAAAGAGGGAGACGACGTCGGAAGGGATCGAACGCGATCTGGCAATCAGCTACCTCAGCCGTTTCGTCATCCTCAACGCCATCGCGCCGCGCCTCGGAAAAGACAGGTCCGACGTCCGGAGGAAGCCCCGTGTCTTCGTCATGGGCTTCCCAGGGTCGGGTCAGAAGGCGAACGTCGACGATCTGAACTCGAAGAAGAGCTACGGCCGCATGAAAGCCCACATGAACACCGTCGCCGGCAACGAGGCGCTTGTCCTGGACGTTGCGCGGCGGTTCCCGCAGATCGACGTCTTCGGTCTGAACCCAGGCTTCGTGAAAACCGGCATCCGCGCCAATCTGTTCGGATCGAAACTGCTTCTGAAGATCGCCGAGGGCCTGACATCGTTCATGACGATCGCGCCGGAGGTATATGCCGAGCGGATGACGCCGCTGCTGGTGTCTCCGGACATCGATGGTCGCAGTGGGGCGATGCTCAACAACAGGGCGCAGCCAATTCTTCCAAGCGAAAACCTCCGCGACCCATCGTATGTGCAGGCCGTTATCAGGGCGTCGAACGACCTGGTGGCGAAGACAATCGCCTAGAGCGCGCTGTCGTGCGGAACCGGATATGGAGCACAAGACGACTCTGATGCGTCTAATGCAAACTGCACTTGAAGTCGCAGGCTGCGTTGAGGTCTCTGGTCTTTCTATGCCGCGATGTTCGAGTTCGAGCTCTGGCATCGACAGAATGTCAAGACCGGCAAAAATGCAGGTCGTGTAATCAAACTTCTGGACGCTCGGCCCCGTCTTCCACGACGATGGCGTCCAATTCCTTCCTGAGTGTGGCGACACTCTTCGCACCGTTAAGCTTCGCGAACTCAAGCTGCGCCGCACTCCAGAGAGGCGATGCCTTGTCATGCAGGGCATCGCCTTCACGGGTCAGCTCAATGACCCGATAGCGGCCGTCTGTGGGCGAGGGCTTCATCGTAACGAAGCCGTCTCTCTCCAATGTACCGACCATCTTTCCCATGGCCGTACGCTCGACGTCGAGCCGCTCCGCCAGCATATTGACGGTGGCGCTTTTCCCCTCTGCGAGGGCGGCGAGGATGAGAAACTGCGTGATGCGCAAGCCGACCGGCTGAAGGTGGGCGTCGTAAAGACGGGTGATCTGTCGGCTTGCTCTTCGCATGGCGTTGCAGTTGCATTGGTCGATTCCCAGGGGTTGGTTTGTCGACAGCATCGTCGTTCCTTTCACTCCAATACAGCGGCGTCTTCACGCAGATTGCGGAAGACGCCAAGCATTCGTCAGGCTTCGAGGTTCAAAACAATCCGGGCGGAGGCGTGATGTAGCCCGGCACCTCGTCGGCGAGCGTGCTCTTTAGCAGAACCGTCCCCTTGTCTGCCATGATCTCGTTTTTCCCTTCGGCAAGCGCATCATAGGTCTGGGTGGCAACGTCGGTGGGATTGGTCTTCGGCACGTCGATACCGTTCGTCAAATCGGTGTCGAGAAACCCGACATGAAGTCCGAGAACCTGGATGCCGCGGTCGACGAGGTGGAATCGCAGCTGGTTGGTGTAGCTCCAGGCGGCGGCCTTGGACGCGGCATACGGCGTCAGGTAGGGGCGCGGCAGCCATACGATGTCCGACAGGACATTGATAACCGCCGCATTGGGCTGCTTCGACAGGGCGGGCTCAAATGCCTGGGTGACCCGCGCCAGACCATAGTAGTTGGTGTCGAACAGCGCCTTCGACTGGCTTTCGAAGTCTGCAGCCAGAGGATTTTCGATCAGAGCCGCGATGCCGGCATTGTTGATCAGGACCGTCGTATCCTCTGCGATCTCGGCCGCCGTGGCGATCGTTGCGCGATCGGTGACGTCGATGCGGACCGGGACGACGCCCGGCTCGTCGAAACCGTTCGTGTTGCGCATGCCGGCATAAACCTTCTTCGCGCCGCGACGGACCGCCTCGCGCGCAAAGGCGAGACCCAGACCGCGATTGGCACCGGTGACGAAGACCGTTGCATTCCTGATTTCCATGACATGTCTCCTTGATTGGCTAGATGTTCGCCTCGTCCCCGTCGCGGAGATCGAGGAGCGTGGGTTCAAAGAAAAAGCTCTTCGGGTAATTGGCCGGAAAGCGCTGTCCGAAGGCTGTTGGCGAGGGTCACGACGGCGTCGACAGGGCCCATGCGCACACTGACCCTCGGGACGGCCCCGTCCGGATCGCGATCGATGACGGCGACCGCGTTGAGGCGTTCGCCGCTCGCCAACTTCGCTTCGTATTCAAGAAGCGTCCGCGAGCCGACGGTGCCGATAAAGGTCGGGTTCTGCTCGACGTAGAACGTGCCCACGGCGTCCACGACCGTGCGGATCGTCTCACGACCTACCACCGGGCCGCGCAGGACAGAGCTGATAAGCTCCGCATCCTCGCTCAGATCGTCGAGGAAGGGGTGTCGTTCTTCATGCGTGTTGGACATTATCGTTCTCCCCAGTTCGTCTCAATGGAAGGCGTCGCGATACTTGGCGATGAATTCCGGGACCGAGAGGGCCTCAATTCCCGTCACGCGCTCGACGACGTCGTTGGTGCCGGCAAAGATCCCTTCGCGATAATTCTGCGCGACCTCGACGAGATGCTGCACAAGGAAGGGCGGAAATTGATACAGGTTCTCCATCTTGTCCTTGAAGGTCTCAATCGAGGTCGGCGCGTATTCGATCTTCGCGCCAAGTACTTCGCTCATCGCAGCGGCGATTTCGGTATGGTTCATTTCCACCGGGCCGTGGAGCGTATAGATCTTGCCGCCGTGACCTTCGGGTTTTGCCAGCAGATGAGCGATCACGCGGCCCTGGTCATCGGAGCCGATCGGCGCATGGCGACCGTTCTCGAACGGGAACTCGATCTTCTTCGAGGCCCAGATCTCCTTCGCGAAGTGCGGATAAACAAGCCAATCCGCGAAAAACGTTGGCCGCAGATGGGTCGTTGCGACACCGGACCAATCAAAGACGCGCTCCGAGATCCAGTGATCCTGCGCTGCATGGCTGGCCGATTCCCTGCGGGCCGAAATCTGTGACATGTTGACGATCGCGGTGACGCCCGCCTCCTTTGCTGCCTGCGCGAAGTACGCGGCGGCACCCAGGATCCCTGGTGCGATCGGATGCAGGAAGTAGGCGGATTTGATGCCTTCCATTGCCGAACGGATGTGGTCGATGTCGGTGAAGTCGCCAACGGCGATTTCGACACCCCGTCTGCGCAGCGCTTCTGCGCGGTCGTCATTCGAGCGCACGTAAGCTCGAACCTTGTGGCCCATCTTCAATAGCTCGTCGATCGCCGCGCCTCCGGTCCGTCCGGTTGCACCGCTGATCAGAATGTTTGCTTCTTCACTCATCATCGGTTCTCCAATAAATAAGAGCATATGCTCTCGATAAACGATGAAATAAGAGCATATGCTCTTAAAGTCAAGATTTCTCTGAAGAGGTAGCGGTGGGGTGCAACGCGTGGACGTGACCGTAACACGCTATTCTTCACCGCCTAACATTTGTCGTGCTTAGCGCGTTTACTGAGTTGCGGGCACACGAGAATGCCCATGGAGGTAGTCATGACCAAATTCGCGCTCTACGTTCCGCTCGAGGCAAAGCCCGGCAAGGAAGAAGCAGTCGCCGAGTTCCTCCGATCAGCCGTACCGCTGGTCAATGGCGAGCCCGGCACGATTTCCTGGTATGCGATACAGGAGGGGCCAAGTTCGTTTGCAATCTTTGACACGTTCGACGATGAGGACGGAAGGGAAGCCCACTTGGACGGCCAGGTTGCCGCGGCCTTGATGGCAAAGGCAGCGGAAGGGGACCTGTTCGCCAAGCCGCCACAGATCCATAAGCTGTCCATCCTTGCGGATAAGCGCACATAAGCATTGCGCAATTCTTTAATTCAGATTGGACATACATTGGGCTGTGCCTCATCTGAAGACGCGAGGATGGCGCCAGGGTAAACTGGCGCCGGCGATTGGCGTTAGCTTAGCGTCCAATCCCTTGCAGGCGGAAATCCCGCATGTCCGGTTCGATCGATTTGAATTTGACAGCTCTACGGCCTGCGAGGCAAAGGCCGCACAGAATTTGTGTTAACAGCACCGCTTTCCAGACCCCTTTGTCTATCCAGTGAGGAATAATCCGATGCGGATCGCGATCTTCGTACCTGCGGACGTGCATTCACTGGAGCTTGCCGGGCTGATGGACGTATTTGCTGAAGCAAATGCCCGCATCGACAGGCCGTTCTACGAAGTCACGATCGTCGCGGAAGGCGATAGCACGATCCGCTGTGCATCAGGTCTCAGGCTCCAGCCTGACTGCGCTTTCAATGATTACTCCGGCAACCCAGA
>NZ_JBIVYI010000035.1:0-6604 GCF_044769665.1 Rhizobium sp. NPDC090279 | reverse complement strand
AGCTCTGAAATCGACATATGTCCAAGCCCTCTATTCAGGCTCAACATCGTCAATCACAAGGTGATCCGGAAGGTGGGGTCAAGATGACGCTTACAGATCTGCTATCGCCTCTCATCTAAGGAGACTACCGAAAGATGCACCGTTTCACGGCCGGTCTTGCCTTCGTGGCTTTGTTCTGCCTCCATGTAAGCAGCGCTGTGGCGGATGATGAAATATATGCCCCGACCGGAACTGTTGAGAGCAAGTATTTTGTCGAAGGGCCTTCTCGTGTGAAGCGTATGACTTCTGGGGAACCATGTGATCAGCGAGGTCATCTGTGTGATGTGTGGTATCCGGTGGACATTCAAAGCGGCTGGCCGCGTGCGGCTATCCTCTGGGCAAACGGCACGTCTGATGCGCCCGTCGAGCCGAAGGTCTATGACTATCTTCTGTCCCATTTCGCCAGTTGGGGATTTGTCGTGATTGCAACGCGCGACCCGAATACTGGACACGGCAATACGGTTCTCGACGCTCTCGATTGTTGATTTGCGCTGAGAGCTGACCCGGGATTTGCGCCGAGAAGTGACCCGCCTTAGATATCGTCCGTAGTGGTTGGGGTGGTCAAGTTCCTACGTTTCTCCTTAGTCGTTTTGGGCTCATGGGCCGAGCTGTTCTTGAATCGGAAGCTGTCGTTTCCGGTCTCGAGGATGTGGCAATGATGGGTGAGCCGGTCGAGCAGCGCGGTGGTCATCTTGGCATCGCCGAAGACGCTGGCCCATTCGCTGAAGCTGAGGTTGGTGGTGATGATAACGCTCGTGTGTTCGTAAAGCTTGCTCAGCAGATGGAAGAGCAATGCCCCACCTGAAGCACTAAACGGCAGGTAGCCCAGCTCGTCCAGAATGACGAGATCGGAGTGTGCCAGGCGGTTGGCGATCTGGCCTGGGCGACCTTGAGCCTTCTCTTGCTCCAGTGCATTGACCAGCTCGACCGTTGAGAAGAACCGAACGCGCTTTTGATGATGCTCGATAGCCTGGATGCCGATCGCGGTGGCAATGTGCGTCTTGCCCGTGCCGGGTCCGCCGACCAGGACGATGTTGTTGGCGTCGTCGAGGAAGTCACAGCGATGAAGCTGACGCACCAACGCTTCGTTGATTTCACTGCTGGCGAAGTCGAAGCCGTTGAGGTCGCGATAGGCGGGAAAGCGTGCGGTCTTGAGTTGATAAGCCGTTGACCGCACCTCTCGTTCCGCCGTTTCCGCCTTGAGAAGTTGGGACAGGATGGGAACGGCGGCCTCGAACGCCGGCGATCCCTGTTCGGTCAACTCGCCGACGGCCTGTGCCATGCCGTGCATCTTCAGTTGCCGCAGCATGATGACGATCGCACCGCTTGCCGGGTTATGACGCATGGCGGGTCTCCGTCTTTCTCAACGTATCGTACCGTTCGACATTGGCCTTGGGTTCATTGGTGAGCGTCAGCGCCTGAGGTGCGTCCAGGGTTGGAGGGGTAAAGGATTTGCCATCGACCAGGCGATGCAGCAGGTTTAGCACATGGGTCTTGGTCGGGACCCCGGACTTCAGAGCCATGTCGACGGCCTTCAGTACAGCTTGTTCGTCGTGCTGGAGGACAAGGGCCAGGATATCGACCATCTCGCGATCGCCGCCCGGTTTCTTCAGCAGATACTGCTGCAAGGTCCGGAATTCGTCGGGAAGTTCTATAAAGGGCGCACCATTGCGGAGAGCACCAGGCTTTCGTTGCACAACCGCAAGATAATGCCGCCAATCGTAGATGGTCTACCCCGGCCGGTCATGAGAGCGATCGATAACGCGGCGATGTTCGCAGACGATCTGACCTTCCGCGGCGACCACGACACGATCCGGGTAGACGCGCAAGCTCACCGGTCGGTTGGCGAAGGATGCCGGCACGCTGTAGCGATTGCGTTCCAGGTGGACGAGGCAGGTCGGCGTCACGCGCTTTGTATATTCGACAAACCCATCGAACGGCCGGGCAACGGGCATAAGGGCCGGCGCTTCCTCTGCCCAGATGTCGGCGATGGTGCCCCGCATCTGACCGTGCGGCGTCTTTGCCCAGAACTCCTTGCACCGAAGCTCAAGCCAATCATTCAGAGCTTCCAGTGACGGAAAGCGTGGGATCGGTTGAAAGAACCGGTGACGCGCATCCTGAACGTTCTTCTCGACCTGCCCTTTTTCCCAACCGGACGCGGGATTGCAGAACTCCGGCTCGAACACATAATGACTGGCCATCGCCAGGAAGCGGACGTTGACGTCGCGCTCCTTGCCACGGCCGACCTTGTCAATCGCCGTGCGCATGTTGTCGTAGATGCCGCGGCTGGGAATGCCACCGAAGACGCGGAACGCATGATTGTGCGCATCGAACAGCATCTCATGCGTCTGAAGGAGATAGGCCCGAACTATGAAGGCGCGGCTATAGCTCAGCTTCGTATGTGCGACCTGCAGCTTGGTGCGCTCATTGCCAATGACGGCCCAGTCTTCCGACCAGTCGAACTGGAACGCTTCGCCCGGTTCGAAGGCCAGAGGCACGAACGTTCCGCGTCCTGTCGTCTGGAATTCCCTCTGCCGGTCTGCCTTCCATTCCCGGGCAAAGGCTGCAACACGGCAATAAGAACCGTCATAGCCGAGGCTCACAAGATCGGCATGGAGTTGTTTCAGGGTGCGCTTTTGCTTGCGGCCCTTTTTGGATTCCGTCTTCAGCCAGGCCGACAGCCGATCCGCGAACGGATCAAGCTTGCTCGGCCGCTCCGGGACCTTGAACTTCGGCTCCACGCCGTCCAAGCGCAGGTATTTGCGGACAGTGTTCCGGGAAAGGCCGGTCCTGCGGCAAATCTCTCGGATCGAGAGATGCTCTCGAAAATGCCAGCGTCGGATTACGCTCAGTAACGCCATGTCGATCAAGCGGGACTGTGAGTCAGCCGTGCTTGGCAGTCCGCTGTCGTGCACAGTTGGCGTCTATGGGTATTTGGGTCTGCCAACGGCCTGGCTTGCCTGGCAATTGCAAGGGGTGAAGACAGCGGGTGCGGCGTTTCGCAGAACTGGAGGCGAGTTCTTTGAGGCCCGGTGGTGGAGCAGGCAGGTGAGCAACATTCGCTAATGCGCCATCCGCATTCGCTTATTAATCTTCGAAGACACATGAAAGCGCTTCGACGCAGATTCCTCATTATTGGCTTCGGTGCGCTAAGTACCCTCATTCACTTATGTAACGCGTTCTCCAAACAGTATCGTACCTCCTTATCGTCGCGAAACAGGTCATGAATAACAATCTGCCGTTGCCTTGTGACCAAGAGAGGGGCTGCCCGTGTTTCCCACAAATACCTGCTGCTTTCTCGAGGGTCATGTGGAGGTGTTTACCGTGCTTGCGCTCATTTCGATCAATTGCGCTGGCAGGCCAGAGAAATTGAGTAACGACGTTGGGGCGGTCCTTTTCAGATTATGAACCCAGCGACCTCATCACGACGAATGCATAGAGGATTTTCAATGAGTTTTCAGTCTTTGGACTTTGTCGATAAACCGATGGCAATGGTGGGAGCAGGGACACATGGGCGTCGGATCACGTTGATGCTCGCAACCAGAGGTGCTGAGGTCAGGCTACATGATCCCAACGAAGAGGTTCGTAGCGAAGGAGTAGCGTTTGTCGGCGCAAACTTGGAACCGAAAGCGACCAAAGCAGATGGTGGCTACACTGGTAGAGCGGCTGGTACAGCGACAACTGAGGAAGCGGTCCCTGATAGTGCCGATCTCAAACAGCGTAGGGTTCTTCGTGATCTGGACGCCGCAGCGAGCCCGAATGCGATCATCGCGAGCAACTTATCCATCTTCCCTGGTAGTGAGCTAATCGACGGCGTGCTGAGACCAGAGCGAGTGCTCAGCTCCCACTTCTACATGCCACCTCGCGTGATTCTCGTTGAATTGATGTCATACGGGAAGACCGATCCGGCTGTTATTCAGAGAATAATAGTAGTGCTTCCGAAGTTTGGGCTAAGACCGTTGCACATTCAGGAGGAAAGTGTCGGACTGATTTTCAACCGTGTCGGGGCGGTAATCAAACGCGAGTCTCTATATGTGCTGGCACAGGGGGCTCCTCCCCATCCGAAATTTGATGAGATATTCAAGCTAGCGATCGGAGCAAGGGTGCTTCAGAAAGATGGATCAAGTCGGGCCTGCCATTGAGGAGCACTATACAGCGGTTCGTCCAGGTCTTCCAGAGGAGGTTCAGGGCCTTTTCAAAGCTATATTTCGAAAGGATGGCTGGGCGTAGTTTCTATAACAACTATCAACAACATCAGACTATTGAGCTGGTAGCCGGCGCTGAACGGAGGATGTGGTATTTTCGAAATATACAAGCAGATGAGTTGCGCTCCAACCGTTGACTTCTATGGATGTTCAAAGACCAATTGCCGCTTGCTGAAAGGCTAGTGCATGAAAAGGAAATACTCTCATGAAAAAGATAGTACGGGTTATCGCCCTTACAGGCGCACTAGTAGTGCCATACAATGGAGTTGCACAGGCAAACGACTTCAGACTTCACGATATTCCATCTGGACCTGCCGCCCGTAAGGCTTTTGAAGAGATGGCGAAAGGGCACGCATTACCGGAATGGGTCAGGGGAGGCTCTACTGATTCTGAAACGGTAAAGCTCGCATTTGACGGAAACGAAGTCTATGTCATGAGCGGCTGCAAACGCCATGATTGTATAGCTGAAAAGATGGCAGTCATATATAATCCCAAAGGCAACATCATGTATGGTGTCTTCGCAACATGGGATGAAAAGACCTCCACTGAAAAGTTGATATGGTTGAATATCGGAGGCGGAGAAGAGTCGATGGATGGAAAAACGATTCTATACGCTGCATTGACCGGAAGTCTAGGAAATCATCCCGGTGCATTCAACTACAAATGACGGATAGACCTAGCAGCTGAAGGGGCGATCGACGACCTGTTGTCTCTATTCGAACATACCAAAAAGCCGCCTATTCCCGGCATATGCAAATCCGGGGGCCTATTTCACCACGATAGCGTGGTGTTTAATGACTGAAATTCTCGGCGATGCACGGAGAAATAACATAATGCAAAAGAATAAATACGCATATAATTGAAATAAATTCGACGTTTCCGTCACGCCTTCTGACGATTTCAGGAGATTAAGCTAAAGACGTATTATCCATGCTGGATTTGATTCTACAGCTATCCATCATAACAATTATGACAGTCGTATTCTCCTTTTGCCTTGGTTTGGTGCTCGGAAAACTTGTCTGGGGGCCAACCAAGCATAGGCGCCAACATATGTTGCATTTACGAGAGGCAAGGTGCGATTATCAGACCCGACCTGAAGAGTAGTTCAATTTTCTCAATCTCCACATGTCGCCATACATATGGATCGTAACAGGAGTAGTAGCCACGAGAGTGCTCACTACGCGCGAGAAAGAGATCCTTGATCTGATTTGCCGTGGCTATAGGACGCGTGAGATCGCCGCTGCACTGACGACAATCACCGTGTCGGCATAATCAATAAGCTCGGAACTCGCTCGATCACCGAACACATAAGCATGGTGCGGACGGCAGAATGACTCTGCATATTGCACCTGTCAAAGGGAGGATCATCGAAATAATTGACTACATCGTCTCAAACTGAGCTATTTCTGATCTGTGATATCGGATGATTAATGTTTTCACCTAATCTGAGTTTAATGGTTATCGAAGATATACCGTATTTCGTTCGCGACATCCTCTCCGAAGGGGGAAATATCTGCGCTATTGGTCGCAACAACTATGTTATCGATGTCGTCAATGATCACTCACCAGGTCCGGGCGAAGTATCCCGACGAATAGCCGTCGTTCTCGCCGCCTACGGTCTTAGATCTCATCTGAAGAAAGAGATAGTTGCATACCTCCGTTCTATTGACCGATTTATCGATATATAAACCCTACGCTCACCTTTCGCTTCGACCTTATTGTAGTGGTCGAATTTTACGCTCTCCAAGAATTCACAGGCACGCTTTATAAAATGAAACATCGTCCTGATTATTTCCAGCGTAAGATCTCCACATATTGCCGAGTTCGGATCGCTCCAATTGCCTGTGAACAGCTTTCAACTGAAATCGAGGCGTACCTACTTCGGCTTGTCAGTTCATATAAGCCGCCGCCACTAAGACACAATGGTTTCGACTGGCGAATTATAGCAGAGGAATGCGGATCTCAGGCTCCGTTCTCTATTCAACTACGCCACGCACTGCGCTCTGGCCTTCAAGCGGTCAGCCGCTGGGCAGCAAACGGCCGCAGCTAGCTTTAGCACTACACGTGGCTGCAATTCTGCAAAACATTTGATGTCCGCACTTTACGCTGCTTTCGAGCGAAATCGGCAAGCCCCACATCGCTCTTAATGATTGATGCAGAATACAAACAGATTATTTCTGGTTTCGTTCTCCTGTGAGGCGACAGGTATAACTGTAACGAGATAGCGTAAACTAGCGAATTAGATTATCTTTCTGCAATTACCCCTTGGTCTGCCCCCATGGGGTGATCCGGGCTTAATGTTAGTGCATGCTCGGTCTAGCCGCCACTGCTGGCGTTGAAGCCGGGCCATTCTGGCGCGG
>NZ_JBIVYI010000034.1:0-7075 GCF_044769665.1 Rhizobium sp. NPDC090279 | reverse complement strand
CGCAATGGCGCATTGGAAAGTCGTGACCGGCGCAACTGCATAAATTCATCGGCAAACGCCTTATCGGGGATTAAGCGAACAACGTGACATCGCCGCCGGTGCATGCCGATCCAAGAAACCCCGCCTCCCCTCTCCTGCCGTGCCTGACGATCAATCTCGGCCGTACGAAGACAACGACGGCCGAGGACCGGGCTCATGTGGTTCTAATCGGCCGGCCCGTCGAAGCGCTGAAGCGGTGGCTTGCGGACGCCAGGATCGACAGCGGATCGGTGTTCCGACGTATCGACCAATGGGGTAATATCGATCGGCGAGCGCTGACGCCGCAGTCCGTCAATCTGATCCTGAAGCGCCGGTGCAAACAGGCTGGTCTGGATCCGGAGATGTTTTCGGCGCACGGGTTGCGGTCCGGCTATCTCACGGAGGCGGCGAACCGCGGCGTGCCGCTGCAAGAGGCCATGCAGCAATCGCTGCATAAGTCAGTAACGCAGGCGGCGAGTTACTATAACAATGCCGAGCGGAAGAACGGGCGGGCGGCGCGGTTGGCAATCTAGACCAGGCCGCCAAGCCTACATTCTACGACATCTGGTGAGCGATAGACACCATTGCTATAACTCATAAATCTGTGCAAAGTTGAGTTATAGAAACGATGGCTATAACTCATGCACTGGAATTGGACACAAACTGGCTGGCCGCACTTTACCTATGACCCTGAACCGCTCCAGCCACTCGAGCGGCAATTTCTCAAGTCCTCGGGAGAAATCATCGGCGCCGTGCGGCACTTTGATGAAGACGATGGAAAGTCACTGCGTATCGAGCTTTTAAGCGACGAAGCCGTCAAAACCTCCGAGATCGAAGGTGAGATGCTCGATCGGCTGAGCGTGCAGTCGTCCTTACGCCGGCAGTTCGGCCTTGATGCCGACAACCGAGCAATCCGGCCTCAGGAACGTGGTATCGCCGAGATGATGATCGACGTCTTCGAGAGCTGGTCCAAGCGGCTCGTTCATGAGACGCTCTTCCGCTGGCACTCCATGCTGATGGCTGGAAATCGTCACATTGCTACGATTGGCGGCTATCGGACGCACGAAGATGCAATGCAAATCGTATCCGGACGTTTCGACAAACCAGTTGTTCACTTCGAGGCGCCACCATCCAGACAAGTACCGGCCGAGATGGATGCGTATCTGTCATGGTTCAATAGATCCGCACCGGAAGGCACAACTCCCCTTCCCGCTCTGACGCGAGCCGCAATTGGTCACCTCTATTTCGAAAGCATCCATCCCTTCGAAGACGGAAATGGCAGGATCGGCCGAGCGTTGGCGGAAAAGTCTCTCGCGCAAAGCATCGGGCAACCGAGCCTGACCTCGCTTGCATACACAATCGAAAAGAGTCGCAAGGCGTATTACGGCGAGCTCGAAGCAAATCAGCGCACGCTCGACATAACTGGGTGGCTCATCTATTTCTCTCAGACCATATTAGACGCGCAACAGGCGACCCTTGCCCGTATCGCCTTTTATATCCGCAAAGGAAAATTCTATGACCGGTTCCGCGGCCAGTTCAATGAACGCCAGGACAAGGTCGTCTCTCGTCTGTTTCGAGAAGGGATTGAGGGCTTCAAAGGCGGTTTAAGCGCCGAAAACTACATCTCGATCACCGGAACCTCCCGCGCGACAGCAACACGCGACCTTCACGATATGGTGGAGAAGGGAGCAATGAGCCGGAGCGGCGAACGCCGCCATACGCGATATACATTGAATATGCCCGAAGCCAAGAAATAGAAAAGCGTATTCGCTTGCCTCTCGTGAGCGGATGCCAGCTTGATTTCGCGGCCCCAGGCCGCGCAGATTGGCGCTGCATGGCCTGCCTCCCTCAAGACACACAGCTTTTCGCCGGTTCCGTCATAGGAGGCAGCCAGCGCGCGTTTCATCGCCGCGATGGGTAGACACCATGCCTCGACCCAGAAAACGCTCTGGATAGGCCTGCAACTCTACCGTAAAACACGCTTTTAAACCCTCATTTTCTCATGCATTCATTATCTGTACAAACGCCCTCAAAAATGAGCCAAAACTGATGCCGCAGGTTGCAACCGTCAGCTCCTCTCCCCCGCCGCGGCGGTTAATCGGATACGCGCGGGTTTCGACCGACGATCAGCTGAACGACGCGCAGGTCGATGAGCTGCGCGCCGCCGGCTGCCACCGCATTCACCAGGAGCACGGATCCGGCTTATCCCGGGCGAGACCGGTGCTCATAAAGCTGCTGAAGGATCTCACCGCCGGCGACGTACTGGTGGTCGTTCGTCTCGACCGTCTGGCCCGGTCGGTCAGCCATCTGCTGCAGGTGATCGAAGACCTCGAAGGGCGCGGGGTGCATTTTCGCTCGCTACGCGATCCGATCGACACATCCACACCGCAGGGCATGTTCTCGCTGCAGGTGCTTGGCGCCGTCGCACAGCTCGAGCGCGCCCTGATCGCTGAACGAACCAAAGCCGGCATCAAGGCTGCGAAAGCCAGAGGCAAGCTTCCCGGCAATCCCGGTCTGCGCGAGCGCCGACCGGAAGCGATCAAGGCGGTGTCGCAAGCACGCGAGAAACTCTATCTCGACGAACTGATTTCGTCAGCACAGACCTGGCTTCCGACCGTGCGGCAGTTGCGACCGCAGCATAGCTGGGACAATGTCGTGAGAATCCTTAACCGCCGCGGCCACGACTGGACCGTTGAGCGACTCCGACGCGCTGCTCACCGCTTGGTCCGCGAAAAGCTCGCTGAGAAAGAACTCCTGGCCCGGTCCCCTCGCCGCACTCCCGAAGATCATCTGATGAAGCTGGTGGCGGCGATCGCCATTGCCGATCCCGATCTGTCGCTTCGCGACATTGCCGCTCAACTGGACAAGATGGGAGAACGGCCTGTGCGAGGGGGTAAAAGATGGCAACCCTCCTCCGTCCGGGACCTGCTGGACGAAGCCCACCGATTTGGCCTTATCCGCCGCTGAGGGCACGATTCATTAAGCGACTGATCGCGCGGTTCTTTTCCTGCGGCTGTTCGCCGGCGTTGTCTTCAAAGCTTGACTATCGACGTTCTGCGGCGTTGGCAGACGCGGTCCGCAGCGGCAGAGAGGTCGTGTCAGCTTGCCGGATTGCGCGCGGTGACGATCCACGCCGCGCCATCGATCATCACCGATCGCTCACCGGCGCGGTCCGCAAAGGCGACACGAACCGCGGCCGAGGCGCGGGCCCGGATGTCGTCGGGTTGATCAACGAGCGCGCGCGCCAGCGGGCCGACTTCGAGTGTCATCTTCACGGCGTCGTCGAGCGCTACGTCCCGTGTCTCCCCCTTCCCAAAAGGAATGGAGGCGTCGAATGGCGCGATATCGACATCGGTAAAGCCAGCCGCTGTTAGAATACGCGCCACCCGCCCCTGGTCGCCGAACGAGAATGGGCCGGGCGCTTCGGGATCGGGCGGCGCGGTCGGCGGGAGGATGTCCTTGAGTGCGCCCATCGGCAAGCGCACCCAATCGTTCTCGGCCATGCCGCGCCAGCAGACGAAAGCGACCCGTCCGCCCGGCTTGAGCGCATGGCGCATATGAGTGAATGCCGCCGTAGGATCGTGAAAGAACATCACCCCGAAACGGGAGAACAGGATGTCGAACGCCCCGTCGGGCAGCTCGGCACTGCTAGCGTCGGCCACCTGGAACAGGACTGGCGTACCCTGCGGCGCTTGCGCGCGCGCCCGGTCGATCAGCGGTTCGGATATGTCCACGCCCAGCACATGGCCCCCCGGGCCGACGCGGGCGGCCAGATCCAGACTAGACGCCCCTGCGCCGCAGCCGATGTCCAGCACGCGTTCGCCAGTGGCGGGCGCCGCGGCTTCGAGGGCAGCCTGGCCGAACACCGCCATCATGGCATTAAGCCGGGCCTGGTAAGTGACCCAGCGCTCCCCGCTTTGGCCATTCCAGTCGGAGACCTCATAAACATTCTTCTCTGCCATGCCATATCCTTCCTTATGCCGATCCGTTCTTAACCAGGCTATCCGCCCCCGTGTTCGTTGCCACCGTGAGCCGCGATGAACATGGCGACAGCCGACCGGCAATAGGATTCGATCTCGTTGTCGTCCTCTGCTCTCGCCTCATCGAAGCGTGCTATAATCGGGAGATCGCATCCCTTGAAAAGCGCGGCAAACAAGCGGGCGGACTGGAGAGGATCGGGCACGTTCAGAACCGCCTTCGCGTGCAATTGACGTAACAGGGCCTCGATCTGGGCGATGATATGGGCGGGGCCGGCTTCGTAATGGAGCTTGCTCAACGACTTTTGACTCGTGACGTCGGCCATGACCATGGCTTCGACATTGCGGACGTCTGGGCGCAACAGCGTGCGAAGCAGCGATGATCCCACCGCCATGAGCTGATCTTCGGCCGAACCGTCGACGCCTTCAAAAAGGGCCTGTGGTATTAACTGCTGGCAGCGGGCCGCAAACGCCGCGCCAAACAGCGCCTCCTTGTTCTCGAAGTGTCGGTAGATGCTGAGCTTGGATATCTTCGCTCGCTGGGCGACCTTGTCCAATGTCGTCGCTTGAAAACCCAATTCCGCAAAAAGTTCGCCCGCGGCGTCGACGATCGTTTGGCCAAGCGCCTCATTGGCGGGCCGGCCGCGCCGCGCGCGGATGTTTTCTTCGGGCACGATAATTACAGTCCTTGACAGTATCGTTATTCTTGAATTACGATACTACGTAGTTTCATAAATTCCAAGAGTGGATTTCATCGTGTCCGCCAAATCAGGTTTCCCTTGGCCGCCCAGCGATATCGAATGCGCATCACTGGACGATATTGCGCGCCAGATTCAGCCCAACCTCTTCCCTTCACAACTCGGAGCCCATCACCATGGATGACGTCATCATCATCGGCGGCAGCTTTGCCGGCCTCGCTGCCGCCCTACAGCTCGGCCGTGCCCGCCGCAAGGTCACCGTTCTCGATACCGGCCTGCCGCGCAACCGCTTCGCGGGCCACTCGCATGGAATGCTCGGCCATGATCACAAGCCGCCGCTGGACATCCTGGCCGAGGCGCGACAGCAGCTGGTGCGCTATCCCGCGATCAGGCTGGTCAATGCCCGCGCCGACAGCATCTCCGGTACGATCGACAATTTCTCCGTCCTTACTGCCGAGGGCGAAACCCTTGGCGCGCGCCGCCTGATCCTAAGCTATGGCATCACCGACCAGATGCCTGATGTTCCGGGCTTTGCCGAAGGCTGGGGCACATCCATCGTGCCCTGTCCCTATTGCGACGGCTTTGAAGTCGCCGGCCAGCATTGGGGCCTCGTCTGGTCCGGCCCGCAGTCGCATAATCAGGTCAGGCTGTTCCACGACTGGACCGACAGGCTGACGGTCTTCGCCGATGGTCACGACATTCCGCGCGATATCCGGGCCGATCTGGAACATCGCAACACACCTATCATCGATGGCCGGATCACTGAGATCGCCCGTCATGAAGGCCATAATGCCACCGTCAAGCTCGATATCGGCCCCGATGTCGCGGTCGACATCCTGTTTGCGCATCCGCGCAACAAGCCGTCTGCAAGCCTGCATGAACCACTGGGCCTTGCCACGGCCGCTACGCCCCTCGGCATCGTCCTCAAGGTCGACGAGCGCCGTGAAACCAGCATGCCCGGCATCTACGCCGCGGGAGACCTCACCAACCCCCTCATCCCCTCGGTCACCACGGCATCATGGCAAGGCACGATGGCGGGGATCTTCGCCCAGCAGTCGATGCTGACTTGAGAGCACAGATTCCATCCCGGAGGAGATCGATCAGAAGACCCGAGACCCGATCTTGGGATCAAAGAGTTGAGAAAGAGAACGATGTCGAACGTATCAACGAATAGCTTCGCGGGGAAATGGGCTCTGATCACCGGGGCGTCGAGTGGCCTCGGCCTCGAATTCGCAGATCTACTGGCTTCGCAGAAAGTCAATCTCGTATTGGCGGCCCGACGGCAGGAGCCGATGGAAAAGCTTGCCTCCGATCTCCGACGCAAATACGGGGTGGATATTCTGGTCGAGGCGATCGATCTTGCCCCACCGGACGCGGCCGACCGCTTGAAATGCAGTCTCGGCGCGAAGTCGGTGACCGTCGACATCTTGTTGAACAATGCCGGATATGGCTTGCACGGCGATTTACTGGAAACGCCGATCGAGCGCACCGCGAACATGATCCAGCTCAACATCACGACGCTCACAGAACTGACCTATCTCTTCGGCCGCGATATGGCCAAGCGGCGATCTGGACATATACTTCTCGTCGCCAGCCTCATGGCCTTCCAAGCCGTTCCCAGCTACGCGGCCTATGCGGCGACCAAGGCATATGTACTCGCCCTTGGCGAGGCCCTGCACAACGAATTCCGTCCGCATGGTGTGGTTGCCACGCTGTGCCCGGGGCACACCGCGACGGGCTTCGATGAGGCGGCCGGCGCAACCCCATCGGCCTTGCTGCGCCTTCTCACCATGAAGCCTCGTCCGGTCGCAGCGAGCGGTATTCGGGCTTTGTTCCGAGGAAGGGCTATGGTGATCGCGGGCCTGTCGAACAAGATGGTAGCCTTTTCCAATCGTCTGACACCGCGATCAATGCAAAGGGCCACTATGAAAAGAATAGTGGACGCTTAGCTCCTGGAGTGTTGGCGTGTGGAGCTCCTCGAACAAGCGGGGACTCTGCCTGCAGCCGCGCGCCAGCCTCGTGCTTGGGCAATAAAGCGCGAGAGGCCGGCACATGGTAACCGGAAATCGCATCCGCCATCGGTCAGGGCGCTGCAGGATGACGCGCATCGCTCTTGAGCGCCTGGTTCATCAGGCGGCCGAGCTCTTCTGGCTGGCTCGCCGCGCCGGGCCCCGGAAGATCATCTCATGAAGCTCGGCGCCGCGATTGCCATTGCCGATCCGGGACGGCAGTTGCGCGATATTGCAACTCAATTGGATCAGATGGGTGAGTGCACAGCGGACGCAAATGGCAACCATCGTCCGTTCGTCATCTGCTGGATGAGGCGCGTCGGTTCGGTCTCATCCGTCAGTAAGGGCGCGAAACATCAACTTGCCGATCGCT
>NZ_JBIVYI010000033.1:0-8872 GCF_044769665.1 Rhizobium sp. NPDC090279 | reverse complement strand
GCCGCTTGGAACAAGCTTGTCGACCAACCCTGGAAAATCATGTCCATCGGACACCGCGAATGGGCTCGTCGGTCATGATCGTCGCTCGTTGGTATGACACGTCGGGGAGTCCCGGACGAGCTCAGGTGAGGCGCTAGCCCGTTGCACATATGCCCATGGTATGAAGGCGTCGATATCTCTGGCGAGATGACCGTTTGCGAGGCTGATGAACAGATCGCGCAGATAAGCGTAGGGCTCGACACGATTCACTTTGCAGCTTCCGATCAGACTGGCAAAGCGAGCCCATGTCCTGCCGCCGCCGTCCGAAAGGGCTGCATAATACAGGGATTTTGGGCAACGAAGTTAGAGTGCAATATCCATTCCATCCCGACGTTGGGCGTGACCTGGTCGTGCTCGCCGACCAAATTCACGACGGTCGTCGGCACTTTACGGTTCGACGCAAGTGCGGGCGCTCCCAACTTCTGCCAGCCTGGATGACGGAGCCTGAAGCAGCATCGATAAAAATCGTAGCTGATCCACTTCTGCCCGTAGCCAGACTTCTGGAACTTCGTGTGTTCCTTGACATCCTTGTAACCTTGCCCCCTCGGGGGGAGTCGCCTCCCGCAGAAGGAGGAACTCATGTCCAGGACAATGATGAAAAGGCAGCAGCCGGACCTGTTCACCACACAGGCGGAGCATCTGCCTCTAGCGATACAGGCCGAAGCCGCGAAATTGCTGTCGGTCTTGCTAAAGGAAGCCGTGGCAAGGCCCCCCGTACTGTCAACCCAGTCAGGTCAGGGGGTGCGTCATGATGAAGATCACCGCTGATCATTTGGCGCTTAGCGCCGTAGTTTACGTCCGACAGTCATCAATCGACCAGGTTACGCACAATCTGGAGAGCCAGCGCAGACAATACGGCCTTGAGGCGCGCGCCCGTGAACTTGGCTGGAACGACATCGAGATTATTGATGATGACCTCGGCAAGTCTGGGGGCGGCGTTGTGCGGCGTGGATTTGAGCGGCTGTTGGCGCTAATCTGCGAGGGTCGCGTTGGCGCCGTGTTCTCGATCGAGGCCTCTCGGCTCGCGCGAAACGGTCGAGACTGGCATACGTTGCTGGAGTTTTGCGGTTTAGTCGGCACACTCATTGTCGATGAGGAAGGTGTCTATGCTTCGCGGTCGATCAACGACCGCTTGCTCTTGGGAATGAAGGGAACAATGAGCGAGATGGAGCTCAGCGTCATTCGACAGCGATCCGTTGAAGCCATAAAGCAAAAGGCTCGACGTGGCGAGCATTTTACGACGGTTGCAGTCGGCTACGTAAAGACGAATGATGATCGGATCGAGAAGAACCCCGACGTTCGTGTTCGCGAGGCACTTGATCTCGTCTTCAGAAAATTCGTGGAACTGCAATCGATCCGGCAGGTCTTGCTCTGGTTGGTCCAGGAGAAGATCGGGCTTCCGGTCGTCGTTAGAGGATCGAACAATGCAAAAATCGAATGGCGTACACCAAGTTATACGACGTTGAACCATATGCTCACCAACCCGGTTTATGCTGGCGCATATGCGTTCGGCCGGCGGGGCGTCCGAACGACGATCGAGAACGGCCGGAAAAAGGTGAAGCGAAATCCTCAGCGAGACTGGAAAGCTTGGGAAGTGCTGCTTCGCGACCGTCACGAGGGCTATATCTCATGGGACGATTTTGTACGGAATCAACGCCTCATCGCTGACAATGCCAGCGGCAAAAGCTTTCTGAGCCGGGGAGCCATTCGTAGCGGGGAAGCGCTTTTGCCGGGGCTGCTGCGATGCGGGCGATGTGGTCGGCGGCTGTACGTTCTGTACACTGGAAGGGGCGGCGACACGCAGAAATATGTCTGCCGCGGAGAATTCAACAAAGCGGCTGTAGCAACCTGTCTTGGCTTCGGAGGAATGCGTCTCGATCGAATGGTGGCACAAGAGGTTCTGGAGCGGCTTCAGCCCCTCGGCGTCGAGGCTGCGCTAAATGCCATGAAAGATCAGGGAGCCGAGCAGTCCGAAAAATTGCGCCAACTGCAAAGATCCCTCGAACAGGCACAGTACGAAGCGAGCCGAGCCTATCGCCAATACGACGCTGTGGATCCCGACAATCGCCACGTCGCGGGTGAGCTTGAACGCCGTTGGAACGAACGCATCGATGCCATGCGTGCAATCGAACGAGAAATCGAGGGTTTGACCAATTCGCCTTCCCCAGGTCTCAGCACCGGCGACCGTGAAACGCTGCTCAAGCTGGGAGACGATCTGGCTCGCGCCTGGCGGCGTCCGGGCGTGACTTCGGAGACCAAGAAAAAGATTCTGCGCACAGTGCTATCGGAGATCATCGTCGACGTTGACCAAGACAACGAGCATCTTGATCTCATCATTCATTGGCAGGGCGGAGACCACACGCGCTTGAAGGTTAAGAAGAACCGTGTCGGTGTGACGCGCTGGACGACGGATGCCGAGGTCGTGGATCTTGTCCGTGTTCTCGCACGACATATGCCCGACTATGCGATTGCTGCCGTGCTTAATCGCTCCGGAAAAACAACTGCCCACGGGGCGCCATGGACGAGAGGCAGCGTATGTTCGCTGCGCAACGCTCGCGGGATTAAGCCCTATCGCGAAGGAGAGCGCAAGGATCGAGGTGAACTGTCGCTAGAGGAAGCTGCCGATATGCTGGATGTCAGTCCCTCAACGATCCGTCGTATGATCATCGAAGGGCGGCTGCCTGCCGAACATTTATGCAAAGGCTCGCCCTGGATCATTAAACAATCCGATCTCCAACGTCTGGACGTTACCCAGGAAGCCTGTCGTCGGAGATCACGCCAACGTCCGCCACCTACTGATTCCAACCAGAAATGTCTTGAATTTTAAGGAGATCGACAGATGAGCAGTATGAAGTGCCATCGTCATGTCCCGCAAAAAGCGCATTGCGGCGGTTCATGGCCGGGCTGCGTATGGCGTTTTCGACCAGGTTGGAGTCGATGTCCACGCGGCGATCGTCGAGGAAGCGCCGGAAGCCGTCTTGGCGTCTGAGCATGTAGGGCATGGCCACACCGAGATCGGACTTGCGTGAGACGCGCGCGGCCTGAGCGGCCAACCAGGTAAAGAACTCGTCCACCAATAGGCGGGACAGGTTCTGGCGGACAGAACGGTAATGTCCGGGATCGGAACCCCGGATGCTGTCCTCGATCTTGTAGAGGGCGGCGATGCGAACCAGAGCCTCGTCGACGATGGAGGCGTATCAACCAGGGAGTTCGTCGTGGAAGCTCAAATCAGTGTTGTTGTTTACCGTTGTTCAGCGGGAAACCAACGCGATGCCCTCTTCATCTCGTTATACCCCACAGCCTTGAGTCGTCTCCAAGACGTCGACGCAGCGCAGTAGCGTCGACTTAACAAGACCGGATCGCCGACGGTGCTTCACTATGCTGCGAGACCCCATCATCGGCCAGCCAGGGAAGCGGTTGCCGCAATTAAAGGACAGTCGAAAGCGGTATTCTCCTATACGAATACCGCAAAAAAAGTCCCGGTTGCGCAGAAAAGGAAGCTCGGCTTTCGCGGAGGTTCCTTGATTAAGAACTTCTTAGCGACGTTCACTTCAAGCTTGATATAAAGCTCGTATTGGCGTTGCGTTTAAATAGCAATCGATTGTGCCAGTATTGCTGCTTCGATTGCATGATGCAATCCCCCGAAATCTTCACCAATGTCATCCGTGTGGCAAGCCAGCTTCCGGAAGATCACTGACCATTGTCAATTTTGGCGAACGTCGGTGCTCGCGACCAATTCAACGCCATGGAGTGATCGAATGTCTTTCTTATTGAACGCGAAAGTCGCCACAAAGCTGTTCATCTGCTCGGGTGTCGGCATCCTGCTTGTGGCCGGCATGATCGCCAACCAGCAGATAAGTCAGGCCAATATTGTTCAAGCCACCAAGGTCGTCCGCCGTGAACAGACAATTCTGGACGGCATTCTCGGAGCTGAAATTGCTCTTGATCAAATGCGTATTCGAGTTCGCGATGCCATGCTGTCGACGACCGCTGGTCCTGTACAGGAGGCTTTACAGGCGCTTGATCGTGCGGCGAAGACGGGGCAAGACGGACTTGATGAGCCGATCAGAATCGCAATGAAGCCGCAAGTCCTGAAGGATATCCAGAGCGCTCTCGGCGACTACCGTGCTGCCTCCCATGATATTGCCGACTATGTCACGATGCATCTTAACGGGACCGTCGTGGAAACCGGTGAACTGAAAAAGACACGCCTCGATCCGGCCGTAGCAGTGGCTAGCAAGGCGATCGAAGAATCGATCGCTAACGCACGTCGATTCACCGGAGAGGCGATCGACAAGCGCGATGAAACGATGCGTGAAGCAAGCTGGATTGGGCTAGTCATCGGCATCACAATTACTCTTGTTCTGATAGCTTCGGCATTCTTCCTGCTGCTCAGTATTGGCCGTCCTGTTCAAGCAATGACAGCGGCGATGCGCAAGCTGGCGGACGGCGATACGCACTCGTCTGTCACCCACACAGGCCGAAAGGACGAAATTGGAGAGATGGCAGGGGCGGTTGAGGTGTTTCGTCAAGCGGTCCTTTCCAATAAACGGCTGCAAGAAGAAGCGGAGGCAAACCGGGCAAAGGCGGAGGCAGACCGGATCGGTTTAACCCAGGAAGCCGAAACCGCCGCCCAGGCCCGCTTGCAAGAAGCAAAGTCCGGTTTGGCTGCTGGCCTTCGTCGCCTCGCGGCAGGCGACCTCGATTTCGAATTGACCGTGCCGTTCTCGCCTGATTTTGAGGCGCTACGCCATGATCTAAATAGTGCCGTTACGCAACTTGGCCAAACGCTCCGCGCCCTGGCGCAGGCGGCGACCCATATAGACAGCGGCACGCGCGAAATCAGTCAGGCGGCCCAGGATCTTTCCAGGCGCACCGAGCAGCAGGCGGCCTCGCTCGAGGAGACGGCAGCTGCACTCGACCAGATCACCGCCAATGTCACGAGTTCCTCGAAGCGCGCCGAAGAAGCGCGCGCCGTCGTCCTCCGGGCCAATCAGAGTGCTGCCCATTCCGGCAAGATCGTCTCGAATGCGGTCGATGCCATGGGCAGGATCGAGCAGTCGTCCAACCAGATCTCCAGCATCATCGGCGTCATCGATGAGATCGCCTTCCAGACCAATCTTTTGGCGCTTAACGCAGGCGTCGAGGCTGCCCGGGCGGGTGAGGCGGGAAAGGGTTTTGCCGTCGTCGCCCAGGAAGTCCGCGAACTCGCTCAACGCTCGGCTCAAGCAGCGAAGGAAATCAAGGATCTGATCCGCAACTCCTCGGCTGAAGTCGGAAGCGGCGTCAGGCTGGTGAGCGAGACCGGCGACGCGCTCAAGACCATTGAAACCTATATCATCACCGTCAACCAACATATGGAGGCAATCGCGACCTCCGCCAAGGAACAGTCGGTCGGACTGTCCGAGGTCAATACAGCGGTGAATCATATGGACCAGGTCACGCAGCAGAATGCCGCGATGGTCGAGGAAAGTACTGCGGCGAGCGCGGCGCTTTCAGGCGAAGCTGGTCGCCTCAGGGAATTGATTGGCCAGTTCCGGTTCGGCGACGAGGCTGGCCGCCAGGTGAACGCGTTGCGGCAGACGGCTGCGGCCATGGGGGCACCCCGTCGCGTCACTGCTGCGGCACCGTCCACCATTCAAGGCAATCTTGCTCTTGCTAAAGAAGGGCGGAGGGAATTCTGATGGATACATCGATGAACCAGAAAAGTACGGAAGACCATGTTACTCGCGAGATCATCGCCTTTCGCCTGCACGGTCAGTCTTTCTGCGTCGCCACTACATCCATCCGCGAGATCCGCGGATGGGGTTCGGCCACCCCGGTGCCGCATTCGCCGCCCACTTTGCTCGGCGTGATGAATCTCCGCGGCACGGTCATTCTGATTGTTGATTTAGCAGTAGCACTGATTTGCTTCCTCAACGTCGATCACATGTGCGCAGGCTTTGAGGGTCAATCACCAGCCGCCTAGCGCCACTCTGTAATATCCGTCGCGGTTTCGTATGGAACCGCAATCATCCGTGAACAGCAGAAAGAATTGTGCAAATGTTCCATATCGTTGCGGTCCCGCCCCCTTCAACAGCGAATCTTGCAGGTCCCGCTGCCGTCGTTCCCACAAGACCAACGGAGGCTGTGGAGATCACACAGCTGCTGGAACGCGAACGTCAGAGATTGATAGAAACAACCAACTATCTGGAAGCGCTCTATGCGCGCATCCTCGTTGCCAAGGCTGGTACCTGCCGTTGAGAAATATTTAAGTCTGTCGGTTAAACGAAGATTCTACCAAAGCTGTTGTAGTCGGGATCAGACGATCGTTTTTGGAGTGTATTGCTTGTCGCGGCTTAAAATTCAGCAGCTGCAATGGATCGGAGGCGTAGCCGTCATCATGGTTTGCTTGATGATGGCCGGCTCGACAATCGCCTTCAGCCTGTCGGATTACATTAATGACAAACGAGGCGTGACGGAATTCAATCGTTTTCACGTCGCCTTGCATGCGGCGGCCTCAATCTCGCGGGAGCGCGGACCTTCAAATAGCCTGATGGGCGCCTCAGACGAGGAGCAGTTGCATTTGACTGCGGCGCTAAGAACCAGCCGCGACGAGACCGACCGCGATATCGCGAACCTTGAGACGCTTTTTCGCGCGGAGATCGACACATCGCCCGAAATGCGTAGCGCCTTCATGGCGGTTAAGGCTCAATTGGAGGCCGGCAGAAGGGCCGTCGATGCCGTTGCGGCAACCCCACGCAGCGAGCGCAGTAGCGCGAGGATCGCGGAAGCGATCCAGGCGATGTTCCGTGCCGCAGATCGTGCACAGGACTATCGCGACATAGCAGGACGGTCGATTATCGCGCTGGCGCCTGAGACAGGTGTCGAAGTCATGTTGACCTCGATGGCCGGCACGCTCAGAGAACGTGCAGGAAGGGTGGGATCCTACGTCGTGATGATGCTGACCTCGCAAGGCCAGGCGCGCTTGCATTACCGCTCAGCGTTCGACAGCGAATTGAGCCGGCTTTTTGAGGTGAATGCGCTTTTGAAGATCTATGCACCCACCACGTTGCAGTCGCAGCCGGTCGCAAGGCTGCTGGATCAGGTAACCGTAAACTATTTTACGGGCTCCCTGCCTTATGCGCAATGGGTTGCCTTTGGACTGAATGGGAGCAATTCGCTAACTCCGGCTGAGTTTACCGCAAAATACGTTTCAGGGATGAAGGTGATCGAGAATTTGCGCGAATTGATCGAGGAAACCGCGCGGACTTCTCTCGAGGCTGCGCAGCAGAAGGCTCTGGATACCATGCTGGTCTCGACTCTCTTAGCCGGCACAGCTATATCGGTAGCGATCGGTTTGGCTTATGTGCTCGGGCGGTCGCTTTTTCAGCCGATGATTGCGGCATTACAACAGATCGATGATATTACTGTCGGCAATCTTTCAGAGCCGCCACCAATGCCTCACGCAGGGCGGGAAGCGCGGGAGCTGTTCCAGAGACTCGACGTACTGCGGGAGCAGCAGCGCTTAAAGCGACGTCTGGAGATAGAGCGTAAATCCATGACGGAGGAGTTGAGGCGCCTCTCGCAAACAGATGCGTTGACCGGTCTCCTCAATCGCCGCGCACTCGCCGAGGCGGTGGGAGAGTTGCTCTCGGCTCCGACAAAAAACCCTAGGGGAATTGGCATTATCATGTTCGATATCGACTATTTTAAGTCGATTAATGATAAGTATGGACACGCTATGGGTGATCAGGTCCTTCAAAGGACGGCACTGATTTTGAAACCTTGTCTGCGCGCGGGGGATCTGTTTGCACGTTATGGCGGCGAGGAATTCATCATTGTATTGGGTGACGTGACCGAGACATCCGCGCGCACTGCTGGAGAACGCCTGCGAGAGGTGCTGGCGCGGGCCGTCCTTATCGAGGAACACAGGCTGACGGTCACCGCCAGCTTCGGCGTCAACTGGCAACCCGGATGCACCTCCAAGCATTGGGAAGAACTTGCTGCAGTGGCGGACAGGCGGCTCTATCAGGCCAAGAGGAACGGACGAAACATTGTCTGCGCATCCGACATGTCTGAGGAAAAACCGGCCAAACCAGCTGCGCAGATGTGAGTATCTGCGCGGCGACAAATAAGGTGAGACTCGTGTTGCCTCACATCAATGCTTCCTACCACGCCATCGCCTGACGGGACACCGTGCAACTGAGCCGAAGGCGAAGTGGAACGGTGTCCCGTCAGGCGGACTCAGCGTCAATCAGGATGAGACTCGGCGGCGGTGGTGTGGCGAAGGGAGGGCGTAGCCCGACCGGAGTTACACCCTGCCGCGGCGCAATTTTTCGGCGTCTCATGATCGCGGTTGGCCCGGTAGCGTGGGTGACTTTCTGAGAGTGGAGAATCACCTTTGTGCCGGGTCGCCATGTAACCGATCATCAGACGAGGCTTTTTATGAAGTACCGACAAACGCATTCTATTGAGGTCGCCGCCGCGAGGGCGTCGATCAGCTGGGCGACTGCTTTCCGTGTGGAGAAAGAGCAGTGCCTGCCATCGCGGATCAAGCCGCCGCGTAGTCGGCGTCGGCTTGATCCGCTGGAACATATCTTTGACAACGAGGTTGTTCCGCTTCTCAAGGCTGCGCCCGGCATCTGGGCTGTCGCCGTTTACGACGAGATGCTGCGTCGCCATCCGGAATTGACCGAAGGCATTCGTCGGACGTTGGAGCGACGCATCCGGTCATGGCGCGCCGTTCATGGCCAGGAATACTAACGAGCGCGATTTCGGACTCTTTGCGGCTTTCCAAAACGGCGCGAATCTGAATCCATGTTGCAAACTGGAGGTTTGCCGTGGGTTCAGC
>NZ_JBIVYI010000032.1:0-9458 GCF_044769665.1 Rhizobium sp. NPDC090279 | reverse complement strand
CCTGAAAATGGCGCCACTTAAAATCGCTCATCAAAAATCTCACTCAAAATCTTTGGTGCTCCTTCCGGCATCTTTGGAATTTTTGCAACAGAGCCCCACGACGTGACCATAGCGCCGGATCGGCGCGCCAATTGCGGGATGGTTTACCATCCGATGAGCCAGAAGCAGCCATACCGCAACCATTGCGAGGAACACGACGATGTAAACGAAGATTTCAAGATTGGTGCTAGTTGCGAAGACTGGCGTGTAAATGCCGATGTTGTCACCGCCGTTGGCTAACGTGACTGCCACAACGGCTGCAATATTACCGAAACCAGTTTTGACTGTGCCGCCCTCTTCTTCGTCACGGTCGTTTCCTTTCCGTAGATCATAGAGCCTTTTCAGGCCGATCAGAATCGGCAACAGGCCGAGCAGACCCACGTATTCCGGCGCTAAGATAAGCGAGACGAGTGAAGCGGCCACGCTAACCGCGACTAGCGCGGCGATGCCAACATATTGTCCGACAACGATTTCTCCGGGCCGGAATTTCGGATCGGCAAACAAGCTAAGAAGGACAAAAATGTCATCGATATTGGTGGAAGCGAAAAGCGCGATGGCGAGCCAAATGGAGGAAAACATCGAAAGTCCGAATTTTGAATGAGTGTATGGGTAGTTAGAAAGAGGCTCGCCTTAATAGTAAAGCGGCCACGGGCTAGTGTTGGGGCTTGTCAGCAATCGATTCCGGTCGGCTAGGCAGCTTTTGGCCTGCCGTTATGGCGCGGCCGGTAATGCGCATGCATCAACAATGGATCGCGTTGGCTTGCGCGCAACAGCATCTTGACGGCATGGCTGACCGGCGCGCCTGCCCGGTAGTTCTTCCATGTCCGCAGGCTAACGCCGAGAAAATCCGCGGCCTCGTTGTTGGATAAGCCGGCTTCCTCTTGCCATTTTCGCAGATCGTCCAGAGCGAAATCGCGCTGGTCTTCGGCGATCTGGAAAAGGTGATAGGCATCGATCGCCAGATCCTCGCCAGCCCATTTGACTGTCGCGCCGTAGTCGGCGACGGCGGCAGTTTTCCAGATATCGGGGGATTTGAGCGGGGCGAGCAGTTCGCCGCCGGTTGCAATCCAGCCGACGAGATTTGCGGAGGATTCAGCGCCACCCTTCCACTTGATTGCCAGCGTCACGTTTGATGTTGGCGTTACGCTTTCAATGCGCGGCATGTCCATTTCTGTTTCCCTTCCTCAAGCGATTGGAAAGCGGGGATTGGTCTGGTTCCACTCGGCGGTGATTGCTGCCCCGTTCTTTGCTGCCCATGCGAGGGCGAGGTCTTGTGCCTTGCGTGCGAGCTTACCACGAAGGATTTCCAGCGTTGCGACTTCCACCAGAGCATCCCCATCGGGGGTGAGAATGTGAAAGTGCGGGGGCAGATGATCGTTCGCGTAAACCCGAATGATGATGTTTCCGATTTGAACGAGTTTGCCCAGGTGCCCTTCATTTCGATGAGTTAAACATCGGGCATATTATGCACCATGTAAAGATAGTTGGTGCAATTTTTACCCTAAATATGGAGAAATACTATGGCTTACATGCTGTCGGCGCGAAGCAATTCGCGCCTCCCTGGCGTTCACTCTGATCTCGTGCGCGTCGTGTGGCGCGCAATTCAGATCACCGAAGTTGATTTTACCGTACTTGAGGGCGTTCGTGAGGCATCGTTAAGTTAACGAAACTTGGAACTGGATGTGCGACTACGGGCTATGACCGATCGTGATCCGCTCCATCGCCGCCATCGTTTCCCCGCCGAGATCATTGCCCACGCCGTATGGCTTTATTTCCGCTTTGCACTGAGCCAGTCTCGCTGAAATTTCTGAATTCCGGCTTCAACAAAATCCTCGCTAACCGGATCACGCGAGGTTAAGGGAGCAATGAGGGCGGCCGCCACGGCGGCATTGAGTGATTGCTTTTCGAATCGGATCGTATCCGTCGGATATCGCTTTGCGCAGTTGTCGTATCCAGTCTGACCAACACTTGCGTCCTTAGTAACGGCTTGTCCTTCGTTAACATCCAATTGCGTGATCTTGCCGTAGAGCCCGCCAGGGTGTGATCGCTGCCGGAGCGCCGTGCTCGACTTCATTCAGGCACATGTACAGAACCACGCCCAACATTCCGAAAGCGTCGCGGAGACGTGCCCTGGAACGGCTTCAACTCTTTAATCGCCAAGACTGGATACCGCTCCAGCCGCCGTTGAATGGGGCGGATGGAGCGGTATCCAGTCATCGGTGTAACCGTTTCGAACTGTGCGGTAACGCGGCGGAAGATTATGTGGAGGTGGATATCCAACAACACAATGTGGATGTTTTGGGATCGTGAAGGCCTCTATCCGCCTCACCGCATTTCCTGAAAAAATCCATGACAACGTTTGAACAGATTGGGACAATGGGTAAGATTAAACATTCGCATCTTCTCGTCACAGCAAGCGCACTGGCGATCAGCGCCATCTGCCTCCCCGCGGTCGCGCAACGGATTGTAGCCAATGGAACGACTGTTGGGGTCCCGGCCGATACGGTCATTGTCACGGAAGCAGCAAGTAACCCTGCGGGTTCAGCGCTCGTAGCCGTGAACGACGGAGTCATAGAAACACTGGGTCAGGTGACTCTCACTACCGGTGGCGCAGAGGCTCATGCGGCACTTTCTCGAGATGGGACGATAAATCTTAACGGGGGTGCGGTTACAACCGCCGGTGACCGCGCAGCTGGTCTTGTTGCTGCAGAGGGTGTTTTGACGAGCAACGGAAACCTGATCATCAGGACGACGGGTAATGATCGCGCTCACGGCATCAATGCTCAAGCTGCCAGCACCGTCACCCTCGGCGGCACAGTTGACGTTGCAACCGACGGTGCCGGATCAGTGGGGCTATTTTCGGACGCGACGAGTACGATTACGTCGGACGGCCGATTGACCATTAAGACGACGGGTAATGATCGCGCTCACGGCATTCATGCTCAAGCCAGCGGCACCGTTACCCTTGATGGTGCGGTTGATATTGAAACAACCGGCGATGGATCCAGAGGACTATTTTCGGACGCCAGTACAATTACCTCGAACGGCCGATTGACCATTAAGACGACGGGCAATGATCGCGCTAACGGCATTCATGCTCAAGCCAGCGGCACCGTTATCCTCGGCGGCACAGTTGACGTTGCAACCGACGGTGCCGGATCAGTGGGGCTATTTTCGAACGCCAGTACAATTACCTCGAACGGCCCATTGACCATCAGGACTTCGGGCAATGATCGCGCTAACGGCATTCATGCTCAAGCCAGCGGCACCGTTACCCTTGATGGTGCGGTTGATATTGAAACAACCGGCGATGGATCCAGAGGACTATTTTCGGACGCCAGTACAATTACCTCGAACGGCCCATTGACCGTTAGAACTTCGGGCAATGGTCGTGCTAACGGCATCACTGGTCAAACCGCGAGCAGTATTATCCTTGGCAGCGCGGTTGATGTTGCAACTATCGGCGATGGATCAGTCGGGCTCTACTTGGACACTAGTACAATTACCTCGAACGGCCCGATAACCATCAGGACTTCGGGCAATGAAAGCGCCCACGGCATCACTGCTCAAGTTGCAAGCACCGTTACCCTTGGCGGCACAGTTGATGTTGTAACCGTTGGCGATGGATCGGCAGGGCTCGTTTCGAGCGCTAGTACAGTTATCTCGAACGGCTCATTGACGATCAAGACTTCCGGCAATGATTATGCCCAAGGCGTCCATGCTCAAGCCAGCAGCAGCCTTGTCCTTAACGGCGCAGTTGATGTTGTAACCGTTGGCGATGGATCAGCAGGGCTCGTTTCGAGCGCTAGTACAGTTATCTCGAACGATAAATTGGCCATCAGGACTTCAGGCATGGAAAGTCATGGCATTTTCGTGAGGGATGGCAGCACGGTCAAGGTATCGAAGGGCGATATTGTTACGCAGGGTGCAGCCGCGGCAGGCATCTACACCGATTTTATTAGGACCAATCGGGTCAGTACTGTCCTGGTCGCGAATGGCACAGTGGGAAGCGAACAGGGCGATCTGGTGCGTTCGGAAGGCGGAGCCCTTGATGTGACACTGGACGCGGTTACAACGCACAATGGTCGCGGCGCGATCGCCGTTGTCGATGACGCGGCCGGCAATCATGGGGCCATTCATTTCAATGCCATTAACACAAATCTGATGGGTGATATCTTTGCGGCAACTGGCAACATTGCTGATGTCAGTTTTACTGGCAGCAGATTGACCGGTGCGGCATACAATGCGACGAACATTTCGCTTGATGCCGGCAGCGTCTGGAATGTGACCCATAGCTCGATGGTGTCAGGCACTGTTAGCAATGCTGGTATGGTCGCCTTTGTAGCACCTGATGCAGGTGTCTTCAAGGCACTGATGACGACAGATTACATTGGAAACAATGGCACAGTCGTGCTCAACACGATGCTTGGCGCGGATGGATCACCCTCGGACCAGATCGTCATCAGCGGCGGTGCAGCAGCCGGACGGACCGGACTTTTCATCCATAATGTTGCCGGTACAGGCGCGCCGACCACTGACGGTATCAAGGTTGTCAACGCCATCAATGGCGGCGCGACGAATGTTGATGCATTCTTTCTTAGCAACGGCAACTATGTCACCGAGGGTGGTCAGAACGCGAAAATCGCAGGAGCCTACGCCTATACGCTGAACCGTGGCGCGGTCTCACACGGCTTAGATGTCTATGGTGACAGCTATGCAGCCAACGACTGGTATCTGCGTTCGATCTTGACCGATCGGGTTGATCCCGCGGATCCAATCACCGAGCCTGCACTGCCGCGCTACCATCCAGGCGTTCCCATTTATGAAACCTATCCGGCGACATTACAGATTCTCAACCGTCTGCCGACCTTGACACAACGTACGGGTGATCGCTACTGGCATGACCAGGCTCCGGCCCAGAATACCCACTATCAGGACGGCGCTGCAATGAACGCTGGCGGCAATAATGCTTGGGGCCGAATTGAGCGTCTGCATGGCTATCAGCAACCCGGCAACACGACGAGCCGTTCGGATTATGACTACAATCTGTGGAAGCTTCAGGCAGGTATCGATGGCCAGCTTTACGAAAGCGGTGCTGGTAGGCTGATTGGTGGTGTTACCGTTCATTACGGTCAGGTCAAAACCGATGTGTCCTCGATCTTCGGTACCGGCAGTATCGACACGTCGGGCTACGGTTTTGGCGGCACTCTAACATGGTATGGTTACGATTGCTTCTATCTCGATGCACAGGGACAGGTTAGCTGGTACGATAGCGATCTTTATTCCGACACCCTGCACCATGGCCTCGCCAACGGCAATGATGGGTTTGGATATGGTTTCAGCGTCGAAGCGGGTAAACGTACCAGTCTTAACGAGAACTGGACGCTTACTCCGCAGGCGCAGCTGACTTGGTCATCTGTCGACTTTGACAGCTTCACCGACACTTACGGCGCGCACGTATCGCTGGGCAAGGGTGATAGCCTTAAGGGGCGCCTTGGCCTCTCCCTCGAACATAAGCACACCTGGAAGGACACCGCCGGCCAGGCGAGCAGCGCTCAGGTGTACGGTATCGTGAATCTGACTAGCGAATTTCTCGATGGAACAAGGGTCAATGTTTCGGGTGCGGTGTTCGAAAGCCGTGCTGAGAGGCTGGCCGGTGGAATTGGTCTTGGTGGGACTTACAAGTGGGCCAACGATAAATATGCCGTCTATGGCGAAGTGTCAGCAAATACCAGCTTAAAGAGCTTCGCGGACAATTACGAAGTTGGCGGTAAGCTTGGCCTACGTGTCAAATTCTAAGCAAATTCATTATTCGCCTCCCGGTGACGGACCAACGGACCGGGAGGATTTGTCTGTCTGGGAGACAGACTAGGGAGTCATCAAATATCCGCAAGGTCCAGGCCCAGCATACGGGCTTGCAGACACTCGCGATTGGTTGCTACAGAGGATATCTCTATGTATCGTCGTGTATTTCTGAGTTCTGTTCCCGCTACCATCATTGACGCCGCTTTTGCTCAGCCTCATTCATCAGAAGTCAATGCGGCGGCCGATGCCGTCGGCATTCTAAAGCTTGGATACCGGATCCGATGTAGTGCGTTGCAGAGGACAGCCATCTTGATGTCAAGTGATGCTTCAGAAGAAGCGAACAATAAGCAGACTCCTACAATTGCACCTGCGCTGTTTTTGAGTATCCCATTGGATTGCTCCGCCCGCGAGCTTGCTGCATGAAGCAGGATATCGCGCAGACGGAAACATCAACGCGATCGGGCCTGAACTGTCTTGGTTTGGTCATCGATTATCTGCCGCAAATGGCAGAGGTTTATGGTGATTACGTTGCCGACCGTGTGCTTCATGCCGTGTGCCGTCGCGCTGAATCATTCCTTCCGGACACGTTCGCTTCCGTGACGATTGAGCCATGGGGCGTACTTATTCAAGCTTGGGGATGGGATGCTGACATCAATCTGGCAAAAGCTTTACCAGCCTTGATGCTGGCATGTGAGCGGCAAATTATTATTGGCGAAATCACGATCAGCCTCACTCTGAGCATAGCGGAGTTCAACAATTTGCCTGAACCCGCTACCGGGAAGGGAGCGGCACTTCGTATCTGGTCGGATCAGTATCATGCCGATATGAAAATTGCCGACGCTGTCTATGACGCTATTGATAACGGGCGCCTTGAATTGTTCGAACAACCCGTTGCAAATGTTCGGGATCATGCAGAAAAGCTCTATTGCGAATGTCTCGCCCGCGTCTCTGATCAGGATGGCCGTCTCATCACCCCCGGGCTGTTTCTGCCGGCTTTGGAGAGACTGAACATCACAAGTGCTATTGATCGTTACGTTGTGAATGCGACAATCGAGAAGCTGAGAATGCGGAAATCGGGCAGACTTGGGTGCAATGTGTCAGTCTTATCGGCGGTCGATGACGTCTGGTGGGCATCAATCTATGAAGACCTGCGCCGGGAACCAACGATCGCCTCCCGTTTGGTCATTGAGATTACAGAATCAGCTCCGCCTGAGAATTGGTCAAGAACAAAAGGGTTTATTACTGCCATGCAGCGACTTGGTTGCAGGATCGCACTTGACGATTTTGGTGCCGGCTTCAGCTCGATTGACTTTGCTCGATCGTCGGGTGCCGACATCATAAAGATTGACGGTTCCTTCGTTCGTGAGGCAGTTGAGGATGAACGCCAAAGTGCACTGCTGCAGCATATTGTGTTGCTCGCCGGTGATTGCGCGGCACAGGTCGTGATCGAAGGCATTGAGACCGCACAAATGTGCAAAATTGCCGAGTCAACTGGCGCGGGATGGCTGCAAGGCTATCTCATTGGCCGACCGGAGAGGACGTGGCCGAAACATTCTCTTGATAGTGGTGAAGAGGAAACGCAAGTAGAAGAACGCCGTATATTGGATTAAGCACTCGAACGGCGGAGAATCTTTAACGCCGATCACACTTGGCATGAATATTGAGCAGACAATTGAGACTGAGTTACCTTTGAATGATGAAAGATGAAATGCTCTTACCTTCCTATCCCAGCCAACCGTGGGTTCCTCTGCGTTCTTCTTCGTGTTAAATCCAATGAGAACTCAGTGCGAAACGGTGCATGCCATGGAAAGTTCGGATCCTTCAAAGATCGACAAGTCCGCAATTGACCAAGAGCTTGCCCGAATATTTGCGTCGGAGTACTTTGTTAATGCGGGTCGGATGCGCGAGTTTCTCGAGTACATCGTTGCCGAGACCTTAGCTGGACGTGCAAATCGCATTAAATCATACTCAATCGCAATCGAAGTATTCAAGCGTGATGCTGATTTTGATGCATCGCATGATCCCATTGTGCGGACAAGTGCAAACCGGTTGCGTGCGGCTTTGGAGCGATACAATCAGAACGCAGTGAATACGACCGGGGTAAAGATAACCCTCCCAAAAGGGCGATACGTTCCTGTCTTCATGCAACTTTCAACAGGCATCAGGGATGATCCTCATGAAGGTGCTGAGGCTATGTTGACAGTTGCTGAGCCAGCATTTTTCAGGAAGAAGCCGTCACGACTTCCAGCGTGGGTTTTTGCTGTCTGTTCAGTTGTTGTCGTGGCATTTGTTTTCTTTCACTTTTTGTCATATCAGACCCAAAACGTCAGGCCGCAAGCCCCACCTGTTCTAGTTGTTACAAGAGTTACTGCTGATTCGAACCGGTCTCAGGCTGGCAAAATCGCTGCGGGGCTCTCCGAAATATTGGTTTCAAACTTAAGCGCTTACGGAAACTCACGAGTAGTAGATGACCGCAATGGCGATGTGAACTTGGATCGTCTTTTCGTTCGTGAAGGGAATGTCTATATACTCAAAACCAGCGTCAGGGAAACGGACGAAGCGGTCTCGATCGTTTGGCAACTGGACAATGCTACGTCAAAAGAAGTGGCATGGGCATCTGAAGAAACGCTCGACGGAAATATCGACATTGACAGTGCTGCTGATTTGTTGGCGGGGCGGATTTTAGGATTGGAAGGAGCTCTACCCACGCTTATGGGCTCGCTTTACAATGGGACAAACGATCAGCTTGGATGTCTTTCGAAGCCTCACCGCCTGGCGCTGTTCTATCGCCCAGACCTCCAAGAAGATGTCAAAAATTGCCTGGAGAAGGTCGTCGCTCTACAGCCTGCCAATGCTGAAGCTTGGGCAATACTTGCGCAGATGTATTACAGACTGAGCGCTACGGCTTCTTCTTTTGGTAAGGATACACAACAGTATGATGCAAAATTAAAATATGCAGCACTGAAGGCAAAAGATCTTTCTCCAAATTCCATTTTAACAAAGCAAGCTCTCATGTACTACGCCTATAACAGCAAGAATTTTAAAATATTCGAAGATATTGCGAGAGACATCATAAAAAAATACAAAGATCCGCACCTGAAGATGCGTATCGGTGCTGCATTTATGAATATTGGATTATTTGATGAAGGTTCTGAGTTGGTCAGTTCAGGAATTAAAGAGTCCGAAGACGATTTTACTTTGGCCTATATTCCGTTGGTTTATGAGAGATATTATCTTAGGGACTATCCAGGTGCGTTGTCTTTATTGAATAAAGTCGGTGTCACCGACTATTATTTGGTCCCACTGATCAAAACTGTTCTATTTGCCCAGCTCGGTCGTCAAAAGGAGGCCGAAGCCGCCCTCGCGGAGCTTCACGCCCTGCGTCCGAGTTATGAGCGCAATCTTTATAGCGATTTGCGGCATGGTAATGTCTCTGAAGGGATTATTGACAGTCTGGCAGACGGATTGGCTTTGGTCGGTGTTGACGTATACAGACCAGAGTAAAGGACTTTGCATGACTTATACTAACGAGCGCGATTTCGGACTCTTTGCGGCTTTCCAAAACGGCGCGAATCTGAATCCATGTTGCAAACTGGAGGTTTGCCGTGGGTTCA
>NZ_JBIVYI010000031.1:0-10707 GCF_044769665.1 Rhizobium sp. NPDC090279 | reverse complement strand
CACGTTCGAAAGCTCAACGCCAGAACCATCCGGCTTCACGCGGATCTTCACGTTGTAGTCAACTACCCGCTTAACTGGCACGAGAATCTTCATGGTGCTCTCTCCTGGACTCGACGTTCTGTCATCACATGCGGCCGCGCAGGGCATCGGGATCATAGGGGGATTCCGGGATTACGCGCGCCTTGCGCATCTCCCCGAGGATCGGCACCTCGAGTTCGGTGCCAGGATTGCCAAGTTCGACCGGGAGCAGCACGAAGGCAACATCGCAGCCAAGCGTGTAGGCGTAACCACCGGAGGTGATGCGACCGGCGATCTTGCCGTTGCGATAAACGCCCTCATGGATCAGCGAGCTCGCGCCCTCCGTGTCGATGGTGATCGTGACAGACCGTTGTTTGACGCCCTGTTCCTTCTGCCGCGACAGGGCCTGCTTGCCGATGAATTCGCCCTTGTCCAATCGAATGAAGCGGTCGAGGCTGCTTTCCCAAGCCGTCAGTTCCGGGTTCATGTCGCGGTACATGGCGCGATAGGATTTTTCGAGTCGAAGCGATTCCAGCGCCTGCAGACCGATCAGCCGCATCCCATGCGGCTCACCCGCCGCAAGCAGTGCTTCGAGGAGATGGCGCTGATAGCAAAGCGGATGATAAAGCTCCCATCCGAGCTCGCCCTCATAGTTCACGCGCAGCAACCGAACGTCGGTGGCAAGACCGACCGTGCCCGATTTGACCCCGAACCACGGGAAAGCCTCGTTGGAGAGATCCATCTCGGTGAGGCCTTGCAGCACTTCGCGCGCCTTGGGACCGACGATCGTGAAGCAACCACGCTCGTTCGTCGCGTTACGCAATTGAACGGTCCCGTCCCTTGGCAACAGCTTCGACAGGTCGTCGAAATTCCAGCGCTCCGCGCGTGGTGTCGAGATCAGGTAGAACATGCCATCCTCAAGCCGGGAGACGATATACTCCGCCTGCACGCCACCGTTCTTCGTCAGGTGATGGCTGAGATTGACGCGGCCGACTTTCGGCAGTCGGTTGGCGAGAATGCCGTCGAGCCACGCTTCGGCGCCGGAGCCCGAGACCTCGAACTTCGTCATCGGCGTCATCTCGACAAGGCCGACGGCGTTGCGTACCGCATGGACTTCCTCGCCGACATACTTGCCCTTCTCGGTCCAGCGCCAGCTGTTCTGATCCTTGGCCACGACACCATCAGGCGCGAACCAGTTCGGCATTTCCCAACCGTTCAGGACGCTCCAGACAGCACCGCGCTTGGTGAGAATATCATAGGAGGGTGCCGTCTTCTGGGCACGGGCCGCTGGCATGTCCTGGCCCGGATAATGCAGCTCGGCATGGGTGCCCCAGCTTTCACGCACCTTCTGCCTCGTCCATTCCTTGTTGGCATAGTCGCCAAAGCGGCGCGGATCGAGTTCGGACGTATCAAGGCTGTTTGCGCCCTCGACAATGCGCTCCGACAGGTAATAGCCGATGGCCCCGCCCCAGAGGATACCGCCCGGCACGCCTTCGGCGATCCAGACATTCTCCAGCCCCCAGGCCGGCCCCACCAGCGGCAACTCGTCAGCCGTCATCTGGAATGGACCGCGCACATTCGCCTTGATGCCGACCCGACCAAGGGCTGGTACGAGTTCCATGGCACGTTCCCAATTCCAGGAAACGGAATCGAAATCCTCTTCCAGCAAGTCCGCACCGAACCACTCGGGCACGCCGTTCTCCGCAAATAGCTTCAGGTGCTCGGTCTTCTCATAGGGACCGAACATCAGCCCATCGCCTTCCTCGCGCAAATAACCCTCGAAAGCCTCGTCGCGCAGGATCGGCATTTCCGGCAGGCCCTGGCGCTTGCGCTCCACCACTTCCGGCACGGCATCGGTGATCCAGTATTGATGAACGATCGGGATCGCCGGAATTTCGAGGCCGAGCATGGCGCCGGTCTGGCGCGCGTAGTTGCCGGTTGCCGATATCACGTGCTCGCAGATGATCTCGCCATTGTTGGTCAGGATTTTCCACTCACCACCCGACAGGCGTTCAAAGCCACGCACCTCGGTATTGAGATAGATCTTGGCGCCACGATCTCGTGCCCCTTTCGCCATCGCCTGCGTGACGTCGGCCGGCGCTATGTGGCCATCATCGGGATGATGGAGCGCTGCCAGCATCTCATGATTGTTTTCGAGAAGCGGCCACAGCTTTCGAGCCTCTTGTGGCGTCACCAGTTCGGCGCGGATACCCTGAACGGCGGCAACGCTCATGTAGCTCTTATACTCGTCCAGCCGGTCGCGCGTGTTCGCGATGCGCAGCTGCCCGCATTTGTGCCAACCCACATGCTGGCCGGTTTCGGCCTCTAGGCCTTCATAGATCTCAATCGTCTTGGCGATCATCCGGCCGATATTGATGCTGCGCGCATAAGAAGGAATGAGACCGGCGGCATGCCAGGTGGAACCGGCGGTCAGCTGTGTGCGCTCCAGAAGCGCAACATCCGTCCAGCCACGTTTGGTGAGGCCATAAAGAATGGCGGCACCGACACAACCACCACCAATAACGACGGCGCGAGCATGAGTTTGCATGGAGAGTTCCCGATTTGATTTCGGGCGAGACTACCGGCGGTGATTACGGTTGTGACGTTGCAAAAAAGTACAGAGGGGCATAACTTCAATTTATGCACAGACTGCGATCCCTGGTACCCTCCGCCAATTATCTTTTCGTCTTCGAGGCGGCAGCCCGCCGGCGAAGCTTTACGGCCGCCGCCGAGGAGCTGAATGTCAGCCAGCCGGCCGTCAGCAAGACCATCAAGCTGCTGGAGGAAGCGACGGGGCTGAAATTGTTTCGCCGCGAACACACGCGGCTGGAGCTGACCGCCGAGGGCCAGAGACTCTACAGGGAAACGCAACAGGCATTCGATCACCTACACATGGTGCTGACATCCTTGCGCACGAAGCATTCGAACGACACTGTCAGGGTGTCATTCTCGGCGTCTTTCGTGCAGCTCTGGCTTCTTCCGCGCCTCAAGGATTTCAAGGCGCGGCATCCCGATATCGCGCTGCGTATCGAGGAAAGCAGCCGCGACGATCAGGATCTGGATGAGGAGAATATCGACATTTCAGCCCGGCTCGGGGCAGGAAAGTGGCCAGGACTACACGCATGGCATTTCGTAACCGAGGAAGTCATTCCCGTCTGCAATGCCGATTATCTCAGGGAGCACGCTCCCGTCAGCGAACCTGCCGATCTGCTGCATCACAGACTTCTGCATTTCGAGGAGCGGCATCGCGTTCGGCTCGGCTGGCACGATTGGCTCAGTCACTATTCCGTTCCCGTCGCTCGCCTGGACCAGGATTTTGTCTTCACGGACGCACTGAGCTCGATCGAGGCCGCAGTATTCGGGCAAGGCATCGCACTTGGCTGGAAACACCTTGTCCACGATCATGTCCGGGCCGGCCGGTTGGTCTATCCGCTCGATGCCGTTTATCGGTCCGGTCAAACCATATACATCGTCATGCCGGCGCAGCGTCCGGCAAAACACGGTGCCATGCTCTTCCGGGATTGGCTGCTTGAACAGGGTGCCGACGCACCCATCTTCGGAACAGCCGAGATGCCCGCGACCTAGAATCGCTCGCCGGAAAAATGCGCGAGCTGGGCACCAACCTCGTAATAGGATTCCTTGAAGCCTCTGAAGGACTGTTGCTTCGCATCGGTGACCGGCAGCGGCAGATCGACCTCCTGCAGTTCCCCGAGAATATGGCGGGCCAATATCTGTCCGAAGACAGTACCCGGCGCTATGCCGCGACCGTTGTAGCCGGAAAAGCCCACGATGTTCTGCTCGAAACGATGGAAACGCGGCAGAGCATTGTCGGTCATGCCGATCTTGCCGTACCACTCATATTCGAACTCAGCAGGCCCTAGCTGTGGAAAGAGCCGCGCAAGCGCGCGTTTTGCCCAACCGACATGAACCGCCGTTCCAGTATTGCGCAAAGCGCCGACGCTGCCGAATACCAGGCGGCCGGCCTTGTCCATCCGGAAGGACGACAGGATTTCCTTCGTATCCCATGCCCCTTCCCGACGGGGAAGAATGCACTTGCGCAGTTCGGACGGCAGCGGCCGGGTGGCGAGATTGAAATAGGGAAGATGCACCTGCTCCCGGCGAACTTTTGCCCAAGGTCCCTCGCTATAGGCGTCGGTCGCGACGACGACCCATTCAGCGCTTACGGAGCCGCTCTGGGTCGAGACCTTCCAGACAGTTCCGTCGCGTGTACATGAGACAACAGGCGACCCCGTATGCAGCATGGCGCCGGCATGTACCGCCGCATGCGCCAACCCTCGCACATAAGCGAGCGGCTGCAGCGTCCCCGCGCGCCGATCAAGGAGCGCGCCCGCATAGGCCTTCGTGCCGATGCGAGCCGCCGTCTCATTCGCATCCAGCAGCTCGACCGGCGCGCCACGCTTCTGCCATTGCCGGGCGCGCTCGGTGATCTCCTTCAAGCCGGACTTGCCAACTGCACAATGCAGGGTGCCGTTACGCTCGAGCTCGCATTCAATGCCGTGCTTGTCTATGATGGACATGACGATCTGCGGACCATTGCCGAAAAGCTGGAGCAGCCGCTCGCCATGAATACCACCAAGCTCTCCCGGCAGATCGTCCGGCATCACCCACATGCCGGCATTGATCAGGCCGACATTGCGCCCCGATCCGCCGAAGCCGATTTCGGTTCCTTCAAGCACGGCGACGCTTCGCCCGGCCTCGGCAAGATGCAGGGCCGCCGAAAGGCCGGTGAAGCCGCCGCCGACTATCACCACATCCGCGGCGAGTTGACCGGTCAAAGGCAATGTCCGCGGGGCGGCGATGGCCGTCTTTTCCCAAAGACCATGGGAGCGCGCATCATTCAACATATCATAGCTCCTTCCAACCAGCCGCACATTCAATCGAGATCTTCAGTCTTCGGTTGGCCGAATGTGTAGTCCGTCACCTTGGGCAGCAGGATTTCCCTACGATAGCTTGGCGGCTTGTCGCCCACCGATGCGCCGGCATTGAGGATCGCGGCCTGATAGTCGTCGGCAAACAGCGCGTAGGGATAGGGTGCATCGATGGCGGTGGCGTTATCGAGTTTCGCGCGGAGTTCAGCCGGGATCGTGAATTCAAGCGCGGCGAGATTGTCATCCAGTTGCGAAAGCCGGCTGGCGCCGACGATCGCCGCAGCGACGCCTGGGCGGTTGACGCACCAGTTGAGCGCCACCTGTGCCATACTGCGCCCCATCTCGCCGGCGACCCTTTCCAGCACGGTGAGGATGCACATATTGTGTTCGGTGAACAATCCGAGGCCGCCGCCCGACGAGTCCTGCGAAAGCCTCCCCCCTGCCGCCGATCCGGGGCGATACTTTCCGGACAAAAGCCCCATGGCAAGCGGGCTCCATGCGGTGATGCCAAGACCGAGCGTCTCGGCGAAGGGGACGAATTCGTGCTCGATGCTCCGCTCCACCAGCGAATAGGGCAATTGCAGGCAGATCGGCTGGGTGAGCGTGTGCGCTTCCGCCCATGTCTGGGCACGAGCTGCGTACCAGCCAGGCACGTCCGAAAGCCCGGCATAGCGAATCTTGCCGGCACGCACGAGATCGTCGAACGTCCGCATGACCTCCTCGGCTGGCGTCATGCGGTCCCACGTATGGAGAAGATAGAGATCGATATAATCGGTCTTCAGGCGTTTGAGCGAGGCATCGACCGCCTGCATCATCGCCTTGCGGCCGTTTCCGCCGGCATTCGGGTTGCCTGGAGAGAGGCTGTTGGAAAACTTCGTGGCGATGACAACCTCATCGCGCAAGCCGGCTTCCGCCACGAAGGTCCCAACAAGGCTTTCGCTCAATCCCCCGGCATAGGAATTGGCGGTATCGATGAAGTTGCCGCCGGCGGCGATATAGCGCTTGAAGATCGTCCGCGCGGTCTCTTCATCCGCACCCCAGCTTCCACTGATACCGCGAATGCCACCGTTGCCGAAAGTCATCGTGCCCAAGGCCAGACGGCTGACGCGCAGCCCGGAACGTCCGAGCAGATAATATTGATCAACAGACATGTTTGCCCTCCCCGGTCGAAGCTGCCAGCGTCACATGCTGCCGGCATAAGGGCGGCGGGCAATGCTCTGCTGGACATAGTTGATCATGGTGATGAAGTCGAACACGGGGCGGCCCGTGGCAGCTTGGACGGCATGCGCATAGGGCGGCAGATCGCTGCATTCGAGGAGGATAGATTGCACATCGGGATGCTCCTCCACCAGATGGCGGGCAACCTGCGTCACTTCGCGTTCGATTTCAGCGGAATCCAGCGTCCCCTTTTCCTCAAGGATCGCCTGGCGAAATTCCGTCTGGTCCTCCATGCCGGTAATCGCAAGGGAAATACCCTCCGGCACATTGCAGGCCTTGAAATGTCGCGGCGTAAGCCGTGACGCATTCGCCGTGATGATGCCGACGCTGCCGCCGCAAAGCGCATGCATGAAGGGAATCTGCATCAGGCTCGAAAGGAAGACCGGGATATCGAGCGCCGCTGCCACTTCCTCCTGAAAATAGGCCATGAAGCCGCAGGCACCGGTAATCGCCTTGACGCCGCGGCTCTCCAACTCCAGGGCCGCTTCCACGAAGGCGTCCTTCAAAGCGGGGTCACGCCGGTTCAAAAGCCTGTCGATCGACGCTCCCCGCACCTCCTGAAACCGGACCGGATAAGTGTAGGTGGTAGCATTCCCGACATTTCCTGGAACACACGGATAGGCAGCATCGAGGATCAGAATGCCAATCTGCTCTCCATACCATGACTGCGTCCTGCGTGTGACCGTATAGACCGTCATCGCCATCTCTCCCGATATCTATTCGCAAAGAGCGGGGGAAGATCACCTCCCCCGCACCACGACTTCACTGCACCAGACGTGGAGCGCCGGTATCGGCAGCCGTGCCGTCGAGGCCGTAGGATTTGAGGATCTTGACGATCGTTCCGTCCTTATGCATCGCCTCGATATTGCGATCGAGCGCCTCGCCGAATTCCTTTGCCTTCAATGAATATGGAAAGGCTGCCTGCGCCGCTTCTTTCGTCGCCTTCACACGCGGATCGGCGGCAGCGACGGCAACCTTGACATCCTTCAACGCGCCCTTCTGGGCAGCAACGACGCCCGTCGAATAACCGTCCACGGCCACGTCGATGCGTCCGGCGAACAGATCCTGCTGCATGTTGACGGAATTCGGATAGAGCTTCAGCGACGCGCCGAGCAAGGTCTTCAGGTCGGCAACCCAGAGATAACCCTGGACCGTACCGACCTTCTTGCCTTCAAGATCGGATACATTCTTGAAGCCTTGCTTGGAGTAGATCGCCATCTGGTCGGTATAAAGCGGCGCGGACAGGTTCATTGCCTTGGCCCGCTCTGCGGTGCGATACCAGTCGCCTGTGGTTATATCCGCCTGGCCGGAGAGCACATACTGGATGGCTGCGGCGGGATCGACAGCGACCGCCTTGATCTGCAGGCATTCTCGCTTGGCGAATTCGGCGGCGATGTCGCCATCGATCCCCTTCATGTTCCCGCCATCGTCCATATAGGAATGCGGCGCATAGGTCGTCACGGCAACGGTCAAGGTGCCCGGCTGGATGGTCGCGAACTTATGCTGCGGCGTACAATCGGCAGCGTGCGCAAGCTCAGCCGACAACAGCATGCCGACGATGCCGGGCAGAAGAAGATAAGTCTTGGACTTGAATGCGGCCATGCCGGAATTCCTTTCTTCAGGGGGTTAACGTTGAGCGTAAAGGCCCGCGCGCTTCTCGACATGGCTGACGAGGAGAGCGGCGGGTATCGAAATGCAGGCATAGAGCGCACCGGCGCAAAGCAGGGCGGGGAAATAACGAAACGTGGTGGAACCGATTTCGTAGGCGCGGCTGACGAGCTCGGGCAAGGTAATCGTGAAGCAAAGCGATGTGCCTTGGAAAATAAGGATCGAGAAGCCGAGAAGCGCCGGTAAAGCCACCCGCAGACCCTGTGGAAGCAGGACGTAGCGCAACTCGTCAATCCGGCTCAAACCGAGCGCTTCGGCTGCCTCGCGCTGGCCATGAGCGATTGATTGCAGGCTCGCTCGAATGATCTCGCTTGTGTAGGCGCCGGTGTTCCAGGCGAGTGCGATCACTGCAGCCGCGAAGGCTTCGATTGTCAATCCGACACTCGGAAGTCCGAAATAGATGAATTGCAGGAGCACCAGGGCCGGTGCGCCGCGCCCCACCTCGACAAGAACAAGCGATGCCGCCCGGAGCGTCCGGTTGCGTGCCAGCACCCCCAACGCCAACAGAAGCCCGAAGGGAATGCCGAGCAACAAGCTGAGCGCGGTGACCTGAAGGCTGATGGAAAGGCCGCCGAGGAGATCGGGCATCCAGGAGACAATTTCGTCATAGCTTGGAAACATCAGCGCGCCACCTTCGATCGGAGATGAGCGTCGGCGACGCGCGACAGCCAGGCGACCGGCAGGCTGAGGAAAATGTAGAAAAGTCCGACGACGGCGAATATTTCCAGACCGCGGAACGTCAGCTGCGAAAGCTGGTTGCCCTGGTAGACGAGTTCCGTCACCCCGATGGTCGAAGCGACAGCCGTCTCCTTCATCAAGCCGATGAGATAACTTGCCGCCGACGGCAGGGCTACCCTGAAGGCCTGCGGCGCCACCACATCCCTCATCGTATACCATCGGCCAAGGTCGAGCGCCGTCGAGGCCTCCCATTGGCCGTGATGAATCGAATTAAGGGCACCACGGTAGATTTCCGACATGTTCGCAGCCGCGATAAGACCGAGGCCGGCAAGCGCCGCCACGAACGGGCTGATCGGGAAATAGCCCATCCCGAAACCGAAGAAGATGATGAACAGCCAGAGGATCGGCGGGAAGGCGCGGATGATCTGGATCAAAATCGAAGCAAGGAGGCGCAGCAGGAAAAATCGGCTTCGACGCGCGGCCAAAAGCGGTACGGCCAGAATGGCGCCGATCGCGAAGGAACCGGCAGTCAGGGCAATGGTCCAGACAAAGCCCCGAACAAACATAAGAAGATCGGCTGCGCTCATCGGTCATGCACCGCACGAAGGAAGCGACGCGTCCGCTCGTGCTGCGGACTACGCATGACCTCGGCAGACGGACCCCTTTCAACGATCTGGCCATCCGCCATGATCATCACCGTGTCGGACACGTTTTCGGCGAAACCCATTTCGTGGGTCACAACGACCATCGTCATCCCGCTCGTGGCCAGTTCGCGCATGACGGCCAGCACTTCGAGCCCAAGCTCCGGATCGAGCGCTGACGTCGGCTCGTCGAACAACATCACTTCAGGATCGAGCGCCAGGGCCCGGGCAATGGCAATCCGCTGTTGTTGTCCGCCCGAACAACGGCCGGGATACTGTGCAGCCTTATCGGTCAAGCCGACACGGCTTAGCAAATGCATCGAACGTTCGTCCGCTTCGGCCCTGCTGCGGCCAAGCACCCGTTCTTGTGCAAGGCTGACGTTGCGCAGCACGGACATGTGAGGAAAGAGATTAAATGACTGGAAAACCATGCCGACACGTCGACGCAGGCTCGAAAGCTCGGCACGGGATACCGGCTGCGCCGCGTTGATTGTGGTTGGACCGATGGTTATCGTGCCGCCCGACGGAGGCTCGAGATAGTTGATGCAGCGAAGCAAAGTGCTTTTGCCCGAACCGCTAGGCCCAATGATCGCGAGAACCTCGCCCGCACTGACTTCAAGATCGATCTTGTCCAAAACGGTATGTGTTCCGTAATGCTTACTGAGCGAGTGCAGGCCAATGAGCGTTTTACGGGCAGCGACTTTCATCTTGGATCATGCCCCATACTTACGTTGGAACGTGAATTTTGAACCGTCGCCATTGCGTACGATGTCACCAATATCGTCGACTCCCGTTCAAGCGCACGCATTAGCGCGGGCGTGAACGGCCCTGGCTCGTAGCGTCATGAAATATCTGCTTTGTTGGTCGCTTCCCTTAGGAAAGGCTGTGTTCCCACTTTTGTTGGTCAAACTCTAACAGTGACGAACAGGGATGGCAGTCGAAAAAAAATACGAGCCGAGATAACCTGAGGTTATGCAGCTACAACAAATGCAAATAGTCGCCTTGAAGGGATATGAACCGTCTGCCCTGCTATTGCGCACTTCCTCTGCAACAAATTCGTTAGGCAAGCCAAGAGCTTGACCTGCTCGTAGTGACCGAATTGCGGCCGCCAGGCGACCGACTGCTCTCGGCCGCGTAATGGCAGTAGCGGATATTCTGGCCAATACGATCGCTGATTCATCACGTTGTTCGATAGACGTCGAGCAGCAGTTCGGGACGGGGGTCATCCTCGGACGAGACGCGCGAGCTGATTCACTCAACCCCGTCAGCTCGTCCACTCTCTTGTTAAGCCATTGCCTTCCGGCAGCCTTTCCGTTGAGCAAGTCCGCTACCAGCTAAGGCAACATGCCGAAACGATGCCGGAGCATGTTCGTTCCAAAGCCCTCATTGCACCTCCTGCCTTCGCTCCACCTCAAAAGCCGCGGGGCCGGCCGCCTAAAAATAACCAGTTCTCCTTGGCGTCCACGCCGGCATAACTGGGGAGTTTTACTTCGGCACTTCGGAGGTGCGGACGAAAACTTGGACTAACAGGAGATAGTTCATGTATTCGTATGAAGACCGCATGAGGGCTGTGCAGCTCTATATCAAGCTCGGCA
>NZ_JBIVYI010000030.1:0-10988 GCF_044769665.1 Rhizobium sp. NPDC090279 | reverse complement strand
GCATGAACCCGGGGTGACCTCAAATGAAGGGCGAAGCAAGCCAGGCATCGGCGAAAGGGAATCTGTAGGGATTATTTACTGCACTGGCAGCATGATGCGCTGCTGCGGTCGTCACTTTTTGCTTGACTGGAACGGCCCCGTTACCGAAGTCCTGACCCTAGTTGGATCCTTTCGGGACTTTGCAAAACTAAGTTTGCATCTTCGGCATTTACACAAGCGCTCTTCTCAACTGATTTACAAAATGACAGGCGAGCCAACGCTCAGCCCATAAGACAAGTCGAGAACTAGGGGTAGTGGATGTTGTCCGTGATCGAAGAGCTTAAATCGCGTCGAGCCGAGGCGCAGCTTGGCGCTGGCAAGAAGCGCATCGACGCACAACACTCGAAAGGTAAGCTAACCGCGCGGGAACGGATAGAGGTGTTGCTCGACGACGGTTCTTTTGAAGAATATGGCACCTACGTCACGCACCGCGCTACGGAGTTCGGCATGGCGGATCGAAAGATCGCTGGCGATGGCGTGGTCACGGGATGGGGCACTATTAACGGCCGACAGGTATATGTCTTTTCTCAGGACTTTACCGTTCTCGGTGGCTCGTTGTCGGAAACCCACGCGCAGAAGATCTGTAAGATCATGGATATGGCGATGCGCAACGGAGCGCCAGTCATTGGCCTCAATGATAGTGGCGGAGCCCGTATCCAGGAAGGGGTGGACTCGTTGGCAGGATATGCCGAAGTGTTTAGGCGCAACGCCGAAGCTTCGGGCATTATCCCGCAGATATCGGTTATTATGGGGCCGTGCGCGGGTGGTGCCGTCTATTCGCCTGCCATGACAGACTTCATTTTCATGGTCCGCGACAGCTCATACATGTTCGTCACTGGCCCCGATGTCGTGAAAACAGTGACCAATGAAATTGTGAGTGCTGAAGAGTTGGGTGGCGCGAGAACTCATACTTCCAAATCATCAGTCGCCGACGGCGCTTTTGAAAATGACATCGAGGCGCTGGAGCACGTCCGTCTCCTGTTCGACTTCCTACCTTTGCATAATCGGGAGAAACCGCCGATGCGCCCCTTCTACGACAACCCGTCTCGTCTGGAAGCGCGTCTCGATACGCTTATTCCTGACAGATCAAACAAGCCGTATGATATGGCCGAGCTTATTTTGGCGATAGCGGATGAGGGGGATTTCTTCGCCATCCAGGAAGCCTTCGCGCGCAACATCATTACAGGCTTTGTCCGCATCGAAGGAGAGACGGTCGGCGTGGTTGCAAACCAGCCAATGGTGTTAGCCGGCTGTCTCGACATCGATTCATCCCGCAAGGCGGCCCGCTTCGTCCGATTCTGTGACGCGTTCAATATTCCCATCCTGACGCTTGTCGATGTTCCCGGTTTTCTGCCGGGTACTGCGCAAGAATACGGTGGCGTTATAAAGCACGGAGCCAAGTTACTATTTGCCTACTCGCAGGCAACCGTACCAATGGTGACGCTCATAACCCGTAAAGCCTATGGCGGCGCCTACGATGTTATGGCGTCGAAGCATATCGGTGCGGATATCAATTACGCTTGGCCGACTGCGGAAATTGCCGTCATGGGCGCAAAAGGCGCTACAGAAATTCTATATCGATCCGAACTCGGCGACGAGGAAAAAATCGCGTCACGAACGAAAGAGTATGAGGAAAGGTTTGCCAATCCCTTCGTTGCTGCAGAACGCGGCTTCATTGACGAGGTGATCGTTCCGCATTCCTCCCGCCGATGCATCGCGCGAGCCTTTGCTTCTCTTCGCGGCAAGCAGGTGGATGCGCGTTGGAAAAAACACGACACTATGCCGCTATGACAGGTAAAACTATGTTCAAAAAAATTCTCGTTGCTAACCGCGGCGAAATCGCGTGCCGTGTCATCCGCTCGGCCAAGAATCTTGGAATTCCTACTGTTGCCGTATATTCTGATGCTGACCGTGACGCTTTGCATGTGCGTCTTGCCGATGAGGCGGTACATATCGGGCCTGCTCCGTCCAACCAATCCTATATCGCCATCGACAGAATTCTTGAGGCTGTCCATAAGACAGGCGCCGATGCCGTCCATCCTGGTTATGGCTTCCTGTCGGAAAATTCGGCGTTCGCTGAAACTCTGAAGAGAGAGGGCGTCATCTTCATCGGGCCACCCGTTGGTGCAATCCAGGCGATGGGCGACAAGATCACGTCCAAGAAGTTGGCAGCAGAAGCCGGAGTTTCCATTGTACCGGGCTATACGGGTTTGATCGAAGATGCAGAGGCGGCGGCGAAAATTTCGTCAGCGATCGGTTATCCAGTAATGATCAAGGCATCAGCCGGCGGTGGCGGCAAGGGCATGCGAATTGCATGGGACGACATGCAAGCGAGAGACGGTTTTCAAGCTTCCAAGAATGAGGCCAGGGCCTCCTTCGGCGATGATCGCATATTTATCGAGAAGTTCGTCACCGAGCCACGCCACATCGAAATCCAAGTCCTTGGCGATCAACATGGCACGGTGCTCTATCTTGGCGAGCGCGAATGTTCGATTCAGCGACGCAATCAGAAAGTCATCGAAGAGGCGCCATCCCCGTTCCTCGATCCGGAGACGCGCAAAGCGATGGGCGAGCAAGCAGTTGCCTTGGCAAAAGCCGTTGGCTACTTCTCCGCCGGCACAGTTGAGTTTATCGTCGACAGCAGCAGGAATTTCTATTTTCTCGAAATGAATACGCGCCTTCAAGTCGAGCACCCTGTCACGGAACTCATCACCGGCATTGACCTTGTAGAGCAGATGATCCGGATCGCGGCCGGCGAGAAACTCAGTTTCGGCCAGCGCGACGTAATACTTAATGGGTGGGCAATCGAAAGCCGCGTTTACGCGGAGGATCCGTTCCGCAACTTCCTACCCTCGATCGGCCGCCTGACGCGCTATCGCCCTCCTCCAGAAGGCGTCGCGGAAAACGGCAACGTTGTCCGTAATGACACCGGGGTTTTCGAAGGCGGTGAGATTTCGATATTTTATGATCCGATGATCGCCAAACTCTGCACCTGGGCGCCAGATCGTTTGGCTGCAATCGACGCCATGGGCACGGCGCTCGACGATTTTGAAATTGAAGGCATTAGTCACAATTTGCCTTTTCTGTCGGCGGTTATGAGGCATGACCGATTTCGCTCCGGCGAGATTACCACGGCGTTCATTGCCGAAGAGTTTCCCGAAGGCTTTCATGGCGTCGAGCCTGAAGTGACGGACCTTCGAAAGCTCTCGGCGATCGCGGTTGTCGTTAACCAAACTATTCAACGTCGTGCAGCGCAGATATCCGGCACCATGGGTAATCGTCGCCGTCAGATCGGCGCCGACTGGGTGGTCGCGTTCGGAAAGCAACAATTTTCTGTTTCATTGAACGAAAACCTTGACGCGGCGTGCGTTAGCTTTGCTGATGGTTCAGACGTAACGGTCACAGGAGCATGGCAACCTGGTCAGAGCCACGCGCATTTCACGGTCAATGGACAAACTGTTGGTGTGAAAATTTCGAAGGTAGGCACCGCCCTTCGTATGCGTTGGCGAGGGATGGATTTGACAGTATATGCCCGTGAGCCACACGTTGCTCAGTTAGCCGCGCTCATGCCTGTTAAACCGCCTTCGGATACGTCCAAAGCGCTGTTGTGCCCTATGCCCGGTGTAATCACCTCCGTTGCGGTGAAGACTGGTGACCGAGTGGAAGCCGGTCAGCCGCTTGTAACCGTTGAGGCCATGAAAATGGAGAACACGCTTCGAGCCGAAAGGCGCGGAGTCGTCAAGCGGATCAGTGCAGTGATTGGCCAAAGCTTCTCGGTCGATGAACTGATCATGGAGTTTTCATGATGTCGGGCGAGAGGCTAGAGGATTGGAAAGCGCTTGCCGAAAAGGAAATCAAGGCGCCGGCCGAACGGCTCATTTGGCAAACGCCTGAAGGGATCGACATCAAGCCGCTCTATACCAAGAGTGATACAGAAGAGCTCGAACATCTCGGCTCGCTGCCGGGCCTCGAGCCGTTCACACGCGGTCCGCGCGCAACGATGTATGCTGGGCGCGCGTGGACGATTCGACAATACGCCGGTTTCTCGACCGCGGAAGCCTCGAACGCCTTCTATCGCAAGGCGCTTGCCGCCGGTCAGCAGGGCGTTTCGGTCGCCTTCGACCTTGCTACCCATCGCGGCTACGACAGTGACCATCCGCGAGTCGCCGCCGATGTCGGCAAGGCGGGAGTCGCTGTCGATAGTGTCGAGGACATGAAGATCCTCTTCGAGGGCGTTCCCCTCGAAAGGGTCTCCGTCTCCATGACGATGAACGGTGCGGTCATCCCGATTCTTGCCAGCTTCATCGTCGCGGGCGAGGAACAGGGCGTGGCGCGCGCTGAGCTCACGGGCACGATCCAGAACGACATCCTCAAGGAGTTTATGGTCCGCAACACCTATATCTACCCACCGGAACCCTCGATGCGGATAGTTTCGGATATCATCGAATATACCACGAGGGAGATGCCGAAGTTCAATTCGATCTCGATTTCCGGCTATCACATGCAGGAGGCGGGCGCGACGTTGGTACAGGAACTTGCCTTCACGCTTGCCGATGGACGCGAATACGTTCGGGCTGCGATCAAAAAAGGCCTGAATATCGATGACTTCGCCGGTCGCCTCTCCTTCTTCTTCGCGACCGGCATGAACTTCTTCATGGAGGCCGCAAAGCTGCGCGCTGCTCGTCTGCTGTGGACCCGCATCATGGAGGAGTTCAAGCCGCAGAAGGTATCGTCCCTGATGTTGCGCACGCACTGCCAGACCTCGGGCGTTTCTTTGCAGGAACAGGACCCATACAACAACATCGTCCGCACCGCCTTCGAGGCCATGTCCGCGGTGCTTGGTGGCACGCAGTCCCTTCATACGAACTCCTTCGACGAAGCCATTGCATTGCCAACGGAGTTCTCTGCCCGTATAGCTCGCAATACACAGCTCATTTTGCAGCACGAGACGGGCGTAACCAAAGTGGTCGATCCGCTGGCGGGCTCCTACTACGTTGAAAGCCTCACCAAAGAACTCGCCGACAAGGCCTGGGATCTAATCGAGAAGGTTGAAACGCTTGGTGGCATGACGAAGGCCGTTAACGATGGACTACCGAAACGGCTGATTGAACAATCAGCCACCCGCCGGCAGGTCGCAGTCGACAAGGGTGACGAAGTGATCGTGGGTGTAAACAAGTACCGACTGGAATCCGAGTATGAAATAGATATTCTAGATATCGATCATGCGGCGGTGCGCACCACGCAGATCAAGCGGATCGAGGAGACAAAACGTCTTAGAGATTCGGCCACTGTTATAGCCGCACTCAAAGTCCTGACTGCAACCGCCCGCACTGGAAAGGGCAATATCCTTGAGGCCGCCGTTGAGGCCGCCCGCGCTCGCGCCACGATTGGCGAAATCTCCGATGCGATGCGTATGGTCTTTGGCGATCATTCTGCCGTCCCAGAAGTGGTAAGCGGCATCTACGGTCGTGCCTATAAGGACGAGCCGGAGCTAATAACGCTTGCTGCCCGGCTTTCGACCGTTTCGCAGACCATCGGCCGCACCCCGAAGATTATGATCGCAAAGCTCGGCCAAGACGGCCATGACCGCGGCGCCAAGATTGTCGCTTCCGCCTTCAGAGATATTGGCTTCGATGTTGTCGCTGGCCATCTGTTTCAAACCCCTGACGAAGCCGCTGACACGGCGGTCTCTAACAAGGTGCATGTTGTTGGTATCTCATCACTCGCGGCCGGTCACAAGACCTTGGCGCCGGAATTGGTAAAAGCTTTAAGAGCCAGGGGTGCTGTGGATATCATTGTCGTTGTCGGCGGCGTCATTCCCCGGCAGGATTATAACTTTCTTCTCGAAAATGGCATATCGGCGGTGTTTGGTCCTGGTACCAATATCCTAGAAGCTGCGCAGGGTGTCCTCGATCTGCTGCAAGGCCGATTGCGAAACAATTGATTGGGTGGGGATACCAGCATGACCGGTGTGACCCAGACAATCAATTTTTATGATCATCGAGCGCTGGCAGCCTGCTCTTCGGTAGACCTTGACGAGCCCGTGATCGTCGAGTTCAAAAATCAGGTGTAGAGAGCGAAATCTTGCTAGGCGCTGTCTGTTGGCTGTGTGTCCCAATAGGACTGATAGCAATGAAATTTCAGCGACTGCTACGAAACCAACCTGAAATCGCCTAAGTCCGGATGAAAACCCGGTGCTGAAGGTTGCGCTAAGATACAGGTCAGCAGACCAATCGACACAGAACGAGCAAGCAAATTTACAAAGCTGGCACATACTGTCGGCGTGGTGATCATCGTGCTCCGGATTTCAACATACCCAAGAGCATTCGCATTAGACCAGTGAAACGGCCGTACAATTCGAACAAGAAAACATAGCAAGGCTCGCATGGTACTTGTCAGGAAAACTCGAAACATTAAGATACCGTCTCGGTGCAAAGGACACAGACGTTCCGAAGTGTGGGTGGCCTCAACCTTCTCCGAACCTGATCACCAATGGACCAATATGCGAGTTGAAATCGAAGTCTGCCAAATTCTCCTCGATACTTTCGAAAGACAGGAGCTTGCTTGGCCTTGGTTTTAGTTCTCCTGCCTCAGCAAACCTGGCAAGGTGCTCTAGCGTTTCCATTGTGAATATATCGGGTTCCACCAAAGCGGAGACAGGCTTCGAGCATGGCTTAATGAGATCGCCTGCTGAAGAGGTGTATACCCCCTGCGGTAGGAGAAAATCAGAACAGTCCTGGTAGCTTGCCTGTTTTCTAAAGTCTGCAATCACATGGACATCAGGGCCATCATACTCCGGTATGGAGCCCGCCCACACCGATACCGGAAGTTCGGCAAAAGGCCAAACCACGGATTTTCCGGTGATAATGTAGACATTAGCTCCACGAAGCAGAGCGAGTTCGACGCAAGCGGCACCGCTCCCGGAGTCGGCGCCGAGCACCAGGATCCGCTCCCCTTTGTATAGGCGAGCCCAAGTGAGAACGCGCTCAGCCAGACTATAATTGAATGCAAGAAGGGGCAGAGCTTCGATTGGCAAGTCGGGGGATATGGGACAGGCATCGGCCGCTGCCACAGCTATGAATTCTGCGGCACCGCCATCACGATCGATGCCGAACAGGCCCGCAGTCCCCTCTCTACTGCCCAAGCCGGGGTCGACTATTACGACATCACCTAAGCGCCACGCGGGAACATCTTCGCCGACAGCAACAATTTTGCCGGCGGCGCCCTTCCCGACAATTCGGTCGCTCGAAACCGGATTGGAGGCAAGGAGATCATCTTCATCAAGCGAAAACGCAAAAACTTGGATCAGAACCTCCCCGCTGCCAGGTTGTGGCAAGGGGAGGTCCCGGCGCAGTTGGAGACGATTTCCAGATTTCACCAACCCCCGCATAATGCGTTGTGCCCCCATGGAGTAACCTTTGACATATTAGAATTTCTGTCGGTGATCGTCAGTCTGATTATAAACGAGAATAGCGGATTGTCTGTTGGTGTTAAGCGTTTGCCAACCTTCTGTAATCAATCTTATCCGAAATAAAGTTCTTTCTTTTGATATGGTATCAATGTGTCTCAGCGATACTGTTTCTCGATGCTAAACTTGAACGCTTGCTTCGGCCATCGCTATTTCCGCTGCCCGGAGTGCCAGAGCTAAAGGGGAACGTGCGATGAACGCTCATGATACCGCTGTTTTCGGAGCAACCGCCTTGTCCGAAAGGGAGATTGAGAAGCTCAGTCTGCCCACAAGCTTGGCGGAAGGGTTGCCTGGCCGTACTTACTATGACCCGTCATTCTACGAGCTTGAGCGCAAGCACGTTTTTGCCGCCGGTTGGACAGGAATAGGTTTCGCGAGCGACGTTCCAAATGTTGGCGATGTCGTCCCAGTCAGCGTTGCCGATTATGAACTGATCCTTGTTCGTGCTAAAAGCGGCGAGGTGAAGTGTTATCACAACATTTGCCGTCATCGCGGGATGAAGCTTGTAAAGGGTAAAGGGAACGTCAAAACGATCCGCTGTTCTTACCATTGTTGGACGTACGGCCTCGAAGGTAACCTTCTTGCGACCCCATCGATCGCCGGAGTGAATGAAAGCCAAGCCGAAGGCTTCGACCTTAGCCAGCTTTCACTGGTAGAAGTTAGGATTGGACAATACCTTGACGTGATATTCGCAAACATCGATGGAAAGGCCAAAAGCCTCGATGAATTTCTAAAGCCGGTACGTGAACGGCTCGAACCCATCTATGACTTCACGATTCTAAAGCCAACCCCGGACGGCACCGGACGGGGGAGCAGGGATTTCGCAGTCAATTGGAAGATTGTGGTTGAAGGTGGCATCGAAGATTATCATTTGCCTTTCGTCCACAAGGCATTCGATCACAGCAAAGACTACTCTTCCGAAATCGGCGGAAGTGTTTATTCAGGTTTTTCATCCCGCCGATCGCTGGTAGATGCACAGAAGCGTTATGCAACTAAGGTCGCTGATGGAAACGAATTGCCGTTCTTCCCCAGTATGGTCGAAACGGGCATTGCGCAGACGGTCATCCTGTTTGTGTTTCCGGCAACCATTATCACCTGCACGCCCAACTACATGTCACTCTCGCTCCAGCTTCCACGCGGCCCGGAATTAACGCATTATACCTCCAAGACATACTTTATTGGGGATTCTGCAACTTCCGACGCATTCGCAAAGCTTAGGGAAGAAAATACTATCTACTGGAAACAGGTTCTCGATGAAGACGACGGCCCTTGGCGACAGGTCCAGGCTATGGCTCGCAATCGAGAGGAGATTGGTTTGCCGAGCCGCTTCTCCCCACACTGGGAGGTGGCGTTACACAACTTTCAAAAAACTGTCGCCGAGAAGACCAGTTCCGTCTCTTAAACTCTAAAAAGGGAAATGTTCACGCGCAATTCGGCGGCGTTGGGCTGGGTAAATCAGGCGTTACATGTGACGATCTTGTCTGGAAGTGCGTATTCCGATGAAGCCGGCCAGTCGATGCTCCCCTGGGTCGTTGTTTTGATGGCTCCTGATTGTCGTGCGGTCAAGCCTCGGATGGAGCCCGACGCTGATTTCGCAGGCTCTCGCCGCTGAGCTCAATGCGATAAGCATTGTGGACGAGGCGGTCGAGGATGGCGTCGGCGAGTGTCGGATTGCCGATCATGTCGTACCAGTGATCGACGGGCACCTGGCTGGTGACGATGGTGGAACGCTTCTCATAGCGGTCCTCAATGATCTCAAGGACATCGCGGCGCTGTTCGTCGTTGAGCTTCTCAGGTCCCCAGTCGTCGAGGATGAGCAGGTCGGTTCTGGCGAGCGCCTTGAGGACCTTGGGATAGCGGCCGTCGCCGCGCGCGAGCGCACAGGCCAGCCAGCTCTTGCCGACGCCGGCAGGCCCGATCAGCAGGAGACTGTGATGTTGCCTGATCCAGTCGCAGCCGGCGAGCTTCAGGATGAGATTGCGGTCAAGGCCGCGAGCGGCACGGAAGTCGATGTTCTCGACCTGGGCGTCATGACGGAGCCTGGCGGCACGGGCTCTCGCCTCGAAGCGCTTCTGGCGGCGCGGCGATGCGCTTGCCGCGATGGAATATCTCGATCATCCGGGCAGTGGCGCGGATATCGACCTGCTGGCGGATGAGGCCGTGCGGGACGGAGTAGAAGAAGCTCTTGAACTCGATATGGTAATCCGTCGAGACCCGCGCCAAGCGCCATTCGGTGAACTCATAGTCCTCGGCGGGCAGACTTGCGAGTGCTGGGCGTTCGACCGTCTCGAAGAGATGCCGACAGCTGACGCCGAGCCGGCGCATGACATGATCGTTGATGCGGCTGAGCATCTCGGCGATCGCGGCATTGGCCTCGGTGAACGAGAAGAAGGTCTGCTTGCGCAAGCGGCCGAGAATGCAGCTCTGGGCGAAGCGCACGGCGTTCTCGACCTTGGCCTTGTCCTTCGGGCGTCGCGGCCGCGCCGGCAGGACGCCGACGCCATAGTGGGACGCCATCATGCCGTAGCTGCGGTTGATCTCGGGATCATGAACGCTGGCGCGGTTGACGCCGGACTTCAGGTTGTCGTAGTTTTGTGTCCCGAACGGTTATGTGCCCTGAGAGGCATAAGTTCTTGCAATTGAATGATTGGTTTGTCTCTGGCGGCACATCGCGCAGGCGGTGCAACGAGCGCATCCTCCATTTCTCCCCAACCCAGAATGGAGGTTGCCATGTTGGAACGCTTTTTTGTCAAGCCGCAGACAGTCGATCGGATCAAGGATTGCTGGCTGGGGCCACAGATAGACCAGTATGTGACGGTGTTGTGCGAGCAGGACTATGCATCGCGCAGCATCTATCGACGGGTTCCGATCCTGACGAAGTTTGCAGCGTTCACTGCGGTCCGCAATGTCGATCAGATCGAACAAGCCGAGGCGTTCATCGAGCCATTCATCGACGATTGGCTGTTCATTCGTCGCGCCAATCGATCCGTTGATGCGTGTCGACGCGATCGCAACTTCGTCGGGGGCATTGTGCGGCATTTCTTCAGCCAGGTCGTCTCGAAGTCGGATAACATCAGCCGTAGAACAGCTTGGCCGATCCCTTTCGCTACCCAGGTGCCGGGGTTCTTTGACTACCTTCGCGCAGAGCGGGGCCTGCGTCCGAGTTCGATCCATCACTACCGGCATTATCTGCGCGGGTTCGAGCGATATCTCGGGGACGTTGGGTGCGAGGTGACCACGCTTTCGTTGCCAGTGGTGACGGGGTTCGTCACGACCCAGGCTCAGCACTTCGGGCCCAGATCAATGATCGGTCTTGCAAGTACATTGCGGGTTTTTTGGTCTGCCCCCTGAAAAGTGATCCTTCTTGAAGTATGGCTTATGAGCCGTGAAGTGCCCCCCGAATTTGGGCCAGCGGGAGCTGGAATTTTCCGGGGTTAAAGGCTCAGCTCGGCGGGGGTGCCGATGAGCCGTTCATGAGCGA
>NZ_JBIVYI010000029.1:0-11691 GCF_044769665.1 Rhizobium sp. NPDC090279 | reverse complement strand
GCTGAACCCACGGCAAACCTCCAGTTTGCAACATGGATTCAGATTCGCGCCGTTTTGGAAAGCCGCAAAGAGTCCGAAATCGCGCTCGTTAGTATGAGCTTCTGCTTATCCAAGCTGCTTACCGTCGGTCATCGAGGGGACGTTCAACGCGTCAAGGAAAATAATGGGTAAGCACAGCATCATCCCACCCCGCAAAAGGACCAATCCGACGGGCAGGCCGCCATCCACGGTGGATTTTCGATCTCTGTCACCATCGGGATGACCAACTCTTTGCGCGGCCCAGACGCTAAGGCTGTCATCGCTGCGGCGCTTTGAGATCTCAGCCACCACCCGATGGCCATGCCGCCGTCGCTGGCGGCACAGAGAACATGAGCCAGGCTCCGCCTCGGTGGCTTGTGGACACCGCGGTCTTCCGGAAATACCGAGCATGCCGATGGGATCCCAATCAGAACTCCGACCAATTCTCCCTTTGGACGGCTACGCCCGCTCCGCCGAAGGCCGAAGCGACCCGGCGACCAAGATTGCGCGCGGGCGAGCTCATGGGTAATGACGCCGCCGAAGCCTCCCTGACACCTGAGTTGTAGCCAGGAGTTTCGATTTCCTTTGAAGACCCCAGTTTGAATTTCGCCACCATGCACTGAAGATTTGCCGCTTCGTTGGCAAGAGAGGAACTGGCAGCCGTTGTTTCTTCCACCATCGCTGCGTTCTGCTGCGTCACCTGATCCATATCATTAACAGCGCTGTTCACCTCGGAGAGGCCAACCGACTGTCCCCGCGACGATTTGGCAATTGCCTCCATTTGCTGGTTGATAATTGCGACGTAGGCTTCGATGTCCTTCAGCACATCCGGCTTCATGACAATACTGATCGGCTTTTCAAGTCCGTTGGTCCCGCTCTGGCTGGCATCCTGAATCTGAGCTAGTGCCGCCTCGGCGTCTTTCTCGGTCCCCACCAGATCGATAGCGCTTGCGGAGAGTTGCATATGCGAGAATGCAAGTTCCGCATTCAGAATGCCGTTGAGGATCGCTTGTTCCCGCGCGGCGACCTCAGTCGCGGTCGCGATTTCGGCGTTGCTGATCTGCTGATCGATGATCATCCCCACAATCAAAAGCAGACCAATGCCTGAGGAGACGGCGAGTTTTGCGCCCACCTTGGCATGTGATATCGAAAACATTTTTTACCCCTGGGTGGATACGGTGCTCGAGATAATCCTGTAGTCGCGGCACTCGGTGCCATGGATGTTGCGGTTTGCATGGCCATTCGAAGGCCACGCGTGGCGGCTATCCGAAAGACAAACTGCTAGGTTTCAACCAGCTTGAAAATTGACGAAACGATGGGGAGGCCAGCCAAGCGACTGCGCCAATCCCTGAACATTCATCACTCATCTCGGCAAGCTCGCGTGCCAAGTGATACGCAAGGCAAAGTTTACTCTCTGGTCGTTGCAGCGGTCATCTTTAAGTGCCGATCGAATCATTCCATCGAGCGCAAGCATTGCTCGCATGTAAACGCATATGCGATCTCTCTCGCTCAAGGCTGACAGAGCGATCTCCACGTCACGCATTCATTTACCGACCGAAGGGGTTAACAAAGTTTTCTGATGCCGGAGGATTGCGATCTTTCCTGCGCTAATCGGACAACGGCTCGGTTTATGGATATGCTTGTCGGCCGCAAACGATGACTATCATTGCCTTCTGCTGCTGCAGCGCCACAGTATCGGTCGCTTGCCCTATATCAAAGATGAAAAGCCTGAGAAAAAGAAGCGCAAGAGCTATCCGAGCCGTTGCCCGGCAAGCCATGAATTATTTTCAGGGCGACTTTGCCAAAGCTTAAACCGAATAGGGTTCGTCTGCAGCTGCATAAAGTTGCCAGGTAACTGGAAAACACTCACGCGCCAACGGCCTCATAGTGTAGAACGCGGTCACAATGGCTGAGTTTTCATCCTGATGTGAGCTGACCGTGACCCGGCGGAAAACCACCGCAACTGGAAATGAGTGGGGCCGCAACACTTATTTCACCTATAGTCGCACAATGGCCGTCCACCATCGCGGGGGCTGCTGATGGACGGCCACTGCTTTGCGTCGGCTTGGTAGGGCCATCATGGCCTGCCCTAGCACAATTGCCTTTTGTGCCAAAATGCCAGCAGCGAGCAATGGTTCCGCAACCTTCCTCCCCAACAACCTCTGCCACGACCGCAATTTTATGCGCTTTTCGTATTCTACTTCGCAGATTGGATATAATGGAACGCTGCAGCTCTAAGCTCGACTTTGCACATTATGCGGCGAAGCAAAGGGTCACACTCACCGGCGGTCGCGGGCGTCTACATCATCAACGCCGCCGGAAACGGTTTTCCGAAGTCGGGAGGATCCCCGGCGGGTTGTTGGATGGCGACAGAGAAATTGACGACGTTATCATGGTTTGGCGGTTGATTGGATGAGGGGCAAGGCTCCTTGATGAAAGCTGGTTGAAAGCTTCGCCTGTTAGCGTGCGGAGCCCGGAGGAACCACAGGGCAACGGCAAACTTATCAGGGAGAAATAGTGGAGTGCACCCCCAGGGTGAGACAAGGAAAATCGCGGACAGTTTCCCCGTAAGGAAAGGGAACTGGGCATGGCCGCAAGGCAAAGAATTATCGATGAAGAGCGAAAGCTGGATATCGAAAATTTGGCTATCCTGAAGAACCACATCATTGATGAGACAAACGGAATCGTCTGATCATGAAGGAGCTGGAGCGTTTGGCTGCAGCCTCCTTTGCCTATGGCTGGCAGAGGCAAACATTACTGCGACATATTTCCGAATGCCGAGATTGGGCCCTTTCCAACGGTAGCGCGACAAAGAAATTCGCAAGTGAGAGATAGTGAAACAATTCATCGCCATTTGCGCTATCGGGTCATCGATTGCCTTTACGGCTCATGGGGCGGAGCAGCCGGCGCTCTCGGCCCATGTGGTCAAGATGCTGGTGTCGGACGGGCTTTCGTTCAAGGACCTCAATCGCAACGGCAAGCTCGATCCTTACGAGGACTGGCGCCTGCCAGCTGCCAAGCGCGCCGCCGATCTCGTCAGGCAGATGACACTCGAGGAAAAGGCCGGCCTGATGATGCATGGCACCGCGCCATCCATCGGTGCTGGCGCCGGCATGGGCGTCGGCTCCGAGTATGATCTCGACCGAGCCCAGGACATGATCGACCGGCGCAAGGTCGTTACCTTCATCACCCGGCTTGGTGGCGATCCCGCCGTTCTGGCCGGAGAGAACAACAAGCTGCGGGAGATCGCCGAGGCCGGCCGTCTCGGCATTCCGGCGACGATCAGCACCGACCCGCGCAATCACTTCCAGTTCGTGCTCGGCGCCAGCGTGGCGTCCGGCGCCTTCTCCAAGTGGCCGGAAACGCTGGGGTTTGCGGCCATTGGCGATGCTGCGCTCGTGCGGCGGTTTGGCGACATCGCCCGCCAGGAATATCGCGCGGTCGGCATTCAGGAGGCACTGTTTCCCCAGATCGACCTTGCGAGCGAACCCCGCTGGCCGCACATCAACGGCACCTTCGGTGAGGATGCGCAGATTGCCAAGACCATGGCCGAAGCCTATGTCGCCGGTTTCCATAATGGCGAGGACGGTATCAATCGGGACAGCGTCGTGGCGGTCGCCAAGCACTGGGTCGGCTACGGCGCGGCCAAGGACGGTTACGACAGCCACAATGCCTATGGCCGGCATGCGACTTTCCCCGGCAGTAATTTCGCCAAGCATCTGGTCCCCTTCGAAGGAGCCTTCAAGGCCAAAGTGGGCGGCATCATGCCGACCTATTCGCTCCTTGATGGCGTCACCATCGACGGCAAGCCGCTGGAGCCGGTAGGCGCGGGATACAGCAAGCAGCTTTTGACCGACCTCCTGCGCGGACATTACGGCTTCGATGGCGTCGTCCTCAGTGACTGGCTGATCAGCAATGACTGCAAGGACGCCTGCCTGGACGGCGAGAAGCCGGGCGTGAAACCGACCCTGAACGAGGAAACCTTCGGCATGCCGTGGGGCGTCGAGGATCTGAGCCGCGTCGATCGCTTCGCCAAGGCAGTCAATGCCGGCGTCGACCAGTTCGGCGGCGTACCTCCTCGGATCTTCTGGTGGGAGCGGTGAAGGAGAAGAAGATCAGCGAGGAGCGCCTCGATCAATCCGCAACCCGGATCCTGATCCAGAAGTTCGAACAGGGCCTGTTCGAGAACCCTTATGTCGATCCGCAAAAGGCCCGCACGATCGTCGGCAATCCGACATTCTCAGCCGAGGCAACCGCCGCGCAGGCCCGCGCCATGGTGCTGCTCGACAACAAGGCCAAGCTTCTGCCGGTGAAGAACGGCAAGAAGGTGTTCCTCTATGGCGTCGATCCGAAGGTGGCATCCGCGCGCGGCTTTACAGTCGTTATGACCGCCCGCGAGGCTGACTTTGCGCTGGTGCGCCTGAATGCACCCTATCAGCAGCTGCACATGAACTATTTCTTCGGCTCACGCCATCAAGAAGGCGACCTCGATTTCAAGGATGGCAACGCCGATTTCGAAGCCTTCAAAAATGTAGCTAAAGAGGCTCCGACCATCACCACCGTCTATCTGGCGCGCCCGGCGATCCTCACCGGCATCCGTGACCGGGCTGGCGCCATTCTCGGCAATTTCGGCGCCAGCGACGAGGCGTTGTTCGATGTGATCGAAGGAAAGCAGAAGGCGGAGGGCAAGCTGCCTTTCGAGCTTCCTTCCCTGATGGCCGAAGTGCTAGCGCAAAAATCGGACGTCCCACACGACACGCTTCATCCGCTATATCCGCTATATCCGCTAGGCTATGGCCAAACTTACTGACGAGGAAGAGGAATATAAAGGGGTGGCTGTTGATTATGGGATGGGCTGCCCTTCAGACGACATCGAGTATGATGTCTCGTCATTGAAGGAAGAGGAGCCGAACCATGACGATTTCAATATTGCTCATGAGAAGGGCGTTGGTGCACAGATCGTTTATGGGTGCTGAGATAAGCGACTTTGATCGAAACAGCCCAGCTTTCCCATCATGCCATTCAAACACAATGCCGGCCGCCGCCATCGTATCGGTAAGATGAAGTTCAAGGTGACAAACTGGCCGGAATACGAAGCCGGTCTTCGCCGGTGGGGCAGCCTGGCACTGTGGGTGACGGCAGAAGCGCTATCATGGTGGCAGGTGCCGAAGCGAAGAGCGCGAGGCGGGCAGCCGCGCTATTCCGATTTGGCGATAGAGACCGCCCGGACGCTCGGACTGGTGTTCGGTCTGCGGCTGCGCCAGACGGAGGGCTTGCTGACATCGGTTCTGACACTGATGGCTTTGGATCTCCCCGTGCCCGATTACACGACAATGAGCCGACGGGCACGGACATGGCGATCGGCCAATAGACCCAATGGTCGCAGCGTTCCGAGAACGGGACCTGTTCACGTCCTCATCGACAGCACAGGGCTTGAAGTCTGCGGTGCCGCCAGTGGCTGGAGGAGAAGCACGGTGCCAAAATCCCGCCGAGGCTGGCGCAAATTGCACCTGGCGCTGGACGCCGACAGCAGCGAAATCGTCGCTCACGCCATGACCGACCAGAATGCCGGCGATGCCTCACAGGTGGAACTTCTGCTCGATCAGATCGATAACCCGATTCATCAGTTCACGGCCGATGGCGCCTATGACGGCGACCCCACCTACGATGCCGTCAGTCGGCACAGCGCCGATGCTGCCGTCGTCATTCCACCTCGATCCAATGCGATCGACCGCCCGGATACAGGGATTGCCAGCCAGCGAGAGCGCCATATCGCGGCGATCAAGGCGAACGGCCGAATGTGTTGGCAAGCGACGACCGGCTACGGCACGCGTTCGCTCGTCGAGACCGCCATCGGCCGATACAAATTGATCGTCAGACCTCGACTGAGGGCACGCTCATTCGGCGCGCAACAGACCGAGGTCGCTGTCGGTTGCGCGGTTCTCAATCGCATGCCAGCATGCGCACGCCCGAAATCCGTCCGATGCAAGACAGCAGCGCCATAGATACAGCGTCAAAGATCGAATTCCGTTCCTCTGCGACCCATGCACCAACGCTGAAGACAGTAATATCGCCGCCGGTCGATATTGTCAGCGCGACAGGACCGGCTTCACTTCCTTGTGAAAGAAGCGAAAATAACAGGCCACCTGCGCCCTGGAATTGGAATTTGGATCGAAGACAATACCAAAGCGACCATTGTCACTCCAACGAACAATACCGTGAAGCGTCCCCAGGTCGTCGGTAATAATTTGCAAACGACCAAATTGCCGCCCTTTGATGATTGGGCCGCGCATACAATGCTTCCGCAAGTCGCCGGCGCAAAATCCAAATCGGAGTGAGCCTCAGGACTTGTTATGGTAACGGCTCGATGCCGAGGCACCGAGATCGTGTTTACCTAAGTGCGAGGTTTCGCGGAACAGGTTTTGCCATAGATCTTCTGGACGCGGTCGCCGGTTTTGCAAGGGACAAGGGAATTTTGCAGCTGGAACTCGCGGTCAGCGCCGAAAATCCCACTGCGTCGCTGACATGAGAATTTTAGCGTTCTGCTCTCATCACGCAGAGCTCAAGCGTTGGAGAAGGCCAAAAAATACGGATCAATGCCATGGCCGCCGAACCAATGACGCTCCTTCGCGTTCATATGCTGCACCACGGAGCGGAAAGTCATGGCCACGATATTCACTGAGCGGCGTTACGGATACATTGATTTTGCAAACGTTCTTGCTGCCATACTGTCGATTTCCTGGTGCCTTCAATATCGGGAGGCATATGCGCAGGACCGATTACCCACCACCATCCCCGTCACGGCTGTCAAAGCACAAATCGAAACTATCCATCGGGTCATCAATGGAATTGGCACCGTGGCACCGTTGCAGTCTGTCACAGTACGGCCGCGCGTCGATGGCGAGGTAGTGGATATTCCTTTTGCCGAGGGGCAAACGGTCGAAAAGGGTAGCGTGCTTCTGCGGCTCGACGATCGCGAGCTTCTCGCGAACCTGGCATCGGCCAAAGCCAAGAAGGCGCAGGATGAAGCGCAATTGCAAAGCGCCAAGGCGGATGCCGAGCGATATGCAACTCTGGCGGAAAAAGGTGTGGCCTCTGCGTCAGTTTTGGAGCAGAAGAACGCTTCAAACCAGCAATTTGCCGCTGCCGTGCAGTATGATGATGCTCTCATAAACAATGCCGAAACCCAGCTCAGCTTTGCGACCGTCATTGCACCCTTTACCGGCCGCACCGGCTTCAAACAGGTCGACATCGGCAGCGTCATCAGCGCGAGTTCGACGAACGGCATCGTCACGATCACGCAGATGGACCCGATCGGCGTTTCATTCGTTGCCCCAGGCGATCGGTTCGGAGGAATCCGTGAGGCGTTGAAGGATGGCATTGCCGAGGTCGAGCTCTCGACCACGGACGGCTCGCACAAGCTGACTGCTGGCAAGTTGACGATCATGGACAATGCTGTCGATGCATCGAATGGCTCTATCCATCTACGCGCCACGTTCGATAACAAGGACGGGATTCTATGGCCCGGTCTTCCGGTGGCGACGAGATTGACCGTCGAGATCCGCAAGGGCGTCGTGGTGCCGGACAAGGCGCTGGCCCGTGGGCGTGACGGTCTTTATGCCTATGTCGTCGGGGCAGATGGAAAGGTGATCAAGCGGAGCGTCAAGACAGCCTTCGTGACCGACGCAATGGCTTTGGTAAGCGAAGGCATAAGTGCGGGCGATCAGGTCGTCATGGACGGACAGTCGCGGATCGGTGACGGAGTCAAGGTCGAGGTTACGCCCTGGAGCGGATCGCCAACCGGTGAGCTTGCCGAAAAGGTTTCCCAATGAAGGCTACTCAAGGAGACGACCGCGGGCAGCCGGACAATTCGAATTTCTTTGACTTTTTCATCGATCATCCTGTTGCAACCGGGCTGATCATGATCGGCATATTCCTCGTTGGGACAATCTGCTATCCCCTAATGGCCGTATCGGCCCTCCCGCAAATCGACTTTCCGACAGTCCAAATCGCTGCGAGCCTGCCTGGTGCGTCCCCTGATACAATGGCGTCAAGTGTCGCACAGCCGATCGAGGAGGCTCTGTCGCGCGTCAGCGGCATCACTGAGATGACCTCGACGAGTTCGCTCGGAACAGCATCGATAACGGTTCAGTTCGCTCTGGATGAGGATATTCAGACGGCAGCAAGCGATGTGCAGACCGCGATCAGCGAGGCCTCCGGCCAGCTGCCCAAGGACATGCCGTCGCTCCCGACCGTGAGGAAAGTCAATCCGGCCGATGCCCCTATCATGCAACTCTCGGCAAGCTCGGACAGCCTGAACTTGCCTGAACTTGACGAATATATCGAACGTAACGTGGCAACCAAGATCGGTCAGGTGTCAGGTGTTGCCTACGTAAACATCGGCGGAAAGCAAAAGCCTGCAATCCGGATAGCAGTCGATCCTGGCCGATTGGCACAGGCGGATGTCACGCTGGAAGACGTACGCTCGGCGATTGGCAATCTCAGCCTCAGCGCCCCCAAGGGCAATATCGACGATCCGACGCGAACCTTTCCGATCTATACCAATGACCAGATCGCAAGTAGCTCGGAATGGAATGACACCGTCATCGCCTACCGCAACGGCGGACCAGTTCGCATCCGCGATATTGGTCAGGCGGTAGACGGCGCGGAAGATGCGAAGATGGCGCATTGGACGAATGGCAAACGCGGTATCGCGCTCGATGTCTTCCGTCAGCCTGGCGCCAATGTCATTGCCGTGGTCGATGCCGTCAAATCGCAATTGCCAGCATTGCAGGCATCCTTGCCGAGGTCGATCAAGCTGGAGCTGGTCACCGATCGTACGACGACAATCAGAGCTTCGGTCACTGATGTGCAGTTTACCCTGGTGCTGACTATCGGCCTTGTGGTTCTGGTAATCTTCCTGTTTCTGCGCAGCATTCGCGCGACCATCATCCCCGTGCTTACGCTGCCGATTGCGCTCGCCGGTGCGCTTGCTCCGATGTGGGCCCTCGGCTTCAGCCTCGACAATCTGTCGCTGATGGCTCTTGTCGTCGCGGTAGGGTTTGTCGTCGACGACGCGATCGTCATGCTGGAAAATATCAGCCGTCATATCGAGGAGGGAATGCCGGCCCTACAGGCTGCTCGCAGGGGTGCGGGCGAAATCGGCTTTACCATTATCTCTATCAGCCTTTCGCTGATTGCGGTTCTGATCCCTGTTCTGCTGATGGGGGGGATTGTCGGGCGGCTGTTTCGTGAGTTTGCCGTCACGCTGACGATCGCCATCGCAATCTCGGCATTCGTGTCGCTGACTCTCACCCCCATGCTGGCATCACGCTTTATTCGCGCGATACCCGTGGAGCAGCGCGGTCGTTTCTATCGTACCGGCGAAGCATTTTTCGACTGGCTTTTATCCCTCTACGCCCGAAGCCTCACGCCGGTCATCCGCCATCGCTACCTGACGCTTCTAATTTTCCTCGGCACGGTTGTCTTGACAGGCTATCTGTTTGCAACTGCGCCGAAAGGCTTCTTTCCGGAGCAGGACACCGGCTTTATCGCGGGTCTGTCGCAGGCGTCGCCTGATATATCCTTCAGCGAGATGGCAAAGCTTCAGGAGCGGGTCAGCACGATTATTCTTCGCGACCCCGCCGTCTATAGCGTCTTCATGGATATTGGTGGCGGCAATGGCGGCAACGCCCTCAATCAGGGACACGTCAACATCACGCTAAAACCCCTCTCCGAGCGCAACGCCACGGCACAGAATGTCATTCAGCGCCTCGGCGAGGCCTTGAACGCACAGCAAGGCATCAAGCTGTTCATGCAGTCCGCTCAGGACATCAACATCGGCGCGCGCCCGGCCAAGACACAGTATCAATATACGCTTCAGGATGGGAACATCGCTGAGCTTTCGGAATGGTCGGCGAAGATCACGACGAAGTTGCAGGCGCTACCCGAACTGCGCGATGTTGGCAGCGACCAGCAGGCCGAGGCCCCAAACCTCGCCATCCGGATCGATCGCGCTGCGGCAACTTTATACGGAGTGCTGCCATCCACCATCGATGAAACATTGTATGACGCCTTCGGCCAGCGCCAGGTCGCATCATATTCCACGCAGGCCGACACCTTCCATGTCATTCTGGAGGTACTGCCAAACCTGCAGCGAGACATTGCGACGCTGGATCGCTTGTCGGTCAGGGCGAGCAACGGAACGCTCGTCCCGCTTTCTGTCGTCGCCAAGTGGACAACGGATGGTGTCTCGCCAGTGTCGATCTCACACCAGGGCCAGTCGCCGGCCGTCACCATTTCCTTCAACCTTGCTTCATCCGTCGCGCTCGGCCAGGCAACGAGTACGATTGAAAACACCGTGAGCACGATGCACCCTCCCGCGTCGCTGCAGGCGAGTTTTTCCGGAAGCGCCAAGGCCTTCCAGGATTCGCTGGCAACCGTGCCGCTGCTTATCCTTGCCTCCCTTGTTGTCGTCTACATTATTCTTGGTGTCCTCTACGAGAGCCTGGTTCATCCGCTAACCATTCTCTCCACTTTGCCTTCCGCGGGCCTCGGCGCACTTCTTGCGCTGGAACTTGCGGGCTTCGATTTCGGGCTCGTTGCGATGATTGGCGTCATTCTGCTGATTGGCATCGTGAAGAAGAACGGCATCATGCTTGTCGACTTCGCTATCCAGGCGGAGAAGGAGGAGGGGCTGAGCGCTGAGGCTGCGATCGTCAAGGCAGCGCACATGCGCTTTCGTCCGATCCTGATGACTACAATGGCAGCCCTTTTGGGTGGTTTGCCCCTGGCGATCGGCCATGGCTCTGGCTCAGAGCTGCGCCAACCACTGGGTTACGCCATCGTCGGCGGCCTTTTGGTAAGTCAGCTACTCACCCTTTATACGACACCGGTCATCTATTTGCTGCTCGGCAAGCTAAGGCGGCCAGGAACGAGCGCACGGAAGACTGCCGCCGCCGCCAGCCGTTCCTAGCTGTGCAGGGGGGACAGTATGATGATTCACGCAAACAGCAATACTGTCACTTCACCGAAGGAGAGGGCTGATAACGAAGCGGTCGAAGGCGAATTGGACCAACGGGTGAACGAGCTCGCGCAAGCTACTGCGTATCTCGAACGGCTAAAGGCCGCCCTATCCAATGATCTCGATAAATAGTTCAATCACGGAATAACAGAAGAATTCGAATTGGGATGACAGTTCAATGAGCAGAAGGAGGCGCGACATCAGGAGAGTTACGTCTTTTAGCTCAACCAGATCATCGAGTGGCGCGGCAAACCGTTGGCCATACGAGTCACAACGGCCCGAATATGTCAGCGGCAAGTTGATGGAATGTGCTGAAAAGCAGGTATCGCCTGAGCCAAATCCAGCCGGGCAAGCCGCAGCAAAATGCTTGCGCCGAACGCTACAACCGTACAATCTGGCATGAGCGGCTCAACTGGGAAGTCATGCGAAAGCATAGAAGAGGTACGGGAATTCGCCACGCAATGGCTATGAGCCTACAACATGAACAGCCCAATATGGGTATCGGTGGCATCACACCTGCAGAGAAACTGGCTGTGTAAATTCGACCGAAGAGCTCTGGTCTGCCCCCTGAAAAGTGATCCTTCTTGAAGTATGGCTTATGAGCCGAAGAAGGACATTGAAATGGCAGCGAAAAGACACAAGGCGGAAGA
>NZ_JBIVYI010000028.1:0-12302 GCF_044769665.1 Rhizobium sp. NPDC090279 | reverse complement strand
GGGAAATGCTTATAGGTGTCTGAACGCATTCCGGCCGACCGGGAAGATTCCGATGATCTTGGAAAGGCAAAAGTGTAATCGATACCTTAAAAAGGATTCCGATCGATCAGGAAGCGCGACACCGGTAAAGTCGGGCCAAATCACAGCCCATGAGCGGTCAAATGCCGAAGCCAAAAGCCCTCCCCTCCCCCGCCGAGCCGGTGCAGGCCCGCGCCGAGGAGCTGGATGCGCTCGACGCCATCCTGCCCTTTGCCCGCCGCGATCAGCTGGCGACGCTGCTGACGGACGAGGACGTCGCCACCCTCAAACATCTGGCCAAGGAGGGCATGGGCGAAAACACGCTGCGCGCGCTCACCTCCGATCTCGGCTATCTCGAAGCCTGGTGCGAGTTTGCGACCGGCGCCCCCCTCCCCTGGCCGGCGCCGGAGAGCCTGCTATTAAAGTTCGTCGCGCATCATCTCTGGGATCCGATCAAACGCGCCGAGGATCCGACCCATGGCATGCCGGCCGACGTCGAAGCCGGGCTGCGTCTTCAGGGATTGCTGCGCGCCGACGGTCCGCATGCGCCGGACACCGTACGCCGGCGGTTGACCTCCTGGTCAATCCTCACCCGTTGGCGTGGCCTGACGGGGTCCTTTGCAGCTCCCACCCTGAAATCTGCTCTCAGGCTGGCTGTGCGGGCCAGTGCACGGCCAGGAAAGCGCAAGAGCAAAAAGGCCGTTACCGGCAATGTGCTGGCAAAGCTACTTGCTGCCTGTGCCGGTGACCGCCTGGTCGATCTTCGTGATCGTGCCTTGCTGCTGACTGCCTTCGCGTCCGGCGGCCGCCGGCGTTCCGAAATCGCCGCCCTTCGGATCGAGGATCTTGTCGAAGAGGAGCCGGTGCATGCCGATCCGAAAAATACCGCTTCCCCTCTCCTGCCCTGCCTCACCATCAATCTCGGCCGCACCAAGACGACGACGGCGGAAGATCGAGCTCACGCCGTCCTAATCGGTCGGCCGGTCATTGCCCTGAAGCAATGGCTCGCGGAGGCCAAGATCGAGAGCGGACCGCTCTTCCGCCGCATCGATCAGTGGGGCAATATCGACCGGCGGGCGCTGACGCCGCAATCGGTCAATCTGGTCCTGAAGGCGCGCTGCAAGCAGGCTGGTCTGGATCCAGAGGCGTTTTCTGCGCACGGGCTTCGATCGGGTTATCTGACTGAGGCAGCCAATCGCGGCATCCCGCTTCAGGAAGCCATGCAGCAATCCCTGCACAAGTCGGTGACACAGGCGGCGAGCTACTACAACAATGCGGAGCGAAAGCAGGGGCGGGCGGCTCGTTTGGCAATGTGAGCTTGCAAAACTCGTCAACGGATGATGATAGAGATTGCCACAGGTCGGGATTACTGGATTTTTACCGATCTCGCCGTAAGACAAGCCCTCGATATCTGCGAGAAGGACCTGCTCGCCGTCGCTCAGAACGGGAGAGCGTGGGGCGGGTAACAATGGTCCCGGCAATCAAGGTATTATTATAGTATCTGCCCACCCCAATCCCTCTCCGTCCCTGCCTTAACGCCACCAGGATGACGCGTTGCCGGTACCCTGCCTTCCGCTTCGCCAATAACGCACCTTCCTTGGAAGCTGCCGAAGGTTCATTTCATACCCAGCCACCGCTGCGGTGATGCCTAGTCGATCCTATCCACAGATTATTTACGCAGCAACTCTATCAATTGAACTTCAATAGTTTCTGACAACGTAACGCCGGAGCGAGTAGCAGTATGGAGACGGATACAAACGAGACAATCGAAATTGCGCAAGATACCGCCAGGGTGATAACCCATGCCGCCGGAGCAGCCCTTCTGGCTGGCTTTTCTGGTGCGGCGGCTCTGCACATCATTCCTGGCGCTATGCCTGACAGCATTCGCGAACTCTGCCTCGTTCTTGGCGCCATTTTCTTTGGTTTACTCGCAATATTGTTGACCTACAGACTTTTCAGCATGGGAGGCGGTAGACCGGTGGTGACCTTATCGCCGCATGGCTTTCGCGACATCAGGTTGGCTGACGAATTTATTCCCTGGTCTGCCATCCAACATGTTTCGAGCCTACAAGTGCGCCGGCAAACGTTCATAGTACTGGCCGTAGATCCCGCAGTCGAGGCAAGACTAGCACTCACTCGTATCGCGCGCTGGTCTCGTGGCCGCAGCCTCGGAACCGATGGCTTATGCATCACTGCTCAGGGAATTCAGATAGAATTTAACGCCCTGTGGGACAAAATCTTGGACTATGCCAGAACTCGGCACGGCTCTTAACTGCACCCTTCTGTTAGGGCGTCGGTTCGTTGGCCCCCGCCTACACCACGCTGCCAGATTGTAACGAATAGCGGAAGCTGCTTATCTGAGTTTGCGACGTCGGCGGCATGACTATAGGAGGCTATTTGTTGTTTACGCAGGCGTTGCCAAAGCTTGTTCCCCCGAATGGCCACATCTTTGTTCTCGTGAGTCGAGCTACCTTTCCGCTGCCTTGGTTACTGCGGCGATGCTGAAACGCTCGGGCCAGGACAATGTAACATTGATAGGCGAGGAAATGGGCGATAAGGGTCACTTCTGGGCGGGACCGGACGTCGCAACGCTGCCGAATTCCAAAATCCCTGTTTTCTACAGCACCAAATTCGAAGATTTCGAAAAGGGATGTTCCGGTAAAGCCGATTGTTATTGGCCGGCCGCCGCCTTCACCCAAACGTTGATAAGCATCGAACCTGAGGTGAAAATCGACGTCTCGTTCGCCGACTATGCAAATGGTCGAGACCCCATCCTAGATGCTGCATTAGATCGAGCGAAATGAAGCAGCAAATCGCACAACAGTCGTTTTTTACGTCGCGTCGGATCTCTTATCTTCGCGCGCCGCTTTACCTATGGCACCCTCTCGATCCGCGAAGTCGAATGGGCGCATGAGGCTGTCAAAGTCACCGCGGATAAAGACTCGAGCACACATTCTCGGCTCTGCTCCTCACCAGATCGAAAACCACCGTCCTAGACCGTAGAGCATAAAGATAGCTACCACGGCGATAATGGCAAACCGTCCGGTGGCACTGGCTTCGACACCTAAAAATTTAATGGTGAGGTGATCGTCTTCTCGCATGGGCATATCTCCTAGCAAAAGAGAAAATGTGTCCTACTGCCTGTTGCGCAGCATTGCTCGGAACCTGACTCCGTGACAAGAGTCGCGCCTCAGCAGAGGCCGAATTCTGTGAGCGCGGAGCGATAAAGGTAGATTCGCAATTGCGAGTGCCGAATACGCGCATTGACTCAGCGTCTATCTGGGACAAAATGGGAACATGAAACATCGCCGAGGCATAGAGTTGGGGCGTCCGCATAGAGGCGCAATGACCTACCTACGTCCGGTCATGCAGCCGGCCGAAACCTCGCTTGGCGACCTTCAGGAATGGTTTTGCCCTGGAAGGAAGTTGTCCGAAGTGCGAGCAGGAAGCCTTGGTTGACCATTACGACCCCTGAACATTAGAGGGGCACAGATATACGGTAGGCGGATCAGAGGGCGAGCGCGATAGATCGGATGCCGTTTTCATCTACAGCGGGCTTGTCCTCCCAGAGGTAGTCGCCGGTCAGGTTGTGAATAAGCAGGGTGAAATAACCCCTGTCATCCCCGCAAAAACAAACGTTTAGCCCAAGTATCGGCGCCGGAACCCCGTGCCGCATCACACGCCAGTGCGAAAATCTCCAAAATCCAAACCAGCAGTCATGCCGCACCGGCAAGATCGAAATCGTCGCCAAGCTCTTCCGACGGAATCCGGCGATGATTAACCAACAGGGTCCGGATCATAAGCGGCGACACATCGAAATGCTCTGCTGCATCGCGCTGTGCGTCGGATGAATAATCACCCTGCAGGATGGCTTCTACTTCTTCGAACGGGCTCAAGAACTCCGCGGCGAAGGCACGCTGCATTTTCTGTCGATAGGTATCGGCGCGTGTCGCGGGAAACAACCGATTGGACTGTGGCACGAGCAATCGATCGCCTAGAAGGCGCGCGAGTTCAAATCGCCTTCCTTCATGCCATTTTGAGCGCAGGATGACATGGGCAACGTCCTTTTGGTCATCAACAATGAACGAGAAATCCGCTGAACGGTCGTGGCGAGCCGCGAGGGCTTTGCTAGAAGTTCCAGCAAACGCCGCCAGCTTCTCATCGGCGATCGGCCGTCCACCCAGCCGTTCCTGCTCGCGAAGTGCACGGGCGGCACGGGAGCCAATAAGCCATGCTGGCGTGTTCTCGGAGGGTGCGAGTCCCGCGCGATCGTGGAGCCTTACAGCATTCCGCGAGGATGCATTGAAGCCGCTCTTCTCGGCCAACGCCTTCAGATCCTTCAACGCCGCGGGATTTCCTGTCTGCCCACGAGCGGCGGCGACTTCTTCAATTGCTTCGACGCTGACCTCTTCGGCGTCAGAAACCAACTGCTCGATGATGGCGGGATCCATTTCGTCAGGGTCTTCACCGAGGAGAGCTTCGAGCTTCCTTCTCGTTGCCAGGTGCGGCGTCGATCGTTCTTCTCTCAAGCTTTCGAAGATGGAATGAAAATTTGTACCTTTCACGCCTTGTGCATCGAGGCGATCCAAGATTCGGGCAAAGAACTCATCGATACCCGCCTCGAACTGACTTGCAGGAAGCACTGCGGATTGATTGGAGATATAGCGAAAAGGTGTATCCGGGCGTTCGGGCGTCGGATTCGAAACAAGCGCCGTGCGTTCCCCATCGGAGAAAATTTTTATATTCGGCCAGATATAGCCTTGGCCGATTGAGGCCATGGAGTGGGTTTGCCCCCACTCGCGCGATGATGCGCGGGGCTCCCAGCGAAGTCTCCACCAATTCCACGCAAGCCATTCTGCAAGGTGATAGCCTGAGAGGTAGGGCCTGTTGCGAAGACGATTGGCCAGATAGTCGTGGCCTTCTGTGAGCCATGAGTTGCTCACGGCTATGCCGATGGCGCCAAAGCAGGCCTGCTCTTCAGCCGGCGCTCCCTGCAGTGCTTCCCACTCGACTTCAATACGCCAGTTCAAGGGCATCGCTGTTTCCATTCACCGAGAATGTGCTCCCGGATTTCTTCCTCTTGCCCCAAAGGGTAACCATGATACTCGCCAGGTGCGTTCTGGTCAGCCTTGGCCTCGTAGACGACGCCACTTTCATCGACCGCCCAGACATATTTAGGGAATTCTCCGTCATAACTACTGATTAATCCTGCACGAATGCCCTTCTCAAGGAGCTCTTTTGCCTCATCGAGCCGAACAGGGCGCAACATATCACATAACGATTTCGTTGGAATTGGGTTCGTACGCTCGAATCCATAGTCGAGCGGATAACGCTTGTGGTGACCGCTTCCCACGTATCTGGCCGCCTTGGCCAAGTATTCAATCCGATCCTTTGATAGCTTCCCCGCGTCCTCTACCCGCCGCTTCGGATTGTTGCCTTGTCGAGCCATTTATCACCTTGAGTAGCATTCACGGATGCCCGTATTCAGATCAATAGATACTTCTACAGTATTTTGCCTGCTTCCCGAAAGCTGTTTGAGCTTATATACCCGAGCGCTTTCCACTAATGTAATCCAAAGCATCAAAAAGGCCTGCCTCCACGTCGTAGGGGTATCTCTCCCAGTCAGGACTTGTGTTCCACTCCTCAACCTGTGTCATTTGGGCTCCAAATTGCAGCAGCTCTTTGTCACGTTGATAGCCAGCTATCATCAGCATTTGATACCATTGCAAAAGCATGGAATCACAGGCCTTTGGGGAGTTGATGAAACATAGCAACTCAAGTTGGCGATCCGCATTTGCAGTGAAATTTGCGGAACCGACGACGAATTCCTGGGCTGTGAGTTCACCTTGCTGATCACGACGAACAAAGACCATAAATTTGCTGTGCAGCCGCTGGACAGCTTGGTATCCATTTTTCGGGCCGACACTCAGAATATTTTCGACACATCGTGCCTGATTCCAGTCCTTGAATGCGAAAATGACAGAATCCCACTCAAGTTTCTCAACTAGCTCGATCGGAAACATTCCCTCCACTTGTGTGGTGGGCTGCCCCTCCTCGAACGACGTGACGATCGAGAAACCCCGGATCTTCCCGAGAGCGGCCCTAATTCGGGGCGAGCTGAACCACGGGCAGCATCCGACCACAAAAACGCTTTCCTCGATCCGTGCGGCTAGCTCTTCAATAAGGTTGAAAAAGCGAAGACTGATTGTTGCCGGGGCGTCATTCACTGCATAGTCCTGCAATGCAAATGTGGATTCGGAGCCATCCTCTTCCATGAACTTTATCGATTCAAACGCAAAACTGTTGAGTCCCTGGCGCATTGTGTCCTCGAGTTATTTGGTCGCGCGGTTATCGAGCCACATCGCGACTTAAAAAAAGCCTACTTCAGACGCGCCTCATGGCTATTGCGATAAACATCGCTAATTTTCACTGACCGAGAGGATTACACTGCACCGCACAATAGCCCGCGCACCCCTTTTGAGACTCCATCGCTGCACCGGCTCGGTTCTCAGTGCAAATCAACAGCCAGAGAGAAGACCGCACTCGATCACACGTCAAAGAGGGTCAGAAATTTCTTGCTAAACGGGCGGCAACCACAGATGTGCCAAGTCTTAAATTAGGTGCCAGACTTTCTTGTTGAAATTCTTGCAGGCAGAATCTTGCGGTTAAATGCAAACGACAGCCATTTCGGCCACAACCCACTGCAGATGCAGAAGAATTTCTGAGTTTTGACGGCAGTCAATCTCCGGCGCAAAGCTCCCCGCCTCTATTCCAATTGCTTGGAGAATCGGGTTTTCTCGACCCAGATGGCCGTTAACTTTTCATTAACCCAATTTTCCTTGCCGAGAATCGAGAATCGGACATAATGACGGCAGATTACCGAATTCGGTGATTTTACCGGCAGAATGGTCCAAGGCTCTATGAACGCGTTTTCGCTACCGTCGTTTGAACTCGACGATAAGATATTGATGCAAGGTGCTGAGATCAGCCGCAAGCTCAACCAGCTGCGGCTTGAGAACTTTCCACCAAACGCCAAGAAGACGCTGCGCCAGTTCTCCGTCGCGGAAGTGGCACACTATCTCGGAGTTACGCCGAGCAATCTCAAGCGCCTTTATCTCGACGGCAAGGGACCGGTCCCGACTACGATGTCAGGCAATCGGAAATATTACACTGCCGAGCAGATGCTTGAATTGCGACACTACCTCGCGGAAACCGGAAAGAGCGAAGCAAAGCGATACCTTCCGCAGCGCAAGCCAGGCGACAAACTTCAGGTGATCACCGTCGTCAATTTCAAGGGCGGGTCGGGCAAAACGACCACGGCTGCACACCTCGCCCAACACCTCGCCCTCACCGGCCATCGTGTTCTTGCCATCGATCTCGACCCGCAGGCATCACTCTCCGCTCTACACGGCTTTCAGCCCGAACTTGATCAGAACCCGTCGCTCTACGACACCATTCGCTACGATGACGAACGCAAGCCAATTGCGGACATTATCCTGCCGACCAATTTCCCCGGCCTCGACATTATCCCAGCGAACCTTGAGCTTCAGGAATACGAATATGATACCCCGCTTGCGATGCAGGCTGGCAACGAAGGTAAGCGGTTCTTCACGCGCCTCGGCAAAGCTTTGCTGGATGTTGATGACCGTTACGATGTTGTCGTCATCGACTGCCCGCCGCAGCTTGGCTATCTGTCGTTGACCGCCCTCACCGCGTCGACATCAATTTTGATCACTGTTCATCCGCAGATGCTCGACCTGATGTCGATGAGCCAATTTCTCCTCATGCTTGGCAATATCACGAAGACGATCAAAAACGCCGGGGCAGACATCCGCATGGACTGGCTGCGATACCTGATCACGCGCTTCGAACCATCGGACGTTCCCCAGGTGCAGATGCTTGGTTTCATGCAGTCGATGCTTGCCGAGGAAATCCTGAAAAATCCCATGGTGAAGACGACCGCGATCTCTGACGCCGGATTGACCAAGCGTAGTCTCTATGAGGTGGATCGCTCGAATTTCACGAGGGAGACCTACGACCGAGCAATAGAATGCATGGACGCAGTGAACTTCGAAATTCAAGGTCTCATTCATCGCGCGTGGGGGAGAATGTGATGATTTTGACTGCCGTAAAAATCGGCCATACAGCCAAACTTTGCAAGCATTTAACTAAATTTCGAGGATAGTGATATGGCTCGGAAGAACCCGTTTATGAACGTCATGAACGACGAAGCGCCTGAGGAAAGTACGGCGATCCTCAACTACACGACCAAAGGCGCTTCGAAAGCACTCATTCATTCCCTGGACGAGATGGCGGCTCAAGCAGATCGCTTTCTTGAGGGCGAGGCTGTTGCCGAACTCGATCCAGACATCATTGACGCCTCATTCGTTCGGGACCGCCTTGAAGACGACGAAGCGGACTTCGAAGAGCTGCTATCGGCGATCAAGGATCGCGGCCAGGACAGCCCGATTCTTGTCAGGCCGCACCCGGCCGCTAGCGGCCGTTATATGGTTGTCTTCGGCCATCGTCGCCTTCGCGTTGCGAAGGCTCTCGGGAGAAAAGTTCGGGCCGCCGTCAAAGACCTGAAGGACAGCGATCACGTCGTTGCCCAAGGGCAGGAGAATACCGCACGCGCGAACTTGTCATTCATCGAAAAGGCGATGTTCGCGAGCGAAATATCCCGCCGCCAATTCGACGGAGACAATGCGATTGTTCTTTCGGCGCTCTCCATCGACCGCGCCACGTTGTCGAAGATGTTGGCCGTATCCGCGATACCGAAGGAAATCCTTGATGCTGTCGGCGCTGCGAAAGGCATCGGCCGGGATCGCTGGTATGACCTGAAGAATTCTCTTGAACGGCCCTCAACTCTTAAGGACGCGAAAGCCTTCATCGAGACTGACGAATTCAAAGAGAAGGCCGGTGACGACCGCTTTAACGCCCTGGTCGCCCATGTGAAGACCATCGGACGGACAGTCCGGCAGAGAGGTCAGCAAACTCAGAAATGGGTTTCGGAGGACAAATCTGTTTCCGCCGAAATGAAGAGCGGCGGCAAGACCTACACCGTTGCCATCAAGGCAAAGGACGCAGCGGGCTTTGGCGATTACATTGCTGAGAGCCTGGGTGAACTGTACCGGGCTTATCAGAGCCGGAAAGACCAAGGAGAGTAGACCGCAAAAGAAAAAGGCCCCCAAACGACCAAGTCGTGGAAGCCCTTCTCGAAGTTCTAGCAGACTGAGAATCGCATTTCCCCGAATCAACGTCAAGAGTCTTGGCACCGTTTGGTGAGCAGATTTCTTTTGCCTAAATTTAGGTGAAGGAAAATGGAGAGTGGAAGTGTGACGACGCCCTTTGGGCGGCGGCCGATGTCGCTTGGCATGTTGGCAAGTCAGCAACTGGCCGAAGAGATCGAACCAGGTATCAGCCGGAATAAGTGGAAGCTGTTCAGGGCCATTTGCGAAGCGCGGCCAGCCCTTGGTGTGACGGATCGAGCATTGACTGTCCTCGACGCCTTGCTGACGTTCTATCCTGCCGACGAGCTATCAGAAGAACGCGGCCTGATCGTGTTCCCGTCGAACGCACAGCTTTCGATCCGCGCGAGGGGCATGACTGCCGCCACACTGCGACGGCATCTGGCGGGCCTGGTAGAGGCCGGATTGATCATTCGGAAGGACAGTGCCAACGGGAAGCGTTACGCACGCCGGGACCGGGCAGGGGATGTTTCAGAGGCCTTCGGTTTCTCGTTGGCACCTTTGCTTGCGCGTGCCGGCGAGATTGAGGCCTTGGCAGCTCAAGCGATTGCGGATCGAGAGCTTCTGAAGGCCACCAGAGAGCGTCTGACCATTTGCCGTCGTGATGTCGCCAAGCTGATCAGCATGGCCGCGGAGGAGGGAGCTGCGGGCGATTGGGAGCAGATTACCTGCATGTTCCGGGAGATCGTCGCCGGTCTTCCTCGCGTGGCTGGGATCGAACACCTGACGGCAGTGCTCGATGAAATGTCTCTCCTCCGTGAAGAGATCATCAACCAATTGGAAATGTGCGCAAAAGCACAAAAAATGCACGCCAATGAGTCTCAAATTGAGCGGCACATACAGAATTCAAATCCCCAATCCATTTATGAATTTGAACCAGCTTTCGAAACAAAGCAGGGCGCAAACTCGGCGAATCGAGCCGCACCCTCGAATTGGCCGAAGGATTCGGAAGTAGAACAGAGGGCAGGGAACACCAGATCGGCCAAATGGTCGGTGGGCGAGGGCGGCGAGCTTAAATCGTTCCCGCTTGGATTGGTCCTGCAGGCTTGCCCGCAAATTTCCGACTATGGCCCAGGAGGGCAGATCGGAAACTGGCGTGACCTGATGAGTGCCGCCGTTGTGGTTCGATCCATGCTCGGCGTCAGCCCGTCAGCCTATCAGGATGCATGCTCGGCAATGGGTCCGGAGAATGCGGCGACCGTGATGGCCTGCATTCTTGAAAGGGGAGGGCAGATCAATTCGGCTGGTGGCTATCTTCGCGACCTGACACGCCGCACCGAGGTAGGGGAGTTCGCGATTGGTCCTATGCTGATGTCACTGGTTCGCGCGAATAGTCCGGTTGGTCGGAAGGCGGGCTAGAGTTCTGCGAGCCTCGGTCGTGAACTCCAACGGTTTTTGGGCAACCATTGGTCACATAGGCGTGTTGACTTCTAGGAAAGAACGCTCCATATAGTAACCCATTGGGTTATAGGAATGAGATGCAGACAGTTGCCGAAACACCGTTGTTTGTCAAACAGGCAGCTGAACTCTTCACAGAGGATGAGCGTAAGGAACTGATCGATTTCCTGGCGGCAAATCCACAGGCCGGTGATGAAATTCCCGGCACTGGTGGTGTGCGGAAGGTGCGGTTCGGTGCCAAGGGCAAAGGCAAGCGTGGTGGAGCGCGAGTAATTTATTACTGGTACAGCGATGATGCACCAATCTATGCCCTGCTGGCTTACGGCAAAAACGAAAAAACCGATCTGAAGCCTGACGAGGCCAAAGCGGTGGCCGCTTTCGCTACGGCTATCAAGGCGGCGAATAGGAGCAAGACATGAGCGAGATGACAAAATTCGGTTCGGATCTGATCCAGGCTATGTCTGAAGCGCTGGCGCATGCGCAGGGCAAGGACCTTCCGGACGCTCGCGTACATGCGATTGATCTTGGCACGGTCGATGCGAGGGCGGTCCGCAAGAAACTCGACTTGACCCAGGACGAGATGGCATCAGTCTTGGGAACCAGCCCGTCTGGGTACAAGAAGTGGGAGCAGGGAACGCGGCAGCCGTCGGGTGCTGCGCGGACTTTGCTTCGGATCATGGAGAGGGAACCCGAAGCGGTGCTGCGCGCTTTGTCGGCTGAACCTGCCGCAGTTGATAGCGACCGCGTCATTCCCCAAGCCGCTCACTGAAACTGTCTCTTGCCAGGGGAGGGGCGTTCTGGTCGTTGAAGGTCGGTTGGACTAACCGTCTGTCTGTTCCTCGTGCCTCCATATGCTGAGCTTGCGTCCTCGCTGGTCGAGCCACCATTGAGCCCTCGAAGAAGCCGATCCCACATCATTGAACGCGTCGTCGATTTCGGCACGGTCGTAACCTTGCCGTCCCCTCGTACAAAGAGGGCGTTTGCGGAAGGGCAATACACTACCTTACCGGCGGCCATTGATACTCCCCAGTGAGCATTACCCGCAACGCCTTTCGCACCTTCCGGGAGATCTCATCGACAGTCGCCATAACTCGGGTCACCTGTGACAGCATGGACGTAAGCTCAGGGGCATATCTCCGCGATCTAACACGGCGCACCGAGGCGGGCGAGTTTGCGATCGGTCCGATGCTCATGGCGCTTATGCGGCAGAATGGCGTCGGAGAGCGTAAAGCTTCGTAAGGTCGGCCAATCGTATCGTTTATGGGGGGCAGCACGCCCACGAAACCAACGTGAAATTGGGGCTTGTGAAAGCTGATGATCTATCGATTTCGGCTTTTGCGCCGGTTCAGGCAATCCATAAAGCGGGGTTGACCTGACAATATCGGTGCGATCATTACGACATGAATTTGCTGAAAGGGCGATTTAAGGAGATCACGCATTCGATTTTCAGGATCTCGAACCGGCCTTCGGTGGTTGCGTCGTCGTCGTTTTTCCCCACTGTCGAGAACCCCCGCGATAACAAAAAGCCTCGCATCGCTCTGAATGCGCGCTTCGCAAAAGTTGGACAGGATTTCCGCCAATTCCCGGACAGCAGTTTCACTAAAGTCCGGACAGATTGACGAGGTTGGTCCTCGGCAG
>NZ_JBIVYI010000027.1:0-16052 GCF_044769665.1 Rhizobium sp. NPDC090279 | reverse complement strand
GCCGCTTGGAACAAGCTTGTCGACCAACCCTGGAAAATCATGTCCATCGGACACCGCGAATGGGCTCGTCGGTCATGATCGTCGCTCGTTGGTATTAAGTCTGAGCGGTCCATGACCATCGTTTTGTTCAACGAGACGACGGTGGCGGTGGAATGGACGATCACGATTGAGGGGAAGAACGAGTTCGGCGACACCTGCCGGAAAGAAGTTCGTATCGACAAAAGCTGGGAGCGCCTGTTCGACGGAGAAATTGGCTTCTCGATCGACGACGGCAAAAAGATCATGGTGGCACTTCAGAGCGCGGCAGTGTGAGAAGCGGTTCAGAATATTCACCCCTCTCAGACTACATCTAAGCTATTGAGTTCACCTAGCAATTTCGCAGGAATGCGGGGTCAGCGCCACCAATTAGTTGACCCTCACCAATGTTTCAATTTTCCAAATGCTTCCAAATGGTTGTCGTGGACACTCATGGGGTGAATGTTCGGAGCCGATTCACATGCTCTCCTTGTAAAGACGCATTCCGTGGAAAATTCGCGCAGAAAGACGTAGTTCCTCACATTGACAACTATTCAATAAGGATATTATATCGCGTGACGTTGCAGTTGCTAACAGTGTTATTGCGCTGCATTCAGGATTGAGTTCAGAGCCGCGCACCGGTTCGGAATAGCTGCTTTTAGCTTTGCATTGAAATTCGTCCTCTCTAAGCTCTAACCTTGGAGGTGTTTGGCGTGAATTCGGGTGCTATATTTACAAGTATTCTCGCTGCCCTCCTGATTGGAGCGATGAGTCCTGGACCAAGTTTCGTGCTGGTTTCGCGGATTTCTGTTTCGATGTCCCGCCGGAATGGGGTGGCGGCCGCGTTGGGCATGGGAATTGGTGGTGCGATTTTCGGTTTTGTGGCAGTACTGGGGCTTGCCGCGATACTCGTGAAGATTTCATGGCTCTATGCGCTCCTAAGGATTATGGGCGGACTATATCTTCTCTATCTCGCAGTTCGCATCTGGAAAGGTGCGAGGGCTCCATTGATCCTGAGTATCGAAGAGCAAAAGATTGATCGACGCCGGTCGGTAGCTGGATCCTTTGGTCTGGGACTGACAACGCAATTGAGCAACCCGAAGACGGCGATCGTCTATGGGAGCATCTTCGCAGCCTTCCTGCCGAGCAACCCCGATATGTGGGTGGTCATTGCGCTTCCGCCCGCAATTCTTGCCATCGAAAGTGCGTGGTACGTCATTGTCGCAATGGTGTTCTCCCATCCACGACCAAAACAGGCCTATCTGCGCTTCAAGCTATGGATTGATCGACTTACCGCCGGGGTCTTGGGGGTGCTCGGACTTCGCTTGGTCACGGAAGGTCTCATACGCTGAGAGTTCGGCGTAGCGCCTGCGAAGAAACATTGCGCATGCTTAAATGCATTCATATCGACTCCTATCGATGTGTTGGCGGCGGCTTTTGGCCGTACTGATCGAAGCGACATCACAGACATGCGAAAAATCGAAACGTGCATCTTAGAAATTCACAAAACATGGAGGGTCATACGTATGACTAAAATGGAATTTGCGATCTCCCCCGACAGAAGGGGTACCACTTCTGCTAGGCTGCAGTGCAGGCCCGCGATTAACGTGAATAACGGTCTCGGCTATGCCATCGACTTCCACATTCGCGAACTACTGCTGGAATCGGCGCCCTTGATGAAGAGTTGGTCCGAGTGCAAGTGTTGCGGCAAGCAGGCGGGCGGCATGGAGGCCTGGGCGAAGGAAAATCGGGCCGAGCCAGTGATCAGCTGCGACTGGTATCACGGCACCTGGCAATATCTCCGTCTACTCGACATGGTCGCGACTCCTCCTTGGTATCCGTTCTACATGAAAGCGCTGGGCCAACTGCTGGTACAAAAGAAAGACTGTGAACTCTTCATTTCGGCCGCAGCTGACTGGGGCATGCTAGCGATGGTGCACGAGGCAGCCGCAGCCGTCGACGCCGCGCCCCGCGTGACGCTCTGGGACATCTGCGAAAGCCCGCTGCTGGCCAGCAAATGGTATGCGGACAAATTCGGCGTCGCCATCACCACCAAAGTCAGCAACATTATCACCGAGAGCCGGGAGCTCGATGGAAGCTTCGACATCATCGTGACTGACGAATTCCTGACGGTGCTCGCCGATCCTCTGAAGCCGATGATAACGCAGCGGTGGCTGGACCTGCTGAAACCGGGCGGTTCTTTGGTGACGACAGCCATGATCGGCGGCCCGACTACGGTGAATCTGCGCGAGCTGTTCCAAAGACGAGCGCTCAGGTTGTTCGACAGGGACAGTTTCCTGTTCAAGCGTATGGGCATCACTCGTGAGGAATTCGAAGAACAGGCGACGATGTTCGCTGAAGTTCACACGCGCCACATGCTGACCTCGCCGGAGCAGCTCGAAGAGTTGTTTGCAGACTACGAGCTTGAATACAGCGCGGTCGTCACACCGGGAGAATGCGTAAACCCGACGACGTCCTATCAGGTCGTCGCCCGCAAGCCGCTTGCCTGAACAGGCGAAAGGCGACTGCTGTTTGGAAGGGATACAACAATGTCCACAAAAGACTGCTTGCTGATTGGCCACAATGAGATGTCCTTCAAGGACTATCACGGGATACTGGAAAATATGTCGGCGTCGAGCGGCCGCGATCATGTCGCTTTTCGGGACTTGCAGTTCAACTGCGTTGAGTATGGTGGTGTCCACCATCAGGGCCAGGATCTTCTCACGACCCTTTATAACGAGGATCGTCAGCCGGAGGACCATCGCGTCTTCTACAATGGCGACTGCTTCTGGACAGCTCTTGCTTATCTCGGCACCTTTCTCCACAAGCGCGGCTATTCATTTGATTACATCAACCTGTTTCAGTTCGAGAAGGAGAAGCTCAGAACGCTGCTCCAGAACAGCGACTATCATGCCGTTGTCCTGACCGGCACGATGTACGTCTTCGAGCAGAATATCTGGGAGGTGGTGCGCTTCATTCGCAGCGTGCGTAAGGACGTCAAGATCATCGCTGGCGGACCATATATTTCGAAGCAGGCCGAGGAGAGGGAACCCGAATATCTGAAACCCCTGTTCAAATATCTGGACGCGGACTTCTACTGCTATGGCCGAGAGGGCGAGCAGACCCTTCTGAAATTACTCGACACGTTGCGCAGCGGCGGTCCTTTTGAAGCCATCCCAAACTTGGCATTTCGCGACGGCCGAAGCTTCAGCATTACGCCCAAGCTCTTCGAACACACTCCGCTTTCCGAAAACATCATAGACTACGAGCTGTTTCGTGAAGACTACGCGAAGTCGGGCTGGGCAAACATTCGCATTTCCGATGGCTGCCCCTATGCCTGCGGTTTCTGCTCCTTTCCCGAACACGGCAATGAGCGTTACGTCACCCTGTCACTGGACCGCATCGAACAGGAGCTGGATACGATCAAGGCGGCCGGCGCCATCACCCATATCTTCTTCGTGGATGCGACCTTCAACGTGCCGAAGAAGAAGTTCAAGGATCTGATGCGCCTCATGATCCGCAAGCAATATGGTTTCAAATGGCACTGTTTCTTCCGCTGCGATCAGGCCGACGAGGAGGCGATCGGGCTCATGAAGGAGGCGGGCTGCATAGGCGTTTTCCTCGGACTCGAGTCGGCCTCGGAGTCGGTCCTGCGCAATATGGCGAAGACGGCCCACAAAGAGGATTTCCGTCGGACCATGCCAATTTTTAAGCGGCTCGGCATCCGACAGATGGTATCCGTTCAGGTTGGTTACCCCGGGGAGACCTACGAGACCTTCATCGAAACCCTCGACTTTCTCGAGGAGATCAGACCCGATTTTACTCGCATTCAGATCTGGTTCTGCGATGTGACGACGCCGGTCTGGTACAAGCGCAACACCTTCGGGCTGCACGGCAAAGGGTATGGCTGGCGCCATTTCACCATGGACGCGGAGACGGCAGTGGGACTGGTGGAAGACTCGTTCATGCGCCTGGAGAATGTCACGTGGATTCCTGATCCCGGCTTCAACTGGGTATTCTGCTACATGCTGGAGAAATCTGGCATGCCAATTGAACGACAAAAGCATTTCCTCGAATGTTTCGCTGCCGCTGCCAAGGAACGCCTCGTTCTCCCCGGACGCAAGGCAGTCAACAAGGAGCTGGTCGATGAACTTCGCCAACTTGCCCATTTCGATCGGCCAACTCCAGCGCGCGGTGGCGTTACCGAAGCGTTTTCCGGAAGGCAGTACCGGGCCAGTGAGAGCTTCTGGGTCGATCTGATTCCGAAGATGGAAGACGCGCCCTCTGTCGCGCCCGTCGGCACGGCGCAGCGCTTCCTGATGAACGCCAGCACGCAACCCCAGGCCATTCGTCTGCCCGACAGCCTGAAAGACCTACCGCAGGAGCACCAAGAGACACTTCTTGAAGCGCAGTTGCTGGCGGCTATCGGTAAGTTGAAGGTTTCGGGCGGACTCGTAGCCCTGTCGCCCGACGATGGTATTCCGTTTCCAGTTCCGGGCAGCGAAGTCGACAACGCGGGCGCTCGTATCCGCTATGTCGAGCAAAAGCGAATGATGATGATGCGACATCGCCTTTTCGGTTTCTTTGTTCTGCTCAGCCGACAGCGAATGCATTTCTGGAAACGGCCGCGCATGCAGCAGCGAACCGCCCTCGTCAGCGCTCTGAAATCCCATGGCCACGAAGGGGTAGAGCAACGCTTTCAACAACTTCCCTATGTGCTCGACGAATTGGAGACAGCCTTCACCTTACTTCGAACCGGAGACGAGTACTCCCTTGCTGCGTGCTACGACCCGAGTGCGATCAGTGCGAACGAAGCGAAGGCGCGATTGTCGCAGGTGATCCGTACCGTTGAAACGGAATTCCACGACCACACACTCGATATGGCCGGCTGAACGGCGGCAATTGGCAACAGGATATGATCCAATGTTATGGCGACTTCCACTCTGCAGCGATGCAATCGACGATGGCCTGGCCGTAATGATCGATGAAGAAATGACCGCCATCGTCGAACAGGTGCAGGGCAAACGCTCCCGTGGTTTGAACCTGCCATGCGGCGATTTCGTCGATGCCAACGGTCGGATCATTGCGGGCGCCGAAAGCAGTCACCGGCTGATCGAACGGTCCCTCGTTTCGATAGGCGTAGGTTTCGGTGATGGCAAAATCAGACCGAAGCAAAGGCTCCATCGCGGCGACGATTGCTGGATCGGGCGCCGGCCGATCACTCCCCCGGCTGATGGCTTCGAGGGCGGCGACAAGATCCCCGCCAGTGCGAAGATGATAGTTGGTGACGCGAAGCGGCACTTGAGGCGAGGCGCGACCGGACACAAACAGGTGATCGGGCATCTGAAGGCCGTTGCGCCTGAGATTGCGGGCCAATTCGAAAGCCGTCAACGCACCGACACTATGACCGAAGAAGGCAAACGGCCGATCGAGGAACGGCAAAATTGCCTCCGCCAAGCTGTCGACCAAGGGTGTGATCGCTTCGTATCGCGCCTCACGAAAGCGACCTTCCCGACCGGGCGGAACCACGAGACAAAGCTGCCAATCGCCGACAGTCGCGCCTTTCCAACTGCGAAAGGCGCCAGCGCCGGCGCCGCCATAGGGAAAACAAAACAACCGTCGGCCCGCATCCGAATCGCTGTTGCCGAACATGAACCAGGGATTTTGAATGGGAGTTCTCACAAATGTTAGAGCGAACAAATAGCGGGACAGATCAGGGCGGTCACGAAGGATCTGAAAATAATAATCCGAACGGCTCGGCATTGTCCAATGTAAATTCACTCGCATATTCGAATTCACGTTTCTCGAAAACCCTAAATGAAAGTATAGGAAAGACAGTATCTGTACTAGGGATAGCAGAAGGAAGATATATATCCGTAAATATATTGAAAATTGATGGAAATTATATTTATGGGACTCTCGCGAAAGGCGGCGAAGAAATTTATATTTCGCTCGCATCAATCGTCTTTCTGATCCGAAACGCGCCTGAAGCAAGAAGACGATATTTCACCCGGTTCGGCGGCTGTGACTTCGCGATGAAGATCACCAGCAATTCCTTTGCGTACTACAGCTGAAGGAGAATGTGGGAATGGCTCAAAGCGGTTTTGTCATCAAGAATAAAATTGACACCGAGGAGGCGCTTCGGGCGCTCTATCCTGGAACACGCTATCTTGCAGTTCTTGAGGAGCTTGATCGGTCCTGCATCAAATTCATCGAGCATTCCCCCTTTTTGGTCATCGGAGCCTATAACCCGGACATCGGCATCGAGGTCAGCCCCCGCGGAGACGAGCCCGGCTTCGTCAAGGTCGTGGATTCCCATACCATCCTGATCCCGGATCGAGCCGGAAATCATCGGCTCGATTGCATGACAGGCCTCCTGAAGCATCGCGAGATCGGGATGTTCTTCCTCATTCCAGGCCTGCTCGAAAGTCTTCGGATAAAGGGGGAGGTCACTATCACGGACGACCCGGAAACCCTGGCGATGTTCACCGAACGCAACGGGAAAGTGCCACGCACTGTCATGGTCGTGCATGTCTATGAGGCGTTTATCCATTGCGGCAAGGCGGTCAACAGAAGTCATCTGTGGGACGACAGCTACACCGTCAGCCACGAACGCTGGCGGCTCATTCGCGGAACGCTGGAAAACAGTGGCGAAACAGATCTCGAACTCGATGACGCGCGCTGATTGCCGCTTGGAGGGCCGCATGAATCTTCATCACGATACTAGCATGCATCTGCCGACCATGCCCGAGGCTGCCGAGCAGTGGGTTGCCCAGCGCATTGTAGCCGCTGCGCGCTCACGTGCCGACAGCCTCGCCGTGGTGATGGGACCAATCTCGATCACCTATCGTGAACTGGATCGTCAGTCGAATCGGCTGGCCAATGAACTCGTGGCGAGGGGTATCTGCAAAGGCAGCTTGGTCGGCATCGCCGTCGAGCGCAGCATCGGCTTGATCATCTCGGTGCTAGCCGTACTGAAATGCGGGGCCGCCTATGCTGCGATCGATCCGACCTATCCGACCGATCGCGTCACGGCCATGTGCTCCGCCATTCCGCTCTCCCTCCTGATCACGACGGAGCAAGGTCTCGGCATGCGCCCTCCCTTCGGCGCTCCGCGCCTTCATCTGGATCGAGACGGAGCTGGTATCGATGCACGCCCCGACCGCTTCGATCTCGTCGAGACTGGGCCGAACGATCTTGTGTATGTGGTCTTCACATCGGGATCTACCGGCGTGCCAAAGGCGGCGGCGGTCCATCAGGCAGGCTGGGCGAACCTAATGCAATGGTTCGTGTCGGAGTTCGATCTTGTTGCATCTGACCGGAATCTGATCGTCAGTTCCTTCAGCTTCGACATTACCCAACGAAGTATCGTCATGCCGCTGCTGGTCGGCGGTCAGCTTCATTTGTTCGATGGGCACGCGATCGACAGCGAAGGCATGGCCTCTGTCATCCATGCCCAGAACATCACGCTGATGAACTGCGCGCCGAGCGCGTTCTATCCTCTGGCCGAGAGTGGTTCCGGGCGTGAACTTCTGACGAGCCTGCGGTGGCTGTTCCTCGGCGGTGAGCCAATCAGCGCCTCGCGAATCCAGGCATGGGCAGAAGGCCCACAGACAGGAACACGCGTTGTCAATGTCTATGGAACAGCCGAATGCAGCGACGTCTCGTCGTTTCACATACTGACGAGCTACGAGAACTACGTCTCGCAAGGCGTACCGGCAGGCAAACCAATCCCGAATACCGAAATCTTTCTGCTGAACGAGGCCGGGGCCCCTGTGCCGGATGGAGACGTCGGCGAGATCGTGATCACTGGTGTTGGCGTCGGAAAGGGCTACATCAATGATCCGGCGATGACTGCGGCTCGTTTCGAGCAAGACTGGCGCGAGCCAACCATGCGAATTTACCGGACCGGCGACCTCGGCCGCTGGTCTCCTGGCGTCGGACTCCAGTTCATCGGGCGCGCCGATAACCAGGTGAAGATTCGTGGCAATCGGCTCGATCTCGGCGATGTCGAGACCAGCCTACGTCAGGACGTGCGAATACGTGATGCGGTCGCTGTCAAGCATGTGGCGGCAAGCGGCATGGAGACCTTGGTGGCATTTCTTCTACTGGAGGAGCCTCACGCCGACAACAGCAAGATCGTCGAGGACATTCGAAAGGCTATGGCGCGGCGCGTCCCTAGTTTCATGGTGCCCAGCTGCGTGCAAGTGGTCGACGCATTCCCGCTCAATCCGAATGGAAAGGTCAACCGCAAGCAGATGGAGAGTGTCTTCCTTTCGGCCGCCGTTCTCGTGCCAGATGACGAGATGTCGCGCGAGGAAGTCGCTATCGCCGAGATCTTGCAACAGATCCTTGATGTCGGCCACATCGGCCGCGATTCGAACTTTTTCGATCTCGGAGGTTATTCCGCGCTGGTGACCGAGGCACTTTCGGAGATCAACAATCACTTCGATTCTGCGGTGACTATCTACGATTTCCTGAACGGTCCGACCGTCGGCGACCTCGCTGCCTGCGTCGAGCAAACCAGATCGAAGCAGGAAACGGTCCGGGCGCATTAATTAGCAAGTTCACCTTTGGCTTAGTCGCAGCGATAGGACCCAACAACGATGTCGTTGATCGATCAAGATGCATTTGAAGGGCTCGATGCCGCCCTTCCTGTCTGGCAGCGACAGGTGTTCGCCGATGTGCGGGCAAGGCTCGAGCCGCCGTCCCTGTTTCCCTGCACCTTTTCGCAGAACGCCTTCCGCAGGAGACTGTTGCAGTTCTCTTTCGTTGAACGGTTGGACGAACGGGGGCTTGCCCAGTCTACGGAGGACCTGCGAGACTTTATCGAGGAGTCGCGCAAATGGGACGGTCAGGTTAACACCGCGCGGCCGCTGATCGTCGCGTTTTCCCGTCATCTCGCCGATTTCGGCTCGCTTAAGGAATATCACGAATTCGGCTGGCATGTGCTGCAGCGGTGGAACGATATTGATCCTGCAGAGTGGCCCGGCGACGTCGCGACGGATCCCAACCAGCCGTTCTGGTCGATGTGCTTTGCCGGCATGCAGCTCTTCGTGAACATGAGTGCTCCGAGGCACACGCGGCGAAAGAGCCGAAATCTTGGAGAGCACTTCCTGTTCATCGTCAATCCGCGCGAACGCTTCGATCTGGTCGCGGGCGACACGGAGGAGGGTAGAAAGTTGCGCCGACAGATTCGTAAACGCGTCGAGGCGTATGATGGCTATCCCCACAGTCTTCAGCTCGGATCCTTTCAAGCGGGCGAGATCGAGTGGTGGCAATACGGGATCATCGAGGAAAACGTTGAGCGTACCGACCGGTGCCCGTTTCACGTGGGTATTCGCGCATCAACCGTGGAAGCACCATGAGGATCGCGGCCGTCCAATTGCCAGCGCGTTTCGCACCAGGTGACCCCTCTTGGGATCGGCTGCATTCGCGTCTGCGTACAGAAACGATCGATCTGCTGATCCTCAATGAGTTGCCGCTCGGCGAGTGGTCCGTAGACACAGAGGATTACGATCCCACGATCGCGCGCGACCTGCATCAGACCTATGAGACCCTGCTTGGTCGCTTAGCGGAGCTGCCGGTCGGAGCCGTTCTGACGACCCGTGCCATACTCGGCCGACATCGTCTCGTCAATCAGGCCGTATTCATCACCGGCACAGGGGTCGTTCCACTACATTGCAAGCACATCTTTCCTCAAGAGCCCGGGTTCTTCGAGCAGAGCTGGTTCGAGATGCCGCGCCCACAGTTCAAGACATCAGATTTTCATGGGCTCCATATCGGCGTGCTCATCTGCACGGAGCTGATGTTCAGTGAATTGGCGCGCGGATATGGCCACGCCGGAGCCCATCTAATCGCCGTTCCAAGAGCCAGTGAGAATATCGAGAACTGGGTCGTTGCCGCCCGGATGGCAGCGCTCGCTTCCGGTTGCTACGTCGCTTCTTCAAATCGGCACGGCGTGGGTGCAAATGGCCTTCGCTTCGGCGGCGGCGGCTTCATCGTCGCGCCGGGCGGAGAGGTTCTCGCTATGACGAGTGAAGACAGTCCGGTTGTCGTGGCCGAGATCGACCTCGAACTGGTTCGGACTCGCCAATCAGACTATCCCTGCTATCTCGACCCCGATTTCCTTCGCCTCTCTCGGCGAGGGGGCAGCCAATGAGACAGGCTGTTCTCAGGACCCTTCGCGACCGGACCCTCGACGCTTTTGGGCTCGATGGGGACCCGCCACCCTGGCCGGACTCACCATCGCGCAACGCCTGCCCCAATGCACGCGTGCAGATTTGGCTTCTTCGGCTCGACGAACTGGACGGCACGACATGGAGGCGGCATGCCAGGGCTTGCCTGTCACCTGAGGAACAGCAACGTGCGGGACGAATGCGGGAAACCCAGGCTCAGCGTCGCTGGGTCACTTGCCACGCGGCAATGCGATCTATTCTGGCTTGGCACATCGGCAGACAGACGCAGGATCTTCTGTTCATGCGCGGGCCGAACGGAAAGCCATTTGTGCCGGATGGCCCCCACTTCAATCTCAGTCATAGCGCAGGCATGGCGCTGCTGGCTGTTTCCGATGGAGGACCGGTCGGGATCGATCTCGAGATCGAGGGCCATGGTCGCAACCTCGCTGCTGCCGCGGCCCTCACGCTGGCCCCCGCGGAACAATCCTGCTTCGAGGCCGCAACGCCGGAAGATCAGGGCCGCCTTCTTCGCCGCGCCTGGGTTCGCAAGGAGGCAGTCTTGAAAGCGGTAGGCTGCGGCCTCCGCGCGGATCCGCGCTCGCTGATCGTCGGCTTGGACTCTGATATTCGTCGCCGGGTTCCCTTTGCTGGGAGCGATTACAGCATCGAAGATATCGCCCTTCCCTTTCCCGCAGCGGTCGCCGGCGCGACGGATTTCGTCGTGACGATGTCGGAGTTTGCAACCGATGCCTGCTGTTGCCCAGGATGGGAGGGTTCGGATCGGTAGCCTAAGCCCCAGCGACCGATCCCCGCACTTTGAGGGGCGCGATAATCTGGTGGCTCGTCACCGGCTTCTTCTCCAGGAGATCGACCATGGTTTTCATCGCCAGCTCGCCTAGGATATCCGTATTGATCTCAATGGAGGTCAAAGGGGGCTTCATGAGCCTGCCTATCTCGCCATCGTCCATGCCGATTACGGAGATGTCCTGCGGAATTTTCAGGCCATCGAACTGCGCTGCGAGGTATACGCCGATAGCAATTGGATCGTTGTCGCAGAAGAACGAGAAGGGCGGACTGCCCGTTGTTATGAGGTGCTGGGCATGAGCCAGGGCCTTTTCCATGGTCGGCGGGGTCAAGACCTTCGTCAGTGTCAGTCCGAGCCGCTTGCAGGCACGTGCGACGGCATCTTGGCGCTCCCTGAATGTCCAGGTCGTTTTGGCGGCAGCCAGATGATGGATATGCCGGGCACCATTTTTGGCCAGGTGGCAGATTGCAGCCTCCACCCCCTCCGCTATGTTCGCGTTCACGGTGATGTGCGAGGTAGCGGGATTGCTGTCCACCAGAACGAGGGGGCGTCCGCCAGCAAAACTTTCCGCCCGCGGAGCGTCAAGGGAACAAGCTATCACGCCGTCGACGCCGTGATAGGCGTGAAAGAGCGGCGCCCCATCATCGTCGGCGGAATCAACTGGATAGACGATAACGCTGATCCCGTGGCCTGCGGCAGCCCTCGCAATCGCCGTGTGAACACGCGCGAAGAAGGGGTTGCTGATAACTGGCGAAAGGAACAGAACCGCATTCGTCGCACCGATCCGCAAGCTGCGCGCCGTGGCGTTCGGTCGAAAATCGAGCTCGTCGGCAAGGCGGAGGATCTTCTGGGCCATCTGCGTCGAGATACGTTTTTCCCATTTTCCCGACAGCACGATCGAGACGGTAGATTGGGAAACCCGAAGCCGGCGCGCGATATCCGCTTCGGTTATTCCACCAATTTGACGAGTTTTTCGCTTCACAAAGTTAGCCCCATTCTTGATCACCTTGAAATCTACCTTCCTGGAAACGTTGCGCAAGGCGCCCGGAACCGGATTGGTCTCCTTGCCGGTGAGGGGCCGAATAATCAGACGACGCCTTGCATAGAACGAGACAGGCTTGCTCCACGAAATACGAAAGATATCGAATGAAAGACTTAGCACGTTCCGATTCAATCCTGATTGTCGATTTTGGTAGTCAGGTAACTCAATTGATTGCAAGGCGTGTTCGCGAGAGCGGCGTGTATTGCGAGATCGTTCCCTTCCAATCCGCTGAAGCCGGCTTTGAGCGGCTGCAACCGAAGGCCGTCATTTTTTCGGGTGGACCGGCTTCCACTGGGGAGGCTGGCAGCCCTCGCGTGCCGCAGGCGATCCTAGAAGCAGACATAGCCGTCCTTGGCATCTGCTATGGTCAGATGACGATGTGTATCCAGCTGGGCGGTGCAGCGGAAAGCTCAATCAGCCGGGAATATGGACGGGCATTCGTCCAAGTTAACAAACCCTGCCCTCTAACCGACGGCGTCTGGGCCGTGGGCGGGCGGCATCAGGTTTGGATGAGCCATGGCGACCGCGTTGTCGCCCTGCCGGCGGGCTTTGAAGCCTTTGGGTCGTCTGACGGAGCTCCATTTGCCATTTTCGGCCACGTCGCGCGCAAAATGTACGGCATCATGTTCCATCCGGAAGTCGTGCATACGCCCGATGGCGCCAAGCTGATCGGCAATTTCATCCATAACATTGCTGGTATCAAGGGCGACTGGTCGATGTCGGCCTATCGCGCCAAGGCCGTGCAGGCGATCCGCGATCAGGTCGGCGACAAGCGCGTCATCTGCGCGCTGTCAGGCGGCGTCGATTCTTCCGTCGCAGCCCTTCTGATCCACGAGGCGGTCGGCGATCAGCTCACCTGCATCCTCGTCGACCACGGCCTGATGCGCAAGGACGAGGCGGCCAATGTCGTCGCCATGTTCAGCGAGCACTACAATCTGCATCTGCTGCATGTCGACGCTTCCGACCGCTTCATCGGCGAGCTGGAAGGTGTGAGCGATCCCGAGACCAAGCGCAAGATCATCGGCCGTCTCTTCATCGAGACCTTCGAAGAGGAAGCCAAGAAGCTTGGCGGCGCCGACTTCTTGGGACAGGGCACGCTTTATCCCGATGTGATCGAAAGCGTTTCCTTCACCGGCGGCCCGTCCGTCACCATCAAGTCGCACCACAATGTCGGCGGCCTGCCGGAGCGCATGAACATGCAGCTCGTCGAGCCGCTGCGCGAACTCTTCAAGGATGAAGTGCGCGCGCTTGGCAAGGAATTGGGCCTGCCCGACAGCTTCATCGGCCGTCATCCCTTCCCAGGTCCCGGCCTCGCCATTCGCTGCCCGGGTGGCATCAGCCGCGAAAAGCTGGAGATCCTGCGCGAAGCCGATGCCATCTATCTCGACGAGATCCGCAAGGCTGGCCTCTACGACGCTATCTGGCAGGCCTTTGCCGTACTTCTGCCGGTCCAGACCGTCGGCGTCATGGGCGACGGTCGCACCTACGAATTCGTCTGTGCACTGCGCGCTGTCACCTCGGTTGACGGCATGACCGCGGATTTCTATCACTACGACATGGAATTCCTCGGCCGCGCCGCGACCCGCATCATCAACGAAGTCCGCGGCATCAACCGCGTGGTCTACGACGTCACGTCGAAGCCGCCCGGCACGATCGAGTGGGAATAGGCCCCTTTTCAGGAAAGGTCGGACATTATTGATGTAGTCAATCGAGAGAGGGTGCCATGAGCCTGTTTCATACGCCAATCAGCATGACACAACGATCATCCGGACACCCGCCAAGGCTGCTTAGTTGCCCGCGAGCCTTGCCCCGCGTTAGAAAATTGGCCACGCCCAAGCAATATAGCGCATGCTCCAGGGCTCGGCCCGCTTGCGGGAGGCCCAGCCATGAGTGATAGCGCCAACCACATCTTTGGCTGTGCAATCTCATGGACCCTCCTCTTACTCGCGGGCGTTATAGCGACGCGGATCGCTAGGGGGATACTGCCGCCGAGCATACCGGACATTCCGATCTACCTGATCACAGGAATGCTCTTCGGGATGAACGGTTTGACCAACTATTTTACCGGCGGCTCAATCCCGGTGGAGGCACGTTGGGGGATTACGATCATACAGTTTGCCGGCCTTTTCCTACTGATCTTTTCGAGTTGCGCGGAATTACAATTTACCAACCTTCGTCAGTATGCCGTTGAGGTAACATTGCTCGTTGGGGCTAGCCTTATGGCCATGTTTGTTGCCTTACTAACCGTGCCTTTACTTAGTGAGATCGCACCAGAGCCGCAGTTCGTTGATGTTTCGGTCAATGTCCTGCAGGCGCATTTTCTTGCGCTGAGTCTCGGTGTTACCGTCACGTCACTGCCATTTCTGACGAAGATCTTCATCAATACGGGGCTTTTGCGGACGCCGCTCGCCAACAGTGTTCTGGTCTCGGCCTGCTTTGTCGATATCTTCGTTTGGGCGGTATTCGCCGTCGCATTGACGATCCATGCTGGGGGCGCATCCGATTTCCGTTCGGCCGCTCTGCAAGTTTGCCAGACGATAGCGATACTGTCGGCCATTCTCGCTGCCGGCATGATGGCGACACGTCTGATCATCCGGTTATTGCCCGGGGGATTGTTCGCCGGAGTGACTGCCATCCTTGTGGTCTCCACCGTGGTCGTCTCGCTGGCGGCCGTCAGCGGCCTCGGCACATTGTTGGGGATTGTCGTCTCGGGTTTGGCAATCGGCTCGATGCGCTCCCGACTCGGCATCGCCCTTGCGCTAGTCCAGCCACTGTCCGCGCGGGTCGGCGCACCGCTTTATTTCACCTGCGTCGGCTTTGGTATGAGCATAGATTCAGCTGTCGGCTTTTCCATGGTCGTCGCATTTTTCGTCTGGTCTTCGGTGCTCAAGATCGGTTCGGTTTATCTGTTCGCCAGCCTCATACGTCGTCCCGGGTTGAACAGCCTCGACTTCGCGATCGCGATGAATACACGCGGGGGACCCGGCCTGGTGTTGGCCGCGGCAGCCTATTCGAGCGGCATCGTGGGACCAACAGGCTTCGTCGCCCTGGTGACGGCCTCGATCTTGACCGCCCTTCTGACCGAGATCTACCTGAAGCACGCGGCACCAAGGATCCTCGCCGAGAATCCAATTGACGCTGCCGATGGAAACCCTTCCCTGGTTGATCGATAAGGATGGTCTGCTACGCAGTGACCGAGAACCTTCCCTCGGACGCTACGGCCCCTGTTTTTCTGGTGCATTAACGGCTTCGGAGGAAAAGACGATTATGGCAGGTCTACTTTTGCTCGCGCGCCAGGGCCAAAGCGAAGCTGACGCTCGTGATCTTTTTGTCGGGAACAGTGACTCTCGCTTGACACATCTCGGACGCGAGGAGGCGCGAGGGATCGCATCTCAGTTACGGCGATCGACTACCCGGGTCGATCTGATCGTCCAACAACGCTCACGGCAATCAGAAGAATCCGTCCAAATTGTCCGGAAAGAATTGGGAGTGCAAGTCCCGGTGTTGATCGATGCCGGCTTTTGCGAGCGTGATCTCGGCGACATTACACGGATGAATAAGGAACTCGCCCTCCAGCTCTACGGGGCCGATTATGTGTTGAGATGGCGGCGGTCATTTGATTCCGCACCTCCCAACGGCGAAAGTCTTAGAGATTTCCGGGATCGTGTTTGGCCACCATTCCAGGAATTGGTCGCGACGGAAGTTTATAAGGGACGCAATGTTCTCGTCATTTCCGATTCTGACTTTATCCGGGTTCTTGCATGCGAGATCGAGGAGATACCGCCGGACAAAGTAGAGACCGTTGAGTTCGAAAGGGGCCAGGTTATTGCTTATTCGTTCGGAGGCGACGGGCGCACTAGAAATTCGACGAGGTCAAGTCATTTGAGGATCGTGGCTAGCGTGAGCCAGTAGCCGTGTAGGCGATGTCACGTTGTCTGCAGCTTAACGGTTGGCGGATAACTAGGCGAGGATGAGCTCGCCGACGATCAGTTACAAGAACCACCGCTTTCCG
>NZ_JBIVYI010000026.1:0-19705 GCF_044769665.1 Rhizobium sp. NPDC090279 | reverse complement strand
TCCGGTGCGGTAGAGCCGCTCCCCGGCCTCCTCGCCAAACGGATCCGGAACAAACCGCTCAGCCGTCAAACCCGGACGATTCAGATAGCCGCGGGCGAGACAGGCACCTCCAACGTAAATCTCACCAGATGCTCCGGCCGGTACCGGCATCATCCGCTCATCCAGAATGTGAACACGTGTGTTCGTTATCGGCCGGCCGATCGGAACTGAGATTCCCGCATCCTTTGTTGAAAACTGGTGCCAAGTAGCATCAGCCGCCGTCTCCGACGAGCCGTACATATTGACTATCTCCAAGTTAGGGAGACGAGCTCGGCAGCGGCGAGCCAATTCGGTTGGCAATGGTTCGCCGCCGGGAAACACCAATCGTAATGCGATTCCCTGCGCAAAATCTTTTAATTCCTCAGAGCAAATCTCACCCAACAGTGTCGGGACGAGCATCATTCGAGTGACGCCTTCCTTGACTAAAAGCTGCGCCAACTCTATGGGATTGCGGCCCTCATTCTCTCCCAAAATAACGGAAGTGACGCCCGCCACCAGGGGATCGAACACCTCACCGATCGCGTCCACAAAGCCGATGGACGTTTTGTGGCAACAGATGTCTGTTTCTCGATGCGGCCAGAAATTCTCCATCCAGCGAACACGATTCACGATACTGGAATGGACCCCAATTGCCCCCTTCGGACGGCCCGTGGAGCCACTTGTGTAAACTACATAAGCGGCTGCACTAGATGGAATAACAATGGAAGGTCGCTTTTCCGAGCAGGTTGAGATCGTCTCCGCGTCCCCTAAGAGATCTATCCAATACCGGCTCTGTCGATCCGAGGCGGACGAGAACCACAAGGGTTCGATCCCGGATCCTATGACGACATCGGCGGCGCAATCTCGTGTCATATAAGCTAAGCGATCTGCCGGATTTTGGACATCGAGAGGTACGAAGACACCGCCAGCTTTCAAAATCGCTAGCTGAGCCAATACTCGCTCTATCGACCGGCCTAAGTTGATCCCTACGCTGGAGCCCGGTCGTACACCACGCGACACCAAGAAGTTCGACAACTGATTCGATTCAGCCTCAAGTCGACCAAATGTTATCTCGCGGGCGCCGTGTCGTAGCGCGACGGCGTTCGGCCTTTCTCTGCAACGAAGATCTACGAGGTCGTGAATCAGTGAAGGGGCGATGTCAGCCGAAAGACGGTGTTCACCCGATTCGGGGCTTCGAATCTCCGACTTGGAGATGACTGTCCAATCGTCGACGCCTGACATCAGCAATACGCCTCCCCCAAAAAACCTGCGACAACTAAGAATATCGGCTACTGCCGTTCGTATTCCTGCATTGAGACGCGCAGACTTAGCGGCCTCATGTCTGTCCAAACCCGATCAATGTAGGCAAGACAATCCTCTCTCGATCCCGTCATCTCCGTGGCTTTCCACCCGTCTGGCAGTGTCTTGTCGGCGGGCCAAATAGAATATTGCTCCTCACCATTCATGACTGCTACGAACAGTTCACGATTGCCGTTCATTTCACTCATCTCTAACTCTCCATGGATGATTAATCGGCGTGCGTCGTCAATTTAGACAAGCGTCTGAACTTGCTAATTCAAGAATCCGTCGATGATTGTTCCCAGACCGCGCTGCTTCGCGATGCGCGAGACGTAGTGTGCCACCTGGAGATCCAGGATGCCGAGCCCAAACGGTGAGAAAATTATGCCGCTGTGGCGGGTGTTAGGCAGGCTTTCACGGCCACTCAGCAAGCCGCCAAGCGATGCGTGTATAAAATTCGAATTCCCGGCTGATTGAGACGCAAGGTCGACAGAGGTCCGCTCGCGAAGCACGTGGTCGACATCATCAACTACGTTGATGTGGCGAACTATCGCAGAAGGAACAATGTCCCTTAATGATACATGCAGAAGTAGTTTATCCCGCTCCAAATCTCCAGGATCAAAGTCGGGCGTCGATTGAGTGGTGGCGATCGACACAACTTGGCAATCACGAACTACGTCGGCTCTATTCTCAGCAATTTCGACTCTCAAGTCAGGATTGATTTCCTGACTACGCGTCGCAAAGGAAATCGCACGGTCTTTGTCAATATCAAATAACTTAACAAAGATAATGGAATACGTAAGAGATAGATATCGCAATATCTCCCAATTAATAACCCCGCATCCGATAATTCCTATGCTCTGTTTGGTTTGTATATTCAGCACGGATGCAGCAACTGCTGCGCTCGCGGCTGTGCGATGCGCCGAAATTAGGCTTCCTTCGATAAGAGCAACTGGCCTTCCATCCTCAACCGAATTTAGAATAATCGCAGCGGAAGCACGCTCATGGCCATTCGCAATATTGTCCGGAAAAGAGGAGATCCACTTGATCCCTGCGACAGGACGAGCACCGCCCGAGTACGCCGGAAGTCCGATGATCCTGTTTTTCGGCATGTCTGGAAACCGCAAGAACACCGAATGTGGAACACTCGTCTCTCCCTTAGAATGGGAGATGTATGTGTCTGCTATGATTTGTTGAATGTCGCGTCTATGCGCGTCCACAATGCCCTGCACTTCTGCACGATTGAGAATTAGCATGCTACGCTACTCCCGCTTTAGGAGAGCCAACTCCATTTACAAGAATGCCTTCGAAATTTTCCTGCACCCAGGCGTCTGAGTAGACTGTCTCCAAGTAGCGCTCTCCACGATCCGGTAGAATCACGGCTACGTGCGCACCATCCGCGATTTCGCTGGCTTTCTTGGCGACAGCGGACAGCACCGCGCCAGAAGATGCTCCAGCCAGAATTGCTTCCGTTTCAACTAATCGTCGGCATGCCGAGATGCATTCAGCATCACTGACATGGATCACGTTCTCGGTTAGGCTTGGTGAGTAATGCCCAGGTTGGATGCCAGCCCCATGCCCAGGGAGCAAACGACGTCCCGCAGCTTGACCAAAGATGACACTTCCAACAGCATCAACTGCCACTACTTTTGTGTTCAACGCGGCAGCCCTCACGTGCTGCACGCAACCTCGGAGAGTTCCGCATGTGCTGGTCGCGCAAAACAAGTAGTCCGGCGCCGATCCTAGTTGCTCAACAATCTCTGCTATTGTTCTTACGTGCGCGGCTGGATTAAGCGGATTTTCATATTGATTAGGCCAATAGGAATTCGGAATATTGTTAAGCAAAGACCTAATTCTAGCTATTCTCGCGGGAAGAAATTCGCCGGTAGCGGGATCCGGATTGCGCACTACCTGCACTTCCGCGCCATAGGCGGTCATTATATTTATATTTTGTGCGTTCGTTCTTGGATCGACGACACAAATAAAGCGAAAGCCATAGTAGCGCGATATCTGCGCAAGGCCGATGCCGAGGTTGCCAGAACTCGATTCTATGATAGTTGATTGTCCGGGAATTAATTCCCCCGCTTCGATTCGCCCCCGGAGCATGCTTAGCGCGGTGCGATCCTTGATACTTCCACCGGGGTTTTGTCCCTCTAGTTTCGCAAAAAGCGAGAATTTTTTGGGTTTCAAGAAGCGAGTGAGTTCTAGAAGCGGTGTCTCGCCAATTAGCGAGAGCACGTCGGGGTAAATCATGTTTCCTCCCGGATCGTACTTGGAAGCTGTCAGGCTCTTTATGCGGCCGCTTACGGCATCGGTAGGTTCACGCACCCTGAAAGGGCGACCTCCACGGTGGCCAATCACGCAACCGAAGCCGAGCGGTAGAATGCTAGTGCTCCTGAGAGGTGACCCAAGGTTCGCTTTCTTATAGAAAAGCAATCTATGGGGGAGCTGTTTACGATGCCAACCAGTAGTTGGTCTAGATATAATAATAGATGATACCAGCGTCAAGGCCGAATACGATCTCGAGATGAAAAAATTTGGCAATTTCAGTAAAGAGCTTTACTGATGTTGATGATAAATGTGGCCCATATGGTTGGCGCCGCGAGACTTTTCGTAGTTGGGGATTTCATGAGAAAGGTGCACGCGAGGACCGCGCAGCGATACACAGACATACTTAATGCCGCAGCCGAATTGATAAAGGAGGGAGGGATTGATGCTGTAACTACCGACAAAATACGTCAAAGAATTAACGCGTCGCCAACGACCGTGTACAGCCTATTTCGAAATAAAGAAGAGATACTAGAGGAAATTTTTAAAGAGGTACACGCAAAATTTTATGCAACGGCGGAATATAAATTACAATTCGCCCACACTGCTGAAGAACAAATTTCAACGATAATTGAGGGTGTTTACGCGAATGGTCTTTTTACTGATATTGACATGCACGGATGGATCGCATCCGTAAACTACTTTCTATATCACGGTGGAAAATTCTCATACGCGCCGGAGGCGCATCTCAGGTTACACGAGAGAACGCGCCGATTGTTCCTTGAGCTTGGCAGTAAAAATCCAGATATTTCTATGCAATTTTGGGCGTTTATCGATGGTCTTTGGCTTACCGCCGCTGTGAAAAGAGGCTTGCTAAGTCGCGAAACCTGCATTGATTGGACCTTCCAATTTGTGGAGAACCATCTTGGAAGGAAGTTGCCGAGATCGACTAATGCACTCCGTGATTGACCCACAGGATAATATGTTTTATTTCGAAGCTCGAATTTGAGCGATGCGTAACGCAATAGAAGCAAAAGAGACGGCATCTATTGGACGCGGGAGCGGAGCCAGCTGATGAACGCTGATCGTTTAGCGGCGCTCTCTCGGAGCGAGTTGATCGCTTTTTTGGACCTGTGACAGAGTGAAGAGGTAGTTCCGACCGATACAGTAAGCAATATATAGCAAAGTTCTCACACCCGATGACTTTATAACTCAATTATCAGAGGTGCTGATAATCACGAACTATTGACCGCCGAAAGCTGCTTATAGGTAAGGACGCCTCAGTTGGAGGCGCGCTTGTCTGGCGATTTCCATCAACTACACGATTAGAATGGGTCTGAGCATGGGCAAGGATTGCAGTCGCACAATAGTACTGGAGGTCCCACATATTGGCCTCAATAAGAACAGTGCACGCGGTTTTGCACTGGATCAGTTTGCTAGGCAGCAGGGGTACGATTCGTTTGCGGAATGGACTGTTCATTGTTTCGATCAGAAGCTCCAAATTTTCGGAAAGGTTCGGGAAAGCGATGCCATTGATATCGCTGATGGGGACAGCTTAGACGGACCACTGTTAAAAACATTTGGTTATGAGGTCATAGTTCAGTTGAAGGCTTCAGACGATAGTAGCTGAGCAAAGGGATGATCAGATTACTCGAGAGTTGTCTAAAGAGCGACGCACATCAATTCGTATGGATAAATTCGCCAGCATCTTGTGTCGGCGTTGAGAGTCAAATGCCACGTTCGTCTATAGGTCGATCTGTGAGAGATGAAGGGAATCGTCGCGGAGTTTTGCGCACTTGTGTATCCTCTTTGCGATCTCGATCACCCTCGTTCTGTATGCTGCGCAGCATGACGTTCGAGATCCAGCCGATGAATTGGCCACAAGGATAAGGTCGCCAGTTCGATAGCTACGAACCGAGAGTTGGAGATCTCGGGGGGGGGGTAGCTTGTTGGTGTGGCAACGGTTAGGTAGGCGTGATATCGTCGATAGCCTTCCCAGTGGCTTCAAGATGTGCGGCGTGCAATGCTTTGATAGCATCCGATCGAATACTGAATATTTTCGCGGCCTTGCCCTTGCGCACGGAGGGAGCGTGGCGGATATCGATGACACCTCTCTCGTTCATAGTCTTGGCCAGCATTGTAATCTGCGAAACGTGATTGTCGGTTCGATTTGCGATGGAACTTGCAGTTGGTTTTTGCCCGGCCTCAATTTCCGTCGCGATTGCCGCAAGGAAGCCGACTTGCCGCAAGCGCGCTGAACCCGTTTCATCGGGAAACCGCGAACTCAGAACCGCCTGGAAAAGATTGTGAAGATGGCTGGTAGGACTTGTCGCGACATTCTCTGCATTTTTTTCGTCCTTATCGCGCTGCTGAGCGTTCAATGACGATGTGTTTGTCGCTGTTTCGTCTGCATTTCTGATTTGGGCAACTACGAGCTTGCCCAACACAAGCGGGATCCGCTCTTCGACTTCAGCCGCAAGGCGCGCCACCCATTCATGGGCTTCTCGCGGCAGAAATATCCGAGATTCTGTAAGTTGATCGCCCAGCGATTTTGCCCACCAGGCGCGACGATATGCATTATGTTTTTCGCGGGATGTCATGGCACTCACGATATGGAGTAATAAGAATCTGCTTTGCAAGCTCACAAAAAGTCTTGCTTCATATATACCAAATCGTGTACCTTCGATATACACGTTTAGCGCGAGTATAGGCGTTGCCCGTTGACGTTCGCGGCAGGTCTCCGCTATTCCGGCTTATTTGGCTGTCAGTTGAGTAGTTTAGGGGATTCGGATCGATCCGATCTTTGATTTTGCGGGTTCAAAACGGCTTTAAGTTAGCGGGAAGAGACTCATGATCATCCGCCGGGCAACGGAAGGTGACGCAGCTAGAGGCTGTTGGCTCTTGCGGCGTTCGTTTGCAGAACTGTGTGGGCGGGATCACCTTTGGGATCCAGTTCGTATCCAAGAAGGAATTGCCGAAAAGACGCCTGAGAATTGGCACCAATGGGTAAATAGCACGTCTGCAGATCTGTACGTCGCGGAGACTGCTGCTGCACTTGTAGGGGTCGGGCTGCTCACCCATAGAGGCGAGATCATTTTAAACCACGTATGCCCAGATCACCGCTTCCGTGGCATAAGCAAAGGCCTCCTTGCACATATGGAATGCGAAGGACGAATGCTTGGCCTAGTTTTCTGCTACGTAGGCAGTACACGAACCGCAATGAGCTTTTATCAGTCAGCAGGGTATATGCCTGTGCCGGATTCAATTACTTCGGAAAGAATGCGAAAGCGTATCTGTTAAGTACTTTTCGCGCATGCGATGACACATTGTGTCTGCGGCAGGGATGGCGATCCCCCATGGGTTCATCCGATACTTGATTGTTCCTATGACAAAGCAGAAGTCATAACAAGTGGAGAACTTCCTATCTCTTTTGGAAGCTCCCTATTGATATAGGAGCGCCCGAACCTGCGGGCTGACTTGTATAATCAGCTTTTAATGTTGGGAGAGCTAAGCGCTGTCGCGCCTCTCCTGTTAAATGCGAAGTCGTTCGGATCATCGACCTATCAACGAGCTCGTCGGGATAGAGCGTGCATTGCGGTGTCACCGATCACGCTATCCATATAATCATCTGCCAATTCAACCAGAACCTCTGCTATGCACTCGGGCTCCCATCCGTCACCCAGAGGTTCCTCCATCGCGATGGCTATATTTGCCGGAGTTCTCCACGACACTGCCGCTTCGACTGATCTGCAAAACCGATCAACCATCCTTTTCCTGGCATGTGCAGCACCTTCTTCATGACGACAGACATTCCGTCGCGGAGAAGATATGGCGGAAGCCCACACGAACAACCGGGCAAGGGAACTTTGGAGAATAATCCTGCCACGATCATCCCGCAGATGATTCCTTTCGCAAAAATCAACGATGCGGACGCAAATCATTGACCTGTCATTATCATATCTGATGGATTAGGGCCTGCCCGTTGGGAGATGTATTGTCTTTCGACAACGCATCTCAAAGCTATGGAGCATATGATAGTGACGGATTTTATCGAGAAATGGTCTGCCAGAAAGGCAGATAAGCCAAAAGCTGGCGCACGCAGCGTCGTCGAAACGTTTCGGCTGAGGGTCGCGGAGCAGAAGGAGTATCTAGAGGCTTATGAGCGCGATCCTACCGGCTTCAAGAAATGGCGTTCGACCTGGTTCCAGCGCGTTCCCGGCGGTTTTGGTGTGAGCATTGGCCGCGACGCGATCAGCGCAGGACAAGGACTGACTTACGTCGTCGTTGAGACCATAGCGCAAGTCGCCGAGTTTCTGGATGATCTCGCGCAGCATGCTGAACAGGATTTGGGTTTCCAGAAAGCGCTGGAGGAAAACCGCGCTCGGCGTACAGCAGTGCTGAACGCGGCAAAGGCGCAATCCAAGGCAGCGAAGTCCGCTTCGGCGAAGTCTCCCGCCAAGGCCCCACGGGCAAAGCCTGGCCCGAAAAAGGCCAAGACCAAGGCGGACGAATAAGCCAGACGCTCCAATCTCACCAGACGCAATGCTCAGCCCGCTTCGCGCGGGCTTTGCCATTCCAACGCTTCCGACCAATCAACTGATGCTAGTGGCTTCACTGTGACCATATTATCGGCCACCGGAACGCAGAACTCCAAAATATCGCAAGACAGCGTCTCCGCGATCTTGTCAAGGGTCGCAACAGTCGGGTTCTTGTTGCCGCGCTCAAGAACCGGCGAAATATCGTCGTGATGCCAGATTGCCATTCGTCGATTGACTCTATGCCAACCGCGCTGAGGTCCGGGGTTAATCTCTTCAGCGTCCATATAGGTGCGGTAACAGATCGCCACCGCCTCCCGGCAATTTCTTTCCTACCTTATCGTTCTCTGCCTACCGGGAAACGCCGGATCTGCTGAAGGTGCAGGAGACACCTGGCGATCCATTTCACCACCCGGACACGCGGTGAAATGATTCCTGTGACACTAGTGAACGCGAGCAATCACGGGAGCGGGCGTTTGCGTCGCGCCAGCGCGATCACCACAGCGCCGACAATGACGACCAGAGCTCCGCGATAAATCCAGGGCGCCTGGTCGATCATGAAGCTCTCGGCCGGATATGGAAAATACCCACTGCCCTGCCCCATCCAGACGAGACCGATCAGAACAAGCAATCCCCCTAAACCATATGCAAGCTTCACCATGGCGATCTCCTTGTTCCAGATGGGCGCGCAGAAAAAGTAGCGACAATTTCAACGAATGCGGCGGTTGGGGTTCCGCCTGCGGCAGCAGACCCTCCTCGCCTGCAAAAGGGTCGCGATAGCCGGAGCCAAATGGCCTGGTGCTTAACCCGGGACATCCGCATGCTAGCGAACTACATCCCCAATCCCAGCCCCTTGTTTAGGGTCCGCTTCAACTCGTATTGACGCGATAGCTCGGCCTTCTGTGCCCGATCGGTTATACGAGCGACAGCCTCGATGCGATGGAGCTTATCGGCAAGCTCCGGCCCAAGCCGCAGGTTCCCTTTCTTCAGCTCGCGCGGATCGGAACTGCCGAACCGTTGCTCGAGCGCCTGGACGATCGTCTTCGCCTCATGGAGAGCCTGCCTGCCCTCCGGCGTGCCGGACAGTTGCTCAAGGAACTTCGGCTTGTCGGCCTGAGACAGGGTATCGAACTGCTTCAGCAGCTCCTCGCTGCGTTTGGTCAGCCTGGGCACCTCGACAACATCGCGCTTCTCCCGGTGCCAGGTTTCGGATTGGCGCTCCGCCTCCAGCCGGCGCTCCCAGGTGAGACCCGCGGCCGCGACATGATTGCTCAGTGCGGTGGAGTAGTGCCTTGCAGCCTTGCGCTGCCTGTTCTCGCCCAACAGGCCTATCTTCCCACACAGCTCACCGAACTGCTCCGGACGCGCGGCAATAGTTTTGGCGAGCGCCTCGCGGCCAATCCCTTGGTCCACGATCGCCGCGCTGATCCTCTCCGCGGCGCCGACCGGATCCGTATAGACAAGGCGGCCAACGGAACGCACCGTATCCATGGCATCCTGCAGATACGGCTTTGCCCTTTCACGGGCTATGTCTTCGACGCTTCGGGAATATCCCCTGATCGCCGGCACGAGTGGTGCCACCGTCTCGAGCTGCTTCTCCCCTACCCGCTTGGTCTGCTCCGGTGGTGCCGACATCTGGATCTGGGCCTGCGTCCGCGGCACAAGACCGACGACAAGCTCGCTGCGAACGCCGAACGCCTCGGCGATCCCCCGCCGCTCGGCAAAGGCGCCGATATAATCGAGCGTCGTTTCCTTCGCGCCAGATCGGCTCAAGCTGGCGCTGAGCACCTTCATATCCTTGAGCTCGTCCGAAGCCGCATAAAGCGTCACGCTGTCGCGGTGACGCGTCATGGCCACATAGGTCAGATGCCGGTCCATGCTGGGGGACGCCATCACAAAAGCTCGGTCGACGGTCGCTCCCTGCGACTTGTGAATCGTCGTCGCATAGCCATGATCAAAGGCTTGGTAATGATGAACGGGTATCGATAGGACAGGGGCACCGTTCCGCCCTTCGGTAGGGCCGTCGAGACGTATATGGATTGCGTCCGCCTCGACGGCCTCGACCGTTCCCAACATGCCATTCTTGACACCAAGATCGCGATTATTCTCCAACAGAAGGATACGATCGCCTGGCGCGAACGATCGCTTGCCGTCATTGGTCTGATAGACCAGTTCGCGGCCGAGCTTTTCGGGGTCCCGGATGACCTTGGGCGTGCCCTCACCCGCACCAGACGCCAACAGTCCACGCTCCTGAAGCGCGGCACGAATATCCGCATTGATCATCCGAACGTCGGCGCGGCGATGCGCCAGCGCGATGCGAGAGCCTGATGGATGCTGCTCCAGATCGGCCAGGTAGTCGCGCACCAACGAGGCCCGTGTCTCGTCCCTGTCAGCGCCGAACTGAACCCTACCCCAATCGGCATAGGCGGCCAGTCCCTCCCCGGTGCGATGGGTGGCAAAGGCAATCGACGCATGGCGCTGCCAATCCTCCTTCTGCCGGCGGATTTCCGCGAGCTCGACCGCACCTACCCGCTCGGCAATCGCCCTGAAGGGTGAGCCGGCGCCGATCGCCTGCAGCTGCTCGTGATCGCCGACCAGCACCAGCTTTGCTCCCCTCGCCTCCGCTTCGGCGACGAACCGTGCCAGTTGTCGACTGCCAACCATGCCGGCTTCATCGATGACCAGGATGTCGCCCTTTCCAAGCTCGCCCTTCCCTGCCTGCCAGCCATATTCCCACGAGGCCAATGTGCGCGAGGCAATGCCGGAGGATTCTTCCAATCCTTCCGCCGCCTTGCCGGCGAGTGCCGCCCCATGGACGCGGTAACCCTGGCGCTCCCAGGCATCGCGCGCCGCCGCCAGCATCGTCGACTTACCCGCTCCCGCGAACCCGATGACAACAGCGATCCGCTGCGCTCCGGTGACATGCTGAATGGCCAGGCGCTGCTCCTCGCTCAAGCCCGACCGTTCGATCGCTCGCTCTCGATCGACAAGCGCCATCATGCCCCGTTCAACTTTTCCGGAGAGGGAGGACGCGGTCCTTGCCCGGATGGCGCTGTCCTGTACGATTATGGCCTGATCGACATGATGTCGATCAACGCCATGGCCGAGAGTGCTCGCCATCTTCGATGCCCTCTCGGCCATGCCATGTTCGATCTCGACCATCTCCCGCGTCGAGTAACGCGCCAGCTCCCCATGCGCCAACTTCCCATCCCGCTCGGGCTGCAGTTCGACCAATGCCGGCGACGCCATGACAGCTGCAAACGCATTGCGGAATGCCTGCACATCGTCGTCGATATAGCGATGCAACGCACGTGCCACATCATGACGATCGAACACGCTCTTCTCAGCCGTGATGATCGTCAGCACCTGCTCCGGCTTCTCGCGGATCAGCGCGGCGTTTCGCTGTGCCGCCCGCTCTTCCAGGCGCCTACGCGACACCTCCATGCCGCGACGATCCATCTGCGACGCATGCACACCCATATGCTCGGTCGGCTCGATCTGAAGCCCGCGCTCCAGATGCGATCGATGGTCGATCCGCACCTCAAGACCGACACGCGCCAGATGGCGATTGGCATGATGCTCCCAGGCCTGCCTGATATCGCGAAGCTGCATGTGCGAGGTTGGCTGATCGTTGTTCAACAGCCACTTGTTCTCGCGCTCGATCAAGGTTTTCTCGCCAAGCCCTGTCTCTCCCACGACCCGCGTCGTCATCAACAGATGCGCATGGACGTTGCGAACGTCCCCCTCCCCTTGCGGCTGGTGGATGGCAAAGTCGACCGCGGCACCATAACGGCTCGCCAGGTCGCGCGCGAACTCCCGCGTCAGCGAAAACCGCTGCTCCGCATTGAGCTCATGCGGAAGCGCGATCTCGAACTCGCGCGCCACCCGCGCATCGCTGCGCTTCTCCGCATACTCGACTGCATTCCATAACGCTGAACGGTCAAGAGCCCAATCGGCCACGACATCTTCCGGTAGCACGATCTCCGCGTGTTCGACACCTTGCTTGCGGGTGAAGTCGTGCACCAGGCCATCACGCTCATTGGTGAGTTTGACGGCCGCACGATAAGCGGCGGATGCAACCGCGCTGCGGCCGCCGCTACGGGCTATCGTCTTCATGCTGAAGTGATAGATCGCCAAATGTGAGTTTTCCGAATTGAAACGGCAAATCGAACATAACAAGCCTTGAGTTGCGCTGCAACTCGTAAGTGCGCCCTTAGTACTTCTCTCGCTTACGCTCCCTCCGTCGGGATTACGCCAGATGCAACGACACCACTACATATTCAGGATTGTCCCAGACGACACGACATGTAGTCTCATTGCATCGCATAGAGGCGTAGGTGCCAACAGACGATTCCGGATAAACGATCGGAGACTCCATATGCCCCGCAAATCCATTGAGGAACGGCTTGCGCAACTCGAAGCGCAGCGCAAAACCCTGAAGGCTCGTTTGGGCAAACAGGAACGCGTCGAGGACACCAGGCGCAAGGTGCTGCTCGGTGCCCTCGTCCTTCATCGCCTCGAACACGGCAGGGACGAATTCTCGAAGAACCTGGCCGATTGGCTGCGCCACGAGCTGCCGGGATTCCTGACGCGCGACAATGACAAGGCACTCTTTACCGACCTGCTTGAAGCGCCGGATGCTGCATTGGGTGTCCGTGGACGCGAGGCAGGCGAATGAACCAGGCAACGCTGGCATGGGCCGCATTCAAGAACATGATGAGAGCTGCCGCCCGTGATCCGGTCTGGGCGGTTTCATGCATCATCCTGGCGCCCTTTCGCAGCGCCCGTTATCTGCTGCAGGCAGCCGCCTTCCTGTTTATCGTCACCCTGGTTCTGGCCATCGCCGCCAACGCCGTTCCGCCAGAATGGTGGATCGCCAGGCTGCTTGCCGGGCTGCTCGTCATCGCCGTGTTCGCCGTTCTCGTCTTCCGCATATTCACCAATCCCATGATCATGCATTTCGGGGATATGGCCAACGACACCCATGGCTCGGCTCGCTTTGCCACCGACAAGGAAGTGGCTCCCCTCTCCCAATCTGGATCCGGTCTGCTGATCGGCCGCAACGGCAAGACCAGAGAGCTGATGCGCTATGATGGTCCGGCGCACCTCCTCACCATGGCGCCAACCCGAACCGGCAAGGGTGTGGGAACCATCATCCCGAACCTGCTCACCGCCGACCGCTCCGTGATCTGCATCGACCCCAAGGGAGAGAACGCCAGGATCTCCGGCCGGGCTCGCCAGTCCTTTGGTCCGGTCCATGTCCTCGATCCCTTTGGCGTCACCGGCACGCCGTCGGCCGCCTTCAATCCGCTCGACACCCTCGACGCCGATGGACTGGATGTGGCGGAAGATGCCAGCACCCTTGCCGACGCCCTCGTATTCGATGAACCGGGCATGGCGGGCGACGCGCATTGGAACGAGGAAGCCAAGGCGCTCATTGCTGGATTGATCCTCAAGATCGTCACTGTGGAATCACCACGCCGCCGTCATTTGGGTTCGTTGCGTGAATACCTGACCCTGGCGCCGGATAGCTTCGCCGGTTTGCTCAGGCGCATGCAGGAGAATGACGGTGCGAATGGCCTGATCGCGCGCGCCGCAAACCGTCACCTGGGAAAGTCCGATCGTGAAGCCGCCGGCGTTCTGTCAGCGGCGCAACGTCACACCCATTTCCTCGACAGCCCCCGCATGACCGCGGTGCTGAACCGATCGGACTTCCGCTTTGCCGATCTGAAGAGCCGCAACCTCTCCATCTTTCTTGTCCTGCCGCCAGATCGTCTGTCGACCTATTCCCGATGGCTGCGCCTGCTCGTCTCGCAAAGTCTCACCGACATGGCCCGCGATCCCGCCAAACCGGCCGTGCCGGTCCTTTACCTGCTGGATGAGTTCGCCGCCCTCGGCCATCTCGCTCCCGTCGAACGCGCCATGGGCCTGATGGCAGGTTACGGCGTCCAGCTCTGGCCGATCCTGCAGGACGTCCACCAGCTCCGCGCCACCTATGGACAGAAGGCCGGCACCTTCCTCTCCAATGCCGGCGTGCTGCAGGTGTTCGGCGTCAACGATCACGACAGCGCCCGCCTTGTCTCCGATCTGCTCGGTCAGGAGACCGTCGTGTTCCAGACCATGGCCCGCGCGCTCGATTCAGAAAAGTCGGGAATCTCCTACAGCCAGCAGCACACCGGGCGGCCCCTGCTCACGCCCGATGAGGTCCGCAACCTGCCGGCCCACGGCCAATTGCTCTTCCTCGCCGGCCAACGGCCGATCGTCGCCGGCAAGCTCGCCTATTACCGCGATCCGGAATTCAAGGGGGCGTTCGATCCGGCATGAGAAATGAGTTCGAGGACATTTCGGAAACCCTTCTATGGACGTGCCGCATGATTTTGCGAAGCGATCCGAATGAGCGGCAGCGTATCGCTCTCGCCTATCGTGAGGCACAGGAGTTAATCGCCGGCATTCCGAAAGACAAGGACGACCCCTACCCTCGCATCGTCGCCTGCTTCCAGCGCTCCGACGCCTGCCAGGCGGCAGAGGACATCGCCGGCGCGGGATGGATGCTGGCCGCTATCCAGGAACGGGTGAATGAACGAAACCTCCCCGACTGGCGGAAGCTCCGTAACATCATAACCCAGACCGTGAAGCTGCTGCTCTTGTCTCATCCCACCGTACACTGAAAATCCAATGTGGTCCCGGCTATCACGCCAGGGCAATGTCACTGGCGGCCCTCCGGCTTGCTACAGCCCAAGCGAAAGAGCGCTCGCCTTCGGACCGGAGCGACTGCGTCGCTAAGCCGTCATGTGGTTCGAACGTTTTATGAAGCGGGTTTCTTCAAGCGTATGCCAGGGCCGTCGCCGTTTTCGGAGATGAATATTATACCGGCGTTTTCCAACACCACGCGCAAATCGTCGATTGTAGACTGTTTGAGTTCCTTGCCCGTTTCAAAGCGGACAATCGTATTGGTAGACATTTTTGCCAGTTCAGCGAGCTCCGCAATTTTGAGGCCAAGAGCCGCACGCGCCATCCGGCATTGAACTGGTAACATACAAAATCGCCTACCGTAGGCGAATTTAATTGATCCGCCGTGTTTTTCTACTAGACTATACAGGTCTCGCGTCATTGCAGACGACCGAGCAAGGCGTTGCAACCGCCCTACTCGGCCTAACCCAACCCTAGCTATTTGGAGCTTGGATCATGGCTGATTCTGAGAATAGCAGAACTTTGCCTGCAATTACGCCTGGAAAAGAAAATCCCGAGCGCGGCCCGTCAGAAAACCTGCCGTACATCATCGATCGCCGGAACCTTCTTCCCGTCGCGGCACGCCTGCTGAGCCAGCTTGTTGCGGAACCCGGCAATCACCGGAGAGCTAGTGGCCCGACGCCCGTCAGGGAAATGTGGCCTCGCTGGTATGCGTGCCACCAGCAGCGCGTCAGGGCCACAAGTCTTAGGGAAAAGCTTGAAAAGGAATTGCTCGAAGAGGCCGGCGGCCGTCCGGTCATGACGCTGCAGATTGTTGATGGGGATGCCGCCGTCGAGGTTCGCTCTTTTGCCGACATCAATCGAATGGCCAATCAGCTCGATCCAGAACACCTGTCTCAGGCCCGAGCCGAGCTTCGATTGCACCGGAGACGATGGAAGGAAGCCGATCAGCGTTTGGGATACAGTGCGGCGGTCGCTGTGGAACAGGAGCTCGCGCAACAGGCCGGGATATCCGGACGTGTCATGTGGATCACACCGCCCTCCTCGCTGACCGAAGTCACCGCAAAGCTCCATTGCCTGATCGTTATGAACGATCCCAGCCTGAAGCTCGAAGATGCACCGTGGCCCGAGCTGCGGACGATGCTGAAGGATCTTCTCCGCGTTGCTGAGAAATGCCGGCCGAAATCATCCGATGGACCTGCATATTCTGGCAAAGCAGCAGGCGTACAAGGCATTCTAAATTTGGCGACGCAGTACCAGGACGCAGCCGGCAAGCTTGGCGAGAGCTCGTCCAAACCCAATCATCTTCCACGGCGTCTTCTGGCGCTGCATGCGATGGAGCTCTATCTGAATGCATTCCTGCTGGCCAAGGGCGTGAGCCCCACCGCGATCCGCGGTGTTCGGCACGACCTCGGCGAGCGGGTGCGTATGGCGTCCGAAGCTGGCCTTGTTCTGCGCAAGCGTACGGTGGCGCACCTGGCAACGCTCTCCGCAAACAACGAGTATTACATTATCAGGTATGCCCCGGAGCTAACGTCCACGCTGTCACAGGTGAGCCGAGTTATGGCGACTGTCGATGATATCTCCCGGAAGGTGCGAAAGGCGTTGCGGGTAAGCCGCCTGTCGAACGTACTTTATGATCAGCGCTCGGTCTGAACGTCCATTAATCGCTTGCCACGCTTGCTCCACCGTGTTTCAGCGGAGATATTTGCCGCTGTTGAGGCAATACCCAGCTTTCGCCGTGGTCTCAGCAGCGCCCTGTTTTTCGCGGGCTGCTTCTTGCCAAGGGGCTTGTCGCTCAGCAACTCTAGGCTTATATAGTCATCATGGTCACTTTGGTCAGGAGATAGACAATGCAACAATCTTGGCAAGGAGATGAAAGCTGGACTGTCGCTGGCGCGAAAGCCAAGCTTTCTGAAGTCATCGAGCGCGCCCAGTCTGCCCCGCAGACAATCACGCGAAACGGGAAGCCAAGCGTCGTCGTCGTATCTGCCGAAGAATGGCAGAGGAAAACCACACGCAAGGGCACTCTCGCAGAATTTCTGATGGAATCGCCGTTACGGGGCTCCGATCTCGACCTCGAGCGTCAGCACGACGAACCGCGTGATCTGCCGCTGTGAAACTGCTGTTGGATACCAATGTCTTGTCGGAGGTGACAAGGCCTCTCCCCGACGCTCGCGTCCTGCAATGGTTGGATACACTGGACGAGGACCGCTCCTTCATTAGCGTTGTATCGATCGCTGAGATACGCCGCGGTGTTGCCTTGATGGATCAAGGGCGAAAACGCGATGCGCTTGCCGCATGGCTTGCAGATGACCTGCCACAGCGGTTCGAGCATCGTGTTCTCCTTGTGGACGCATCAATTGCATTAGCCTGGGGTGATCTGATGGGTCATGCAAAGCGAAAAGGCCGCGGCCTTTCCTCGATGGATGGCCTGATCGCCGCTACCGCTATTGCCCACCAGCTGACCCTCGCGACGCGGAATATCAAAGATTTCGAGGACTTGGGGATTGATCTCATCGATCCTTGGGCCGAATGAGATCGCACTTAGTTAGCCTAGCTTTTCTGCTGAGCGATGGCCCCTGATGTCGCTTTACCGGGAACCTGCCTTGTGGAAGTATGAGGTTGCAATTTTGTGCGTCCACGAAAACTTAAAGGGGAATCCGTTGAAAGTGCATTGCCCTCCACCTACAGGCGACAAGCCGATAATTGCTACCGAAATTCTCTATGTCCGAAACGTTCTCAAACCAATCGAGGTCGAGGACGGTTCTCCAGCAAACGCAATGCTCCTTACGCTGGACGCCACGACTTATTCTTTGGAGACACCGGCAGAAGTAAAGGACCTTGCGGATGCGGAGAGGCCTGCTGACAAGACACTGAGCCTGCTGTCTTCTAAAAACCAATGGCCAATCTACTTTGACGGAGAACGAGCAAAAGGGCCGCTTCAGATCACCGAAAATGAGGTCAACATAAGCGGCTACAATTCAGCGTTCTTGATCGGCAAAAAGAAAATCCCGGTCATTAACTCGGCTCAAGAAGTCTTCGATGTAATCCAAGCTGCTGGTGGCCAGACGCTTCCGGTTCTACCCCCGGCCAAATCCATAATGGCGGTCGGCCCCGCAACTGACGAAGAATGGGATGAGTCTATTGAGCTTTTCCCCTCGTCTGGTGGAGCCCCTACGATTTGAGGGACCCGCGCCGGAAGTCTGCCTGACATGATGGAGGGACTGTTGTCGGACGACCTGGATACTCTTAGCCAGGTAACTGAACCCGACGTTGATATTCTGCTTGTCGAAGAGTTTAAATGCTCGCCAACCTTCGCGGCTAGGACAGTGAAAACAACAGCTGCGAAGGCGGTGAGATTCCCCTTCGTTCCGCCGTTGACAATCAGAGAGACAGGCCGATCCATGCGCATCTATCTGACCGCATCTTGATATATTCCGGATCAGCGGCTAACGCGGGAGAGACTTGACTCCACGTCAAATCAGACGCTGGTCCGAGGTAAAGGATCGCGTTGAACTGCTCCTCCATTGAAGGGGAGCGCTCGGGATCGACATGAAGCTTTACAAGCGCGTCGCGTTGCCCGGTGAACATGGCGTGCGGGTAATATGATCGAAAGCTCACCTCTCCAAGCGGAGTGCCTCGAATGGGAACAAGACTCGGTGTATGCCATGAGCAAACATCGGATTGTAAAGTCGTTAGATCGACATCCACAGGCGTCCAGACAGAATAGACATTCGCCCCTTGCCCTTCGAGCAATGACACGATTGAGTTTTCTAGCGGGATTGGTTCCAATTCCATGGCTGGTTCCTCTTCCGATCGCCAGAAGAGTCTTTTGCGGAGAAGGTGCATGCCGCCGTAGACGATTAAAGCGCGGCGCTGCTTCGCAAGCACTTCACTTTGAATAATTCTTGCGGCACAGATGTCACGGTCTTCCAATGCTCTCGATGTCTCGCGAAGTTCAGCGGCGTTGTTGACCTTAGACCAATCTATCGGCGGATCACCCAACAAAACACGAATCTGCCGCTCTTTGGGCAGCGTCGCATTCAAATCGCGGACTTCTCGAAATAGTCCCTCAAAGACGGGGCGATCCCACACATCGTGGGCTTGCGTCGTATTCTGCCAAGCTTTGCGGATTTCTCTATCAGGTATGTCTTCCCCTGAAACAAAACGGTCCATTATGCTTTGGTAGAGAGAGTTTCCACTTTCCACGACTATATCGTTCACGAGGGCGGGAAATCGTGGGTCGCGGATGAGCGCTATTCTGAACGCATATGCCTGCTCACAGCCATGCCCGCCGTCGCAAAGCGCGACTACATTGTGGAGTTGGAAAGCGTCCAGAACGCCGGTGATTGGATCAATGGCAGTCGCGGGTCTCGTCATCGGGCGGCTCCGTTTTTTTCAGAAGCATTATGATTTTTACGGCAGTACTCATCTATGATAGTCCGGTCACCACTGGCAATAATCCTTCGTTTTAATACGTCGCTCCGGTGATGTAAGCCTGCTGCTAAAAAAGCATGTATTCGGGTTGAGATGCGAAGAAAGCCCCTTCTTTCACAGTGGAGAAATAGGCCTTTTGAAGGGTAGCTCGTTTCCGATCCGACCAGCTATCGACATGGGACGGCCGCAGGAAAAAGTTCTCGGCGGTGCACAGGGTAAGCGTTGAGAGTGCGAGCAATCGATCATCACCGTTTGTGAGCATCACTGGCGCGATGAGTTTCCGAGCATTCGCTGACTGCACCTTCGGGTAGCTGAAAACGAACGCTGTCTCATCAGCTGAAATAGGGCTCATGTTCAGAGTGCGGGTTTCGGTAAAGTCCGGACAAGATTTCCGGTAATCTCCGGCCACAGTTTTCAGTAATTCCCGGACAGCGATTCCGCTAAATCCCGGACAG
>NZ_JBIVYI010000025.1:0-20664 GCF_044769665.1 Rhizobium sp. NPDC090279 | reverse complement strand
CGTTCCGATCGCGATGGAAGAAAAGCTTCGCTTCGCAATTCGCGAAGGCGGCCGTACCGTCGGCGCAGGCATCGTTGCCTCCATCGTCGAGTAATCCTCGGATTATTCTTTTATAAGAAGGCCCCGCTGGAAACAGCGGGGCCTTTTTGCATTGATCAAAAAGCAGAGGCCATCCTCGCCCTTCGAAGCTTCACGCCTCAGGGCGAGGATGGAGCGCTCGCTGCGGCATGAGGTCAATTCAATATGCGGCCCTGCGCGGAGCATCAGCCCTCGTGATGAGGTGCGCAGACCCTTGAGCCTGTCGAAGGGGCCGGAGCCTCGAACCACGAGGGCGGGTGGTGAGGGATCGCACTTAGATCCGCGAGTTTTAAGGCATCTGCATGGGTAGCGCTCTTGCTGTGATCACTTGCCGGTGACGTTCTCCGCCGATGCGAATTCCGCCCTGGCGCGACGCACGATATCGGCAACGAAATCGCTCTTCCCGCCCGTATAGTGATCCCAATCGCCGTTGGCCTCTTCGGCAAGCCGCTCTTTCAGTCTGGCATAGCCTGTTGCCAATGACGGATGGGCGCGGAGATAGTCACGGAAGAGGAGGCGCTCCCGGTGGGCCTCGTTGCCTGGCAGGCAGAGATAGAGCCGTGTGCCGTAAGGCGTCTCATCCCTGGTGAAGGTCCAGCGGTCGGCGCCGTGCAGATCGCCGTGAAAGCGAAATCCTCCCCCTTTCAGGTGTTCGGTTGCGTCAAGCCTTGCATCTTGCGAGGGGAGGATGGCATCGATATCGAGCTTGGGCTTGGCGCATAATCCGGCGATGGCGGTGCTGCCGATGTGATGGAACTCGGCGGCATGACCAAGAACCAGGCCGATTGCCTTGATTCTGCTTTCGAAGAGAAGGGGCCATTGCGGATCGTATTCGACAAGCGTGATCGGCCGCATCGCTCCTATCTCCTTTCACCGCTCCCCGTAGTCGCAATATGCTTTCCCGACTCGATCCAACTATTTTGCCGGAGAAGCGCCGGGTCACCAAGCCGTGTCTTGCGAAACGGATGCAAGGGCCTATCTATCGCTCGATTTTATCTGGAGGAGATTTCATGAAGAAACGTATTTTGTTTACTGGTGGAAGCGGCAAGGCTGGACGTCACACTGTTCCGTGGCTGGTCAATGCCGGCTACGAGGTCCACAATGTCGATCTCGTGCCGCTGAACAGCCCCGGCGTCACCAATCTGCAGGCCGATGTCACCGATGCGGGACAAGTCTATGATGTTCTGTCCATGCATCGCGATTTCCCCGATCTCGATCACGGCAAGGGCGTGCAGCCTTTCGACGCCGTCGTGCATTTCGCCGCCATTCCGCGCATCCTGATCAAGCCCGACAATGAAACCTTCCGCATCAACACGATGAGCACTTATAATGTCATCGAGGCGGCTGCGAAGCTCGGCGTGAAGAAGATCATCGTCGCGTCCAGCGAGACGACCTATGGCGTCTGCTTCGCCGAGGGCCATCGTGATTTCCATCAGTTCCCGCTCGAAGAGGACTATGATGTCAATCCGATGGATTCCTATGGCCTGTCGAAGGTCGTGAACGAGAAGACCGCCCGCGCCTTTGCCGAACGCTTCGGCATCGACATCTATGCGCTGCGCATCGGCAACGTCATCGAGCCGCACGAATATGAGCGCTTCCCGGAGTATTTCGCCAATAGCGAGATGCGCAAGCGCATCGCCTGGAGCTATATCGACGCGCGCGATCTCGGCCAGATCGTCCATCTCTGCATCGAAAGGAGCGGCCTCGGCTTTCAGGTGTTCAATGCCGCAAACGACACGGTATCGGCCAACACGCCATCGCGAGAGCTTGCCGCCAAGCATTATCCGAACGTCCCGTTCACCCGCGAGATCGGCGAATATGAGGGTCTCCTGTCCAACCGCAAGATCCGCGAGGTCTTGGGTTTCAAGGAAGAACACGACTGGCGGCGATACGTGAAAATCTGAACCACAGCGATCCGCTTAAATTGGCCGGGCGCCGCTTTCCCGCCGCGCCCGGCGGAGTGGGCCCTGCGTAGACCTCTCCATTTGTTACGCGGCATAACCAAAAATGCTTCCGCAAACACTCGACAAATATCGTCATTTCTCTAAGTAGGTTTGGGTTCTCGGGCATCTCCTGTAGATTGCAGCGCATGGTGCGGCGTATTCGGGCACGTGTTTTGAACCGCCATCCCGCGGCCAACGGGGCTTCATGAGTTGAGCTTCGTTTGCGTCGCGGCGAAAGATAGTTTGCCGGCTGAGCCGGAATAGGCCAGCCGTTTCGGAGGTATCATGAAGGATAACGTTGCGCGTATTTTTGTTGGTTTCGATTCCAAGGAGGTCGTGGCGTACCATGTTCTCGTTCAGAGCATCATCGAGCGTTCGTCGATCCCGGTAGTCTTCTCGCCGATCGTGCTCAACAATCTCGGCGGCGTTTTCACGCGCGAGCGCAATCCGCTGCAATCCACCGAGTTTTCCTTCTCGCGCTTTCTCGTGCCGTATCTCAGCGATTATCAGGGCTGGAGCATCTTCATGGATTGCGACATGCTCGCTCGTGCCGACATTGCCGAGCTCTGGGCGCTGCGTGACGATCGCTATGCCGCCATGTGCGTCAAGCACGACTATCAGCCGAAAGTCGAGACCAAGTTCCTCGGCCAGACGCAGACCAAATACGAAAAGAAGAACTGGTCGAGCATGATCCTGTTCAACAATGCCAAATGCACGGCGTTGTCGAAGGATTTCGTCAACACGGCAACCGGCCTGCAGTTGCACCAGTTCAAGTGGCTGGAGAACGACGACCAGATCGGCGAGGTACCGGTGACCTGGAACTATCTCGTCAACGAATATGATCGCCGCGAGGATGCCAAGCTCGTGCATTTCACCGACGGCGGTCCGTATTTCGACGAGTATCGCAATGACGACTATGCCGAAGAATGGTTCGCCATGCGCGACAGGATGCTGCACGTCCAACAGAAGTGAGCGAATGGATCAGGGAACGCCAGGCGCCAATGACATCGGCTTTCCGGCTGCGGATTCCGCAGCCGGTTTGAATGGTGCCGACAAATGGCGTGGAGTGCTGGCGGGTTTCTCCCATATCGTTCTGGTTGCCAACAGCGACGCAGTCGACATGACAAGTCTGCGTTCACAGTTTCCCGAGACGGCGCTCTTCGTCTTCTTCAACAAGGTCTACAAGGTTCTGGACCATCCATTCCACGGCCATTCGCTGCTGATCTCGCGCGGCCAGCCGCGCGGCGCCAACATCGTCTATCGCGGCGAAGTCGGCGAGGTCTTGAAGTTTTTCCCGAGGGAACACTTTCTCGGCATCATGAACATCCGGCTTGGCCCGGAAGAGAAGCTCAATCCGGCGGCCGATTTCCAGGGCGCACCGACCGGTCACCTCGATCTGGTGGGCTTCTGTTCGGACTTCTATACAGAGGGCAAGACGCCGACGAGCGGCTTTGCCATGACGCTCTGGCTCAGCGATCTGAACTTGCCCGGCGCGATCGTACTTGCCGGGTTTTCGGCCAGGCGAAGTCAGAAGTGGCGGGTGGTCTCCGCTCACGATTGGAGTTTCGAACAGACCTTCCTGCGTCTCTTCGCCCGCTTGGGAAAGATCACCATCCATGACGGGGTTGCGCTCAATCCCTATATCCGGCTTGCCGAACGCTTCACCGAAGTCCCGCCGGCCGAGATTGCCTTGGCGGCAGCGGAGGTTCTGTCGGAACGGCTCGGCAATGCCGATGCCGAAATAGACAAGCTGATTTCATTGACGAATGTGATTCGGTCCACGGATAGCTTTCTGCGGCGAATCAGGCCGAAATTTCTCAAGCGCAAGCCGAAAGGCTCTTCCGGAGAATAACGAAGGTGAGGGCCGTCTCTTCGGCATCATTTGCGGCAGTTTCGCTGCGGCAGCAAATTCCTCGCTCGGGCATGCCCTACGCGAAGTTGCGGGCTCGATTGGGAAAAAGCAAAAAACGCTCTTGCCAATCGTTTCGTCGCGCCTTAAAGGGAGCGCCATGTCTTCGAACTGCTCGGGCGGTCCACCGCTTAAAGTGAATATTCGAAGGAAGAAGGGGTATAGCTCAGTTGGTAGAGCGGCGGTCTCCAAAACCGCAGGTCGTAGGTTCGAGCCCTGCTGCCCCTGCCATTTTCCTTGATCTGACTGGCGCGTCGTTTCGCAGCTTCTCGGGTTGAGGATTATGCCGACTTGGCGGCAAATTTTAGAAAACACCGTATTGCCTCTTGTTAAATCGGGAATCGGTGTTTATGTAGGGTTTAACAGACACGCGGTGCGTGGGGCTGATATGTTCAGCTTTACGCGCCGTAATTGCGTGGGCAGTCAATGGCATCCAAAACGAATCCACTAGCGTTTCTGCGGCAAGTGCGCTCCGAGACGTCGAAAATCACTTGGCCCTCACGCCGCGAGACGATGATCTCGACGGTGATGGTGCTTGTCATGGTCGTTTTCGCCTCGCTGTTTTTCTTTGCTGCCGACCAGCTCATCGGCTGGATTCTCAGCTACGTGCTGAACACCGGCAATTGATATCGGGTGGAGATGAACATGGCGGCACGTTGGTACATCGTCCACGCTTATTCTAATTTTGAAAAGAAGGTGGCTGAATCCATAGAGGAGAAGGCCAGGCAGAAGGGTCTCGAGCATTTGTTCGAGAAGATCCTCGTGCCGACCGAAAAGGTTGTCGAGGTTCGTCGCGGCCGCAAGGTCGACAGCGAGCGCAAGTTCTTCCCGGGTTATGTGCTCGTTCGCGCCAACCTGACGGATGAAGCCTACCACCTGATCAAGAATACGCCGAAGGTGACTGGCTTCCTCGGCTCCGACAATAAGCCCGTTCCGATTCCGGATTATGAAGCCGAGCGCATTCTCGGTCAGGTCCAGGAGGGTGTTGAGCGGCCGAAGGCTTCCGTATCCTTCGAGATCGGCGAGCAGGTTCGCGTGTCCGACGGTCCGTTCGCCTCGTTCAACGGCACTGTGCAGGATGTGGATGAAGAGCGTTCGCGCCTGAAGGTGGAAGTGTCGATCTTCGGTCGCGCGACGCCCGTCGAGCTGGAATACAGTCAAGTCGAGAAGGTTTGACGTTATCTCTTTGAAAGGTCGGCCTGGCGGCTGACCTTTCGTTTGAGTTTGGATATAAGTAAATGCTTACTTATATCTCGCGGCCAAGCCGCAATCCGCGTGGAAGGGTAGGGTCTTAGCCGGACCTGGTGATCCGCACCACGCAACCGCAGCCGCCGGAGCGATCCGGCATAATGGGCCGGGCAACCGGTCGTTTGGAAAGGCAGAGAGAGAAATGGCTAAGAAAGTAGCGGGCCAGCTCAAGCTGCAGGTCAAGGCCGGCTCGGCGAATCCGTCGCCGCCGATTGGTCCTGCGCTTGGTCAGCGTGGCATTAACATCATGGAATTCTGCAAGGCGTTCAATGCGTCTACGCAGGAAATGGAAAAGGGTATGCCGATCCCGGTCGTCATCACCTACTACCAGGACAAGTCCTTCACCTTCATCATGAAGCAGCCGCCCGTCAGCTACTTCCTGAAGAAGGAAGCGAAGATCCAGTCCGGCTCCAAGACGCCGGGCAAGGGTGGCAAGGCTGGAAGCCTCACCAAGGCTCAGATCAAGTCGATCGCCGAAGCCAAGATGAAGGATCTGAACGCCGCCGATATCGAAGGCGCAATGGCCATGATCGAGGGCTCTGCCCGCGCGATGGGCCTGGAAGTGGTGGGCTGAGACCATGGTAGCAAAGCGTATTCAGAAGATTCGTGAAGGCGTCGATCCGACCAAGCTCTATGCTCTGGATCTGGCCATCAACATGGTCAAGGACCGTGCCGTCGCCAAGTTCGACGAAACCGTCGAAATCGCGATGAACCTCGGTGTTGACCCGCGTCACGCCGACCAGATGGTTCGCGGCGTCGTCAACCTGCCGAACGGCACCGGCCGTACGGTTCGCGTTGCCGTCTTCGCGCGCGGCGCCAAGGCTGACGAAGCCAAGGCTGCCGGTGCTGACATCGTCGGCGCGGAAGACCTGGTCGAAATCGTTCAGGGCGGCAAGATCGATTTCGATCGTTGCATCGCCACCCCGGACATGATGCCGCTCGTCGGTCGCCTCGGTAAGGTTCTCGGCCCGCGTGGCATGATGCCGAACCCGAAGGTCGGCACAGTGACGATGGACGTCAAGTCTGCCGTTGAAGCGTCCAAGGGCGGCGCTGTCGAGTTCCGCGTCGAGAAGGCTGGTATCATCCATGCCGGCATCGGCAAGGCTTCCTTCGACGCCAAGGCTCTGGAAGAAAACATCCGCGCGTTTGCCGACGCCGTCATCAAGGCGAAGCCGGCTGGCGCCAAGGGCAACTACCTGAAGCGTGTTGCGATCTCCTCGACCATGGGTCCGGGCGTCAAGATCGAGCCGTCGACGGTTACGGCGCCGAACGCCTAATGAATATGCCGGGTCTTGTGCCCGGCATTTAAGAATTCCCGGCCTCTCGGGGCCGGGATTTCCGGAGAAATCCGGAATTCCTGTCCGAGATTGCAGGTGGTTATCCCTTAATCACTTAAGCCTGCATGAGACGGGTAAGACCCGAATTTTGAAGAAGCATCGCTTCGATGAACTCGGTTCGAGCCTTGGATGCCTTGTGCCTTGGAGCCGTCAGGCTCGAGCGCGAGGGGACAGGATCCTCAAGCGTCGCTTGGGATCTCATCGATCCCGGGAGGCAAAAGGCAACCCGGCAGGCCCGTTAACCCGGTCCTGTCAACTGGAGAAAAGCAGTGGAAAGAGCGGAAAAACGCGAATTCGTCACGGAACTGAACGAAGTCTTCAAGGCTTCGGGCTCGGTTGTCGTGGCCCACTATGCTGGTGCTACAGTCGCTCAGATGAACGATTTTCGTTCCAAGATGCGCGCTGCTGGCGGCACCGTCAAAGTCGCGAAGAACCGCCTGGCCAAGATTGCTCTTCAAGGCACGGACGCGGAAGGGATTTCCAATCTCTTCACCGGTCAGACGCTGATCGCATACAGCACTGATCCGATTACCGCTCCGAAGGTCGTCGTGGATTTCGCCAAGGGCAACGATAAGATCGTTGTCTTGGGCGGCGCCATGGGAACAACAACGCTCAACGCCGAAGGTGTGAAGTCGCTCGCGACCTTGCCTTCGCTGGACGAGCTGCGCGCGAAGCTGCTGGGCATGATCCAGACTCCGGCTACCCGCATCGCAGGTGTTGTTGCAGCGCCGGCAAGTCAGCTTGCTCGCGTGTTCTCGGCCTACGCCAAGAAGGACGAAGCCGCGTAAGGCGGTTTTTCGCTGTTTATAATCAACCAGTTCGAACCGAACAAAAGGAACTACAAAAATGGCTGATCTCGCAAAGATCGTAGACGACCTCTCCTCGCTGACCGTTCTCGAAGCCGCAGAACTGTCCAAGCTTCTCGAAGAAAAGTGGGGCGTTTCCGCCGCTGCTCCGGTAGCTGTTGCTGCCGTTGCCGGTGGTGCTGGCGCTGCTGCCGCCGTTGAAGAAGAAAAGACCGAGTTCGACGTCATCCTCACGGAAGCCGGCGCAAACAAGATCAACGTCATCAAGGAAGTCCGCGCCATCACCGGCCTGGGCCTCAAGGAAGCCAAGGATCTCGTTGAAGCCGCTCCGAAGGCTGTCAAGGAAGCTGTTTCCAAGGCTGAAGCTGCTGACATCAAGAAGAAGCTCGAAGACGCCGGCGCTAAGGTCGACGTTAAGTAAGCTTGAAACTGCTTTGGGAGGTGGCTTTTTGCCGCCTCCCATTTGCCGTTTTTCTGAACGAATTACCCAAAAGCCGCGGGCAAAACGGCTTTTGGGTAATGGGTTCTTCAAGAGGATGGTCTCAAACCGAACCGCGACGCAATCCGGCCGAGCGGTTTTAGGTTAAATAGACGAGATTGAACTACTCATTGATTGATGGGGTCGCCTGGCCAGCGTTTCCCATCCGTTGCAGGCCCGGGTGCAGGATTTTAAAGGAGCGACGATGGCTCAGACCCTTTCGTTCAACGGTCGCAGGCGCGTACGCAAGTTTTTTGGTAAGATTCCCGAAGTCGCAGAGATGCCGAACCTCATCGAGGTTCAAAAAGCGTCCTACGATCAGTTTCTCATGGTCGAAGAACCCAAGGGCGGCCGCCCGGACGAAGGTCTTCAGGCTGTCTTCAAGTCGGTTTTCCCGATCACCGATTTCTCCGGCGCTTCCATGCTGGAATTCGTATCCTATGAATTCGAACCGCCGAAGTTCGACGTCGATGAGTGCCGCCAGCGCGACCTGACCTACGCCGCGCCGCTGAAGGTCACGCTCCGTCTGATCGTGTTCGATATCGATGAGGATACGGGCGCGAAGTCCATCAAGGACATCAAGGAACAGAGTGTCTACATGGGCGACATGCCGCTCATGACCAACAACGGTACGTTCATCGTGAACGGCACCGAGCGCGTAATCGTGTCGCAGATGCACCGTTCGCCGGGCGTTTTCTTCGACCACGACAAGGGCAAGAGCCATTCTTCCGGCAAGCTGCTCTTTGCCGCTCGCGTCATCCCGTACCGCGGCTCCTGGCTCGACATCGAATTCGACGCCAAGGACATCGTCTACGCCCGTATCGACCGTCGCCGCAAGATTCCGGTAACGTCGCTGCTGATGGCGCTCGGCATGGATGGCGAAGAAATCCTGTCGACCTTCTACACGAAGTCGCTCTATGAGCGCTCCGGCGATGGTTGGCGCATTCCCTTCAAGGCGGAAACGCTGAAGGGCGCCAAGACCGTTACCGACATGATCGACGCCGACACCGGCGAGGTCGTGGTCGAAGGCGGCAAGAAGCTGACTCCGCGCCTTCTGCGTCAGTTGCAGGATAAGGGTCTCAAGGCCCTGAAGGCTACTGACGAAGAGCTTTATGGTCTCTTCCTGGCCGAAGATATCGTCAACGTTCAGACCGGCGAGATCTATCTCGAAGCCGGCGATGAAATCGACGAGAAGACCTTGCCTGTCATCCTCAAGGCTGGTTTCGACGAAATCCCGGTTCTCGGCATCGACCACATCAATGTCGGCGCCTACATCCGCAACACGCTGTCTGCGGACAAGAACGAGAACCGTCAGGACGCTCTGTTCGACATCTATCGCGTCATGCGTCCGGGCGAACCGCCGACCATGGAGTCGGGCGAAGCTATGTTCAACTCGCTGTTCTTCGATGCGGAGCGTTACGACCTCTCCGCCGTCGGCCGCGTCAAGATGAACATGCGCCTCGACCTCGACGTCGAAGACACCGTTCGTATCCTGCGCAAGGACGATATCCTGGCCGTGGTCAAGATGCTTGTCGAACTGCGCGATGGTAAGGGCGAAATCGACGACATCGACAACCTCGGCAACCGCCGCGTCCGCTCTGTCGGCGAGCTGATGGAAAACCAGTATCGTCTGGGCCTGTTGCGCATGGAGCGTGCGATCAAGGAACGTATGTCCTCGATCGAAATCGACACGGTCATGCCGCAGGATCTCATCAACGCCAAGCCGGCCGCCGCCGCCGTCCGCGAATTCTTCGGCTCCTCGCAGCTGTCGCAGTTCATGGACCAGGTGAACCCGCTTTCGGAAATCACTCACAAGCGCCGCCTTTCGGCTCTTGGACCGGGTGGTCTGACCCGCGAGCGCGCCGGCTTCGAAGTCCGCGACGTTCATCCGACGCACTACGGTCGTATTTGCCCGATCGAAACGCCGGAAGGTCCGAACATCGGCCTCATCAACTCGCTGGCGACCTTCGCACGCGTCAACAAGTACGGCTTCATCGAAAGCCCTTATCGCCGCATCATCGACGGTAAGGTGACTAACGACGTGCTCTACCTCTCCGCCATGGAAGAGGCGAAGTACTACGTTGCTCAGGCCAATGCCGAGCTCGACGCTGACGGCTTCTTCATCGAAGAATTCGTCGTTTGCCGTCATGCCGGCGAAGTCATGCTCGCTCCGCGCGACAACATCAACCTGATGGACGTCTCGCCGAAGCAGCTGGTTTCGGTTGCAGCCGCTCTGATCCCGTTCCTGGAAAACGACGACGCCAACCGCGCTCTCATGGGCTCGAACATGCAGCGTCAGGCCGTGCCGCTTCTGCGTGCCGAAGCTCCGTTCGTCGGCACCGGCATGGAGCCGGTCGTCGCGCGTGACTCAGGCGCTGCTATCGGCGCTCGCCGCGGCGGCGTGGTCGACCAGGTCGACGCGACGCGTATCGTTATCCGCGCCACCGAAGACCTCGATCCGTCGAAGTCCGGCGTCGATATCTACCGCTTGATGAAGTTCCAGCGTTCGAACCAGAACACCTGCGTCAACCAGCGTCCGCTGGTTACCGTCGGTGACGTGGTCAACCGTGGCGACATTCTGGCGGATGGTCCGTCGACCGATCTCGGCGATCTGGCTCTCGGCCGCAACGTGCTCGTCGCGTTCATGCCGTGGAACGGCTACAACTACGAAGACTCGATCCTGCTCTCCGAGCGTATCGTTGCCGACGACGTGTTCACCTCCATTCACATCGAGGAATTCGAAGTGATGGCGCGTGATACCAAGCTCGGTCCGGAAGAAATCACCCGCGATATTCCGAACGTTTCGGAAGAGGCGCTGAAGAACCTGGACGAAGCCGGCATCGTCTACATCGGCGCCGAAGTTCAGCCGGGCGATATTCTGGTCGGCAAGATCACGCCGAAGGGCGAAAGCCCGATGACGCCGGAAGAAAAGCTCCTGCGCGCCATCTTCGGTGAAAAGGCATCGGACGTTCGCGATACCTCCATGCGCATGCCGCCCGGCACCTACGGTACGGTCGTCGAAGTTCGCGTCTTCAATCGCCACGGCGTTGAAAAGGACGAACGCGCCATGGCGATCGAGCGCGAAGAAATCGAGCGTCTCGCCAAGGACCGTGACGACGAGCAGGCGATCCTCGACCGTAACGTCTACGGCCGTCTGGTCGAGATGCTGCGCGGTCAGGTTGCTCTTGCTGGTCCGAAGGGCTTCAAGAAGGGCACGGAACTGTCGAACGCTGTCGTTTCGGAGTATCCGCGTTCGCAGTGGTGGATGTTCGCCGTCGAGGACGAAAAGGTCCAGAGCGAGCTTGAAGCCCTGCGTGGCCAGTACGACGAATCCAAGTCGCGCCTCGAACAGCGCTTCATGGACAAGGTCGAGAAGGTCCAGCGCGGCGACGAAATGCCTCCGGGCGTCATGAAGATGGTCAAGGTCTTCGTCGCTGTGAAGCGCAAGATCCAGCCGGGCGACAAGATGGCCGGCCGTCACGGCAACAAGGGTGTCGTGTCGCGTATCGTTCCGGTCGAAGACATGCCGTTCCTCGAAGACGGCACGCATGTCGACATCGTGCTGAACCCGCTCGGCGTGCCCTCGCGCATGAACGTCGGTCAGATTCTCGAAACGCACCTCGGCTGGGCTTGCGCCGGCATGGGTCGCCAGATCGGTGATCTGATCGAAGCCTACAAGGCGAGCGGCAACATCGAGCCTCTGCGCAAGACGATCGATCTGGTCGTCGGCGATGGTCCGAAGAGCGACGACGTTCACGAGTATGACGATGCGTCTGTTCTGCGTCTGGCCGACCAGTGGAAGCGTGGTGTGTCCATCGCGACCCCGGTCTTCGACGGCGCTGGCGAAGCGGATGTCAACCACATGCTGGCGATGGCTGGTCTCAAGCAGACCGGTCAGTCGACACTGTACGACGGTCGTACCGGCGAGCAGTTCGACCGTCAGGTCACGGTTGGCTACATCTACATGCTGAAGCTGAACCACCTTGTCGACGACAAGATCCACGCCCGTTCGATCGGTCCGTACTCGCTCGTCACCCAGCAGCCGCTGGGCGGTAAGGCGCAGTTCGGCGGCCAGCGCTTCGGCGAAATGGAAGTCTGGGCTCTTGAAGCTTACGGTGCAGCCTACACGCTGCAGGAAATGCTCACGGTCAAGTCGGACGACGTGGCCGGCCGTACGAAGGTCTACGAAGCCATCGTTCGTGGCGACGACACCTTCGAAGCGGGCATTCCGGAAAGCTTCAACGTTCTCGTCAAGGAAATGCGCTCGCTGGGTCTCAGCGTCGAGCTGGAAAACTCCAAGGTCGACGACATGCAGACGGCCAGCCAGCTTCCGGACGCAGCCGAGTAATAACCTGTCGGGTGCGCGCTGCCGATCAGCGCGCACCGTTTGGAATATTGCAGCGCCGTCGACGTCCCTTCGGATGCATGGCGCCGCAAGGCGGTTTTAAAGCGTCAGGCCGGTTCCCGGGATTTACCGGCACTGTTCGCAATTCGAGGGCGTTTCGCCCCTAAAGGAGATAGGCATGAACCAAGAGGTCATGAATCTTTTCAATCCGCAGGTGCCTGCGCAGAATTTCGATTCCATCCGGATTTCGATTGCGTCGCCGGAGAAGATTCTTTCCTGGTCTTATGGCGAGATCAAGAAGCCGGAAACGATCAACTATCGTACGTTCAAGCCAGAACGCGATGGTCTTTTCTGCGCGCGAATCTTCGGGCCGATCAAGGACTACGAGTGCCTGTGCGGCAAGTACAAGCGCATGAAGTACAAGGGCATCATCTGCGAAAAGTGCGGCGTCGAAGTGACGCTGTCGCGCGTTCGCCGTGAGCGCATGGGCCATATCGAGCTCGCCGCTCCCGTTGCCCACATCTGGTTCCTGAAGTCGCTGCCTTCGCGCATTTCGACGCTGCTCGACATGACGCTGAAGGATGTAGAGCGCGTTCTCTACTTCGAAAACTACATCGTCACCGAGCCGGGCCTGACTGCTCTGAAGGAGCATCAGCTTCTCTCGGAAGAAGAGTATATGCTCGCCGTCGACGAATATGGCGAAGACCAGTTTACCGCCATGATCGGTGCTGAAGCGATCTACGAGATGCTGGCCAGCATGAACCTCGAAAAGATCGCCGGCGACCTGCGCTCCGAGCTTGCCGACACGACGTCGGATCTCAAGCAGAAGAAGCTGATGAAGCGCCTGAAGATCGTCGAGAACTTCATGGAATCCGGCAACCGTCCGGAATGGATGATCATGAAGGTCGTTCCGGTCATCCCGCCGGACCTGCGCCCGCTGGTTCCGCTCGATGGCGGCCGTTTCGCGACGTCGGATCTGAACGATCTGTACCGCCGCGTCATCAACCGTAACAATCGTCTGAAGCGCCTCATCGAACTGCGCGCTCCGGGCATCATCATCCGCAACGAAAAGCGCATGCTGCAGGAATCTGTCGATGCGCTGTTCGACAACGGCCGCCGTGGCCGCGTCATCACCGGCGCCAACAAGCGTCCGCTGAAGTCGCTGTCCGACATGCTCAAGGGCAAACAGGGCCGCTTCCGTCAGAACCTGCTCGGCAAGCGCGTCGACTATTCCGGCCGTTCGGTCATCGTGACCGGTCCGGAACTGAAGCTGCATCAGTGCGGCCTGCCGAAGAAGATGGCGCTTGAGCTGTTCAAGCCGTTCATCTACGCCCGTCTCGACGCGAAGGGTTATTCCTCGACCGTCAAGCAGGCCAAGAAGCTGGTCGAAAAGGAAAAGCCGGAAGTCTGGGATATCCTTGACGAGGTCATCCGCGAACATCCGGTTCTCTTGAACCGCGCACCGACGCTGCACCGCCTGGGCATCCAGGCCTTCGAACCCATGCTGGTCGAAGGCAAGGCCATCCAGCTGCACCCGCTCGTCTGCACGGCCTTCAACGCCGACTTCGACGGCGACCAGATGGCTGTTCACGTGCCGCTGTCGCTGGAAGCCCAGCTTGAAGCCCGCGTGCTGATGATGTCGACCAACAACATCCTGCATCCGGCAAACGGCGCGCCGATCATCGTTCCTTCGCAGGACATGGTTCTCGGCCTGTACTACCTGTCGATCCTGAACCAGAACGAGCCGGGCGAAGGCATGGCCTTCTCCGACCTCGGCGAGCTGCATCACGCCCTCGAAAACAAGGTCGTGACGCTGCACTCGAAGATCCGTGGCCGCTTCAAGTCGGTCGACGAAGAGGGCAAGTCCTATTCGAAGATCTACGAAACGACCCCTGGCCGCCTGCTGATCGGCGAACTGCTGCCCAAGCACGGCAAGGTGACCTTCGACATCTGCAACCAGGAAATGACCAAGAAGAACATCTCCAAGATGATCGACACGGTCTACCGCCATTGCGGCCAGAAGGACACGGTCATTTTCTGCGACCGTATCATGCAGCTCGGCTTCTCCCATGCCTGCCGCGCCGGCATTTCGTTCGGCAAGGACGACATGGTCATTCCGGACACCAAGGTTAAGATCGTCGGCGATACCGAAGCGCTCGTGAAGGAATACGAGCAGCAGTACAACGACGGCCTGATCACCCAGGGCGAGAAGTACAACAAGGTTGTCGACGCCTGGGGCAAGGCTACGGAAAAGGTCGCCGAAGAAATGATGGCCCGCATTAAGGCCGTCGAATTCGACGAGAAGACCGGTCGCCAGAAGCCGATGAACTCGATCTACATGATGAGCCACTCGGGCGCTCGTGGTTCACCGAACCAGATGCGTCAGCTGGGCGGCATGCGCGGCCTCATGGCCAAGCCGTCGGGCGAAATCATCGAGACGCCGATCATCTCGAACTTCAAGGAAGGCCTCACCGTTAACGAGTACTTCAACTCGACGCACGGTGCCCGTAAGGGTCTGGCAGACACCGCCTTGAAGACCGCGAACTCGGGTTACCTGACCCGCCGTCTCGTCGACGTCGCGCAGGATTGCATCGTGACTCACGTCGATTGCGGTACCGAGAACGGCCTCACCATGACCGCCATCGTCGATGCCGGTCAGGTTGTCGCATCGATCGGCGCCCGCATCCTCGGCCGTACCGCGCTCGACGATATCGATCATCCGGTCACGGGTGAGCGCATCGTCGATGCCGGCAGGATGATCCTCGAGCCTGACGTCATCGAGATCGAGAAGGCTGGTATCCAGTCGATCCGCATCCGTTCGGCGCTGACCTGCGAAATCCAGACGGGCGTTTGCGCGGTCTGCTACGGCCGCGACCTTGCTCGCGGCACGCCAGTCAACATCGGTGAAGCTGTCGGTGTCATCGCCGCGCAGTCGATCGGTGAGCCGGGCACGCAGCTGACCATGCGTACCTTCCACTTGGGCGGTACGGCGACCGTGGTCGACCAGTCGTTCCTGGAAGCCTCGTATGAGGGCACGGTGCAGATCAAGAATCGCAACATGCTGCGCAACTCGGATGGTAACCTGGTTGCCATGGGTCGTAACATGGCGGTGCAGATCCTGGACGAACGTGGCGTCGAACGCTCCTCGCAGCGCGTCGCTTACGGCTCCAAGATCTATGTCGACGACGGCGACAAGGTGAAGCGCGGTCAGCGTCTGGCAGAGTGGGACCCATATACCCGTCCGATGATGACGGAAGTGGCCGGTACGGTTCACTTCGAAGACGTCGTCGACGGTCTCTCGGTCCTCGAAGCGACGGACGAGTCCACCGGCATCACCAAGCGTCAGGTTATCGACTGGCGCTCGACGCCGCGCGGCTCTGATCTCAAGCCGGCAATCGTCATCAAGGACGCCAGCGGCAATGTCGCCAAGCTCTCGCGCGGTGGCGAAGCCCGCTTCCTGCTCTCGGTCGACGCGATCTTGTCGGTCGAGCCGGGCACGAAGGTGTCGCAGGGTGACGTTCTCGCCCGTTCGCCGCTGGAAAGCGCCAAGACCAAGGACATCACCGGCGGTCTGCCGCGCGTTGCCGAACTGTTCGAAGCTCGTCGTCCGAAGGACCACGCCATCATCGCAGAGATCGATGGTACGATCCGCCTGGGCCGCGACTATAAGAACAAGCGTCGCGTCATCATCGAGCCGGCGGAAGACGGTGTCGAGCCGGTCGAATACCTGATCCCGAAGGGCAAGCCCTTCCATCTTCAGGAAGGCGACTATATCGAAAAGGGTGATTATATCCTCGACGGTAACCCGGCTCCGCACGACATCCTGGCGATCAAGGGCGTGGAGGCTCTGGCTTCCTACCTGGTCAACGAAATCCAGGAAGTCTACCGCTTGCAGGGCGTTGTCATCAACGACAAGCACATCGAAGTGATTGTCCGTCAGATGCTGCAGAAGGTGGAAATCACCGATGCGGGCGACAGCCAGTATATCGTCGGCGACAACGTCGACCGTATCGAGCTGGACGATGCCAACGACCGCCTGATCGAAGAAGGCAAGAAGCCTGCCTATGGCGATCCGGTTCTTCTCGGCATCACCAAGGCATCGCTGCAGACGCCGTCCTTCATCTCGGCCGCATCCTTCCAGGAAACGACGAAGGTGCTGACGGAGGCTGCGATCGCCGGCAAGACCGACGGTCTGCAAGGTCTGAAGGAAAACGTCATCGTCGGCCGTCTGATCCCGGCCGGTACCGGCGGTACCATGACGCAGATCCGCCGTATCGCCACGGCGCGCGACGAACTGATCCTCGAAGAGCGCCGCAAGGGCACAGGTGCCGGCGTCGCGACGCCGATGCTGCAGGATCTCGCCAGCGAGAACACCCCGGCCGAGTAAGCCGGTACTGAATTGACAGAAATCAAAACCGCCCGGAGCGATCCGGGCGGTTTCTTTTTGCGCAACGATGGAAATCGATGAGGCGAGGGGAGGCCGCCGCCACAAGGGCGGCCGTTCCGTCAGCGGAAGCGAATGATCGCGACTTCGCCTTCGAGCGCGCCCTGATAGGCGGAGGCGTGCGGTTCTTCGTCCGGTATATCCGTCAGGAGCCCGATCTGGTCGAGGTCGGCCTCGATGAAACCCTCTTCGGCCAGCGCGTTCAGCGCCTCGCGCACGGCGGTATCATCGTCCGGCGCCTTCAGCATGACATGTAGGTCGATGCCTTCGCCGCCATCGGTTTCATAGCCCTTGCCGATGATGATGAAGACCATGGGGCCGTCGGAATTGTTGTCGTTGTCTGGCGCAGTAATCATGAGTCTTCCTTCGGGAGTGTCGAATCGGCCCGGCGATTCTCTCTGGCGATCCGGGTGCGGCGGATGAAAATGTCCTCCCACGATTCCTTATAGGGATTTTGACGAAATACCAAAGTCGATCTTGCCGAAGAGGCGGCATTTCCGTATTCAGGACCTCAAATGGCTGGTTTTCCCGGCCCTTCAGGCCTTTGTGACAAAGATAATTTCTTAACCGGCCTTGACGAAACGGCGGGAAACCAGTAGTACCGCCGCCATCGGAACCCATGTGAGGCATGGCTGTTCGGGGCGACGCGCCCTGGAGTTCACCTCAAACAAGGTTCTAAACGCACGTTGAAGACACGAATGCTGCACGCAAGACGCCATTTTCGGCGTCCTCTGCTTTTTTGTGGTCCATCTGCGAAAGCGGATCGGGCCACGTTTTGCGCATTGAGACGAACGTGTGTCGTTGCCGGTGACGGCGAAAGTCATGCCCGCAAGGGTGTCGAGATAGATTTACAAGGGATGGTTGAATGCCTACCGTAAACCAGCTGATCCGCAAGCCTCGCCAGGCACAGGTAAAGCGTAACAAGGTTCCCGCTCTTCAGGAGAACCCACAGAAGCGCGGCGTTTGCACCCGCGTCTACACGACGACGCCGAAGAAGCCGAACTCGGCTCTGCGTAAGGTCGCAAAGATCCGCCTGACCAACGGCTTCGAAGTCATTGGTTACATTCCCGGTGAAGGTCACAACCTTCAGGAACACTCTGTCGTCATGATCCGTGGCGGCCGCGTCAAGGACCTTCCGGGTGTCCGTTATCACATCATCCGCGGCGTTCTCGATACCCAGGGTGTCAAGAACCGCAAGCAGCGCCGCTCGAAGTACGGTGCAAAGCGTCCGAAGTAATTCGGTTTTAGATAATCCGGTGCTGCGCGAGGTTCTCCGCGTGGTGAAGCGCCGCAAAAGTTGAGAGACGAGAAGTACATGTCCAGACGTCACAGAGCAGAAAAGCGCGAGATCAACCCGGACCCGAAGTTCGGCGATCTGGTCGTCACCAAGTTCATGAATGCCATCATGCTCGACGGCAAGAAGTCCGTGGCTGAAAACATCGTATACGGCGCATTCGACGCCGTGCAGGGCAAGGCAAAGCAGGAGCCGCTCGGCGTGTTCCATCAGGCTTTGGATAACATCGCTCCGCACGTTGAAGTTCGTTCGCGCCGCGTTGGTGGTGCTACGTACCAGGTTCCGGTCGACGTGCGTCCTGAGCGCCGCCAGGCTCTGGCCATTCGCTGGCTGATCGCTGCTGCTCGCAAGCGCAACGAAACCACCATGGTCGACCGCCTCAGCGGTGAACTTCTCGATGCCTCGAACAACCGCGGCGCTGCCGTTAAGAAGCGCGAAGACACGCACAAGATGGCTGATGCCAACCGTGCGTTCTCGCATTATCGCTGGTAATCCCGAAGGTTTCGGAAAGGCAGTCCATTATGGCTCGCGAATATAAAATCGAAGACTACCGCAATTTCGGTATCATGGCGCATATCGACGCCGGCAAGACCACGACCACCGAGCGTATTCTTTACTACACCGGCAAGTCGCATAAGATCGGCGAAGTGCACGACGGCGCAGCCACCATGGACTGGATGGAGCAGGAGCAGGAGCGTGGCATCACGATCACCTCCGCTGCGACCACGACCTACTGGAAGGGCCGTGACGGCAAGACCCGCCGCTTCAACATCATCGACACTCCCGGCCACGTCGACTTCACCATTGAAGTCGAGCGTTCGCTGCGCGTTCTCGACGGTGCGATTGCTCTGCTCGACGCCAATGCCGGCGTTGAGCCGCAGACGGAAACCGTATGGCGTCAGGCTGAGAAGTATCATGTTCCGCGTATGATCTTCTGCAACAAGATGGACAAGACCGGCGCCGATTTCTACCGCTCGGTCGAGATGATCAAGACCCGCCTCGGCGCCACCGCTGTCGTCATGCAGCTGCCGATCGGTGCTGAAACCGAATTCAAGGGCGTTGTCGACCTGATCGAGATGAACGCTCTCATCTGGCGCGACGAATCGCTCGGCGCCCAGTGGGACGTCGTCGAGATCCCGGAAGACATGAAGGCCAAGGCTGCGGAATATCGCGAAAAGCTGATCGAGACCGTTGTCGAGATCGACGAAGCCGCGACCGAAGCCTACCTCGAAGGCAATCTGCCTGACAACGATCAGATCCGCGCGCTCGTCCGTCGCGGCACGATCGACGTCAAGTTCCATCCGATGTTCTGCGGCACCGCCTTCAAGAACAAGGGTGTTCAGCCGCTGCTCGACGCCGTTGTCGACTACCTGCCGTCGCCGCTCGACATTCCGGCGATCAAGGGCATCGATTTCAAGACCGACGCCGAGATCGAACGTCACGCTGACGACAACGAGCCGTTGTCCATGCTGGCATTCAAGATCATGAACGACCCCTTCGTCGGTTCGCTCACCTTCGCCCGCATCTACTCCGGCAAGCTCGAAAAGGGCGCCTCGGTGATCAATACGGTCAAGGACAAGCGCGAGCGCGTCGGCCGTATGCTGCAGATGCACTCGAACTCGCGTGAAGACATCGAAGAAGCCTTCGCCGGTGACATCGTTGCTCTGGCCGGCCTCAAGGAAACCACCACTGGCGATACGCTCTGCGATCCGCTGAAGCCGGTTATCCTCGAGCGCATGGAATTCCCCGAGCCGGTCATCCAGATCGCGATCGAGCCGAAGACCAAGGGCGACCAGGAAAAGATGGGCCTCGCGCTCAACCGCCTGGCTGCAGAAGATCCGTCCTTCCGCGTGAAGACGGACCAGGAATCGGGTCAGACGATCATCGCCGGCATGGGTGAACTTCACCTCGACATCATCGTCGACCGTATGCGTCGTGAATTCAAGGTTGAAGCTACCGTCGGTGCGCCGCAGGTTGCTTACCGCGAAACCATCACGCGTCAGACGGAAAAGGACTACACCCACAAGAAGCAGTCGGGTGGTACCGGTCAGTTCGCTCGCGTCAAGATCGTATTCGAACCGAACCCGGAAGGCGACGACTTCAAGTTCGAGTCCAAGATCGTCGGCGGCTCTGTTCCGAAGGAATACGTTCCGGGCGTTCAGAAGGGCATCGAAAGCGTTCTGTCTTCCGGCCCGCTGGCTGGCTTCCCGATGCTCGGCGTCAAGGCGACGCTCATCGACGGCGCCTTCCACGACGTCGACTCGTCGGTTCTTGCCTTCGAAATCGCTTCTCGCGCTTGCTTCCGTGAAGCAGCCCGCGAAGCCGGCGCCCAGCTCCTCGAGCCGATGATGAAGGTCGAAGTCGTAACGCCGGAAGATTACGTCGGCGACGTCATTGGCGACCTGAACTCGCGTCGTGGCCAGATCCAGGGCCAGGAAAGCCGCGGTATCGCCGTTGTCATCAACGCGAACGTCCCGCTGGCGAACATGTTCAAGTACGTCGATAACCTGCGCTCGATGTCTCAGGGCCGTGCACAGTACACGATGACCTTCGATCATTACGCGCCGGTTCCGTCGAACGTCGCACAGGAAATCCAGGCAAAGTATTCCGGTCAGAAGTGACCGGAATACCAATTGACCGATAACAAGAATTGATCCCTTCGGGGACAGGAAAAAACGGAGAGCCGAAAATGGCAAAGAGTAAGTTTGAGCGCAATAAGCCGCACGTTAACATCGGTACGATTGGGCACGTTGACCACGGCAAGACGTCACTGACGGCAGCG
>NZ_JBIVYI010000024.1:0-21351 GCF_044769665.1 Rhizobium sp. NPDC090279 | reverse complement strand
AGCGATCGGCAAGTTGATGTTTCGCGCCCTTACTGACGGATGAGACCGAACCGACGCGCCTCATCCAGCAGATGACGAACGGACGATGGTTGCCACTTGCGACCACCCCGTGCTGGTCGCTCTCCCATTTGATCCAGTTGAGCAGCAATGTCACGAAGCGATAATCCGGGATCGGCGATGGCGATTGCGGCGACAAGTTTCATCAAATGGTCTTCTGGCGCACGACGCGGAGAGCGGACCAGCAGCTCTGGCTCGGCCAGCTTCTCACGAACCATGCGATGGACGGCGCGGCGCAGCCGTTCAACCGTCCAGTCGTGGCCGCGGCGGTTAAGGACGCGGACGACATTGTCCCAACTATGCTGCGGTCGGAGCTGCATGACGGTCGGCAACCATCTCTGTGCCGACGAAATCAGTTCGTCGAGATAGAGTTTCTCGCGTGCCTGCGACACCGCCTTGATCGCTTCCGGCCGGCGCTCGCGCAGACCGGGATTGCCGGCAAGCTTGCCGCGCGCCTTGGCGGCCTTCATACCGGACTTTGTTCGTTCAGCGATCAGCGCGCGCTCGAGCTGGGCGACGGCGCATAACACCTGCAAGGAAAACATGCCCTGCGGCGTCGACGTATCGATCGGATCGCGCAGCGAACGAAAATGCACCCCGCGCCCTTCGAGGTCTTCGATTACCTGCAGCAGATGGCTGACCGATCGGGCCAGGCGATCGAGACGAACGACGACCAGTACGTCGGCGGCGGTGAGATCCTTCAGCAGTTTGGTCAGCACCGGTCGCGCTCGTGAGATGCCGGATTCATGCTCCTGGTGGATGCGATGGCAGCCGGCGGCGCGCAGCTCATCAACCTGGGCATCGTTCAGCTGATCATCCGTCGACACCCGGGCATAGCCGATCAATCGCTGCGGCGGGGGAGGCGAGCTGGCGGTTGCAACCTGTGGCATCAGTTTTGGCTCGTTTTCGGGGCATTTGTACAGATAATGAATGTCTGAGAAAAGGAGGGTTTGCAAGCGTGTTTTATGGCTCAAATAGAGCACCATTCAGCGCGTTTTCTGGCTTGATCTCGGAACGGATCATCGCAGCCTCTTAAGGCCTGTCAGTGGGCATTTGCGGCGGAAATGCCGTGAAATCGGCTGTTTCGGAGGGGATGGGCTCCGACTCTGGTATTTTGGCCAGGCTCAGACGTTCACCGGCGTTCGGGGTGGGGAGGCGCTCGCCCGGTTGGCGCGCGTCATTTCCGCTCAATCGGGCAGAATTTTCCACCGATCCTCAATGAAGAAGCCGGAAAAAGCCCGAATTTGCGGGCTTTCCGCCGATCCTCGATGACTGACATCCGCTTCCGGGGCCTCAAATCCATCACTAGCGATACTTGATACTTATCGATAGTGATAGGCCCAAGAAACCACCGTATGAGCGACGGAAGCGACAACCGATTTCACTTCAACAAGGAGAAAGAGCATCGTTAATCCATATGGTTAACAAATGGAAAAGCCGCCCCATGATCGGAGCGCTGCCGTTGAGGCCGGCGGAAACTGTTCTATGGCCGATTTTGGATTTCGTCAGTCGTGGATTCGATAGAGGCCGAAGGCCGAGGGCTATGACTCAATAAGATGAAGGGCACCAGCTTTTCTGCGATAAGCCGCGCGACGGTTTCTAAGTGCTCGCGTTGGAGAATTTCTCCGTCTTTGGCTCCGCAGTTCGCGAATGCAAATTCAAAAGCCTCATTGACGACGCGCGTTCTTTCCGCGTCGAATTTTTGAGCAAGTGCTCCTGGAATGACGGCATCGAACGCCGCCTTCATTCCCTCCGCGGAAGTCATTTTGTAATTGTAAATGGCGTTGATGTCGTTTCGATCAAAGTCCAGTGATACGCTGACCTCAATGCGTTCGCCTAGACGTGGGTCTATCGCATAGCAATTTTCGACGCGCGGTCCATTGTAATTCGAGCCCAACAAAACCACCGCGCGATGCACACCGAAGTACTCGACGTATCCCAGGACAAGGCCATCGCTTGGATCGGCTTTAACCGCAACGCAGTGTAGCGGAACGCCAATAGGTCGCGCGATTAGTAGGTCTCGCTCGTGAAAATATCCGAAGCAAGGGTTCCCCGTCGATGTCCTAAGATAGAGATTGGCGTTGGCGCACCGATCTACGGAGATCCCTGCATAATTGGCTAACGCCATAACGGATTTAACGACGGAGCGCCCCGCTGCTTCACCGCCGAACTCGAGCTCGTGGCGCACAAGACCCTTTGGATACACTCGGATCGAAACAGCGCTGGAGAGAAGTTGCTTTATGGGCAGATCGGGTTGTTTGCGCGCGAGGCCCTGCAGCATCTTTCTCGCTTCGCCCATTGATCTGGCTCTGAGCTGTATGCTCTTACCATCAGACGTGGTGATACGCTGTATTGTCGGTCGTGATGGCCTGAATCCGCCCGCTTGCTGAATTGTCAGCTCTTCGCCTTCTGTAGTCACAATGTCGAGATCTGGCACCTCCCCTCGTTGGCGCTTTACTCCAAACAGCAATGATAGGGGGTGTAGCTGTTTAACAAGCGTTGCGTCCCACGCGTCGCCTGTTTCACTATTGCAGTTCCGGCAAATAAAGTTCCTCACCGCGAGTCGTCCCCCGATCGCTTGCGGGATGACGTGCTCGTTGGTTTCGTTTCCTCGTCCGAGCGAGCAGTCGCAAATTGCACATGTTGCCATTCAATCCCCTCGCGCCCGTATGGATTCCTGCGATAAATATTACATCCCACCGAACGTGTTCGTAAAAAGATTTGCCATCTATCTGCGTACGCCGACGTCATCCTTTCCGGTCTGAATCTGCAACTCTATATCGTGCGCTTCAGACACACCGAGGCTGACCAGTCGACTCAGCATCGCGTCGATCCTCGCGCGCTCCGGATGGTTTTCGGCGAGCAACGACAGATCCTCGATTGCGACTCTTTCGATCCACTGGGCAACCTTCCGCCCTATTCCGAGGGACTGCCACATGGATGGATTTTCTTTTGTCGTTTGTAGCCAGGTTTCCGCGGCAAATAGCAGGAAGTCCAGATGCCGGGAGGCGGGGGCAACCAAGAGCGTGTTCATCGTGCAAAGCGCGACGAAGGCCGTAGGACCGCCTGCCAGCATAGGTCGCAGGGTTCCCAACAGTGGATCGATACGATCAAATACAGCGGGGACGAGGTAACTCTCTGCGCCTGTGAACGCAGTGTAGAGGTTCATAAGCAGCTTCGCGATCGGAGGACCGCTGGTGTGGTCAACCTGCAGATCGGCGGCGCGCTGGTACCAGCGCCAGCGATGGATCATCGTCATGCGCAACACCAGCCGCTTGCGCAGCGCGATCGCGCGATCGGCCGGCCGGCTTTGATCGTTGAAGTACAGTACATCGGCGCCATGGATGACCGCGTCGGAGACATCGCAGAAGGAGGCGTCCGGGAGCGCAAGGACTGGCTGGAGAAGTCGCTCGAACCGTTCATCTGACGCGTCCATCAGCTCCGCTGCCATCAGCGTGTAAAACTGGAAATTCCAGTCGTCAGGCGTACGGTCCAGCTCGGTTTCTGCCGGATGCCCATGAGCATTCAGGTGGGCGGACCATGATGCATATGTATCGACCAGCTCGCAGCGCCAATCCGGCGCCGTTTTCGCCTCGATGTTCAAAAGCCCGAGCCATTTGGCAATGGCCTGCGCGTCGACGTGAACTGAAGCCTTGCTCGCCTCGGCTGCGACCGCATCTTCGTCGTCCTCGACTTGCGCTTTAGGAATCGGCTTGCTCTTCCAGACCGGTCGCGCATCGCGAATGGAGGGGCTTTCGTCTGGCAAGATCGGCCAATCTGGCTCCATGCTGCCGTCGAACCAGCTGATTTCCGATCTGACCGCCTCGCGATCGAGACGGTCCTTTTCAGCGTCATAGGCGGCTCGAACCGCTCCGTCTTCGTCGTATGGCTGCCAGCGCCACCGCCGGTTCGCAAAGGCGACCCGCACCATCGATTTCAAGATGCGTGGTTCCGTTTCCTTGATGATCGCCAGTGTTGCCTTCAAGGCCAGCACGGCGGCAAGATCCTTGCGGGCGGCAGTTCCGATGATGACGTTTCTATCTGCAGGCAGCCTCTGCCGATGCCAGAGGTGAATGAGTGCACAAATGGCCATCGCCGGCCGGTTGTAGCCCAACATATCGCCGGAGCCATGACGCTCGCCGTCTTCCTCCAGGGCTCTCGCAATAACATGCCTTACCCAGTCCTCGTGGGCTTTAAGCAGTGCATCGTCGCCATCGCGGGCCACAAGCATCGCGGTCGCGATCAGGCGCGTCGATCGCGACCTCAGATGATCGGCATCACTATCGTCGGGAAGGTCTCCCTCGGCGTAATCGATCGCCGCTTGAGCCACCTCGTTCGAGCCTTTGGCAGGATCGTTGACCGCGAGCTGAATTTTAGCCTCGATGTTGCTGGCATCAGCGAATTTGCGCCGTCTTTCTTCGAGCTCTGCCAGGTGCTTGGCTTCCGCTGGAGGAGATTGGTAGAGAAGGCCTCCATAGACCTCAATCCAATTGGCACGGTCGAGCCTGTTAATCGCATAGGCTCCCATGAAGGCGGGGTCAGCGAAATTTGATTCCTCTGAATACGAGCCAAGCTCATCAACCGCATCTCGAACAAGCGTCCGAAGGCGCTGCCCGGGCTCGTCATCGGCAAGATAGTATGGAAGCAGATCCTCCAGCGCTACTCCGCGTGACTGCCGCTTGGCGAGATCGGCGAGTGTCACCCGCCCCTTCGGCTCTTTCCTGGCCATCAGGCTCGCCATAGCTTCATGTGTCGAGCGCATCCGATCGTTTGAGAGCAGTTCGGGGTTACCGAGAAATGGGACCAGCGCATCTTTCGTACTTGGCCAATGGGACACAAGCACATCAATTGCGACCAGCAGATAGGCAGCGCAGCTGCCTTCGGGTCCAAGAATGTCGCTGAGAACGGACCTTATATCATCGCCCTTGTCCAGCCGCTCCTGGGCCCAGGCTTCGAGCGCCATCAGGCCCGAGGTTGCAGAATACTCATGAGCTTGACCGCGCGTCCAGAAATAGGTCTCGACCCATGGGAAAAAGCGTGGCTTTCCATCAAGGATCAGCGTGTAACCGTTGTCAGTCGTTGTCTTGCCGCGCGCGTGAAAGTCAACCGCGACGCCGACAAGCTTGCGAATGAGCGCAAGGCCGGCGGCCGGCGCTGCGTCCAGCAAATCGAGAAAAGGCGGCTGCGCGGGCGAAGGTGGCAAATAATCCGTGTCGGCGAAACTGAGTGCTCGGTCGGAAAAGCTGCGGCTGATCTCGCCACGTCGCGGGGTTTCAATGAGGCTTGCTTCCACAAGGGCTGCAAGCTCATCCGGTGCCGCGCCAGCAAGTACCCGGGCAAACTGGCGGATTTCCTTCAGCCGGTACGGATTGTTTTCTGCGGCGAGTGCCGTGAGATAGCGCTTAGCTTCGTTGGGTGTATTGCCTGAAAGCAGCAGCGCCATCGAGCGAAGATCGCCGACCATCTCCTGGTGCGCCTGCCCACGAAGTTTCGGCGCATCGGAAGGACTTGGGATCAAAGATTGCGCACCGCGCAGGTCGAGCTGCATCAGCCAGCCAAACAGCATTTTCGCTGCCATCTGGCCGAAGGGGGAGACCGTCAAGGAGAGAAGAAACTGGATTTCGACCAGCTTGACGACCGACGCGATTGCCTGAAGGGGTATATCTGCGGCGTTTGCCGCACACCATATCAAAACGGTAGGCGCAGAGGATGTTGTTGCAGAGCGCAGCGACCGTGGGACATCGACAATCTCTCCCGTCGCTCCAGCCTTGGCGAAGAGCTCTGCCATAGGCGTCGTCTCCACCGCCCTTATGGCCGTGCAGAGCTCGACCAGCAGCGCTCCCCCTTGAGCCAGCAATGCAGACTTGCAACGGACCAGAAGCTGCGTGGATAACTCGGATCTGACGATTGCCATAAGTGCTTGACGGCGCCATGCGTCGTGCGCGCCTGTTGGCGACAACCGCGCCAGAAGCGCCTGCCAGGCAGCGCCGTCTTGTCCCTTCTCAAGAGCAAAACGGGCTGCAAACTCGATGCCACGCATCAAGCGTGGTGATGGCGGAACGGTTAGGTCGGTGCCATCGAGCCGGGTGATGTCTTCGTCGAGGATGGCTCCGATCGCCCAATCCCGAAGCACATCATGATAGAAGGCAAGACGGTCCCGCCTCGGCTCCGTCAAGGTCAGGCTGCCCAGCAAGTGATCCCGTGCGGGCGAATCTTCCGGGGCATCGATCGTGTCGCGTCCATGAAGAGCCGCCGTCGCGAGATCATCGAGAAGACGTTGTGTGGCTCGGACATCCGATGGTCTTGCACCGTCTGCGGTCTTCCACCACTGTTCGGCTAGCGCAGCTTCCGTTCGGATCTCGACGGAACTCGGTACCTTCAACAACTGAGTTAACCGGTAGAGGTTGCGCGAGATTTTGGCGGCAGGATGACCAGGCGCAAGCAGGGCCTGCAGCTCCGGAGCCAGTTCGCCAAGCGCTGCGACTTCCTCGTCGTCGAGGTCGCCAACGACGATCCGATGTGGTGAGCCGAGGACAGCGATCGCGTCTTCGGCGAGCCAACCATGGCCCTCGATTTCGACGTCGGACCTGGTCGATACGACAACAGAGAAGCCATCGATCGTCGCGATCTCTCGCAAGAGGTCATTGATCGTTCTCCGCCGCTCTGGGGACACGAACATTTCCAGCCCATCGATGAACAGGGTGCCACCCCCGCTGACGGCAAGGTCGGCCAGAAATTCCTTGGCCGTGCCGGGGACGTCGAGCCGCTGTGCAAGTGCTGTCCAGCCACCATCAGGGGTTCCTATCGGATCAAGGACAATCACATGCCCCTCACGGCCTATCCGCTCGGCAAGGTGACGCAACACGAAGGACTTGCCGACGCCGGGTTTGCCATTGATCTCGATAAACCGGTGTTTGTCGCGAGCTTCGTCAAAGGCAGCCAGCGCCCCCTGACGAGGCAGGCTGACGCCGCCGACTGTCGTTCCGATGTCCTTGAGGGCGAAAGACGACATTTCCGAAAGGCGTGCCCGCGCTCTGGCATGGTCTCTACTGCCAGAAAGGTGAAAGCCACGCTCGATGAGGATGCCAGGTAGCTCTTCGCGTGTGATCGAGCCACCGGTCTTGCCGGTTTGGATCACAAGTTCGATGAGATTGCTCCACAAGGCCTTCGCGCGAGGTGCGTCCTCGGGAGCAAGCACTTGTGAAGCAATCATCAGTGCATGGGCCAATGCCTGGGGCGCGCTCGACTCAAAATCGAACTCCAGGACCAGAAATCGCCGGATAAGGCCCCAGATCGCCTCGTCATCGTCTGTCACGCCCTGAGCGACAAGGTTCGTGCGAAAGGTGTCGACGAAGTCGCGCATCGCCGGGCTTGCAACGCCCTTAAGGCCGAGCCGCTCGAAAAACTGAGCCCCCGAGCTTGCCACCCGCGCCCATTCGAGCACGTCCTGATAGGGTCCGGAGATTGCGAAGCTCGTACGCTGGGTCGCAACAGCATACAGATGGCGATCGGTTGGCTCGGTCGCCGGTGCGCTTCGCACGATCTGTTCGCAGACGCTCTGGAAGATGCTGTCCTTCGGCGAGAATTTGATCGTGCGCTTCGACTGAATCTCGAGAAGGGAACTGCCCTTGGCTGATACACCGTGAACGACCAGATCATCCAGCGCATAGCCTTCGTCCACGCCCTGAAACTGGATTTTCTCTATCCTGGCGTTGGGAAGGCCACGGGCTTCGCTCCCTGCCAGCATCTGGAGGAGATAGAATGCGCCCAGTTCGCCTTCAATATAGGTTCCGGCACCCCCGCGCCCAACCGGGCTGGAGCCTTTATCCTCGCTTCCGGCTTCGTCTGCGGCTGTTTGATCCATGGGCTCACTCGTTCCTGCACGTCCTTGAGGACTCTCCGTCTCGCTTGTTAACGCAAACGAGACGGAAATTCGACCGACTCGATCGCAACGGTTCGGATCGAATCACTGCCTAGAGGGCCTAAATTGAGCGAATACGCTGAGATTGCGTAATCAATTCAACGATATCGCTAGCTTTGGTTAGCTTACGTCTATAAATACTAATACTAAGCGTTCTCAACTTCGAAGATCGGGAAAGTTCATGCGAATATTGGGCTGTTGTGGCAGCTTAATGAGCTGATGCCGGCCAGCGATTTTGACAAATCCGACCTGATTGAGATGTACGCTGCCGTGTCGCGCAAGCAAGCCTATGACATGGCGTACATAGGCTGGGCCCCCGATGTCTATCTGGAGATGCTCGAGGAGTTGCGCGGATTTGTTAGTGCACCAAACAAAGACGACATCATCGTCTTGTCTTTCACGTGGCAGTTGCTGCACGAGCTGGGCCACATAAAGCAGTTCAGTGGCGCGAAAATGGATAACCACGCGCCACTAGCATTTTCGCTCTTCGATATTCCCAAACTTCTCGCTCACCGAAAGGACCCGCCAATTAGAGCAGGAGGCTGATGCTTTTGCCGACAATGCTATTGCTGACGTATTGATCTCAATAAAGAGAAGCTTTCCTGACAAGGAGAATGAGTCAGATCAAGAGCTGTTGCAGCGGGATTTGCCTGACGTTGCGGCGATCTCGTCCGTCGAAGCCTGGCAGGCAATGGGTATTGCGCGGATATTCAACTCCTACCTCCCCTTGCGCTTCGATGACCAGTTTCTCCAGCATGAGCATTTTGATTGCGACGCCTATATCGAGTGGCTGTCTTCGAACGACCGCAGCTTGCCTGACGTCGCGGAGGTGGGACCTCGGCTTATATTCGGGATCGCTGACGGAGGTGTAGTGGTTGCCAACAACGTCGTGATATTCACGCAAAGGATTGAGGAGCTGGCGAAGGCTCGTTTCGCCGAGCTTAAGACGGAAGGCGTTTATTCACTGGAGAGCCGGCGATTCCAGAAAATAACCGAGTTGGCCGGCGTAAACTTCTTTGGGAATATACTTCACACAGCGACAATTTTCGAAAGAGAACTTCTTGCTGCGGTGGAGGACGGCGGGTTGCCTGTGGTCACAAGAGATCGGTTGGGAGGTCAGACGACCGCAAAGCTCGACGCCGTCGAGAATTATTGGAAGCGCAAGCGATCAACACATCTCCTTTAAGAAGGAGGCAGCCGTCAACTGCAGCGATGACCTGGCATGCTACGTCTATACTTTTTCATTTGAGACAGATGCCCTTGGCATTGTGAACGTTGTCGCCGAGAAAGCGAGCGGCATCGTTTTGGATTTGCAAGTCCAAACTAATTTCGTGACAGCCTTAGAGAGCGCTGGAGACGACGAGCCGGTAGATGGGCTTGATGAATGGCAGCTGGCAAAATCATTCTCGATCCGCTTCTCAGTGATAGGAAATGGCGGCTTCGACGCGGCACTGATCTGGTCGATTTTCCTGATAAGTTCTTGCCTGGGACGACGACTGCAGGGAAGGTCTTGAAGTTATATCGTGCTGCTTCAAATGCGTGCAATTATGGCACCATCACTATCAAAGACGATGACGGTGACATGCTTTTCGTCAACAGCAGCAATCCTTACGGGATGATATCGCTCGTTTTCAAGGCCTCCGGCGGTGGAGCAACGGTCCAGAATCAGCCATAAATGTCCTCGCGACCGCAGCCCGTAGATACAACACGTTCCTCGCAATTGGTGTCGCTCATGTGGGGTATCGAAATCAGGTAAAGATTCCGTGCTGCATACGTTTTGTTTTATATGTCTTTTTCTAACAATGCTTTAGCATTCCAGACACAGTTCAACTGAACCACAGGCCCGCGGTTCGACTCCTTCAAGAGCAAATAAAATATACAGCTTTCTTGGGAATCGCGCGACCGGGGTCGAGGGGCGTTTCCTCTCTCAGCCGGCTGAAAGGGTCTTAGCGTAGGTAGCCGTCGGTAGTGATGCTGCGATGACCGCTAATATGAGTGCTGCGGCAAATTGGTTGCATTATCCGACACAGGACTACACAGCTAACAAATGGCCATGGCATCGTCCGACGCATCAGCTGGATCGAAACTTTGCTGCCAATTGACAACCCGCGCCGCAGGACCTACTTTTCTCCAGGTGGTTGTGATACATATCCGCTGCTTCATGAATATTAAGCCTTGGTGTGCCGCGAGACTAGAAACGTTCGTTTCAGAGATCTACGATGATAGAGACCTACGTGCTTCGTATTGCAGAGGTTACCGTTGACGAATTACCAAGTGGTGCACGCCTGAACGTGCAATATCAGGGGCTTCATGAACCGACCACGATCAATGTCAAAATAGATACCGTGGATGTGCGTGGCCTGATGAAAGGATGTGAAGTCCTTGCTCGCCGTATCTTCATCGATGAATTTCGTTTGAACAATGGGGTTGAGATGCACTTTATCCTGCAGGATGCAAATGGCCTTGCGTTGTGGCATACAAACCCGCTCCTTTATCTAAAGTGTCCACTAACTATGACAATGAAGTGGAATTGCACTCACCTCAGCCGGATGTTCAAGACGATGACAACTTTGGGCATCGTAGAATTACCAAAAACGGTGCTGCTAGAAGACGGCCGTATCGACAAAGAAAAGTCGGCGAATGTTATCATGGACAGTATGGCAAATGGCGTAGAGTTCATGGGAAATCTAATTTTTATGCGTAATGCCATGGATCACGAGTTCGCCAAGCGCAGCGGCGTACCGTCAAATTTCAGCCAAGTTTAAGGAGTGCTCTGAATGTATGTGGTATCGGCAGAGCTATCACGTCAATTGATTTTTCTAGTCAGTGAGTGGGTTAAGCTGAACGGCTAAAGTATTTGCGAGAGCCTCGTAGCGGAGCTCTAAAAGAGGCTTAAGAGGATCTCTGCCGAGCATATGTTTGAAGGGCTTATGAATTGTCGCTTCTGCCGCGCAAATAGGTGTTACTACTCGATGGGCTACTGCGTTCAGAATCGCACGATTTGTAAGTGTCAAGCATTTACAGCTCTTTCATGATTGATCACACGAAGATGATGCTTGGCGATGACTTCGCAGCAAGCGTCATTAAAACTCTGGTTGTGCATCTAGATGCTGATGTTTTGTCAGCTCGTAGATACGCGAGGAATGCCGAAAAAACTTACGAAGTGGCCTTCAAATAAGCTGTAGCCGCCAACTCCGTTGTTCATAATTTCATTTCTTTTGTTGGAGCCAACATAAGTCGCATGCCAAGTGCGAGCACTGAAATCGACTCCAATTTCTATCTCACTAAAGTCGATCATTAAATTTGTGATGGGATTGACAGCTTTAAAGACTGCCTCCTTTGCGCTAAAGATTAAAGTTAGGTCCCTTGCCGAGCACGTCCTACCTCTAGGAAGTTCGGCTAACTCCCGTTCCGTAAGAAGAATATCGACCAGATCCGAGGACACGCTATCTTCCACTTCTGCGTCTATTCCAATACTGCGAAAAGGTTCGTTGTATCTCGCTACGACAGACATGGCTAACGTTTGTGAGTGAGTAATGCTTCCCACTATTCCTTCTGGCCAAAGTGGCTGCCGAAACTTTCCTGTCATAATGGGGTAAGCCGGATAACCTATAGCCCTTAAGGCGATCCTCGCGAAATGTCGCCCAGCAGCATATTCGATACGCCGCTTCTCAACGGCTCGTTCCAACTGAGATAATTCGGTCGCGTAGAGTTCCTGTGTATAGTCGCGGAGTTTACCAATGACACCCACAACCTGATGCTCCGACTTTAGCTGAAGGAACTGTTCCCCGTCTAAGAAAGGGAGATCAAGCGATATAATCTTGTACATGAAGCCATCTATCCTAGTTCGGCCTTCTGCGTCAGCAATAGTCAGGTCATTTGAACTAGACTATCGATTGGCTAGCAACCATTTGGTTTCAGAGTATCTCGGTTTTCGAATTACTCTGCTCAAACCCATCGACAAACTTAACCTCTGTGGTATTACCAAAAGCTAGGACGAGGCGCTTACGCAAAGCAAAACAACCAGCCTCACAAACGATTCCAGTTCCGTTTACGCACTCGTACTGATGACAACGAATTATAGGGCGCCTGGTTAGCCCGGGACGGGGTTGATGGAATCACTGCGAATAAGCGACGTCGCCAAAAGTAGTCGGCGCTTTAATCTTCGAGTTGCCCTGCGGCCGTTAATCTCCGGCCATTAATTCATCTCTTTTGTCTATTCGGCGCCTAACGCAAAGCAACATCAATGCAAAGATGGCGGTGGCGTAGCCACTGACTAAGTACGGAGCAGACACTCCGGCAATTTCTGCCAATCCAGCCCCTATGGGAGGCGCGGTCATCATCGCTGCTGCACTCAGCCCTTCGCCCACCGCTGCAACGCGTCCTATAAGTTCAGGAGGCGTCTCCTTCTGTAGGACTACTCGATAGGGAACGAACAAACCGGCGCTGGCCACACCCGTGGCAAATAAGAGCACGCAGAAAACGAGGGGGGGCATCATGATATCGCCTCGCCCGACATGTCCCATCAGTGCAATCAGCACTCCTCCAGCAAGCCCTGACGCAATCATCAACTGGAATGGGTCACGCTTCTCACAGAATTGTCCAAGAAGTAATGAGCCGACCACACCGCCCGCGCCGGCAGAAGCAACGGAAGCTCCGAGCAGCGCGCTCGAAAATCCAATTTCTTTGACTAGAAGTGCAATTAGCCCGTCATATAGGAATATGAGGAAGAAACCAAAGGCCATTGCCAGAATAGCGGTGGCAAGGAGTGGCTTATTGCGAATATGTCGAATTCCATCTATGAACTCCTGGCTAAACTTTCTCCGCGCCGTATTGGTATGACTTGAGCGCAGCCCGTTAGGTAGTCCAAGAAGAATCAGAGCGGCGATCAGAGATAGGCCCGCGTTCGCTAAGAAAATTTGTTGTAGCTCAAGGAATACGATCAAAACTCCACCCAGAGCCGGGCCAACAATCTTTGTCAGTTGGTTAATCATGTGACTAAGACTGTTCGCCGATAGTAGCTGATCAGGCGCAGTCAGTAGTGGAATGGCAGCTTGCTTTGCCGGAGTAAACAAAGCGTCCGCGCTGGATTTTAAGATAACAAATACAAGAAGCACTAGTAGATTTGGAGCCAGAACAAACGCCGCTGTTGCGATCGACCGCAAAATATTACTCGCAATCAACAGCGTTCGTTGATCCATCCTGTCAACCAAAACGCCGACAACGGGTGCTAGGACAACATATGGCAAAGCTAGTGCCAACGTTAAACTTGCTACCGCTCCAGGTCCAAGTTGCCATTGAAATGCTACCAGTGCACTTAATGCCACGAAGTCCAACCAATCCGCGAGATCGGAAGGAACTTGTGCGGCGAGGAGCCGCCGCAATCTCGGGGTGGCAAGTGGCGTAAGGCTAACAGGTAGGCGTCGCAAAGTAATCACCATTGATATCATTACCGGCCATGTTATTATATTTCCTGCAAGAAATCGCGGTTTTCCGGTAAATCTCGGCCACGGCAACGTCGGCATCATCTTGCTTCAAAATCATCGCTTTCTCCGTGCTCAAAACCGCCTATTTTCATTTCGATGTTGCAAATTTGCTCGGGAAACAAGGAATAGAGACAGTCTACCTGAGATCAAGACGTTCCTGAATTCACGCACCGCCATAGTTCAGTCTCTAATTCGGGATACTCCATTCTAAAACCGCCATCGCACTGTACAGCTTAAACGATGCTTGCAAAAAAGCGATACTTCGGGGTCCATCAATGACATCAGCGGTGACATCTTCTCCCCGATGCGCAGGGAGGTCGTGCATAAACACGGCGTTCCTGCAATGCTTCATCAAACCACCATCAACTTTGAATGGCGCAAACACGGATCTCCAATCGGGATCCGGCTTAGTTGTGCCAGTTGTCTGCCACCGAGTTGCGTAGACAACGTCTGCTTGGATCGGCAGTTCATGCATGTCGTGTCTCTCGACAATTCGAGCACCGTTTTCACGAGCAATATCGTGCGCGGCAGCGATTATGCGGCGATCAATTCCATAACCCTTTGGTGTCCGAAGTTCTAGCGTCACACCGGCAAAGCGGGCTAGGCCGAGCGCCAGAGCCGCAGCAGTATTGTTACCCTCGCCTACATACAGCACCGTCAGACCTTCGATACGGCCGAAGTGGCGGTGCATGGTGGCCAAATCGGCGATCGCTTGGGTAGGATGTTCTTCAGCACTCATCGCATTTACAACAGCCATACGGCCGTGCGCTGCAAATGCAATCATCTCCGCCGGATCGCCTGCAGTGCGGATGACCAAACCATCGAGCATTAGAGATAAGACGTGAGCAGTGTCTTCGATCGATTCTCCGGTGCTCAATTGCAGATCGCTCGGTGCAAATGATATAATTCCTGCGCCCAGTTTTTGGGCTCCGACGGAAAACGCCGTTCGCGTACGGGTCGACGTCTTAGTAAAGAAAATCCCTATATTTCTTCCGTCTAGCGCTGCACTTGTGGCGCCTGAGGAAAATGCTACACTTCGAGCAACCAAGTCCACGAGCTCGGGCGTGCGTATATCATTGAGAGATATCAAACTACGGCGCTTACTTTTCATTTCATCCTCCCTCCAGATATGTGACATATTCTAGTGCTATGCGCGTGTTATTCTATGCAGATGCTTCCAGTGCTGCCTGCAGAATTGCGAACCCTTCATTTAACGTGGGCGTATCGATATTAATTGGCGGCATAATCTTCACCACCTCATCATCGCGACCGCACAATTCGACAATTAATCCGCGATTGAAGCACTCTTCCTGGATTCGAGCAGCTCGGCGGCCCTGATCCGTCGGACCAGTATCGATACCCAGAACAGCTCCCTGTCCGCGAACACGCAAACTGCTGTCCTTCTTCTGTATCTTGAGACCGAATGATCTCATGCTTTCGCCGTTCATATCAATTCTGGCCTTGAAATCGGCGTCCTGCCAGAAATCTAACGCCGCGCTTGCAGAAACAAACGCGAGTTGATTACCCCGGAAGGTTCCAGTGTGCTCTCCCGGTTCCCAGACATCGAGTTCGCGCTTGAAGAGAAGCAGGGACATGGGAAATCCATATCCACTTATTGACTTTGAAACCGTGACTATATCCGGAACAATTTGAGAGCCTTCAAAACAGAAAAAAGGCCCTGTTCGACCACAGCCAGTTTGAATCTCATCGCAGATTAGAAGAATTCCATGACGGTTGGCGAGATCGCGCAGACGTTGAAGCCAAGCGCTGGAGGCGAGATAGATGCCTCCTTCCATCTGCAAAGGTTCGAGAATTATTGCTGCCGGCTTCTCATGTCCACTTGATGCATCCAGAAGTAAGCGCTCGATATAGCCCACAGAATCAAAGGAACCTTCAGGCCCGACTTCGAATGGGACAAAGCTGGTATTATGTATATGTACGCGACCAGCCGCGCGAGCGCGCACCCCCCCGGTAACTGATAAAGCGCCCCTAGACATCCCATGATATGCCCCGGTAAATGCTATGATGAGATCCCGGCCAGTGACCTTACGCGCCAATTTTATAGCAGCTTCAACGGCGTCAGCGCCCGTCGGGCCACAAAATTGAACTTTATAGTTTAGCCCACGAGGCTTTAGTATTGTGTCGTGGAATTTTCTTATAAACTGCTGTCTAATTACCGTCTTCATATCTAATCCATGCATTATTCCATCCTGCGTAAGATATTGAATAACCATTCTCTTGATCGTGTCATTGTTATGCCCGTAATTTAGTGCTCCGGCACCACAAAAGAAGTCGATATATCTGTTTCCAGACGAATCAAACATTTCTGCATTCTTGGACCGTGAGAAAATCTTCGGAAATTTTCTTGAATATAATCTAACCTCTGCTTCGAGAGAATCGGTGTCACCGATATCGAGCTCAACTGTTAGCTGCGCCCTTTCCACTTCCACAGCGTTTCGTTCGGCTGCGAGTTTCGCCAGTTGGGAATCTTGCTCGGTCATTTCACCTACTCCATCCAGGTTTCCAGAAACTCAGCTATCTGATGTACGTGAGGAGGCTTCAGGACGCTGAAATGCGTTCCGTCCACCGGTTTAACTTTAAGTTCTCCATTTGTGAGCTTGGACCAGCGGTCGATATATTCTTCCGGTCTATGACCGATGATCACTTCGTGGCGCCCATCCCGTAACTCTCTGCTGAGAATTAAGTGCATCGGACGTGCGAGAGGACGGAATTCATATTTTATTCGCGCTTCCAACAGTCCTCGCCAGGCTACGACCAATCTTAGCCAGACGTCCTCGAATCCATCGACTACAATGGGGCCGTCTTGATCATCGACGATTGAGTTGAGTAGAGTTACGATTTCGACCCGAGTGTGGATAGCATCTGAGCTCGATGTGCCCGCCAAGTTGCTTTCCAAGAGCTCCTGACATTTTCGAAGATCGTCAAGCTGGCTGATGTAGTTTTCTCTGAGAAATACGTCGACAACAGGGTCCAACAAGAAGAACGATCCGAGTTTATCTTCAGCGTCCAAACGCTGAGCGATTTCCCATGCGATGCTGCTTCCTCCGCACCAGCCGACTAAATTGTATTTTTCGTTGCTAGATGTATTAAGCAGATCCTCTAGGTAACGGTCTGCTATCTCACTTATTGTGGAGGGCGCGGAAACATCGCAATTGAGACCAGGCCATTCGAAGGCACCGACAGCGCGAGTATTGTCGACAACCCGGGAAAGTTCACTGAACCAATGACTACTCCCCCCGCCAGGATGCACACATAGAAGGGGCTGTCGGGTGCCGGTCCTCCGAAACCAAACAAGCGACGGTGGTTTTTCAGGTTCATTAACATCTTGCCGCCGTCGGCCTAAGCACGCAGCCAACGCAGCAACGCTTCTATTTTCGAAAACATCCTGGAATGTCACCCGGACGCCAATTTCATCACGAATTCGCTTCACCGCGGCAACTACCATCAGCGAGTGGCAGCCGAGATCAAAGACGTCATCCGAAATTCCGATCATCTCCCTGCCTAGCAATCCACTCCAAATCTCGCACAGTCGAAACTCGATCGGCGTCCGAGCTGATATTAAGGGCGGATGTGAATCGCGAGAATCTGGGTTCAAATCGGGTAATGCATTTCGATCAACTTTCCCGTTGGCGGTGAGAGGGATCGAATCAACGAGGATGAATTGAGCTGGGATCATGTAATACGGCAGACTGTCGCGGAGTGTTGCTTGAATGCCGTTTATTTCAAATTCGGCTCTATCGTGCGCAACAATATAGGCAGCGAGATTTGTTGCTGCGCCATTCTCGAAAATTGGGCGCACGATTGCGGCCTTGACATCAGGCCGCTTCAGAATTGCTGCCTCAATTTCCTCCAATTCGACCCGATGCCCTCGGATCTTAATCTGATTATCGACGCGCCCAATGATGTCTATCGTCCCATCCAAATGACGACGCGCGAGATCTCCAGTCTTATACAGTCTCGCTCCCGCGGCTGCACTGAACGGGTCCGGCAGGAACCGCTCGGCGGTCAGTCCAGGCTTTCCTAGATAGCCACGCGCGAGTCCGAGCCCCCCTATATATATTTCACCAATGACACCGGGCGGTGTAGGGGAAAGTTCATCGCTCAAAATGTGAATGGACGTATTCCAAACCGGCCTCCATTCACCGCGACTTCCCGCCTGCACAGGACTGATTGAGGACCAAACCGTCGTTTCCGTGGGGCCATAGAGATCCCAGACAAGGGCGTCTGTCTCAGACAGACAAGCAGCAATATCAGGGGGAAACCTTTCTCCACCGCACAGTACGGAGAATCCTCGCGAGGGCCTCCAACCGGTTTCGAGAAGCATCCTCCAGGTAGATGGCGTCGCCTGAAGAGCAGTGGCGTCAGCCTCGTCAATTAGGTTCGCTAGCCTTTCCGGATCTCTTGCTTCATCTCGTGTTGCGATAGTCACCGTCCCTCCGGCAAGCAGAGGCGCGAACAACTCAACCACTGCGATGTCAAACGAAATAGTTGTGACCGCGAGGAAAATATCATCCGACTTGAGGCCGATGACACTGACCATATGCTCCAAGATATTTCCCAGAGCGGCATAGGTGACCATCACGCCTTTCGGCCTTCCAGTAGATCCTGAGGTATAGATCACATACGCTATTTCGTTACCCGCCGGCTGCCATGATCTCGGTAAGTTTGTCACCTCTGCTCGTTCGTCGTAGGTATGATGAGACAAGAAAATCTGCGTCACGCCCGCGAGCGAATATTTTTGAATGAGGGGATCATCGCAGATCAAAGCGGTTGCGCCGGAATCCGCTAATATATATTTTATTCTCTCTTCCGGCAGATCTGGATCAATCGGTAGATACGCGGCTCCTATTCTTTGCACAGCGAGTAGTGTGACGATCATATCGGGACTGCGGCCTAGGTATATTCCGACGATCTGGCCGCGCAGAACCCCTTGCTTGAGAAGAAATGAGGCTAACTGATCGGATCGTTGATTGAGCTCGCGATAGCTGATGTTTCTATCGCCCTGCATGATCGCAATCTTGTTTGGATACTGAGCGGCGATTTCCTTTACGGCCATCAATGGAAGGCGGAGTGATATGCTATGGTACTGCCCGTGGCCAAGCCGCGCGAATTTTTCATACAGCAGCGGAGGTAAAGCTCTTATAGAATTTCGTGTGATCGCGTTGTTGGAGATACTCTCTAGAACGCCTCGATAAAGATCGCCAAGCAGCTCTCCATATGGACGAGCAATTCGAGCCGAGTCTGCCGTCAGCAGGAGCCCTCCGGCTTCTGTCGTCACGTGGAGTGCAAATTCTGTGGGGCTCATGTCCACGCTCTCGTTCAGATCGACAGCGTCACGATCAAGAACATGAAAGTCGAGATAATTGAAAATCACGTCAATAAGACGCGCGCCATTGCCCCAAGATGCAGCCATTGCCGGCATCGGATAGCGGCGATTGGGCCAGATCTCGATTTCTTCCTCGAACACTGCCTTCAGCAGAGCCGGCCACGTGTCAGTCTCTGCGTTGAAGTCGATTGCGAAAGGCACCGTGTTCAGAAACATTCCCCGGACCTCATCTCCGCCGAGTGCTTCGAGCCGACCATTGCAGACTAGGCCGGTGTAGAAACGCGATGACCCACTAATTATCGCTAGAACAGTAAGGTGCGCCGCTAATATCACGGACTTGAACGGGACACCGACAAGGCTTGCAGTGTTCCTCAAAGCCTGCTCAATATCGTCAAGTGGGACATGAATATCGTAGTAGTTGGCACTACCTGAATGATCACCCCAGCTCTCCGGCAGCCGGTGCGGCTGGAAGGCTTTAAGGCGCGATGCCCAGAAATCCCGAATCTTGCTGTCGTTCATCGCTTCCTGTTCAGCCGCGATAAAGTCCGCAAATCTGATGCCGGGAGGCTCCTTGTCAATGAGTTTGCCATCCTGCCGAATGGATTTGTAGCAATCCAAAAGTTCGGTAATCAGAGAATTATGGCTCCATCCATCCATAATGGCGTGGCACTCGACGAATTCAAGCCACCAGAGATCTTCAGCAGTCTGCAAGACATTCAAACGGAATAGGGGTGGCGAATTAAGAGCAAATCGAGTCGCGCGGTTATTCCGAATCGATTCATCCAGAGTGGCTTTCTGCTGCTCCGCTCCGAGGTCTCGAATATCGAGGTAATTGACAATCAGTTTCGCGTCTGCGCTGACCAACTGAAGCGGCCTGGCAAAGCTGGAGAGATCAAAGAATGTCCGCAGAACATCGTGCCTTTTTATCACGCTGTCGACTGCTGCTTGGAATGCTTCTAGGGAGAACTTTCCATTGTCTCTAATCAGGTATCTAGTGGCGTTGTGATAGAGATTGAGGTTGTTGTCAGATAGCATTTCGAAGAGCATCCCTGTCTGAACAAGTGACGCGGGATAAGCGTCAATGACACCAGGAGGGATACCGGCCCGCTCTTCGTCAGTAATTTGTTCGAAAGGCTGGCTTTTGCTAAGTTGATTTTCCCCAGCGCTGGGAATGCCTACTATTCTTGCAAGATTACGAATCGTTTGGTTGCGGAATAGATCCTGAACAGAAATGCCAAGACCACTTTGCTGCAGTGCTCCTACCAAGCGAACAGCGCGAATGGAATCTCCACCGAGATCGAAGAAACTATCATCAATTCCGACGTCATCTATCTTGAGGACACGGCTCCAGACCGTAGCAAGTTGATCCTCAACGGGATTGCATGGAGGTGATCGACGTCGGTCGCGGCTTCGCGGGAGTTCACCCGGCCGTGGCAATAGCGTTTTGTCAATCTTACCATTGCGGTTGATAGGAAATTTTTCGATGACGACGACATGGTGCGGGACCATGTACGACGGTAGTATATCGCGAATGCGGTTCTTAATTGTGGCTTCTTCGATCGGAGATTCCCTAGAACAAGACACATACGCGACAAGTTGCTTATCGTCTGCAGTGTCCGTCACCATGACAAAGACTTTGTCCACCCCGGGACAATGGTAGATAGCTGCTTCTATCTCGCCGAGTTCGATGCGAAAACCTCGTATTTTCACCTGATGATCGGCGCGACCAATAAACACAAGTTCGCCTTCGTTGGTCCACTTCGCCAGATCGCCGGAACGATACAAACGATCGCCTGGCTTTGACGAAAATGGATTAGGGATAAAGCGATCTGCCGTTGTTCCTCCGCGGTTGAGGTAACCCCTCGCCACTCCGGATCCTGAAACGTAGATCTCGCCTGGTATACCCAAGGGCACTAAGTTCATATGCTTATCGAGTATCTGGATTTTTAAGTTTGGTATCGGGTGCCCAATGGGTGATTGGCCGGAACGTTTGAAGTCGTTTAGGGTAATTTCACGATAAGATGCGTGTACCGTCGTCTCGGTGATCCCGTACATATTCGCAAGCACTGGCGACTTTGTGCCGAAATATCTCACCCATGGCTCGATTGCAGATATGTCGAGTGCTTCGCCGCCAAAAACGACGAAACGCAAACCAAGCGCACGCAGGCGCTCGTCCTTGTCCTTTGCATATTCCACCAAAGAAAGAAATGCGGAAGGTGTTTGGCTTAGGATTGTAATCCGTTGTTCGATTAGTAGGTCGATAAAATCTGACGGCGATCTTGCTGTAAGGTGAGGGACGACTATTGCTACTCCGCCAAACAGCAATGCTCCCCACAATTCAAAAACAGAAAAATCAAAAGAAAAAGAATGAAAGACGGACCAGACGTCAGTTGGCCCGAGATCGTAGATTCGAGCAACATCCGCCATCATCGCCATGACGTTTGAATGAGGAACCATTACGCCTTTGGGTTTTCCGGTTGAACCGGAGGTATAGATGACGTAGGCGAGCGCGTCTGGATCGATGGTGACGGCAGGATTTG
>NZ_JBIVYI010000023.1:0-21908 GCF_044769665.1 Rhizobium sp. NPDC090279 | reverse complement strand
CGGAAAGCGGTGGTTCTTGTAACTGATCGTCGGCGAGCTCATCCTCGCCTAGTTATCCGCCAACCGTTAAGCTGCAGACAACGTGACATCGCCCTGCAGATCGTTAAGGAGCCAGCGGCCGGCCGGGCCAGGTTCATGGTCCGCCATGCGGGCGGCGTAGATGGTCAGGGCGTCTGCCGGGTCACGGGCATCTTCGGCCAACTCGAGCCGAACCAGATCGCCGGCTGCGAGATGATCGGCAATCAGATGCTCCGGCATCCGGCACCAGCCGAAGCCGGCCAGCAGGAAATCCAGTCTGCGGCCGAGGTCGACAAAGCGCCACCGCGTGGCGCTGGCCAGGCCGTAATTGTTCGCTTCCCGATCGACGGGATCGGACAGGACGAGCTGGATATGGCGTTCCAGGTCGTCGCGGGTTGCCGGACGACCAAGCGCTGCCAACGGGTGTTCGGCGCTGACCACAGGCGTCAGCGCCACGCGCAGCAGCGGCGAAGCCACGACGTCCTCGGGCACCACCGGCAGCAGCAGGCAGAAGGCCAGTGCGACGTCGCCGCTGCGCAAACGACGCAGCGCCCCCCCCAGGCCCTCGGTCGAGAAGCTGATGGGAAGATGCGGATAGAAGTGGTGCAACGCGCGCAGGCTTTCGATGAGCGGGGCGGTGGGCACCAGCGGGTCTATGGCCAGGGCAAGCTCGGGCTCGACCCCGCCTCGCGCCCCGGTCGCGACGGCCTCGAAGCGTGCCGCGCTAGAAAGCACCAGCCGGGCCTGATCGACCAGAACCCGGCCCGTTTCCGTCAGGCGGGGGCGATGGGTGCTGCGGTCAAAGAGCTGGACGCCCTGGGCGGCTTCCAATGTCGCCACCGACTGGCTGATTGCCGATTGCGCGCGGCGCAATTGCCGCCCGGCCGCCGAAAAGCTGCCGGTATCAGCAATGGTCACCAGGACGCGCAACTGATCGAGGCTGAGACTGCTGATCATGATCCATCATATTGTCCGATAGATATGATCACTTTATTATCGCTCGCACCGCTGGATGGAAAGCCCTACTGTGCGCATCTGCTCCGGCTGTTCAGCCCAAAACCTTGAGGACGCCATGACCAACCTTCTCGTTGTCGAAACCAGCGCGCGCGGCGGGGCTTCGATTTCCCGTCAGCTGACCAAACGCCTTGTCGCCAATTGGCTCGAGGTACACCCGGATGGCGCGGTTGTGCGGCGCGACCTGGCCGTGGATGCGCTGCCGCACGTGACCATGCCGTGGTTATCGGCCTATTTCACGCCACCCCATGCCCATGCCGCGGACATGGCCGAGCAACTGCGTCTCTCGGACGCGCTGGTTGCCGAATTGCTGGCAGCTGACGAGCTTGTCATCGCCACGCCGGTCTACAACTACAATATCCCGGCCAGCCTCAAAGCCTGGATCGATCACATCGTGCGCAAGGGCGTAACGCTTGGCTTCGACGGCAAGGGACTGCTGATCGGCAAGAAAGCCACCGTGGTGCTGGCGTCCGGCGGCATCTATGGCGAGGCTTCGCCCATCGACCACCTCAATTTCACCCCGCGATACCTCAAAGCCATTCTCAACGTCCTCGGCATCACCGACGTGAGGATTATCCATGGCGAAGGTGCCCAGGCCGTGGATATGGGTGAAGCAACGATGGACACGTTCATCGACGCCGTGGTTCCGAAACTCAATCGCGCTGCGGCAGCCTGATTGATCGGGAGTATGCGCCCCCCGATGGAGCCCACTTGCTTCCACCGAGTTCAGGTGTGCCGCAAGATCGCCGCTGCCCGTTTGCGACAAATGCGAGCCTATGCCGAAAGCGGCCGTTTGTAGTTCAAGCCTCCAAGTCGGGCCTGCCCATCAGTCCGGGGACGTGGCGCTGCTTATCTAGGACAAGCCACGCCAGTGGCGCGTCGGGGCTGCTTCGAGCGGCTCACCATGGGCCGCCCGCTCGGGGGATTATTCGTTAAGCTGGCCGGCTCGCAGATCGGCATCGATCAGAGCCGAGACCTCGGTGACCGGAATGCCCTGGCGATCGTTGAACGTACCCGCCTTGTCCCAAGAGACTCCGCGACCGATCGCGAAGGCGGCGCGATACTTCCGCATCATGTTCTTCGGATCGCTCGCCAGCTGTTCCATGAGGAAGGGCACGCTCCATACCGACCGCTTGAACGGGCGACCGAGCGCCGCCTCGAGCTTGTCCGCGACCTGGCTGTAGGTGACAGTGTCTCCAGCCAAGAACACAATCTCATTCCGGATTGTCGGCTCGAAAAACACGATCTCGGCAGTCAGCACGCCGATGTCATCGGGCGTGGTCAGCGTCACGGCGGTGTCGAGGCTACCGAGCGCGTGGACCTCGCTGTTCTCCAGATCGACGACGCCGAACTCTGGCTCGAAGAGATAGCTCATGAACATGCCGGTGGAGATGATGACCCACTCGGTCTTGTCCTGCGAACGCAACAGCTCGCGTACGTCGAGTTGCGCATCGAAGATGTCCTGCGGACCGCCGCGGCCGATCGCTTCGAAATCGACGCCGAACTGCCACGGGAAGTAGCGTGGAATGCCGGATTGAAGCGCCGCCTTGGCGAGCTTCATCGGCGTGTTGATGCCCGCCGCATAGCCTGCGCAGCCGATCACAGTGTCATAGCGCGAGAACAGGGAGGCCAGTTCGTCGATCGAGTCGCTTACGAGATCCCCGAGAACGATCTCGATACCCGACGCGCGAATTTCGGAGATGTCGCGCTGCTTGGCGGGGTCGCCGGACTCAACGGCGCTTTGGCGCAGCAGTACGCTGACCTTGGCGCCGTCAATATTCTCCGCGTGGCGCGAGAGATTGCGCAGGACCGGCATCCCGAGCTCGCCGGCACCCAATACCAGGATATTTCGTGACTTCACGGTGGAAACTGCATCGTTCATATTCTGACTCGTTCAATTTTGGTTGCCGCATTCATCTGGCAAATTATGGGCGAGTGCGAAAGAAGGGTACATGCGTGATACTGCGGTCAGATCGTTAAGCCGAGAAGATGTCCTGAAATATTCCCAGACCGTTTGCGACGGCCTTAGGGACGATGACGACGGGGTACGGCGAGAAGTGTTAGCGCATGCCGGCAATCGCTGGTCTCTCGGTGTCATCCACACTCTTGGCGTTTACGGCCAGCTGCGCCATTCGGAGCTCGCCAGACGAATGCACGGAGTTACGCAGCGGATGCTTACACGCACCCTCCGACACTTAGAGCGAGACGGGTTGGTGATCCGCCACGACTTTGAAGAGGTTGTCCCTCACGTCGAATATGCGTTGTCCGATACGGGCCTGGAGCTGCTGGTCCGAATGGTCCCTCTGTGGACATGGATCGTCGAGAACGTGGATAGCTTTCGCGCGGCGCGAACGACGTTCGACCGAAAGCACAGAAACGGCAAGCCGTAAGCAAGCCGAAACGAGGCACCAACCGCCTCGAAAAGCCGTCATTTGGGGAGCGAGAGCCAGTCGCAGTGCGTCTGCTATAGCAGGCTCAGCCTTGAAAGCTGCCTGTCTGCGTTCCACCCCAAACAAGTTGCACTCGCGGTACGCGCAGACCCCGACGAACCGTCCACTCCCGACAAGCGCTCCAACACAAGAACGAGTTTAACGGCCAGCAAGGCCGCTTAGCTAGTCTTTGGCTCCCAACCCCCTGAAGATGAGCGCTATTATCCTCGCCGACTGAGAATCCCTTCCGGGATGGGACGGAAGCTGCCAAAGAACACCAAGAAGCATCAAAACATCGTCGGCATTTGCACCGGTATCAATCGCACCCGCGGCCTCACATGCAGCGATGAGTGAACGCACCGCCAACACCATTTGCTCATAAGTCTCGCGTTTGTCATCCTCGGAAGTGGCCCCCTGCAGAAGCTTTGCCACGCCGCGTTTCATTGCACTGGAAACGGCCAACTGGGCACACCACAGACGAAACGCCTCGAGCGGAGGATGTTCTTGCAAAAGCGTGGATGCGAGAGCCGCAACGGCGCTGATCTCCTTGCGATAAATGGCCAAGGCCAGAGCTTCCCGCGTCGGGAAGTGGCGATAGAGCGTGCCTTGCCCGACTCCGGCCGCCTTGCCGATGGCGCTGAGCGGCGTCTCGGGATCGGCGGTCAGGGCCTCCCGTGCCACTTCGAGGATGCGATCGCGATTGGCGCGGGCGTCTGCTCGCAATTCATCCTTTTCTACAGACATATCGCCTCTTGACTAATCGGACAATTGTCCGGTACGTAGCAACAAGCGGACAGTTGTCCGAATATAGCCAAGTGGAGTTGGCCATGCAATATGCCAAGCTCGGCCGGACGGGCCTCGATATTTCGCCGATCTGTATTGGCTGCATGGGGTTCGGAGACCCGTCGCGAGGCTACCCTTCCTGGTCGCTCGACGAGGAAGCAAGTCGACGCCTCATTCGCCACGCGCTTGAGGCGGGCATCAATTTCTTCGACACCGCCAATTTGTATTCCAATGGGTCCAGCGAGGAAATCCTCGGGCGGGCACTGAATGACTTTGCGCATCGCGAAAACGTCGTGATCGCCACCAAAATCAGCGCGCCAATGCGCGACGGACCCAATAGTATAGGGCTATCGCGCAAGGCGATCATGACCGAAGTGGATATGAGCCTCAGGCGCCTGGGCGCCGACTATATCGACCTCTACCAGATCCATCGTCGTGACAGGACCACCCCCTGGGAAGAAACGCTCGAGGCCCTGAATGATGTCGTCAAGGCCGGCAAGGTCCGTTATCTCGGCGCATCGTCCATGAAGGCCTGGGAATTCGGCAAGGCGCTGCACTTGCAGAAATCCAACGGCTGGGCCCGCTTCGTGTCGATGCAGGATACCTACAATCTGCTCGACCGCGAGGAAGAGCGCGAGATGCACCCGCTTTGTATCGACGAAGGGGTACAGACCATTGTCTATAGCCCTCTCAACCGTGGCCGGCTGGCCCGGCCGTGGGGAGCGGTCACGGCAAGGGCGGAAAGCGAAGCGGTCTACAAGCTGGGTGCGGCCACGGCCGACAGCGACAAGCAGATTGTCGACGTGGTGGGGGCCATTGCGCAGGAACGGGGAGTCGGCCGGTCGATGATTGCGCTGGCCTGGTTACGCCGCAATCCCGTGGTGGCAGCGCCGATCCTGGGTGGGCTGAAGCCGGAGCATATTGACGACGCCGTGGCCTCCCTCTCAATCAGCCTCACCGACGACGAGGCAGCACGGCTGGAGGCGCCCTATACGCCGCGCCTCGACCACCAGGGAGTGTCAGACCCGGCCATGCTGCGTCGCGCAGCTGAAACGGCCACAGGACACAGCATCAGCCGTCTCCCGGTCCGTGAACTGAGCAAGGTGACATGAACCTTGCTCGTTCTGGCTACCTACATATCCCTCTTCGAGCGCTGATCTGCTTTCTGCATTTCACCGCCTGAAGCTGACGTCCGCTTTCCACCCCACTCTGGTCGTGTGCGATAGCTGGTGGACACGCCCCGCGTGACACCGACCCGCAACCTTCAGAATATGATAGCTCGCGGCAAGGAAGCCGGTGCTGGTTTATCAGGAGGTCCCGCAGGCGGCAGCGGCGGAATGGTCAGTGCCAGCGGCGATCTCCTGATTATCGCACGCTTCGATGAGGCGAGAGCAAAGGACGACAACGAAATCGAATCCTATTGCCGGTCGGCCGTCGCCATGTTCCTCGCCGCGCACGGTGGCAGCGACCACGCGGGCGGAAATCCTGACGGTCCCGACGAACGATAGCATTTAGTTTGAACGGCGATCAGGATGGACGAGGCTGCCGAGATCGCCGCAACGACGGCCAATGCGGTGCGTGTTGGTTCTCCGGCCGAAGCCGATTCCGACCTCGGCCCGGTGGTCAATCGTTCCCAATATGATCGCATCCAGACGCTGATCGAAAGCGGTATTTCAGAAGGCGCCAAGCTCGTTGCCGGTGGACCCGGCCGACCGCAAGGCCTCAATCGCGGCTACTACATCCGGCCGACCGTGTTCTCGCATGTCACACCGGACATGACGATCGCCAGGGAAGAAATCTTCGGACCTGTCCTGTCGATCATCGGTTATTCCGACGAAGAAGAAGCCATCCGTATTGCCAATGACAGCATTTACGGCCTTGCCGCCTATGTCCAGACGCCGGATATCGCCAAGGCCCGCAAGGCCGCTCGCCGCCTTCGCGCTGGCATGGCCGAATGCCTGAAGCTATCACCACTGGACCTGAAAGCTGCGCTTAACCTCGATGGCGGTCCTATCGCCTGCCGCAGCGTTCGATTGAATGGCTATCAACGGAAATTCTACGCCAAATGGGAGGCGCAACTAGAAGACAACATTGTTAAACTATTCCGCTGGTCGATTCCTCAGGCGAACTGGGCAATGCCCGTCTTTCTGACAGTCGAGCGCAATTAGTTGGAACCTAGGACATGTCAGAGCCAAGGCTACCAAAATAGCAAGCTCTTGATGAGATTAGAACTGCCGGCCTCACAAATAAAAGCACAGGATGGCAGTGAGGTAGGGAATGCCTGTCGATCTTACTACGAGCACCGCCGAACCTGAATGCCAAAGCCTCTCACACAACGACACTTGTTCGTCCACCGAGCGACACCTAAACGGGATCGCTGGCCCAGTCTTCATGTCCATGGCGTATTCGGATCACAAAAATTGTTCCGTTCTCCTCGATCCGGTAGACAACAAGATGGGCCTTGAACGGGTGAATTCTAACTGGTGGCGAAATCTCTTCTCGCTCACGTGCCATTCGCGGGTTGGCGGCAATCAGGTCAAACGCAGCGAACAGGTCGTCATGATATCGTCTAGCCTGTGAGGGCCCAAACATCCGCGCACCTTGTTCGGCGATCGCAATGACGTCTTCTTCCGCTTCGACTGAAAGGCTAAAACGCATTATCTGCTGCCGCGCGTCGCTTCCACGCGCGCGACCGCCGCAGCAAAGAGTTCGTCCTTCGACCGACTGCCAACACCGCTTTTGAGACCGTCATCAACAAAACGCTGCATGGCTGCGATTTTATCACTGCGAATTTGGTCTCTGCGAATCAAGTCGCGTACGTAATCACTAGCATTGGAATAGCGGCCAGTCTTTGCTTGCGCCTCAACCCAATCTTTCATCAAGTCCGGAAGAGACACGTTCATCGTAGCCATTCGAGCCTCCAAAGTGAGAGCACGTTAGCCGAACTTGGCAAAGTTTGTCAAATCGATCTTTTGAAGGTAGGTACGCGGCTTGCGGCGCACCTCCGACGGGGCCGTTTCCTGTTCCAGCCGCCAAAAGCCGCCAGTCCCCTTTCCACCATCATCAGCATTGAAGCGGATCAAGCCGAACGGCAGCTATTGGCGAATTGGTAGTCGGCCTGAACGACAGGAACTGGGGCACAAAGCAGTCGTCCCGCGATTGGCTACGACGCCACTTTTTTAAAGACGACAACCCACAGCTAACAAAATCGGATCTGTAATGATGTGAGGGGGCCAGAACCCACGACCATGCTATTACAAAGTGCTCGGCCTTAAATTTTTCAATAGCATACACAGGCTTAACCTCGATAAAGCGACTGATTTTGAGGCCGGGAGCGGACCGTCCGCTATGCGTTCCGACTTCACGGAGAGCGGCCACTCCGCAGCCGGCATCCCTAGAAGGCTAATGTCCAAAGCGGCAATGTCCCGAGTCCATTTGCCGTGTGTGGAACCGGGCGTCAGCCGCTTGATATTGAGCGCCCGGCGAGGCGCGGAGCGTACGCAGCGAGTCGGTGGAATATGAACTCCGTGAAGAGCCGCACGCGCTTCGTCTTGCGTGTCTCCCCCTGCGTGAGAAGCCAGATCGTCGCAGGTGATTTCAGATCGATGCCCGGAACTCTCGCCAGCAGTTGATCGGCATCTCCGACGAAACAGGGCAGTCTGGTCATGCCGATCCCTTGCCTTGTCGCAGCGATCTGCGCGTCGGCGTCCGGCGTCCTGAACGGAACCCCTGTAGCGCGAACCTCCCCTTCGGCGACCCAGGCCGGAAGAGCCTGATCGCCGATGACGATGGGCCTGATTGGATCCGGTCCACCCGCACGCCACGCCGCCAGTCTATCGCGGGACATATAAACACCCGCAAGCAGATCCGGACCTTTTAGGCCATGAAGATTGAGCGGTAGGGTCCTGCGATCGGAGACCATCCTGATTGCCACATCCGCCTCGCGGTTGGTCAGATTCACGACCTCGCCCGTCGATACGATCGCCATCTCGATGTCCGGATGCAGACGGGCAAAATCGGCGATATCCGGCATGAGCAGGTGTGTCGCAAGGAACGGGGGCAGCGTCACCCGCAGAAGCCCGCGCACGCTCTGATCCCGCCCGAGGACGCGCGTCTCCAGTTGGTGCGACGAGGCTTCCATCTGGTTCGCGAACTCCAGAACCTCCTCGCCCGCGGCCGTCAGGCGGTAGCCCGAAGGCAGCTTTTCGAACATCTGCGCCCCGAGGTGCTCCTCGAGCTGGGCAATGCGTCGCTGCACCGTCGAATGATTGACTCCCAAGCTCTTGGCGGCAGCCCGCACCGAGCCGCCACGCGCAGCGGCAAGAAAGTAGCGAACGTCATCCCAGTCGATCATGGTCCATTCCCGCGCCGCATGCGGCGGCTTCTGAAGACCGGTCTACCATACTGGGCCGGATTGCGCGTGATCGTCGCCGCGTTCGAGTGGATCGTTTTCGCACCACGGATACGCGCGATTGCGCACTCACCGCTTGGCGCCGGCGGCCCCATATCGGGGCTGTCGGAGGATGTCTCCGCAAAGCGATGACCCGAGACGCGACACAAGGAATGCATGACATGACCAGATTGAATGGAAAGACCGCCGTGATCACGGGCGGCGCCACCGGTATCGGCCTCGCCGCTGCAAGGCGCTTCATCGAGGAGGGTGCCTTCGTCTTCATCTGCGGCCGTCGGCCGCAAGCACTCGATGCGGCTGTGGCCGAGCTGGGACCCAACGCCCGCGCGGTGAAGGGCTCGGTCTCCGATCCAGCCGACCTCGACCGACTCTACACGGCGGTGAAAGCCGAGCGCGGAAAGCTTGACATCGTCTTCGCCAATGCCGGGGCCGGAAGCCCGCTTCCTCTCGGCCAGATCACCGCCAAGCATATCGACGACACTTTCGACACCAACGTGAAGGGGACGATCTTCACGGTCCAGAAGGCGCTACCACTGATGGGCCAGGGCGGTTCGATCATCCTGACAGGATCGAGCGCGGGCACCACCGGGGCGCCGGGATTCAGCGCCTACAGCGCAAGTAAGGCAGCCGTGCGCAATCTCGCACGGACCTGGGCGGAGGATCTGAAGGGTACCGGTATCCGGGTCAATGTGCTGTCGCCCGGAGCGACAGCGACCGAACTTGCGAAGGAAGCGCTCGGAGAGGAGGGCCAGAAAGCCTACGGCGCGATGACCCCGCTCCGGCGCATGGCCGATCCGACGGAGATCGCGGCCGCGGCCGCTTTCCTCGCGTCGGACGATAGCAGTTTCATGACTGCCAGCGAGGTCGCCGTCGACGGCGGCCTGGCTCAACTCTGACCCCGGCGCGGTTCCGTGCCTAACTCACACACAACGAAGGACAAAAGATTATGAAAGCACTCGAAGGTAAAATCGCAGTCATCACGGGCGGAAGCAGCGGGATCGGCTTGGCCACGGCCAAGCGTTTCGTGGAAGAAGGTGCGCAGGTCGTGATCATTGGACGACGCGAGAAAGTCTTGCAAGAGGCCGCGGCCCTTATTGGGAAAAACGTGACAACGGTCGTGGGCGACGTCTCGCGCTTGGACGATCTGGACAGACTCTACGCCACCGTGAAGGAGAAACATGGTCATATCGATATTCTCTTCGCAAACGCGGGCGCAGGCACGATCGCACCACTCGCGGCAGCTACTGAGGCCCATTTTGACCAGACTTTTGATGTGAATGTTAAGGGGTTGTTCTTTACGGTGCAGAAGGCCCTTCCTCTCTTCAAGGACGGCGGATCGATTATCCTGAACTCTTCGGTCTCGAACGTGATGGGGCTGCCAGCGTTCAGCGCCTACGCAGCAAGCAAAGCGGCTGTTCGCAGCTTCTCGCGGTCGTGGACCCTGGAACTGAAGGATCGCAATATCCGCGTCAATACGATGAGCCCCGGCGCGATCGAGACGCCCGCCTTGGCGACAACGACCGGCCTCACCGCTGAGCAAGCCGAGGAGGCAGTTGCCCAGTTTGCGTCGCAGATCCCAATGGGTCGCAGGGGCAAGCCAGAGGAAATCGCGGCTGCGCTCACCTTCCTCGCTTCCGATGAAAGCTCCTACATCACCGGTACAGATCTCGCCGTCGATGGCGGTTGGGCGCAGGTCTGAGCCGGCGTCAACACAGGATCGGAGAAGCATTATGAGCTACGCAATCATCGGCTTCGGCAATATCGGCCGAGCTCTGGCCAAAGCGTTTTCGCGCAACGGCATCGAAGTAACCGTTGCAACCACGCGCGACCCGAAAAGCTTTGCTGCTGATGCGGTCGCGATCGGGCCCGAGGTTATGGCCAAAACACTGGCGGACGCCGTCAAGGCGGACATCATCTTTTTGGCTGTCCGTTTCGAACAGCACCCGGAGGTTGCGAAGGCGCTCCCCACTTGGCAGGGGAAGACTATGATCGATGTGACCAATGCCTACGGCGTGCCCCCTGAGCAACTGGGAGGACAGCCTTCTTCCAAGGCCGTCGGGCAGGCTTTCTCTGGCGCAAGGCTGGTCAAGGGCTTCAATCATCTGGTCGCCGCCACCCTTGCCCAAGATCCAGCCGTGCACGGCGGCAGGAGAGTCGTGTTCCTGGCGAGCGACGACGACGCTGCCGCAGACGAAATTGGCGCGCTTGCGGAAAATCTCGGCTTCGCGCCGATCAAGCTTGGCGGCCTGTCGGAAGGTGGGCTGCTGGTCCAGGCGCGCGGAAAGAGCTGGGGGCAGCTCATCTTCAAGGACCTAGTCAAGTTCGACGCATAAAACGACGTCCCCACCGACAGGACCACGATGTACGGATCGGATCGAGCACGATCCGGTCCCAGCGAAATGGAGACATTCCCATGAGCATTGAAAAAAACATCCAGACCGTGAAGGACTTCTTCGCCGCGATCGGCCGCGGCGACAAGGAGGCTCTGCTGGCACTGGTCGCGGACGACATCGAGTGGATCATTCCAGGTAGGGACTGGCCGCTGGCCGGCACCTACCGGGGACACGCGGGACTGGCAAATTTGCTGGAGACGGCATCCGGGTCGATGGAAACCTCCACGCGACCCCGGGAGTTTGTCGCACAAGGAGACCGGGTTCTCGTCGTCGGCTTCGCCAACGGGAAGGTCAAAGCTACGAACAAGCCGTTCGAGGACGACTGGATATTCGCGATCACGGTCCGGAACGGCAAAATCATCAGCATCCGGGAATACGTCGACACGCAAGCGCTGGCCCGGGCCTCGCAGATGGGCACGACCGGGCACACAAAGCGCAGGTCTTCTGCAACCATCGGCTTCGCCGAAGGTGGATGAGTCGCGGATCGCCGTCTCACGAGACGCCACTCGTCGAATGCCCAACCGAAAAGGAGATCCCTATGTACGACCAATCCAAACTGTCCGAGTTGATCCGGTTTGCCCGCATTGATGCGGGTGCCAATGTCATCGACGTTTATCCGGCGACGGCAACTGGACGCGCCTGTTCTCTGACATCGTCGGACCCGAAGGTCGAAAGGCCCGCTGATTTTCCGTTGCGCCTTCTTCAGCTGTCGCTTTGCATTTAATCGGGCTCCTCCTCACTTTGTGTGGTGGTTGAATTTGCGGTGGGCGAAACGCTCGACGCCGTACGGGCGGAGGAGAATTTCCGTGAAGTAGTGGCCGTGCAGAGATCAGATCAGCCGGTTGAAGACGGTCGAGCGGGTGCTCTATGGCGGAATTGGCCGGTAGCATGCTCGGAGAACGCATGCTACCGCTCAATTGACGGGGCCACCACACAAAGTGAGGAAGACCCGTTTACGAGGTGAAATGTCAGGCCGACAACCGACGGATAGGCTCCCACTAATTGACCCGTTGACTGCATTTTGCCGTCGAATAAATACGCCGCGTTCGCCAGGGCCTGGGGCCGCGCCTTGCCGAAATACATCAGTTCCCAGATAGCGTGATCTTCAAAGATCTCGGTCCTCGTGTCTCCCTCGAATTTCTCGATTGTCACCTTGCCGGTGAAGCGGTGATAGGCGCCGTCAAAGCCGATCAATCGCGCAATGATCCGCTTGAGCAGTGGCGCGCGGTCGGTGAAGATGGCCTGCAGAATGGTTTTCTGGCGCTCGAACGATACGACATAACGCGTATCGCCAGAGTGATAGGTATAGCGTGTAATGTCGGCCACTGGCTTGCCGGTCTTGCTGTCGGTCTCGACGCATTCCGCGTCAAAGGCGACTTTGGTCTCGTCATCGGCGATGATCTGCCCGTCCTTGGCCAGCATATAGACGATCTGCGTCTCGTAGCCATAGGCGGCAGTGGCGGTGATATAGGATGCGATGACGGTGTAGGGGCCGACGCTTGCGCGTGCCCAATACCAGTTGTGCATGAGCGTCTGCATGGGGACGTCGCCCCAATTGTGATCGTGATATCCGCTGCCAGAGGCGTGGTATTCCTCATTGCCGATCTTGTAGCGGACGCTTGCCGTGCCGTGGGGCACAGAAGGGAGCCACGCAAAGAGCTTCTCTCGACCCTCGGTGCCAAAATAAAGATGACCAGCCTTGGGACGCCACGGGCGGACTTCTCCCGTCAGTTCGATATCGACCGATATCTCCTCGATCGTTGCTGTAATGCGGTAACGGTGGAGATCGCCGACGAAACGATTTTCGCCAATCTTGACGTCGCAACCGGATGTCGATGCGCTGAACAATTCCGGCTTGGTGTCGAGAAATTTCTCGAAGGTGCGGCCGTCAGGCAAGGTGAGGTTGATGGTGATCCGTGGCGCCAGAGGGCCGTTAGGGCTGACATTGGGCTTTGTGTAGAACACGACGACAACGGTTGCCCCATCGTCGAGATGGGCGTCGAAATACCACCATTCATAGCGGCCCTTGTTTGTGCCGATGCGCTGCCCGTCCTCGAATTGCAGGACATAGACCGGGTCGATGCCGAGCCGCTCGTAGTCGGCAGGGCGCCCTGCTAGGCGAAAGTGGGGGTTGTTATTGTGGTCCATAGCCTTCTGTCCAGTGGCAATTGCGGGATCAGGCCGGCAGGCCGAGTTGCTTACGATACTTTGGCACCAGCATGGTTTCTGCCTTCACTTTGCGGATCAGCCACGTCGATCGAAGAGTTCCGATCAGCGGAGCGAAGATGACACCCGCTTGACTGCCCAGGGTGACCGCCATCATGAGGTTGCCGGTCTTCGCCGTGTAAGTCTTGGGCGGCTTACGTCCCGCTGCCATCGCGCGGATGTTCGCTTCCGCGACACTAACCTGGCCGGCGATATGCAGCGCCATCTTGTTTTCCTTGAGGTCGGTAATGTCGCCGAGTGCGAACACATCGTTCTCGCCCTCCATCAAGAGTTGGGGCGTCACCCTGACACGCCCATCGGCATCGAGGCGGTCTGAGAAATGGGTAAGTAGATATTCGGTATTTGGCCGCCCACCGATGCAGCACAACATGAGGTCATAACCGATGCGCTTGCCACTGGCGGTTCGGGCCTGGCCCGGCTCTACAGAGTAACCGTTCGGTGGCAACGGTGTCTCGATCCGTTCGCCGGTGAGCAGCTTCACCCGACGCCTTCTTAGGAATTTTGTCGCTAGGACAGAGGCCGTGCCTCCGGTCTCGGCCAAGATGCGCGCGCCGGATTGCACGATGGTCACGGAGCGTCCCGGCCAGGTCTCGATGATCTCACCGGCGATTTCGACACCCACAGGGCCACCCCCGACAATCAGGATGCGCCGCGCAGAGGCGAGCGATGCCCTTAGCTGATAGAAGCCAGCCTTACGCTCTTCGATCGAACCGCTGGATGATCGAATGAACGGCCCGGAGAAGCGGCTGCCGGTCGCCAGCACGGTGATGTCGGCCGTCACCATCCGTTGGCCTCCATGATCATCTTCAATGCGCCCGCCGGCCCGGCTGAACTCGACGAGACGTCCACGGATATATTGCGCTTTCGGAAGGGCTTCGGCGATCGGCACTATAGCCTCTTCGCCGTATTCGGGTCGGACCATCAGCCGGGGCATTGCCATCGGCACTTCGAAGTAGTCCGTTGGCGCGATGACCGTCACATCGAAGTCGTCGGAGAGACGGCTCGCCAGCACCGCGCCTGCCATTCCGGTTCCGTAGATCGCAATCTTGCTTTTCATTCTCTGTACCGCCTTCAAGCGTGGAATATGATCCTACATTGGCGTTTTCAAACTCATCGTAATAGACTATATATCTCGATACTTATCATCGTTCGGTGCTATAGATGCTCGACGGCGTCACACTTGATCAATTCCGCACTTTCGTCGCCGTCGCGGATGAGGGCAGCTTTTCAGCGGCTGGCCGTCGCCTCAGGCGCGCGCAATCCGTAATCAGCCAGACGCTGGCCAATATGGAAGGGCAGCTGGGTGTCAAGCTCTTCGACCGGACCAAACGGATCCCGGTTCTCACCGAGGCCGGTCGGGCACTCCTACCCGATGCGCGTACGGTTACCGGCGCCATTGATTCATTTAAGGCCCGCGCGCGAGGCCTTGCCGGCGGTCTGGAGGCGGAGCTAGCGGTCGTGGTCGATGTGATGTTGCCTACGCCTGTTTTAACGCATGCCGTGGCCGAATTCTCTTCCTGTTTTCCAGACGTTCCCCTTCGCCTCTATGTCGAAGCGCTCGGTGCAGTTCTCAAAATGGTCCTCGAGGGGACTTGCGCGTTCGGGATCGTCGGTACGTTGCCCGAGGTACCTGAAGATGTCGTTCGCGAGCATTTGATGGAGGCGCAGATCGTACCGGTCGCTGCGCCGTCTCATCCGCTCGGGCTTCATCCCATGCCACTAACGATCAGTGATCTGTCGGGGCATGTTCAACTCGTCCTGACCGACCGCTCCAGCCTTTCGAGTGGAACGGAGATCGGAGTCGTGTCGGCGAAACCTTGGCGGTTGGCTGATTTGGGCGCAAAACACGCGTTCCTCAAGGCGGGCATGGGTTGGGGTGGCATGCCATTGCATCTTGTCCAAACTGACATCGATTCCGGCGCGTTGGTCATCCTCGATATAATCGAAATGCCGAGGAGAGGCGCGTGGGTGCAGTTGTCTGCAGTGTTCAAGGCAGACGCACCGCCCGGTCCGGCTGGTCGATGGTTGATCGAACGGTTTAAGGCGAAGGCTGAAACGACTGACGCGGTGTCATGTCTGGGTGAGACCTGAGATCGCGAATACAGAGTGGCGGGACATAGCAGATTCTGGCGGCCCTCGAGTGCGGACATCCAAAATCCATGTACGCTGTGGTAGGCTGGCCCATTCCAGGCGAGTTTGCCGGCGCCGACATTTCGCAGGTGACAAGCAAGCTCGAAGGCCAGCGTCGGCGGTGCGATTTGGCCGGTGCTGCCGAAATGACTGGCTTTGTATTGGTGACCGTAGTTGATGACGACCTCGGTCGCTCCGGCTCCGGCAGTATGGAACAGCCTCGATTTGAACGGTTTTTTGCGCTGGTCGGTTCGGGCAATTTGGGAGCGGTCCATTGCATCGTCATCGCGCCTAGCACGTGACGGTCGGGGCCTGGCACCACTTGATCGACCTGTGCGCAGGACGGCACCCTCATCATCGACGCCGACGGCTGTACGAACCCGCGACTTATTAATGACCAGCTGCCGTTAGGACTGAAGCGAAGAACCGGGACCACCATTCAGACTTAAAGCCGGCAGCAATTTCCAAATCAACTGGTTGAGACTCGCGAGACGAGCCAAAAGCGCTCACATTGGTAGAAGTCGGTGTAAATCGTAAGAAGTCTAAAATAATTCTGGTATGCCAAATTCACAACGTCTGTATAGCATCTGTGCCTTCCGTGTCGTTCTCTGACGAAAGTTCAGGCCTACTAGGACCGAATTGCGGTGTCGCATCACCTCAATAGCGAACAAGGCCGGAGCACCATAACAATGTTCCGGCCTCGCAATTTATAAATCCTGTGGAAGCGAGGTTGAGTTTCGCACTACTGTGCGCCAAATCTAGAGCGGCGGCGTGTGCGTAACTCCTTTAGGTGAGGCAGGGCGGCCATATCCGGATCCCCGCACGCTTATCGTTGCGATGGGCGATTGCCGCATTCCTCAGCTTATTCAGCAGGAGGCGCAACTTCCGGATCACGCAGGGCGAACCACGCAAGAAGGCTGACGAGAATGCCGGCGACGGCGGCGAACCAGAAGGCGCGTTGAACGCCACCTGCGACAGCAATCAGCAAGCCATCGTCTGCCAGTCCCGTGACATGCTGGTTGGCGATGGCAATCAGCACGGCGAGTCCGATAGCATTGCCGACGCTGAGTGTCGTGGATGCCATGCCGGAGGCGACGCCCTGATCGTCATGATGAACGCCGGCCGAGGCCGCAATCCACATGCCCGTCCAGACGATGCCTTGGCCGATGCCAGAGACGATCAGACCCGGCACGATGGCAACATAACTGCTGTCGGCATCCGCACCGGCAACGAGAAGCGCGGTGCCGACCGCACCGACGATCATACCACCGGTCAGCGTAATGCGGGTTGAGAGCCGCGTCACCAGCCGTTCGCCGAGTTGGGTGCCTGCGGCGATTGCCAGGGATGGGATGAGAAAGGCAAAGCCGGTCTGGAGCGCGGTGAAGCCATGGATGTTCTGGAACAGCACGGTTAGGAAGTAGGGCAACGCGCCGAAGGTGCCCATGTAGAGGAAGGTGATCGTCATGCAGGCGACGAGGCTGCGATTGCGAAACAGCCGCGGCGGCATAAGCGGATCGGCGCTTCGCGCTTCGATCGCGGCGAAAGCGATGAGAAAGATCGCAGAAAGCGCCAACGCCCAGAGGATGACTGGCGAATTCCATCCGAACTCCGGCCCCTGCACCAGGGCGAAGACCAGTAGCGTCGTGCCCGCCGATACTGTCAGTGCACCTAGCACGTCGAAGCTGCGGTGCCCATGCCGTTTCGGATCACGCGGAATGACGAAGAAGGCGGCGAGAATGGCGATACCGGCCAGAAGGACGTTGACGAAGAAGACAGCCGGCCAACCCCAGATGCTGGTAAGAAACCCGCCCGCCAGCGCTCCGATAGTTAGCCCGCTCGCGCCAGTTCCACCCCATATGGCAAGCGCCCTGTTACGCTCTGGCCCCTCGGCGAACAGGCGATTGATGAGCGAAAGCGTCGCCGGAAACAGGAAGGCGGCTCCGATCCCCTGTATGGCGCGTGCTGTGACGATGATCTCCGGCGACCTGGCAAGCCCGCCTGCGAGCGATGATAGCGCGTAGAGCCAAAGCGCGAAGATGAAGACGCGCCGTTGGCCGATCAGGTCGGCGGCACGCCCCCCGAACAGCAGGAACCCGCCACATAGAACCATGTAGGCACTCACCACCCATTGCAGGGTCTGACCCGAGAAGCCGAGGCCCGCCCCGATCTGCGGAAGGGCCACGAAGACGATATTGATGTCGAGCGAGTAAATGAGTTGGGCAAAAGCAAGCAGCGCCAATGCCGCCCCCCGTTTTGCCCCTGTCGCTACTGCTAGTCCTGCTTGATCCGAAGTACTCATATCCATCTCCAATCCGGCAATTCTTTGTCAATCACTAAACAATAAAGTGTTGCCTTCACTCGTCAAGTGCATTATTGGTTGCTTGCTCAAGAATGGAGATTTGGATGGCGGGGCGACCGCGAGAGTTCGACCGGCACGAAGCATTGACCAAAGCGCGCGACGCTTTCTGGTCACGCGGCTATGAGGGGGTGTCGATGGCCGATCTCGTTTCGACGCTGGGGCTCGCCTCAGCGCGCATCTACGCCGCCTTCGGGTCAAAGGAGGCGCTGTTTCGAGAAGCCGTGGCGCTCTATCACGCCGAGGAAGGCGGTTTCGCCACGCGGGCGCTGGCGGAGGAGCCAACCGCCCAACAAGCGATTGAACGAACCCTGTATGAAGCCATCGAAACCTATACCAGAAAGGAACGTCCTCAGGGCTGTATGGTCGTCTCGGCGGCGACCAACTGCACAAGCGAGAATGCCGGTGTGCGCGAGTGGCTGGCGGACTGTCGCCTGCGGCGCACGGCGTCATTGGTGGAACGGATCGAGCGAGCGATCGCTGAGGGAGAGTTGAAGCCTGACGCCGATGCCCAGATGCTCGGCGACTACTACGCCACCGTCCTGCATGGACTGTCCGTACAGGCGCGTGACGGCGTGCCGAAACAGCGTTTGCTGGCGATGATCCCGGTCGTGATGCAGATTATCAACGCGGTTAGGGTGTAGCGAGGTTAAAACACGCTACGCGTCCGCAATCCCAAGCCGTTGATGTCTCCCAGCTCTCTGACCAACAGCAAGTGCATTTCCAGCGTTCCGTTCACCTGGACGAGAAGAGCAAGCTGGTTTTGAAGAATGGTGTCATCAACGCAATGGCGAGCCACGCCGATGATGCGGCTACAGTTTCTGACCCTGCCGAAACCTTGAATGAGCTACTGGTGGGTGGCGATCCGAAGAAGGCTGTCGCGGCGTTAATCGGAGCGGCGCCAGGGATGTTGGTCAGCCGCCGAGCAGTCTCCTCTGCTTTTACTGCCGCGACGACCTCTTCGTGTCGAGTTTCTCGATGCGAGCTGTCAGCATCTCGATCGGCTCGGCAAACACCAACGGCCAAATTATCCAGCCACCATTTCTTTGTTGAACGACAAATAAATAGCTTGACAGAAGCACAGCGGCTTTTCCCATCGGACGTTTCGAAGTCCGTTGAGCCGCCTCGAATAAGGGAAGCGGATTAGCCTTCGAAGCTGCCCCCATACTCCTTCGGGACTAGATCCGCCTGGGCATGACCGCTCTTGATCAAGCCAAGAATCATGTCTGCCACCAAGGTCGGGGATTGCGCGATCGATGCCGTCCCGGCTTCCTGTGCCTTTGCCGAATCCAGGCCCGATCTCACGGAGCCATAGAACTCGGTCGCAGTGATAAACGGATGCATGATCGATACGACAATTCCCGCATCGGCAAGCTCCAGGCGTGCCACGCTTGAGAGCATGTTCAGAGCGGATTTCGAGCTGGTGTAGGCAGCCGCGCCTGGGTATGTGCCAAGCGTCGCACCCGAACTGACGTTGACAATGCTACCAGCACCTTGCCTGCGCATAAAAGGAATGACCGCCTGCATCATAACTAGGGGGGCCACGCTATTGAGATTGAGCAGTTCTCGAAAATCGTCAATGCCGATGTCTTCGATAGTGGCATGAAGGCCTTGCCCCGCGTTGTTCACCAGGGCATCGATACGACCAAATTTTCCTATTGCGGCATGCACAGCTTGTTGCACAAATTCGGGGCGCGTGACATCGCAGGCGACTGCCAGCGCGTTATCCCCTAGTTCGCTGGCCAGCGCATCGATACGATCTTTCCTACGGGCCAGCAGGACCACCCGCGCGCCGGATTGGGAAGCGGCGCGTGCCGTCGCTTCACCAATGCCCGAGGAAGCGCCGGTCACGAGCACAACTGCGTCTCTAATCTCCATCAGACATATCCTTTCTTTGATGCCATGGCAGGTTCAAGCTCACGGCGCTCACGCGTCAGTCCCGCTTTCAATCCATGATCGGCTTTACATAACCCGCGTAAGAGCGGGCCAGGAGATAATGGCGAACAGTAATAGGCCGCAGCCCATCGCAACGCGTGTCTGATCTGGTCTAAAATTTGCACATTCCTGCTAATTAGGTTGATCTCGAGTTCTGGTCATGCCACATCTGCCGCAATGAGCGATGCCCTGCGATCTATGAAGTATTTTGTGGAAAAACATGCCACGGGAGCGCTCACGCGGACTGGAATCCCCCGCGTCGACATACTCAAGGTCACAGAGCCAACCGAGCTGTTTCCCGAAGTTTATCAGCCCCTGGTTAGCCTCATCCTGCAAGGTGAGAAGCGCCTGCTGATCGGAAACCAAGTCCTGAACTACGCCACAGGCTACACCTTCATCGGGTCTGTGGAACTTCCCGTGGTCGGTGAGATTGTCCAAGCCAGTGCGAGGGTGCCATATCTCGCTGCCAGCCTGACCTTCGATCGCTCTGTGGTCGCTGACCTGCTGAGCCTTGAGCCCAGCCCGACGAAATTGCCCGACACGCGAAGTTTTTGCGTCAATCACGCCAGTGACCGTCTAATTGATGCCTGGCTTAGAATGTTACATCTGATGGAGCAACCTGACGAGATTGCCGTGATGGCTCCTTTGCTAGAACGTGAAATCCTGTTCCGATTGCTGCGCGGCCCGCAAGGTGCGGTCCTGCGACAAGTGGCCGGCATCAATGATCGCTTCTCTCAAATCAGAAACACTTTGATCTGGATCAGGAACGAATATGCAACCGCCTTTCAGGTGGAAGACCTTGCATGCGCTGCCAACATGAGCGCCTCGGCCTTCCAGCGGCGCTTTAAAGCAAGCACAGGCCTTTCTCCAATCCAATATCAAAAGCAAATTAGATTATACGAAGCGCGAAGGATGCTGTTTGCCAAGCCCGGTGATGTCGCTACTGTTGCGCTTGCGGTTGGTTATGAAAGTCTATCTCAATTCACCCGAGAATACGCCCGTATGTTTGGGTATCCTCCGGCTCGCGACATTAGAAAGCTGCGGGCGAAGTCGCCCGCAGCTCCACTGCATTCTGACAAACCGCCAGGATCATAAGCTTAGAACCGCCGGGGTTACCGAGATCGACCACCGCTACGGGGCACCGCTGCATTCCGCGACTAGTCATCTCAGTTCTCGTCCGCTAGCCGCTAACAGGGGCCCACCGCCTTTTGTGTGCGAGGGCAAAGACGGAAGCCAATACCGATCTGCTTCGCGGCGTTCCATTGCACGGCCCCCGTTCTTGTAGGGCTGGCGGTCGATCAAGCCGAGGGCCGAAGCTTCGGGACGAAGAGGCGCATCGAGCCCATTGCGAAAGGTCATGATAATTCCTCTGCCGCCGTTGGGTTGAATGGGTTGCGTGGGTGGCGTCGCCTTAACTTGCAATGGCTGCTTGGAAGGCTTGGAAAGCTGAGGTCAGACCATACTCGGCACTGAGATTTCACGCCCGACGGCGACGGCGTTGATACGCAACTCGCGATGATCGGTGGCGGTGAGATGTTTTCGATGAAGAAGGAAGAGATTAGCGATCTGGCCATGCTGAGACAAAGCGTTGGCATTGCCGTGCCGACTTGAAGCGCCTCATGCGCGACTCTCGTCGCCGCACAGGGAGGTGGGAATTCTCGGCTCGGTTGTTGAGCCCCTTGTGCGAGCGATGCTCCACGCCGGGCATCAATTCAGCTTTTGCGGCGCAGTAAGAACGCAGCTTCCGGTAACCATTGCCGGCGGCGTAACGCTTTGATTTTTTAGCAGTTTGCGCATCAACCGAAGGGTTGCTCTTTTGTTTCTACGGCTTTGCAGAAGAGCATCAAGCACATAGCTTTCGGCATCCACGGCACGCCACAGCCAGTATTTCCAGCCTTTGATCGTTACGACCATCTGGTCGCAGTGCCACTTGTCGGAAAAGCTGCCACGGGATCGCCGACGGAATTCATGAGCGAATTTTAGACCAAACTTCGCCACCCATTCCGCGACGGTCTGAAACGAGACCTCAATGCCGCGTTCGGCAAGCACGTCCTCGCCATCACGCACACTCAGCGGAAAACGATAATAGAGCCAAACGGCATGAGCGACGATCTCGGCGGGAAAGCGATGGCGACGATAATGGGGCTGCGGTTCTTTGGTCATGTCTGTCGAATATCAGCTCGATCAGCGAAACACGTTAAGGCGACGCCACC
>NZ_JBIVYI010000022.1:0-23069 GCF_044769665.1 Rhizobium sp. NPDC090279 | reverse complement strand
AAGCTCTGAAATCGACATATGTCCAAGCCCTCTATTCAGGCTCAACATCGTCAATCACAAGGTGATCCGGAAGGTGGGGTCAAGATGACGCTTACGGAACACATCAATCTCACCGGCATCTATTCCTGGGATACCGAACAGCAGATGCCGGAAGGCTTCAGATCCCTACGGCTTCCCGGAAGAGTGCTGCGGGCCGCATGAGGTTCACAGAACGTTCGATCTTAACGCAGGATTTTGCACTGTTCTTGTCCCGACCCCTTCTAACCTCGTGAGAGCCGTGCCCGGCGCGACCGTGAGGGCAGCCCCTCCAATCTAGTAAGAATTGCGCCCGGAGCTTTGGTGCGAGGGGTATCGTTAGAGCCGAAAACCGGCCGGTAATTGATTGGAATCGTGGACGGCTTCAAATCGGAACGGTGGCCGGATATTTGTCGGATGCCGGCCGGCTTCACGTCGGAATCCGCACTGGAAGCACGACGCCTATATTCGGTAGAATGCCTGCAACGGACGGTGTTGCGTGGATCTGATGTTGAGCGTTGTTTTTCAGTCCCCGGATCTGGATTTTCGGCGATGCCGCATAAGTTCAAAGCCGACCGGCGTCACAGGATAGCCAAGCTGAAATTTCAGGCCACGAATTGGCCGGCTTATAACGAAAGCCCCTTCGGCAACGCGGTGATTTGAGCATCTGGGTGGGTGAAGAGGCGCTTTGCCGGCGGTCGGCGGCGAGGCATATAGTGAGCTGAGATCTTCAAACTCAAGCCGGTTACCTCGAATGTTCAACTTCAGCAAGCTCCTCGATGACCCTGAGCAACAGCTTTGCACCGGCAATCATGTGCGATGGCTCTGCCCACTCTTTTTCGTTGTGACTGATCCCGTCTCGGCATGGGATAAAGATCATGCCAGTGGGGCAAAGCCCTGCCATAAACTTTGCATCGTGGGTAGCGCCCGAAGGTAGATGGTCATGCGTCTGGCGCAGCTCGCGGACGCATTTTTCAATTGTTGTCGTGACACTTTGGTCGAACTCAACTGAGGGGGAGTTCAACGTTTGAATCGCAGTAATCGCACACGGCGATACGAAGTCGAGGCATTTTCTTAATATCCTTGCGCTGATTTCGGTCAAGGTATTCGCATTGGGATGGCGAAGGTCAATCGTAAAATCCACGAGTGAAGGGACGGTATTAGGAGCGCCAGGTTTAACGCTCATCTTACCAACCGTGAATCGGACTACATCGTTAGCATCGCTTGTTATCAGCCGAAGTGATGCTATGAGGTCGGAGGCTGCCTCGAGCGCGTCCTTTCGGCGGGAACGCGGAGTTGTTCCAGCATGAGCCTCTTCCCCGACGACAGTCACATGAAACTGAGCGATACCTTGAATTCCGGTAACAATGCCGATTTCTCGACTGTTAGTTTCCAAGATTGGTCCCTGTTCAATATGTATTTCAACATAAGAATGCGAGGGTGATCCAAGCGGACGCGCTTCTAAATCTCCGAGCATCAGCAGGCTCTCGGCGAGTGCTGTGCCCATCTCAATACCGGTCGAATCAGATGTCTTCAGTGCCTTTTCAAGCTCCAAGGCACCTGCATGCACGGCCGACCCCATAGTTGTCGGGGAAAACCGGGCTCCTTCCTCATTGTTCCACACCACGACTTCAACCGGTCGGCACGTAACGACATTGCTGTCTTCGAGAGCTTCGAGCACTTCGAATGCAGCAAGCACACCGTATACGCCGTCGAAGTTCCCCCCGGGGATCTGACTGTCAAGGTGAGATCCGGTTCGCACTGCTGGCTGTAGCAAGTCTCGCCCAGGTCTTTTGATAAAGAGATTGCCTATCGGATCAACTGTGCAGATAAATCCACGCGCTCGCGCCCAGTCGAGAAGGGTGCGACGTGCCTCCGATTCCTCTGTGCTCAATGCAGGCCGGATGACACCGCCATATCCCGTTTCACCAAAAGTTGCCATCTTGGCGTGACGATCAAGCAGGCGACTGGATTTTACGGATGAAGATGTCATAGCTAGGTGTTCTCAGTTCAACGGGTAGGGCTCAGATCGTCACAACAATCTTTCCGACGTGACTTTTGGAAACGAATTCCATGTGAGCTTCCCGGAGCTTTTCGAGTGGGAATGTTTTCGCCACAAGCGGTCGAATTTCACCCCGCTCAATATAGCCGACAAGGGAAGTAAAAGTGCTCTTTTGCGGATTGCCAACGCCCCACATCTGCAAATCCTTATAAATCAAATCGCGCAGATCAATCTCGGGGCAAGGCCCCGCGATTGCTCCTGCTGATACGTAGCGGCCGGCCCGACGAAGTGCTCTGAGCATTTGACCAAAAGTCGGACCGCCAATGACATCGGCTACCGCGTCGATGCCGCGGTGACCCACGATTTCCTCGATCGCCTGTGCAAGATCTTCTCTTTCTCGGGGGATGAATTCGTCGGCACCCAGTTCACGGACCAGTTTCTCCTTGGAGCGGCCAGCTACCGCGATCACCTGCGCGCCTCGTCTCTTGGCGAGTTGTATGTTAGCAGAACCCACTCCTCCTGACGCGCCGGTGACCAAGACAGTTTCACCCGCCTTGAGATCAATGCGAACGAGCATCTCTTCTGCTGTAGAATAGGAGCAAGCAAAGCTTGCCAGTTCCACATCGGTCAAATCCGATTGGATTTTGACGGCGTTGCCGGCTGCCACCGTTGTAAACTGTGCATAGCCGCCATCGCACTCGCTGCCAAAATAGTTGATCCCCTGCGATAGGGCGGGCAAAGCAATGTCTCGAATGCAGGGATCGACCATAACACGCTCGCCGATGCGATCCTTGGGTACTCCGACTCCAATCGCTACGATACGCCCCACAGCATCAGCACCCTGAATTCTTGGAAAACTGAGCGTGTCGCGATCCCAGGTGCCAAGTTCTTGTGCGTCATCGGCTACGCCTTTGAGACCGATCTCAGCAGTCAATGCCGACTTTACGTTGGGAGAATACCAACCGGTTCGGGTGTTGATGTCGGTATTGTTGACACCGCAGGCTGTGACCTCAATCAAAACCTCCCCATCACCGGGAACCGGAACGGGGACATCCTGGAAGACCAATTTATCTAGGCCGCCATGACCGTGGAGAACTACCGCTTTCATTTGAGAGGGGGCATTTACGATATTCGGAAGGGACACTTTGTTCTCCTAAATTTTGTAATGGCAGGGGAGCACAGACTAGGCTCAGACCTTCCTGTCAGTGCGGTCCCAGTACTGCGACCTGAGCTCGCGTTTCAAGACCTTGCCAAACGCGCTTTTCGGAAGTTCATCGATGAACTCGATACTTTTTGGCTTCTTGTAAGAAGCCATGCGTTCCTTACAGAAGGCGATCAGATCCTCGGCACCAGCACTATGCCCAGACCTCAATACGACGATAGCTTTTACAGATTCGCCCCACTGGTCATCAGGGACGCCGATTACCGAGGTTTCAGCCACAGATGGATGCTGAAGCAAAACCTCCTCGATTTCTCGAGGGTAGATGTTCGCGCCACCAGAAATGATCATGTCTTTAATACGGTCGGTGATGAATAAATAGCCAGCCTCATCGAGATAGCCGACGTCACCTGTGTGGAGCCAACCGTTACGTAACGTTTCTGCGGTGACATCAGGCTGGTTCCAGTAGCCTGACATCACCAGATCAGAGCGAACCGCGATTTCACCCTGGACGTGTGTGGCTACAGCTTTGCCATCCGCGTCAACAATTCTCACCATAACGCCCGGCATTTCGCGACCTGCCGATCCAAGACGGCGAAGCGCAGCGGGATCATCGAGGCGATGTTCCGATTTGTGCAATCCCGCGCATGTCATGGGCGCTTCACCTTGGCCGTAAATCTGACTGAACACCGGGCCGAATGTGGAAATCGCATGTTTAAGAACCTCCACGTACATCGGACCACCACCGTAGATGACGTTTTTTAGACTGCTGAGATCATAGAATCTGTTTGTTTGGGACTGCAGAAGCATTTGCACCATTGTGGGTGCTAGAAAACTGGAGGTGACTTTTAGGCGTTCGACAACTTCAAATACCTTTTCAGCATCGAAACTGGCGGTGAGGGGAAAAGCTTGTGCCGCCCCGACCGACAAATGTGCGAGCCCCACGCTGGCAGTCCCGTGTGCAATGGGTGCTAAGTGTAGCATGACATCGCTTTCGCCCGTGTCCGAAAGGAGCGTTTGGCGAAACTGCTGTACCATTGTCAGCAGATTTCGATGGGTCTCCATTGCCCCCTTTGGCTTGCCGGTCGTACCCGATGTGTAAAAAAGCCATGCCAGGCTATCCGGTTCGATAATTATATCGGGAAGGGCGTCATCACCCCTTTGAACCAGCGCTTCATAAGCCAAGATCCCATCACCGCCGCCATCAATTGCAATCCAGTGCGTTACGCCGTCAAGTTGTTCTTTGATCGAATGGAGGACGTCTGCGTACTCAGGGGAGTAGACAACGAAGCGTGCGCCGGAATCGTTGATGACGAAGGCGTGGTCGGTGGGATGGCTTTTCGGGTTGAGCGGCACCGCTGCCATGCCGGCGTTCATAGCGCTCAGATACGCTTCATAACCTTCGAACCTATTGGTAGACAAGATCGCCACGCGATCGCCCTGCTTGCCAAGCTCCAGAAGAGAGTTTGCCAGTTTGTTCAATCTTTCCGCGCCTTCGCGATAGGAGATCGCGTGATCGAGGCTGAGCCACAGGGGTTGCTCCGGGAAGCGCTGTGCAGAACGATGTACAAGATGGGCGATGTGCATGGATTTCTACCGTATAGAGTGGAACTGAGGGGCGCGTTTTTGCAAAAACGCTTCAAGACCTTCGCGGGCATCCGGCTCCATGAAATTCAAACCTTCGTAGGCAACCGACAGATCGAAGATTGGTGCTGCCTGCCGCAGCCAGTGGTTAAGGCATCTCTTCGTCCACTGGATGGGGCGTTGCGGCTTTTGCCCAATACGATCGGCAAGTTCCAAGGCGGACGGCACGACCTCGACAAGTGGTTTGCACATGGAAACCAGCCCAATGCGTTCGGCTTCCCGCCCGTCTAGTAGATCAGCGGTTAGGAGATAAAGTTTTGCCTTGGGTAGACCACAGAAGAGGGGCCACATCATTACTGCATGATCACCTGACGCCACGCCAATATTGACATGCGCATCGGTGATCCGGGCATCCTCGGCAATGATTGAAATATCCGCTGACAGCGCCACGGCCAAACCGGCGCCAGCCGCGGGTCCGTTGATCGCAGATATAATAGGCTTGTCGAGATGAATCATGTTGTAGACGATCTCGAGGGCCTGTTCGCCCATCGAAATCACGGGCTCAATCTGCCCTAGTTTCTTGATCTCCTCATTGAGGTCTCCGCCCGCGCAAAACGCTCTGCCAGCGCCTGTAATAACGATAACGCGAACGGCTGGATCAGGCTTCACCGTGAGCCAAATCTCAGCCAATTCTCGATGAAGGACATCATGGACCGCGTTCAGCTTTTCCGGGCGATTGATCGTAACTAACAGCACGCCATTTGGACGATACTCAAAAAGGAGGAATTGATATTCTTCGTATCTCATCTAGAGCACACCTGCCCGGGTCATCTCATCTGCGAAGACAGCAATCGTCCGTTTCAGCCGGTCCGCCATGTCGTCAATCTGGTCTGCGGTAATGATGAGGGGGGGGCAGACAATAGACCAATCCCCGTAGCGACCGCCATTTTGACGACGCGAATAGAGCATTAACCCATTTTCGACGCCGATTTGGCGAATTCTGTCGCTGGCGTAGATTTCCGAGGAGAAGACCTCTCTCGTTTCCTTGTTACGAACATACTCGAGGGCCATCAAGAGCCCCTTGCCACGAACGTCCCCCACGATCGGGGAGTTGTCCATGATGTCGACAAGGCGTTGGCGGAGCAACTCGCCGAGTGGACCGGCGTTAGCGATCAGATTGCGCTCGGTCATTTCGGATAGGACCGCGATAGCGCCCGCGCAAGTGATTGGGTTCGCATTATAGGTGTGAGACAAATTGAAGCCGGTCAGATCCGCAAGCTCGTCCACCATCGATGCAGGTGCCAATACGGCGCCAATTGGCGTGTAGGCTGCGCCAAGTCCCTTCGCCGTGACGACGACGTCTGGCTTGCAATCAGGGTAATGGTGCGCGGCAAGGAAGGAGCCGGTACGGCATGTGCTAACGATTTCGTCGAAGACAAGGTAAATACCGTGCTTTGAGCAGATGCGCCGTATCTCAGAGAAAAACACTGGATGTGGAACATTGGCCCCAGTGGATTGGCCACCAATCGGTTCCATCATAAACGCAAGCACATTGTCCGCACCGAGCTCTACTATCTTAGCTTCTAGAGCGATAGCCGATCCGCGCGCTCCTTCTTCAGAAGTATTTCCGAAAGGAGGGCGAAAGGAGAGCGGTGCAGGAATTTTCTCACCGAATACGGCCATCGGACCCCACACCACCGCAACGTCCTCATCGCCGGTCCAGCCGATAGTTGCCAAGGTGCCGCCATGATAGGAAGGCATCAGGGTTATGATCTTCGTTTTCTGCTTTTTGCCCTTAGCATAGGCATACTGGCGTAGAAACTTAATCGCCATCTCTACGGCTTCGGAGCCGCCCGAAGACAGATGTACACGTTCAAAGCCCGGACCAGCAAGCGATGCGATAAGCTGTGTCAACTCCGCGTTAGGCAAATGCCGTGTCACACGGACATATGAAAAAGTATGTTTGACGCCTTGATCGTACATTGCTTGAAGGACACGCTTGTTGCCCTGTCCAAGCGACGCCGTCATCGCACCTGAAATGACATCGATATACCGTCGGCCTTCATCATCGAATACATGAATATTCTCGCCGCGGATGATCGTTGGAAGCGATTTCGTGTTTGACGAGGAATAAAAAAGATCCTGTGAGCCGCCAGCTGCGGGCCGTTCCTTGAGATTTACATTCATCGGTTTAGGCCCCCTTCTTGCGGTGCGCGACAGCCGGTGCGGTGATGCAGAGGAGCTCAAACAAGAGGTTTGCACCATTCAGCGCGGTAATTCCCTGCGGATCAAGAGGGGGAGAGACTTCGCACATGTCGGCGCCGATGACGTCAAGGCCCTTCAACCCTCGAAGGACGATCTGAGCGTCGCGCATCGTTAGGCCGCCGGGCTCCGGCGATCCTGTGCCAGGGACAAAACTGCTATCCAAGGCATCTATGTCGAAGGTGATATAACAAGGTTGTGTCCCAACAACGCGATGAATCTCCGAGATGACAGCAGCGCGCCCCATTTCCTCGAACTCGTCAAAGTCGATGACGCGCATACCATTCGCTTTGTTGAAATCACGATCCTCGCGGCTGAAACGCGTACCACGCAAGCCAATCGTAATAGTTCGCGCGGGGTCAATAAGGCCCTCTTGCACCCCCCGGGTTAACAGTGTTCCGTGGTTATACCGGTCTCCGTAGAGTTCCTCGCTCGTATCGGGATGTGCGTCGAACTGGACAAAGCCGATCGGGCTGCTGCGAGCAAGCCCACGCAGCACGAAATAACTGACGGCATGATCGCCGCCGCATGCGACTGGAGTGATCCCCCTGGCTGCAAGTTCGGCAAAGAACGCCGAGGTGTCCTCCACCGCACTCTGGGGATTAAGCGGATTGAACGGTGCATCGCCCAAATCTGCAATAGTACATTCATCAAAAGGTGATCCACCGCCACTTGAGGGAAAACGTCGAATAAGGCGCGACATCTCGCGAACTTGCGACGGCCCGTGGCGCGTACCTCCACGATTTGTGGGAAAATCGAAGGGTACCCCGACCATACCGATATCCACGCCCTGACCGTCGGGAACATATGGAAGTCGCATAAATGTCGAAATTCCACAAAAGCGGGCGATCGAAAGTGAGTCAACGGGCTTTGCAGGGGTGTTATTATTCGACATTGTTCCATCCTTCAGTCATTGGATGGAAACTTAGGCCAAGGTATCACTTCGATCCTATCAGAAACGCTCGAACTTTAGTTCGCGGATCTCTTGAGCAAAGGCGCCATGGGCATGCCATGCGCTTTTGCTAGTTGCCGAAGGAAAAGATCAATCATTTTCACGCCTTGATTTTTCCGCCGCGTCACCGCGACAACGTCATTCTCACTTGCTCCGAAGGCGTCTGTTCCTATGTATCGCAGCCGACCCGACCCGACGTAAGCCTCCGCGATATGCACGGGAATGAATCCAATGTCGCGCCCCGACAAGACGAGAGCGAGCTGTGCTTGTGCCCCCAGCCCAATATCGCCTTCCTGCTGAGATGCCATCGGCCCCAAAAAATTCTCAGGCTCCAAGTGTCCGCGGTTCGAGTATTCGAACCCGGCCATTTCGTCTGCATCGAACTGTGGTGTCTTTTCCAAGAATAACGGGTGACCCTTCGCACAACAAAGACGAAGGGTTTCTGTGAACAGCGGGAGCGATTGGAGGCCGCGTGTCTCTGTTTTGTCAACGGCAACACTGATCCCGATCTGGGCTGACCCTTCAGCCACTCTGCTCAAAACCTGATAGCCAGCCATGATCTCGATCTTCAGCCTTACCTTTCGACCGTGCAACTTCAGGAAATCTCCGATCGCATCAGGAAGGTTGCATTTCGGATTGGACATGATCTCATCTTCCAGAGCGATAACAAGGTCGCCGGCAAGACCCTCGCCAACGTCGGCAAGATCTGTCTTGAAGTCTTCCACGGCAGCGAACAGTCTTTTGGCTGATTTGTAAACTTGCTCACCTTCTGGGAGCACGCGGAAGCCGCCGGGGCCACGTTCACAGAGACGAATACCCAGGCGTATTTCAAGGGATTTGAGATTTTCGCTAAGGACCGACTGAGAAATATTGAGTTGACCTTGTGCTCCCGAAAAACTGCCCTGGTCCACGATGACAACAAATACGCGTAAGAGCCGTAAATCCACGTCGCTCAGCTGCTTCAATTTTGACATGGCTGTTCCCCTGCATAATAATCATTATCTCGCCTTTACATCAATCTTACTGAAAAGGGCGGCAAAACATCGCTTTCTATGGGAAAAATCGTTGCGGAGTTTATATTACGTCGCCCGATTTGGTCTGACCGATCCAGTGATAACGCACATTGGATAAAGGCAAAGCGCGCAATTGGGAAAAAAGAAGCGGCAAGGGTGGCTTGACGATAATTGTTAGCAGTGTTCTGCGGCGCCATGGATCGACCCGATGAAGCAGTGGCTTTCTACCATGGACAATAAAAGCCTGGCAGACCGCTACATGCCGTAAAAGTTTACTTTTTGCTGCAACTGTTGTTAGCGTAGCCCTTCACGTCTTAGTCTGCAATTGCGTGGCTAAACAGCTAGATTGGCCCACGCGATGCCTACGCCGTTGTAGATGCCCTCTCCGCGTTTCGAGGCTTTGAACCAACATCGATTGCGGCTTTATAATCACCTTAAGCTTGAGGTTGTCGCAAATTTTCGCTATCCGGTCGCTCTCTTGTAAGGCACAGAAATGCCGCCGGCCGCGTCAATTCCCCTCAATAGGCGTCCAGAAAACATCGATGTGGCAGTCTTCGCGCGCAAGACCTTTTGAGAAAAGGACATTTCGGCAGGTATCAATCATTATTGGTGGGCCGCATAAGTATGCTTTCATGCCCTCGCAGCCATGCAAATCGCTTCTGAGCACGTCTGCTAGGTATCCCTGCCGACGACACGTCGGTCTTTTGTCATCAGATAGCACTATTGTGGTGGCACAGCGGGGCAATCTGTTGGCCAATTCTGTGATTTCTTTTTCGAAGTAAATATCTTGCGCGCCACGTACACCAAAGAAAAGGTGAATCGGGCGCATGGCGTCTTCGTCCGCAAGCGTTCGCAGCATAGACATTATCGGTGCTAGGCCGGAACCTCCTGCGCACAAAACTACGGGGCCGGTGTGATGCTTGCGAAAATAAGCCATGCCACGTGGGCCGGCGATGATCACCTCATCGCCGACATTGAGCGTTTTGAAGAGAACCGGACTGACGGCACCCCCCGGTACACTGCGAATATGGAATTCAAGCACGTCGCTATGAGCGACATTTGCGAGTGAATAGTACCGCCCAGCCAAGTCAGCAAATCGCGCACTGACGTATTGCCCCGGCGCAAATGCCAGTGCGGCCTCTGCCTGCAGTCGCACCACCGCAATGTCATGCGTCACGCGCTGGACCGAGGTGACCCTCGCTTGGAGCTCTTGATAGGGGAACGAGATTTGGTCATTGCAGTTAATGAGGGATATTTCGCAGTCAGTTAACGGCGTCGCGCGGCATGCTAAAATGAAACCCTGTTTCGCCTCTTCTCTTTCAAGCGCGATGTCGAGGTACTCGCGCATCTCCACGTGACCTGAAATTAAAGCGCACTTGCACGTTCCGCAAACACCCGCGCGACAGTCATACGGTATGTCCAAACCCTCGGCGAGAGCGGCGTCAAGTATCGTTTGCCCCTCATCGACATTGATTGATTTTTCATATCGCTGAACCCTCACTTTGTTTGGCACGCACTAACCTCCGTCCGGAAATCGTAAGCAAGTATAGACACGCCCACGCGATGTCAGGGCAACATGAAGGTTCCGAAACTTGTTTTTAGTCTGCCGAACCTTTTGTCGAGTCAGAAGCTCCTAAAACTGCCGAACATAGTTTCGATGATGAGTGATTGAAATTTAGCCATCCTTCACTAATGCTCATAACTTAATCAAACCAAAAAACGGGGTGAACATGACTATCTCGAAACATACAACAACGATTGCCGCTGTCTTGGTGTCGCTGTTGGCTGGCACACCTACACATGTCTATGCCGAGGACAAAATTACGATCGCAGAGTGGGGAGGCGCTTCCCAAGCAGCGGACCGAAAGGCCTTCTTTGAACCTTTCACGAAGAATACCGGTATCGCTGTTGTGGATGACGTCTGGCAAGGTGACATGGCGACAATCACAACCCAAGTCCAAACAAAGAGCTACAAATGGTCTCTCGTGCGCGGCGAGACCGCGTTGGTTAAGCGCGGCTGTGACGACGGTACTCTTGAGAAGTTCGATCCGTCGATTGTCGGTACAGCAGAGAAGTTTCTCCCCGGTGGATGGAGCCCATGTGGGATTGCCTATTCCACATTCTCCACGAACATCGCCTACAACGCAGACAAGTATAAGAATGGCCCGAAGCCCGAGTCGGTAGCAGACTTTTTCGACCTGAAGAAATTTCCCGGAAAGCGTGGCGTTCGCCGCAACCACGTATACATGATGGAGCTGGCACTCCTTGCAGACGGTGTTCCAGCGAAGGATATTTATAAGGTCCTTCAAACCCCTGAAGGTATGGATAGGGTGTTCAAGAAATGGGATACGATCAAGGATCAGATTGTATGGTGGGAATCTGGGTCGCAACCACCGCAACTGCTAGCCGATGGTGAAGTTGCAATGAGCACCGCATGGGGCAATCGCATCGTTGCCGCACAAAAGGACGGAAAAAATCTTCAAATTGTTTGGGACGGTGCAGGGCTCGACTACGATTGGATGATGATGCCAAAGGGATCGCCGGATAAGGACAAGGCGATGAAATATATCAAGTATATCCTCGAGCCTCAGCATGCGGCAGTTATTTCCTCGGTGGCACCTTTTGGGCCGGTCCTGAAAGACGCTATCCCGCTTCTGAAGCCTGCCGATATCGCGGACTTGCCAACCAATCCCAAGAATGGGAAGAACGCGTTCGCGTTTGATGCGAACTTCTACGCTGAAAATGACGCAGAACTCACGACCCGCCTGGCCAACTGGTTGCAAAAATAGTGCTAGCGGGGCCGCATAATATTTTATGTGGCCCCATCCCTCGGTTTCGCCCACAATGCAAAATAGTGTGCGCCATGATGAGCTTGGGAGACCGTAGTCACGTTCGCGGAACGGCCGCCTGCAGTCTGCAGCAGGGATATGATGATGACCATTCTTGAAATACCCGACAACGTCGCAACGACTGCTTTCGATCGAACTTTAATCAAGCGGTCCCTCGACAAGGCTGGGCGTCGCCAGAAACTGCTGACAGTTGGGCTGATTGCTCCACTCGCGTGCTTTACGTTTATATTTTTCATAGTTCCGATCGTGTCTTTTCTGTTCCTTTCAGTAGCAAATCCGGAGGTTCGGGCCGGATTGCCAGAAACAGCGACTGCGATAAGGGATTGGGACGGCATGTCGACGCCAACCGAAAGAATATTTGGCGCATTGCTAAGCGATCTGCAAAACGCCGATCGTCGAACCGACGCTATTGGAGCCGCCCGGCGACTTAACTACGATGTCTCAGGGTTCCATGGCCTCATTACCAAGACGATTTCAGCACTGGCAGAGTCCACGGCAGCAGCAGACCAGCCAACTGCTGCTCCGGACGGATTTTCGATCTTTGGGACCGACAAGTCCGAAACATCCCCGACGTCCTCATCAAGGCCCTCGACGGCTAAGCAACGATTGATTGATGCGGATCCGCGTTGGGGAGAGATGCGATATTGGACGGCCATCAAGCGCGGAATTTGGCCCATTACGCCGCTCTACATGCTCACGGCGCTTGACCTTCGGTTGGGTGATGACGGATCGATCGAGGGCGTTTCTCCCGACCATCGCATATACGTAACCTTGATAGTCAGGACGTTTGCAGTCAGCGGCATCGTCACATTCGTGTCGCTTCTTCTCGGCTTTCCTCTCGCGATATTCATCCATCGTCAACCAACAAACCGCGCAAGTTTCCTCATGTTCCTCGTCCTCGTGCCTCTGTGGACGTCTATTCTGGTTCGGACAACCGCATGGCTAGTGCTTCTGCAAGAGCAGGGCTTATTGAATGATTTGATTGTGATGTTGCACCTCTCCGACACCAGGATATCGTTGATTCACAATCGCTTCGGCGTCTACGTGGCAATGGTGCATATCTGTCTGCCATTCATGGTTCTGCCCCTCCTGAGCGTGATGAAGTCAGTACCCAGCGTCTATATTCGTGCAGCAGCATCTCTTGGCGCCACCCCAACCAGAGTATTTTTCAAAGTTTATCTGCCACTGGTATTTCCAGGCATTGGCGCAGGGGTACTGCTGGTCTTCATCATGTGCCTCGGCTTTTATGTCACCCCCGCACTGGTCGGCGGTCCGCGCGACCAGATGCTTAGCTATTTCATCGCGATGGCAGTCAACAAGGACCTTAATTGGGGTCTTGCATCGGCGCTGAGCATTGTCTTGATCTCCATTCTGGTAGCAACCCTCTTAGTCTTTAGACGCTTTGCGTTGGCCACATTTGCGCGATAGATAGGAGTTCTGTCATGGTTCGAACACCTTTTGAGACGTTCTTTTCGTTCCTGACCGCCATCATAGGCGTAGCCGTCCTATTCTTTCTAATCACCCCATTGTTGGTGGCGTTTCCACTCTCGTTCAATTCACAGCCCTATTTTACTTATCCGATGCCGGGGCTTTCACTGCGCTGGTATCATGAACTTTTTGGGAGCGATGCGAGGGGTGTTGCATGGCAAAGTGCCTTCCGCAACAGCATGTTCATTGGGATTTCAGCGAGCGCTGTGGCAACTGTGCTTGGGACAATGGCGAGCTTCGGCATTAGCCGGGGAAATCTGCCATTCAAGGGCACGATCCAAGCGATGCTGCTATCGCCTCTTGTAATTCCAATCGTCATCTTCGCAACGGGAGCGGTCTATTTTTTTGCCCGCATCTCGTTGATTGGCACATACCCAGGCTTGATTATAGCGCACGCCATCTTGGGTACCCCCTACGTCCTGATCACCGTCACCGCCTCACTTAGCGGTTTTGACAGTAACCTTTTTAAAGCGGGACTTAGCCTCGGCGCGCCTCCGCTGACAGTCTTCCGAAAGGTGGCTCTCCCGTTGATAGCACCAGGTGTGGCGTCCGGCGCAGTATTCGCCTTTGTCACGTCCTGGGACGAAATCATTGTCACACTGTTCTTGGCGTATCCTAACCAGCACACCGTGCCACGGCGGCTGTGGGCGGGCGTTAATGAGCAACTGAGTCCAGTTGTGATCGCTGCGTCCGCCATACTCTTCATCATCACCGTTTTCCTGTTAATCGCAATCGAAGCGCTTCGCCGCCGAAACGTGCAATTTTCGGGCGCCAAATAGACAGAGGGCACCGGCATGACCTATAAAACAAATCCTTACGTCCGATTTGTCAATGTGCATAAGGCATACGACGCTGATACGATGGTCGTGAAGAACTTGAATCTTGATGTGGCAGATGGCGAATTTCTGACGCTGCTCGGGCCGTCCGGGTCGGGTAAAACGACGACGCTGATGATGCTCGCAGGTTTCGAAGAGCCAACGAGCGGAACGATCATTATGGACGGTCGCTCCATCAATGGCATACCACCTCACAAGCGAGGAGTGGGTATGGTGTTTCAAAATTACGCTCTCTTTCCCCATATGACGGTCGGCGCGAACCTAGCCTTTCCACTGCACGCACGCGGTATAGCGAAAGCAGAGCAAAAGGAGCGTATTCTTCGCGCCCTCGACATGGTCAAGCTTTCAGCTTTTTCCGAGAGGAGGCCAGCTCAGTTGTCGGGTGGACAGCAACAGCGTGTGGCGCTAGCTAGGGCGCTCGTATTCGAGCCCCGGCTCATCTTGATGGATGAACCGCTCGGTGCACTAGACAAGCAGCTTCGCGATCATATGCAACTGGAGATTAAACATCTGCATGAGCGCATTGGCGTCACCGTCGTCTACGTCACCCATGATCAGACTGAAGCGCTTGTAATGTCCGACCGTGTTGCCGTCTTCAACGAGGGCAAGATCCAGCAAGTGGCCCCGCCCGCTGAAATCTATCAGAACCCTCAAACCGACTTTGTCGCCCAGTTCATCGGGGAAAATAACCGTCTACCGGGTGTGATGGTCGAGAGGAGGAGCGATGGCAACAGCGCAATTCGTCTGCGAGACGATAGTATCATATTCTGCACGGCGATCGGACAGCCAAACCCTGGCGAAGCTAGAATACTGTCCGTCCGTCCGGAAGCCATTATCGCCGGGGCAGATTCGGCAGGTCTTGCTAACCGGTTTGAAGGCGCCGTGAAGGAAGTTGTCTATCTCGGCGACCATGTTCGGCTTATCGTCGCATTCGGCGGCATCGACAATCTGTCCATCAAGCTCACCCATCGGCGCGCTGCCAACATTAACATTGGCGAGACCATTCCTTTCGGCTGGAAGCCTGACGAATGCAGGGCACTCGTCTAGAGGACCGTGTTCAATTCAGGTAATAAGCTATGGATCAAGCGAAATCACCAACTATGCCTATGTTGGGCTTAACCGGTAGCGACACGTTCATGGGTGTTCGGTCAGCCGACAGGAACGGAAACTGGGATTCGGACGTAGCGATATTTGGTGCACCCTGCGCCACTCCTTATGATGGGGCAACGGACTACGCGGCTGCAAATCTTGGTGCACCACAAGCTCTGAGAGATGGCATTCGGATGTGGGCCGGAACCAAAGATCGTTATGATTGGGATCTCGGTGAGCGGCCGTTCTTTGCCAAGGAAGATCGTGTTTGCGATCTCGGTGATCTAGACACCTGCCTTAAAAAAGCAGCTGAGAACCGTTCGTTGATCCGCGCGACAACGGACACCATAATCCGCAAGGGCGCCATTCCTTTTTTGCTAGGTGGTGATGACTCAGTGCCCATTCCCCTCATTGAAGCGCTCGAGCCGAAAGGGAAAGTGTACATCCTGCAGATCGACGCTCATATCGACTGGCGTGACGACATTGAAGGCGAACGCTACGGCCTGTCTTCTGTCATGCGACGTGCCTCTGAACTTCCGTTTGTTAAAGGAATCGTCCAAGTGGGCGCGCGCGGACTGAGTTCGGCCGGCTATAGCGAAATCCGCACTGCCAGACGCTGGGGCGCAGAGTTTTTCCCTGCACAACACGTCTTCGACAGGGGAGTGTCTGCGATTGTGAAACGCATACCGAAAGGCGCAAATGTTCACATCAATCTTGATCTTGATGCACTCGATCCTTCGATCATGCCGGCGGTTTTTGTTCCTGCACCCGGAGGTCTTCTCTACTGGCACGTTGCCAAACTTCTGATCGCCGTTGCCGAACGCGCCAATATTTGCAGTTTCGCGATGGTGGAATTTGCGCCCGATCGTGATCGCGATGGAAACGCTGCGCTCACTGCTGCACGGCTAGCATCGCTCGCGATCGGCGCCATCTTGCGAGCGAAGCATGTTTCGAAAGAACGGTGGTGGCAAATCCCCAGCACTGTCCACCACCATATTCCGAGAATATAGGCAGGCTTTTCTACCGCGATCTCATTGCAGTCGGCGTTGCTTTTGGAGCTGCCTGCACCCGAACTCCCTCGGCTGCTCGCCGTCATTCGATGAGCTTGACGTGTTCCCGATATTAGTTCAGGCGTTTGACGATGGTTTCGAAAATTTCGCCTCGCTACTCTCTGCAAACATGACCACAGCAGCAGGCGGCGCGCGCAATATGGACAAAAACCTAAGCTTTTATATTGACGGTGAATGGGTCTCACCGCGCGGTGGCAGGACGCATGACGTGGTCAATCCCGCAACCGAAGAGGTGATAGCACGCATAAGTCTTGGCTGCGAGGAGGATGTTGATACCGCCGTCGCAGCCGCAAGAAAGGCGTTCGCGTCCTTTTCCACGTTATCTGTTGTGAATCATCTTGAGCTGTTACGGTCTCTAACCACGATTTATGCGAGACGTCAGTTTGAGCTTGCAGAGGCGATTACCAGCGAAATGGGTTCGCCGATCGAATGGTCCCGCACCGCGCAAGCCCCGGCTGGGTACGATCACCTTGTTGAAGCCATCAAGGTCCTTGAATCGACCGACTTTACGACTCGGCTCGGCAACGCCTTGATTGTACAGGAACCGATTGGTGTCTGTGCTCTTATAACCCCCTGGAATTGGCCAGCTAACCAAGTGATGGCGAAGTTAGCTCCCGCTCTTGCGGTCGGCTGCACCGTTGTGCTGAAGCCGAGCGAAATGGCGCCACTTTCGGCAATGCTGATTGCCGATATGGTTCACGAAGCGGGCTTTCCCGCCGGTGTTTTCAACCTTGTAAATGGTGACGGAGCCATAGTAGGCAGCGCTCTTTCCAAACATCCCGATATTGACATGGTCTCCTTCACCGGCTCGACGGACGCCGGCATTGCGGTCGCTCAAAATGCTGCGGTGACAGTCAAGCGAGTCTGCCAAGAGCTCGGCGGTAAATCCCCGAACATCATTCTCGATGGCGAGGACTTTGCCGAAGCAGTGGCGAAGGGCGCGAGACGCTGTTTCAACAACACTGGTCAGACGTGCACCGCCCCGACACGAATGCTCGTCCCTGCAAGTCGACTTCAGGAGGCGGCTCGCATTGCGGCAGATGTTGCGGACGCTTTGATAGTTGGGGATCCGCTGTCCTCGCAAACGCAAATTGGACCGCTCGCGAATGCGAGCCAATATAGCAAGGTTCGCCGCCTAATCGATCTTGGAGTGGAGGAGGGCGCCATGCTTGTCACAGGAGGCTCCACGCATCCGGTAGACACCAAAGTCGGCTACTTCGTTAGGCCGACCGTATTTGCAGGCGTATCGCCGGATATGACAATCGCGAGGGAGGAGATCTTTGGCCCTGTGCTGTCGATCATTGCCTATGCAGACGAAGATCACGCTGTACAAATTGCGAATAACACTGTCTTCGGGTTGTCAGCTGCAGTTTCGTGCAGCGACGCTGATCGAGCCGAAAAAGTTGCGCGACGCATCCGTGCGGGCATGGTGCACATCAACGGAGCAGGCCTTGATACCGGGGCACCCTTTGGCGGCTATAAGCAATCCGGCAACGGGCGTGAGCAGGGCCGTTACGGCTTTGAGGAATATTTGGAGACGAAAGCTATCTTCGGCCACTCCTAAGCCGCTCGTTAGAGAGAACTCTACCAAAAAAGGACAGGGACAATGGCTGTGACCGACTCCTTCGAGATTGGTTCCTTGAATAAATTCGCTCTTTCTGGGAATGATGCCGCTGCGATTCATGTAGGAGATCAGCGGCACTACACTCATGCCTGGCCAAGTTTTCGGTCTGCGCAGAAAGCTCGGTCCCTCGTCGTGACTGGAGGCGAGGGCGCCTATGTCTATGACGCTCAGGGCAAACGCTATCTTGATGGAATGGGCGGGCTGTGGTGTGTCAACATGGGCTATGGTCGCAATGAGATCGTTGAGGCTATCGCCGAACAGGCGCGAGCGCTGCCTTACTGCAATCCGGTCGACGGCCTCGCCAATGCCCCGGCTGTTCGTTTGGCCGAGAAAATAGCGTCGTTGGCGCCGGATGATTTGAACCACGTCTTTTTCACCTGCGGTGGATCGACTGCAAACGATTCTGCGCTGCGACTTATCCAATTCTACCAAAGCATTCGGGGCAAACCCGACAAGCGCTTCGTCCTAACTCGTTTGCGCGCCTATCACGGCAGTACCATCATGACAGCCTCTCTGGGTGGAAACCCGCCTGATCGCAGCCCACATTTGCGATTCATCACCGATATCGTCCGTCAGGTTTCTTCGCCAAATTTGTATCGGATGCCGTGTGATATGAGCGAAGCAGCATTCTGCGATTTTCTGGTAGAAGAGCTGCGGGCAAAAATCTTGGAGCTAGGATCTGAGAATATAGCCGCATTTTTTGCCGAACCAATCTTGGGTTCAGGGGGGGTTATCGTCCCTCCGAAGGACTACAACCGAAGGACCTGGGAGCTCTGTAAAGAGTACGACATTCTTTATGTCGCGGATGAAGTCATAACAGCGTTCGGCCGCTTGGGACATTTCTTCAGTTCGAATGCGATGTTCGAAACGCAACCTGATATAATCACCTTTGCCAAAGGTATAACCTCTGGCTATCAACCACTTGGTGGCTTCGTCTTTTCAGATGCTATCCACAAGGTGCTGGTTGATGCCGAACCGCAGGCGGCCTTTATCAACGGCTATACCTATAGTGGGCATCCCGTCGCATGCGCCGCCGCATTAGCTAATATTGAGCTTATGGAAAAGGAAAACATCTGCGCGCATGTCCATAACGCCGGCGCATATTTCGAGAAACGTCTTCGCGCTCTGTCAGATCTACAAATTGTGGGCGACGTGCGTGGCAGCTACTTCATGATGTGCATTGAGAGCGTCATGGATAAAAGTAGTAAGCAACCGTTCCCGCCTAACGTCGGTGTGGGGGATATTATCGCCCGACACGCAAGCGATCTCGGGCTGATCGTGCGACCGCTCGGAAGTATGAACATTCTATCTCCGCCCTTGATTTTGAACCGCGAGCAGATCGACGACTTTACATTATCTATGAGTGAGGCAATCCAGCGAACACAGATTGAGCTTTCCGCCGCCAATATCATCAAATAAGGAGCGCGAGATGACCGAGATTCCAGAACTCAGCGCCGTAGAGCTTCAAGCCGCGATAAAGTCAAAGCGGCTATCTGCTGTGGAAGTAATGTCGGCCTATCTCGACCGTATTGATGACCTGAATCCGCGTTTGAATGCGATCGTATCTTTGCAGGATCGACAATCCCTTTTCACCCAGGCAGCGGGCAAGGATCGAGAAATCAGGGCAGGAGCATCGATCGGCCCGCTGCATGGGTTCCCAATTGCGATCAAGGATTCCGCGGATACCAAGGGCATTAAAACTACCTACGGATCACCATTGCTCGCAGACAACATGCCCACCACCGATGAGATTTTCGTGGAGCGCATAAAAGCGGCGGGAGCGATTATCATCGGCAAAACAAATGTGCCCGAGTTCGCGCTCGGTTCGCATACTTTTAACCCAGTCTTCGGAACGACCGCCAATGCCTACGACCCACGCAAAACCGCAGGTGGTAGCAGTGGGGGAGCCGCTACCGCAGTCGCGTCTCGCATGCTCGTCTTGGCGGATGGCAGCGATCTCGGCGGCTCTTTGCGCAACCCAGCAGCATTCAACAATATATTCTCGTTGCGACCATCCATCGGGACGATACCCTCCCTCAGTCCGAGCCCTTTCGAGACTTCGATGGCTGTAAACGGGCCGATGGCGCGGTCAGTGGATGACCTAGGCCTATTGATGTCGGTAATGGCTGGGCATGATGCCCGTTCACCTTTGTCTAGAGAGCAAGATCCATCGGTGTTCGCACATTCATTGGATGCAAATATAGCAGGCACAAGGATTGCTTGGCTCGGTGATTTGGGTGGCCATCTTCCGATGGAGGACGGTATTCTGGCTCTGTGCCAAAGCAGTCTAGACGTCTTTCGTCATCTTGGCTGTCATGTTGAAACAGAGCTGCCCTCGTTTAATTTCGAGCAGATATGGCTGGACTGGGTCACCTTGCGCTCCTGGTCGACGATGAACTGGCTGATGCCCTATTATGAAGATCCCGAGAAGAGAAAATTGCTCAAGCCGGAGGCTCTCTGGGAAATAGAGCGCGGCAAATCCCTAAACGCTTTGCAACTCAGACAAGCTGCGCTCGGGCGGGGTCGATGGTTTGCAGTACTTCAAGAATTCATGAAAAACTTCGATTTCATCCTGTTGCCATCGGCTCAAGTGTTTCCTTTTGATACTGAACTGCGATGGCCCAAAGCCATTGCTGGCAATGAGATGGACACCTATCACCGATGGATGGAGGTTGTAGTCGCAGTGACAATGTCCGGATGCCCAGTGCTCAATGTCCCCGTCGGCTTCAACCCGGACGGCTTGCCAATGGGCATGCAAATCGTCGGTCGATTTGGTGATGAAATCGGTTGTCTACGGCTAGCCTCCTCCTATGATCAGGAAACGCGCTGGGTACAACGTCGCCCTCCTAACATGGAGATGGCTCGGCAAAATTGAACGTCTGAGATAAGTGGTTTTCAGCTCGTGAACGTGGCGATAAGCCGGGAACATGAGCAATGATAACGAAGTGACCCGCCACAACCACAGCCCCTACCTGTTGTTTGGCACTCAATGACTGACCTATATGCTCCCCTATCGACGCTTTGCAAGCACCCTCATGGGTCTTGCTCACGGTTTAAGGCCGATGTGGCTCCCCGTGCCTCGACCGTAGTGGACTTGCGCCATCTAACCCTTGCAGGTCGCCTCAATTCGTATCTGGCTACGATCTTATGAGTCGGTGACCTAGTATACATGCTCACAATTGTATTGGAGTTCCATTTGCTTGATATACAAACTCTAAGACTTACCCCATCGATTATGAGCACTGGACAGGCATCAGAGTGGTTGTCTGGCGAGAAGGAACTCAACACTTATCGTCCACTCAGCAGCGATATTACCGGTTTATTTTCATTCGATGCATTTGTTGCCGGTGATCTAGTTTGTTGGTCAGGATCAAGTTCTATTGATCGTGAATTTGCGGTCGAAATAGCCGATGACAGCTTTATGTTCTTTTGCGAGCACGGCTCGCGTTATCATGTTAGTGCCGGCTCCAATGAGTATTCTATCGCCCCTGGATCAGCTCTACTGACTTCCGCCGATCGATATTCTGGTCTCAAACTGGCTACAGGATCTATTGGAGAAGGATTTTGTATACCAAAGGCAGCCATCAACGCTGCATTTTCTAGCACATTTGACCGGTATGCACCGACTAATCTGGAATTTTCTCCCGTTTTGGACATTACGCGGGGACCAGCCGCTCATTTGCTCACGCTAGTTCGCTTCTTTCGGGACTTTATATGTGTAGACGGATCCATCAAGGCCTCGCCAATCGCTCTTGGAAGTTTTCGTGAGACCTTTTGCCTCCTGATGCTGCAGAACTTGCAGCATTCTGCATCGAACGAAGCTATGCGTGTAAAGGCCATACTGCCAAGGCAGGTTCGCAGAGCGGTTGATTTTGCGAAAGCTTACGCAGCGACACCAATTAACGTGTCGGATATGGCCGCTGCTGCAGACGTGAGCGTTCGAGCATTGCAAGTGAATTTCCAGCGGTTTATCGGCCAGAGCCCGCTCCAGTATCTCCGGGGAATACGCTTGGAGGGTGTTCGAAACGACTTGGTTAATGCCGATCCTTCCGCAAGCGTTTCAGAGATCGCACGCCGGTGGGGCTTTGTTAATCTGGGACGCTTCGCACAGGAGTATCGTTCCGCATTTGGCGTGCTTCCATCAAGCGAAATGGCAAAAGCTCGCCCGCCGTTTGTCCGGTTGACTTAACAGGCCATACGCTAAAGCCGGTCACAACTACACCCCATCGCGCATTCAAGAGAGAATGCGGTTGTTCACCCGCTTGCACTGAGCCCGAAGATAGGACCGCCGGAGACTGGAGTTTTCCGCTCTGAAGCGATTGATAATTGCGGCAACTGTATACAGACTGCGGATTTTGAATAGCTGACCTAATAGACATAGTCGATATTTAGGGGCAAAGATCTATCAAGATCTTTGGTGCCAGGCGTGTTTATCAGGCAGGTGTCTAATAACTCTCTGGCAATTGAAGATCTGCAGACAAGCGGCATTGCCGCCCCAACAAGCTATGTCCCTTGTCTGCTCTTAACAGCATTCGCAGCTGTCGCTCAGCACCTAATTGGGGTCTTCTTCAATTTGTGTGATGCTCGGCACAATCCGTGCTTTGTGCATAGTAAAGCTACGCTACGCTTGATTTCCGCATGCGATGAATGGGCATGACGAACCTTGCGCGTGATCGACTTTATCGCGGCCACAGATTTCCCGCTGAGGTTATTGCGCGACCATGGCATTCTTTGAGATCCAGTCGGCAAGGCTGGACGCCCGTCGCAACACTAATGAAGACCACAAAGCACTAGGGTCAGGACTTCGGTAACGGGGCCGTTCCAGTCAAGCAAAAAGTGACGACCGCAGCAGCGCGTCATGCTGCCAGTGCAGTAAATAATCCCTACAGATTCCCTTTCGCCGATGCCTGGCTTGCTTCGCCCTTCATTTGAGGTCACCCCGGGTTCATGCTTCGGTCCGTGGTCAGCGCGATGGCTGCCAACATGATGCTGGTCCAGTGCGGTAATTCCGATGTGCCCATCTCATTGGCGGTAAGCGTCATCTTGACCCCACCTTCCGGATCACCTTGTGATTGACGATGTTGAGCCTGAATAGAGGGCTTGGACATATGTCGATTTCAGAGCTT
>NZ_JBIVYI010000021.1:0-25064 GCF_044769665.1 Rhizobium sp. NPDC090279 | reverse complement strand
CCGACGACCGTTAAGCCACAGACAACGTGACACAACCCCACAGCCGTTTCGAATGGAACCAGGGCCGTGGCTATGCATCGATTGATAAATCACAGATTGCCGTCTTTGACGCTCTGATGCAAATAATCCCGACGGCGGGAGAGAACACATAGTCTCCGCTTTTAGGCAGTTTGCTACTTGAAATGTTGAGCGAGAAATGCCGTCGCGCTCAGTCAACGCGCTCTCGAACGCCAAACGAGCAGCCGTTGTTCGAACACCGATATGGCCGCCGACGTCGCGTAGCCGAGAGCTCCGAGCAGGATCACGCCGGCATAAAGGTCGGGTGCCCGAAACGAACGGGCTGACAGAAGGATCCAGTTGCCCAGTCCATTACGGCCGGCAATCATCTCGCAGACGATCGACAGGATAAGCGCGACGGTAAGGCCAAGCCGCATGCCGGCCAGGATGTCGGGCGACGCCGAAGGCAGCGCGACCTTCCAGATGACCTTTGCGCGCGAAAAGCCGAGCGCCCGCATCACTTCGTAAAGGCGCGGCTCGACGGCCGAAAAACCATGGATGGTCGCGAGCAGAACAGGCCACATCGCCCCGAAAGCAATGACGACGAGCACCATCCCATCCGAAAGGCCGAAGATCGCAATGGCGACTGGAATGGTGGCCGAAGCCGGCAAGGGACGCAGGAATTCCAAAGTGGGGGCGAGATAGGCTCGCAGTGTCGGCGAACTGCCGATGATGGCGCCAAGCCCGGCGCCTGCCAGCGAGGCGATCAGCCAGCCCCAGAACATACGTTCGATTGTGGCGAGGAGTTTGGCGCCGAGGTCTCCCTGACTAAATCCGGTCATCAACGCTTTCCAGGCGCGATCGGGGCCGGGAAGGAAGACGGGATTGACCAATCGATGATCGGCGGCGAGTTGCCAGAGCCAGACGAGGAAAATTGCAACGGCTAGACTGCCGGCGAGAAACAGCAGGCGCGATCCCCATCTCATGTCGTCACTCCAATCGTGGCTGCGCGTCCCAACAACCGGTGTTGTGCAACGGACAACAAGGCATTGACGGCCCAGCCGAGCAGACCAGTCCAGATCAGATAAGCGAGCATGGTTGCCGGCTGCAGGCCCTGCTGGGCGACCAGAATGCCATAGCCGAGCCCGAGAGGATTGACTGCGATCTCGACAGTCACCGCCACGACCAGCGCCATGGCTGCGGCAAGGCGGAACGCGACGATGATACGCGGCAGTGCGGCCGGCAGCACGATCGTATACAGGCGCTGCCATGTCGAAAGGCGAAGGGTCTGGGCCACTTCCAGCAGGCGTGGCTCTATACCTGCCATGGCGGAGCGGACGAGGATCATCATCGGCCAGATGCAGGAGAATGCGACGATCGCGATTTCCATGCGGAACCCGAAACCGAACACCAGCATCGCAATCGGCAATATGGCCACCGATGGTATCGGCCTGATCAGCTCGACGCTCACTTCCATCAGCCGGTCGACCGTGCTGGCGAGGCCAAACAGGATGCCAAGCATCAGGCCGATCAGCCCGCCGAGTACCAAGCCGGCGCCGGCCATGATCAAGGTGTCACGCGTTGCCGCCAGCAAGGATGTATCGGCAAGGCTGCGAAAGAGAGCAACAGCTATGTCGCTTGGTGCCGCCAGTGATAGCGAGGTCGATCCGTAAAGGCGCATGGCAGCCTCGCCAAGCAGAATTAGGATCACTGGGACGACAAGCCCTCTCCACCATCCGGGTTTCATTGTTCGGCTCTCTCGATGAAATCGAACAGGACGCGACGCAACCGCAGGAATTCCGGCATTTCTCGCGTTTCGAGCTGGTTGCGCGGCCGCGGCAGGTCGACGTTCAGCTCGATGCCGATACGGCCGGGGCGCGGCAAGAGGCCGATGACCCTGTCGCCCAGATAGACGGCCTCTTCCAGATCGTGAGTGATGAAGAGGACGGCAGCGCCGGTTTCCGCGACCAGGGCCAGCATCTCGTCCTGAAGGCCCTGGCGCGTCATGGCGTCGAGCGCGCCGAACGGTTCGTCCATCAGCAGGACGGACGGCTCCTGCGCCAGACAGCGGGCAATCTGGATACGCTGCTGCATGCCGCCTGACATTTCGGTCGGGTATTTGTGCTCGTGGCCCGCCAGACCCACCTTGGCAAGCAGGGCATGGGACCGGTCAACCCGCTCCCCGCTCGGCGTGCCGGCGGCTTCAAGCGCAAGTGAGACGTTGGATGCCGCCGTGCGCCAGGGCAGCAACGCCTTTCCATAATCCTGAAAGACGATTGCCACGTCGCGCCTCGGCGCGGTCAACGGCTGGCCCTTGAAGCGTACCGTTCCGCCATTCGGGCGCACCAGACCGCCCGCCATGCGCAGGGCCGTGGTCTTGCCGCATCCGGATGGGCCGATGATGCAGACGATCTCGCCGCGGTGGATGGTCAGGGACAGGTCCGAGATGATCGTTCGGTCGCCGTAGGCCAGGCTGATTCCGTCGAAAGCGATCATCGCATTGCTTGATGTCATGGCATCCATGTCTTCACTTCCCGGCCAAAGGCGTCGGCCCGTGGTAGACGATCTCCAATGTCTGATGGAGATGGGCGGAGAGTTCGGCTTCGGCTCGTTCGGACTGTCTCGAGAGCACGATATCGGCCAGAAACCGGTGCTGCTCGATGAAGCGCTCATGATGGTCGATGCGGCTCATCATCGTGCGTCTGTAGCGGTAAGCCTGATAATAGAGATCGTCGTGCAGGCGCAATAGCCGGTCAGAGCCGCAGGCCTCGAGCAGCGAGCGATGAAACGCCTTGTGTAGATGATCGAATTCCGGCGATCCCTCACGCATGGTCTCGGGCTCGCGTTCGACAGATCGGACAAGGCGGTGCAGCGAAGAGAGAATGCCCGCCTCCCATTCGTCGAGGCCGTCGCGCATCGAACGGCGCAGCGCTTCGGTCTCCACAAGGATGCGAACCTGCGTGATATCGGCGAGATCGGCTTCGGAAACGCTTGCCACGCGAAAACCTCGCTGGCCGACGGCGGAGACCAGGCCGCGGGATACCAGTCGGGAGAGCCCTTCGCGCAAGGGGGTCGCACCGATCTCGTACCGCTCGGACAGAGCCTGAATGCCAAGCCGATCCCCCGGCTGCCAAACGCCGGCAAGAATATCGTGCTCCAAGACCGCCGCAGCTCTTTCGCTGAGGGTCTCGGAGTTTGCGAACTCCGCCACGGTTCCAAACAGCTTGGTCACTCGTCACTCCCCAATTACTTCTCGATCAGTGTAGCCGTATCCGGCTTTCCCTGCAGCATATGTTGCTGTGCCATGGTGGCGACCCACCAGTCGAGCTGGTCCTGGTTGAGCGTTGGGTCCGAGAAGGACAGCTTCATTTTCGACAACACAGTCTGCGGGATCTTGGTGAAATCGGCGATTGCCTTGCGCCCCGCGTCCGGATCGTCGTTGACGATCTTGGCCGCTTCGCCGATTGCGGCCCGAAATGCCGCGATCGGCTGCGGATTGGCATCGGCCCATTCGCGGGTTGCGGCATAAAGGATGGCCGGCCGGCCATCGGGCACCGTCTTGATGAAGTATCCTGCGTTGATGCCGACCTTCGATTCTATGATGCGCGACATCATCGGTTCGGCAGTCACGACGGCATCGACGGCGCCGGATTTCAGGGTATCGCTCATGGTCGGAAAGGTGACTTCGACGAAGTTGACCTGTTTCGGATCAACGCCATTGTCGATCAGCCATTTCGAAAACAGCACCTGAAGAAATGCGCCGATGCCAGGCGCGCCGACCTTCTTGCCGACAAAGTCGGCCGGCTTGGCGATGCCGCTATTCGGCCCGACCAGAACACCGACGCTGTCGTAGGTCGATTGCGCCGTTGAACTCGCACCGGCAACGCCGACAAGGTCGAGTCCGCCATCGACGGCTTGCAGGAACACCGTCGGCGTCGGACCGCCGATCTGTACGGAGTCCGAAAGGAGTGCCGCGGGAATATTGGAATTCAGGCCGATCAAGGTCATCGAAACATCGAGGCCGTGCTTCTTGAATATGCCTTGCTCAAGCGCGACCGCAGCGGATGCGCAGTCGGTGGTCGCCGTACATCCGATATTGATTTTCGTCTCGGCTGCTGCAGCTCCCGTCCAAGCGACAATGGCAAGGCCTGCGGCGAGCGCAGCCTTCGAAATCGAGTTCATGTTTTCTCCTCCCAAAGAAACCTGCTTCCCAACCGGGGCAGTTTAATATATCGATAAAAGCATAAAATATATACGATCTCAAGTCATCTATAGAATTTGGAGGAGAGGAGCCAATGAAACTTGCGACCTATAAAACCGCCGCTGGCGATATCAGCGTGGGAATCGTGCATGCCGACAACAAGCGTTTGTTCGACCTACACGCTGCGGCTGGCAAAAGCGGCCTCGGTAATTTGGATCGCTTCACATCCATGATCGCATTGATTGAGGGCGGGGATGCCGCATTGGCTGACGCCTCGGAACTGTTCAAGAGACATGTCGGCGACGCCGACTTCTCGGTTGCGATCACCGATGTGCGCCTGCTATCTCCATTGCCCCGACCTACGCAGATGCGCGATGGCATGAGTTACGAGATCCACATCCGCCAATCGTCGCGCGGTATACGCCGACTGGCCCTGGGTGGTGACGAGCAGGCGATCGCCGCGTTGGATGCGGAACCGCTGCCGCCGCTTGCCGACGTCTACAAGCAACTGCCGATCTACTACATCACCAATCGGATGATTGTTTCAGGACCAGAAGATACCGTCGTCTGGCCCGATTATTCCAAGGTCATGGACTACGAGCTGGAATATGGCGTCGTTGTTGGCAAGAGCGGTAAGGATATCAGCGCGACGAACGCGCGCGACCATATCTTCGGCTATACGATCTTCAACGATTTCTCGGCTCGCGACCAGCAAGCCAAGGAGATGCCAGGCTGGCTTGGGCCGGCCAAGGGCAAGAGCTTCGACGGCGCCAATGTGCTTGGGCCCTGGATCGTCACCAAGGATGAAATCACCGACCCCTATTCGCTCAAGGCTTGCGTGCGTGTGAACGGCGAGCTGCGTTGCGAGAGCTCGACGGCCGGGATGCTCTTCAGCTTCGAGAAGCTTCTGGCGCACATGTCGCAGGGGGAGACTGTTCATGCCGGCGAATTCATCGGCTCCGGCACCATCGGCAATGGCTGCGGCCTTGAAACCGGCATCTTTCTGGAAGACGGCGATGTCATCGAACTGGAGATCGAAAAGATCGGTGTTCTGAAGAACAAGGTTGTGCGTCACGGCAAGTGACGGCGGACCACATATAGCGGAGGAGGTAACCCATGACCCAGCGTATCATCGATCTGTCAGTGCCGATCGCCAACGATATCCCGGCCGATCCACCGATCCAGATTCCGGCGATCACCTATATCGATCACAGCCAGAGCCTTAAGCAGATCCTTTCCTTCTTTCCCGGCCTTAAGGCGGAGGACCTGCCTGACGGAGCCGGTTGGGCGGTGGAGCATATTGCGCTCTCCACCCACAATGGAACGCATCTCGATGCCCCATGGCACTATCACCCGACGATGAACCATGGCGAGCCGGCCTGGCGCATTGATCAGGTTCCGCTGGAATGGTGCTATCAGCCTGGCGTCAAGCTGGACTTCCGTCATTTTCCCGACGGCTATGTCGCAACGGCTGCCGATGTCGAAGCGGAATTGAAGCGTATCGGTCACAAGCTCAGCCCGCTTGAAATCGTGGTGGTCAACACATCGGCCGGGGCCAAGTTCGGCCACGCCGATTATGTCGCCAGCGGATGCGGCATGGGCTATGAGGCGACCATGTACCTGACCGATCAGGGCGTGCGCGTCACCGGCACGGATGGCTGGAGCTGGGATGCGCCCTTCGTGCACACGGCCAGGAAATACACGGAAACCGGCGATGCCTCCCTCATCTGGGAAGGGCACAAGGCGGGCCGTCATACCGGCTATTGCCACATCGAGAAGCTGCACAATCTCGAGGCTCTCCCCTCGACCGGCTTCATTCTCAGCTGCTTCCCGGTAAAGATCGAGAATGCGTCGGCTGGGTGGACCCGCGCGGTTGCCATTATTTCGGACTGAGTCAGTGGTTCCATCCGCATCGGGAATGCAAAAAGCGGGTTTTCCAATGAAGACGGCGCCGGAGATCGTCAATTTATTCATAACGCAAGCCCTGTATTCAATGCCCTGTTATCTTATTGAAAATGCCGCTGAGGGTCTTACGATTGGCTGCGAAACGACAGGTTACGGGTAGTTGCAAACAGGGTGCAGAAAATCATGAAGAAACTCGAATCCGGCACTAACTTCGCTCGGTATGCGCTCGGGGATCTGACCGTTATTGCGTTGCGCGACGGGTACGTGGATATGCCGGCCAGCCGGCTGCGTCGCCCGGGAAACATTCCTTTTGGCAAGGATCTTCCTGAGGAGATCCATCTGGTCAATGGAAAGCTTCGCCTATCAGTCAATGCTTTTTTGATCGTTGACCAGGGTGAACACATCCTAATTGATACGGGTGCGGCGAATTCGTGGGAGCCCACCATGGGCTTACTTCTGCAAGGGTTGGCTGAAGCCGGATTCAATCGAAACGATATTGAGACAGTAGCGCTGACCCACACACATGAAGACCATTCACATGGCTTGGTCGCCGCGGATGGCGATGATGCATTTCCAAATCTTAAGCGTCTTCTCGTCCCGGCACCCGAGGTCCCTATGTTTGACAGGATAGAGCGCCTCAGCCGGTTCAAGGGTCTCCGCTTGCCTGTTGGCAACGGCTTCAAAGTCAGCGCTGGTGTCACTGCAATCCACGCCCACGGCCATGAAATCGGCCATACGGCATATGAGGTCTCAAGCGCCGGAGAGACCCTTCTGATCTGGGGGGACGTGATCCATGTGCAATCCGTTCAGTTCGCGAGACCAGAGTTGACTTGGGAGTATGATGCCGACCAGAACACTGCGCGTTCGACGCGGCAGCAGATGCTAGTTCGTGCAGCCGAGCCGAATGTCTTTGTCGCAGGCGCGCATCTGGACTTTCCGGGCGTTGGGAAAGTCAGCACGAACTCTGATTCCTTTGTCTATGAGGGGCTTTGAGGAAAGAGCGATCTCCTTCAAGAGCGATGTGATTGCATTCCGCGCCGAGTTCAGCTGCCCTCATGTCGCGTTGGCCGATGCGTTATGCTGAATCCTGCCTTCGCAGGGCCGCCGGAACCTTCGGCGTCCCGGCAGGTGTGGCGCCGGTTCGGCTCAAGCGAATGCCTGAGCTTGCCGTTCAGCGATGCGACGAGGATCAGGTAGGGAAAACAGGATCGCAGCGCCTGCAACGGTGCCAACGGTCGAAACCGCGAGCGCCAGTGAATAGCCACCCCAACCCACGAGATAGGTGATCAGCGCGGGGCTTGCGCCAGCCGACATGATAAAGATCCCATAGGCGAGCCCGTAGAGCCGTCCAAAACGGCTGAGGCCAAAGTAGCGCGAGATGAAGTAGGCCATGATGTCCAGTTCCGCCCCGATCGTCAGGCCGATCGCGAGGGCTGCAATTCCCATGCACAAGGGGTTCGAAAACAGCAGCAGCAGGCAGCCGAGCGCCGAGATTGAAAATGTGGTCGTTGCTACCAGAGACGGCGACAATCGGTCCAGAGCTGTTCCCGATCCCAGTCGTCCCACCAGGATTGCGACGCCCACCAGCGACTGGACCTCCGCCGCAGCCGTCGGGGTGAAGCCGCGCTCGCGGAGAAGCGTAATGAGATGGAAAAGGTAACCGCCGCTGAAGAATGCCGGGGCAAGAAATCCGACTAGCATTAGCCAAAACAAGGGGCGCTTTAGCGGCGATACACCCTCAGCGGCCTGAACGCTTGGCTTTGAGACAATGGAATGAAGATGTCCTTCGCTTCTGACGAGGAGAAGCCCTGCGCCGCCAAGACATGCCACCAGCGCCGCCATGATCAGATAGCCCGTTCGCCAACCCCATTCCCCGATCACCCAGGTCGCCCACATGGGGGCAGTGATCGCCATCAGGCCCAAACCGCTGATCATCGTCCCGAGCGCCAATCCGCGTGCACGATCGAAGCGAGCGGCGACCATTCGCGCGAAGCCTGGCGGGGTTGTGCCGGCGCCAAGGAATGCCAGCAGCATGATGCAGGAGATGTAGATTCCGTAACTGGCAGGTATCTGGCTCAATAGCGCGAATGCAGCGGCTTCACCTAAAACCGAGAAGGCAACAATGCGCAATGGTCCGAATCGATCCATGAGAGCGCCTGCGAAAGGCGAGCAAACGGCGACGACCGTCGATAGGAGAAACGTTGCCAAAGACAGTTGTTGCTTGGTGAAAGCTGTCTCTTGCACGAGCGCCGGGACAAAAGCGCCGCTGGTATAGGCTTGCAACCCTATAGTGCCGATGGACGCGGCGATTGTGCACCCAAGCAAAGTGCGCCAGTGTTGCGCGAGCTCGCGCGTTGCTGTCTGTGTCATTTTTTCCTCCCTTATGTTCCAGACAATCACAGATCGGACGATCCGGTCGAATGCTCTTCCCAAAACTGCATTCAGATTTCTCGCGCACTCAGACGCCCTGTTTGAGAAACCCCTCCGGGGGACCAGGGCCCCAGATGCCGATATCCTGCCCGGCCGGCCATGTTTTCGGCCATTGCGGGCGGTCGCCATGCCAGGGACGCGGGTCGTAATAGCCGAGAGCCTCGTTGGTCATACGGTCCATCTCTGCATAGAACTCGATCATCTGGCCTTCCGGATTGATATGATATGTCGCGATATTGTGACCCGGACCATGGCGAACCGGCCCCCAGATAACTTTGAAGTCTGCTTGAGCGAGGACATCGCATGCGGTTGTCAGCGCAGCGGAGTCTTGCATCTCGAAGGCGATGTGATGCAGCCGCGAGCGATCAGATTGGATAAAATTGAGGGTATGGTGCTCGACACCCGTTCGCATGAAAACGAAATGTTCGCCGATCCGGTCAGCAACCTTAAGACCGAGAACGCTTCCGTAAAATTCACAGGTCCTTACGACATCAGGCACACAACGGGCGACGTGGCCGATCCGCAGCGGCGCGACGCCGCAGCTTGGGCTGGCCGCATGCATCCGCTGATCAGATATGAGCTCGATTTCAAAGCCATCCAGATCAATGAAGGCCACGCTGCTGGCAACGCCTGGATGTGGATCGTGCCGGATTTCGGCGGCAATTCCGTCATCAGCCAGTTGTCGACGAATTTCCTCCCCACTCTTGTCGGCATGCGTGAGAAGGGCCAAGCCGGTCAACGCAGTTGCTTGGCCGCGGCGAAGCAGCAATGCGTCGGCACCGGAGCGGGTGGCAAGATAGGCATGGTCGCTGCCGCGTTCGACAAGGCAAAGCCCGACCACATCCGTATAGTATGCGACTTGCCTGTCGAGATCGACCGCGTGGAGTACCGCGTGATTTAAACCTAAAGCGCTCACCAAAAGCCTCCCGTCTTTCTTATCGTCATCATCAAGCGTATCGCAGTGCTGTCTCAGCGACGGTTTCACGAACGATACGCGCCTCAATCGCGCCAATCCGCTCTATCTCACAGCGCACCACATCACCTGGCTGGAGAAGTCCCGGTGGGTTGAGGGCAGCCCCTGTTCCCGCAGGCGTGCCGGTCGCGATGAGGTCACCTGGTTCCAGAGTGCAAACCGTCGAAAGATAAGCGATCTGCTCGAAGCAATTGTTCAGCATTTCGCCGGTCCGGCCGGATTGGCGCAACTCTCCATTGACCGTGCAAGTGATCAGCAGATCGTGAGGGTCTGGGATTTCATCCGGTGTGACCAGCCAGGGGCCGAGTGGGCCGTGACTGTCGAAGGATTTGCCCAGCATGATGGTGGGGCTGCGTTTTTGCCAGTCACGAGCGCTCACATCGTTGCAGATCGTGTAGCCTGCAATGACACTCGCAGCGTCTTCGGCCTTCACTCGCCGGCAACGTTTCCCGATGACGATCGCAAGTTCAGCCTCATAATCGAGGGCTGATGTCTCCGGCGGCATGAGGATGGGGGCGTAGGGGTCGTTGATGCAGGACGGCAGTTTGGCAAACCAGCGTTGAAAAACTGGGGGCACATATCCGGGGTTTGTCGCCAAAACTTCGTCGATATGGCTTTGATAATTGGCGGCGATCGCCAGGAATTTGCTGGGATGCCGTACGGGGGCGTGCAATGTGACCCGTGACAGCACTATTCCCGAACCTCTATCCAGAGCCCGGCAAGCAAACTCGAGACCATCCGGGCGTGAAAAGAGCAAACTTTCTAGAGAGCCGAAATGGGAGCTCTCATCGGAGATATCGAAAATCATCTCGTCGCGTACCACCCCGACGGATCGTCTGCCATTCAAGCTAAAAACAGCCAGCTTCATTTTGCACCTCCCACGAGCAACGGCTCGTGAGCTTCCTTGTCTTCAGTCGGTGTGGAAGGAGGACAGACTGCATCGTCTGGCTCCAATTGCTTAAGCAGATCAGAAATCTGCCGGTGTAGATCGTCCGCCGTTTGCGCCAGGCCATAAATGTAGCGGTCTGGCCGGACGATAATGGCGACTGCCTTGTTTTCGGACAGCCATTTGCCAAACCGCTCTTCGATGTCACGGAGCCTTTCTGCGGACCCATATGCGCCAATCGTAGTGACCTCACCGCCTGCAACCTTCCATCTCGCAAGGGTTCCAGGATCCAGCTTCAAGTCGAAAAAATCATAAGGTGATAGGATCGTGAACCGCCCGTTGAGTATGGTGTCGAGCCTAACAGCGGCGCCTGTATTGGCGACTGCAAACTCCGGCAGCCTAAGACCGCCTGTCTCTGCATCGATGAGGCCGGATCTAATGGGGGGAACGATATCCGCGATAGCAACGGTGCCCTTTCGAGCGAGCTCGGCGGCTCTGAACTCGTTGTCGCGATCTTGGGCCAGGGTTGGGTCTGTGATGCACACCGCTGCTCCGGCTCGAACCGAAGCCGCAATGATCTCTCGCACATGCGGCTCCCGCTCCACCTGATAGTCATCCAGAAGCTTCTCGTTGGGTGCTTGCGGAAATGCGAGCGACAAGCGCCATATCAGCTGCGCTGCATCGCGAATGCCATGGCACATGCCCTGGCCAAAAAAGGGAGGTGTTTGATGCGCCGCGTCGCCTAGCAGGAAGGTCGATCCATGGCGCCAGGTTTCTGCTACCAGCGCTCGGAAGCGGTAGACGGCGGAGCGTATGATCTCGACGTCGTCGGGATCGACCCAGTTCGAAAGACGCTCGAGAATGCGCCGCGGCTGGCGTGCCTCTTCGTCGCTTTCACCCTGGAGGAGCATATATTCCCATCGCCGATGCTTGCCCAAACCCGGGATCAGCGTTGCTGGCTGCTTTGGATCACAGACCATAAGGGAATAGCGACCGTCACGGACTTCTGGCGGGATCTCGTAGAATTCCGGCCAGCGCATCGATCCATTGATATGAGCATCAATGACCAGCCAGCGTTCCTCGAAGCCGATATCGTCAAGGCCAATACCCAAGCATTTGCGGATCGTGCTGCTGGCCCCGTCGCAAGCTAACAGATAACGAGCCTTGGCCTCGAAATGTCTCTTGGAGACGTCTTTGCCGGTGAGCGTTACGCCATCATCCGTCGAGACAACCGATTGAACCTCACAGCCTTGCTCAATCCTTACGTTGGGATAGCGGGCGAGTCCTTTTCTCAGCGTTGCCTCAAGCTGAGGCTGATAGAATATATTGCTTTGCCACCAGCCTTTTGAGTGCGCGGGACGCCGACTGTGAAAGCTTCGGATGGGGTGGCCGTCGCTGCCCAGATAGATCGAGCCACCAAGTGGGCGTGTGATGCCGGCCAACTCTTCGGCAAGCCCGATCTGATCGAATATCCGCATGATCTCGGCGTCGAATACGATCGCCCGGGGCAGCGCGAAGGGTTCAAACTCTTTCTCAAGGACAAGCACGTCGAAGCCGGCAGCCGCAGCCAGATTGGCCGCGACTGCCCCCACTGGCCCCAGCCCCACTATAATGACGTCCGCACTCAGAACTTGACCCTGCAACAATTTTTCCTCCCTGGCGGTCAGGCGCCGGAGCACTGACACTCAGTTAAACTAGCGGACCAGGGAGTATCTCCACAAAGACAATTGGTGCGGGTTCCGATAACCGGAAGTTATCGCTAGGGGGCAATTAGTCGCATTTGTTGAGGATGGGGTATATCTGGCTACGGCTACGTCCGAGCAAATAGCTTCTGGATGGGCTTTTGGGCCGGCCTCTAAAAAAATACCCGGCTGCGGAAAATGACTCCGCAGCCGGGCCGTAAATTGCTCTGCCCTGAAAACTCAGGCGCAGATATGACGACGCTTAATCTCCATAGGCCCTTATCCGGGACCCCAGCCCCAAGGCATCAACTGCCGCGGCTCACATAATTGTAAAGCGGATCGCCTGTGCCGCGTTGACCCATAAGGAAGGGCTTGCCCGGATATTTGTCCCAATATTTTGTTGTCTCCGGTTCCATTCGGCTCCAGTCGAAGATGACATCTCGATGCACAATCGCCCATCGTCCCTGACGGCGCTCGAACTTGTCGAGATATCGACCTCCGATCGTGGCGTCAGTGCCGTCTGTCATTTGGCACCAGGCAACGTGATAGGACTCGACGAAGGCATGATCGGCGTCCTCAAACTCGGGAAGAATGTTCGTGATCAGATGGAACATACCCTTGATCGGCGATCCCGGCTTGGGTCGGGTAAATGATACGACATCGATGAAGTCTCTTGCCAGTCCGTCAAATTCGCCATGGCGTTCGATTGCACCGGCATGATAGCAGCTGTGCGCCAGTTCCGCGTCTGAGCGGTCACCAGCCCTGGCACGACGATAGAGCACTTCTGCAATCGACTGCTTGTCGAGAAGTCGTTGAACGGGGTCCATGGCGGATTTGTCCTGTAGATCTGAAGAATGAATGGCGCTGGGAAGCTGGCCGCGATGCGAACCGCCAAGCCTATATAGGGGGTCGTCGGCATCGCGGCGGCCAAGCAACGCTCGCGGTTGGCGTCCTGGGTTCCAGAAGCTTTCGGTTGCCGGTACTATACGCGACCAGTCGTAGACAATGTCTCGATGCTGGATGAGCCAGCGCCCGTCAACCTGCCTGAAAGTATCCAGGTAACGTCCGCCGATGTGGAAGAAAGTAGTCCCCCCCGGTAGCTCAAATGTCTCATGCGCCACGTGGTAGCTTTCGACAAAAATATCTTTGCCCTGACTGTGAAACAGAGCATTGCCGATGACATGAAGCTTGCTCAGGCAGACCGGACCTTCCGAAAAGGTTTTCTCAAGATTATCGATAAATCCGTGCATTAACCCTTGGTAGGTTCCGTGATTGTCTGTTCCGTCGACAGGATGGCAGCGGCGCATCAGCGCCGGATCATATCGATCTGCGCCTCGAGCGCGGGCATGGAGAAGTTCCAATATTTCCTGCTTGGCAACATGAAACTCAACCGGCCCCATCATGGCCCCGACTGTATCGGTAGCCTCTTGAAAGGCAGTCGCGGCTACCTTTCCCGGTTGTGCCTGGCCATAGGCGGCCGGATGTAGCGTTTTATCCAACGGTTTCCTCCCTGCAATTACGCCGTTGTCACCCTGGTGCGACCGGCTGAAGCTACCCGATACGCAACATGGATGACAAAGACAGTTACATCGATTTGCGATAACCGGAGGTGATCGCAGATGCCCGTGTAATTTCGGTGGCAGAGCCGCCGCTACTTGAATTTCTTACATCGAACGCGGATCAGGTCCATGACTTTGCGAGCGCCGGGCAGGAGCGTGTTGTGCTCACGAAAAGCCAACCCAACTCTCTCCAAAGGGAAGCCAAATTCGGTGTCGAGGAAACTAAGTTCCGATGTGTCGTTTTCCTGCAGCAACGACGATGGCAAGACGCCAATGAGGTCGGATCGAGAGATCATGGAGACGAAGAGAACGGCCGTGCTAACCCTGATCGTCGATTGAGGTGGAGTTAGGCCGGCATCCAAATAGGCTTTATCAACGCACTCTTTGTGCGCCGCCGGAAATTCGGGAATTAGCCAGTGATAACCGGCCAGATCTCCCAATGTAGGTTTGGGCCGAAGCGCTAACGGGTGACCCTTGCGCACGACCACGGCGGGATACGACTCGACAAGCGGCTCATAGACGAGGCTTATCGGTGAGCTGTCACTGGGGAGAAAGAGCAATGCAATATCGAGATCGCCTTCTCGTAAGGCGACAAGCAGTTCCGACGAGAAACCGACCCTGATCTTGAGATTGAGGCCTGGATGCGAACCGAGAATATCCAGCGCAACGTCGCTGATCACGGACGTCAGGGTAGGAATGACGCCTATGACGGTCGTACCGCGTGTCATGCCGCGCATGGCATCAATTTCCGCAACAGCGCTGCGTGCGGCATTTTCGATCACCTTCGCATAGCGGTAGAGCGTGTCTCCATAGGCTGTTGGAGCGACACCGCGGGGAAGGCGATCGAGTAGTTTTGCCCCGATTTCTGCCTCCAGTTCCGCAATTGCCTTACTGAGCGCCGGCTGAGAGACATGAACGGTTTCGGCGGCGGCGTGCATGTTTTTGCATTCAACACAGGCCACGAAATACCGCAAAAGTCTCATGTCCATTGGTTGTTCTCGCTCTTTCGTTCACGATGTCGGATCAGACGGGATAGCCTATCCCCTTCGCTAAGTGGCTTCCAGCCGAACTCACATGTTACCAAATTCACCAAGGTGGTGGCGTTGCGAGTCAGTGGCCAAGAGGGCACCCGGCCAGGGAGGAAAAGAGGAAAGAAGAAGGAGATCAACTGAGAGACCTTACGATCGCTGAGAGGGGCGAGCGCCCTTCTCAGCGTGCAGTCCCAAGCCTGGGTAGACACTATAGGTCGACCGCCGCCCCCAAAGCATGAGGACTTTCCAACTGAAGTTCACCGTAAGGCGAGGGTGAAACTAGCCTCTGTTTTCGCCTGAATTTCCTCGATCGACACACCGGCTGCCAGTTCGATTAACCCCATCTGGGGCGCACCGTGTCTGGCGACGGTAAAGACCCCCAGATCTGTGATCAGAAGATCGGTGACACGCTTTCCGGTCAACGGCAACGTACATTCCTTCAGCACTTTCGATGCGCCTTTGGCTTCGTGTTCCATGACCACGACAACCCGCTGCACGCCGGCAACGAGGTCCATCGCGCCGCCCATTCCCTTGATCATCCTCCCTGGGATCATCCAGTTCGCAAGATCGCCATTCTCGGCCACCTGCATGGCACCAAGAATAGCGAGATCGATATGGCCGCCTCGGATCATAGCGAAGCTTTCGGCGCTGGAGAAATAACTGCTTTCGGGCAGCTCCGTGATCGTCTGCTTTCCGGCATTGATCAGATCGGCGTCTTCCTCTCCCTCGAACGGAAATGGCCCCATCCCCAGCATGCCGTTTTCGCTCTGCAGCCGAACGTCGATGCCCGCCGGAATGTAATTTGCCACCAGTGTCGGAATGCCGATGCCGAGGTTGACATAGAAGCCGTCCCGCAATTCGCGAGCGGCCCGAGCCGCCATTTGTTCACGATTCCACGCCATTAGTGGCTAGCCTCCATTTGGGGTTTTCTGATTGTGCGTTGCTCGATCCGCTTTATGCCGTCAGCCACTTCGACAATCCGGGAGATGAAAATTCCAGGCGTATGGATGTGATCGGCGCCGATTTGGCCATTCTCGACCAGGGATTCGACTTCAGCGACGACGACCTTGCCTGCAGTTGCCATCACAGGATTGAAGTTGCGCGCGGTTTTCCGGTAAACGAGATTGCCCTCGGCATCACCCTTCCAGGCATGAATGAGCGCCAGGTCCGCTACCAGTCCTTCCTCCATCACATAGGATTCACCGTTGAACTCCCTGATGTCCTTCGCTTCGGAAATAATGGTTCCGACGCCTGTCTTCGTGTAGAAGGCCGCGATGCCGGCACCGCCGGCGCGGATTCTTTCCGCCAAAGTGCCTTGCGGGTTGAACTCAAGTTCGAGTTCGCCGGCAAGATACTGCTGCTCGAATGTCTTGTTCTCGCCGACATAGGAGGAGACCATCTTGCGGATCTGGCGGCTCTCCAGGAGGCGACCCAGACCAACCCCGTCGACGCCTGCGTTATTGGAGATGACAGTCAGGTCTTTCACACCGGAAAGCCGAACCGCTTCGATCAACGCCTCTGGAATGCCGCATAGACCGAAGCCACCGGCCATGATGACCATGCCGTCTTTCAGAAGGCCGGCCAACACCTGCCTTGTGTCGCTATAAATCTTGTTCATCTGCTTCCTCCCAGCCTGCATGTCAGGTTTGTTCAAAAACTAATCCTTGAATTCAGGGGTAGGTTAGCCGTATTTATACTGCATGCCTTCCATCGAACTCCGCACGTCTCGGGACAAGGAAGTCCCATCTCTCCGCGTCTTGTTGAGCGATATTCCTGTACCGATGGTCTGTGCCGCCTACCGCATCATTCGCGACTGCAATGATGCCTTTGCAGGGCTTTTCGGCTATGAGCGCAAGGATCTGATCGATCAGAGTTTCGCACGTCTTTACCCGAAAATCTCCGATTTCGCCCGGACCGGTCGGATGTGGCAGGAGCACCTGCATGGCGGGCAATCATACTATGACGAGCGCGTCATGAACCATCAGACCGGTGCGCAATTCTGGTGTCAGGTTAACGGACGGACCCTTCAGCCGAGCGATCCTTTCGCCCTTGCTTTATATTGCTTCCAGAAAATGAGCCGATCGGTCGACGCCGGTCAATTGCAACTGACGGCACGTCAGCGGCAAATCATGGCGCTCGTTGCTCAGGGCAAAACAAACACGGAGATCGGGTTGGAGCTGGGGCTCTCCAAGCGAACGATCGAATCGCACCGGGCACGGCTGATGTTGAGGGTGGGAGCTTCCAATGGCGCAGAGCTCGTTTCCTGGTTTAGCTAGGAAATAAGATGGAAACGCCCGCGGACTTACCCGCGAGTTTGCCGAAAAGACCTTCTCGCAGCTCGAAGGCTTTGGCTCCGACGGTTTCCCTGAAAGCCATGTCGCGAGTTTTGCGCTGATTGCCTGTGCCTCAAGCTATGTGAAGTGTCATCATCCCGATGCGTTCTGCGCGGCCCTGTTAAACTCGCAGCCTATGCTTACCCGCCATACTGTTGCGTAAGCATAGGCTAGGCACCAGCCGGGACCGCTAACCCAACATTGCTCAGTCGGCAGCTCATCATTACGGTACAGCCGCGTCACCCTCTTGTACTCCCCGGTCTCGAATGCCGCGGCAAGCGCTTTTTCCGATTCCGCGTCGCGCATTCCTTCACAGGGGAAGATGGCCACCGGCGAAATCCATTGCGCGTGACGAGGAACAGCGCCGGCGGGCGGCCCGGAGAGCGCTTGATGACACGGCTTGGGATGCCGATCAGCGACAACACCATCGTTCGGCACTTGAAGCGCAATGCTTCACGGGTCGACGACGATCCCCCGGTGCTGATCATCGGGATCAACGACTGGAGTTGGAGGAAATCGTGGCGCTACGGCACGATCATCGTTGATCTCGAACGCCGAACGGTCATGGACATTCTCGAAGACAGGAGCGTTGAAAGCGTTGCAGGATGATGTCCGCGCTCTACATCCGATTGCGGCGATAGATCGAAACCAATCGCATGTCGGTGGCTCAGAGCTTGGAGCCGCCGTCGACATGCAAGATGTCGCCGGTGATCCAGCGTGCCTCGTCCGAGGCGAGGAAGGCGACGACACCACCGATGTCGTCCGGTTCAGCCAGGCGCTTGAGCGCCTGCATGTCGAGCGTGACGTCCCGGCCCGTCTCGGTTTTGGTAAAGTTCGACATGTCGGTCTGGACGACGCCGGGTGCGACCGCGTTGACGCGAATGCCGCGCGGGCCGAGGGCTGCGGCGAAGTGCCTGACGAGGGTGTCGATAGCACCCTTCGTCGCCGCATAAGCGGAGAGCGTGCCGACGGAAGCGTGGGCCGCGAGCGAGGACAGAAATGTGACGCTGCTTCCCTGGCACATGATCGGGAGAAGTTGTTGAACAAGAAAGAACGGCGCGCGCACATTGACGGCAAACAGCCGGTCGAAATCCTCGATCGTTGTCTCCTCGATCGTCGCAGCCTTTGAGACGCCCGCATTGGCAACGAGAATGTCCAGCCGAGCGCCGACGATAGCGCGAACCTGCTGCGCAAGCTTGATTGCGCCGTCCGCGGCGGCCAGATCGGCGGTGACTGTCTCGGCGCGACCGCCGGCTCCGCGGATCTCCTCGACGACCAGCTGAGCTTCTACCTTCCCTTGCCCATAATGGACGAGCACCTGGGCGCCTGCTTTCGCCAAGGCGAGGGCACTGGAACGGCCGATGCCGCGCGAGGCGCCGGTGACGAGGGCGGTTTTTCCCGAGAGCGTGATCATGATTTGGCGTCCTTCCGGTCCAAGAGGTTGTATCGGGGTGCAGCAAGGGGTTTGCCGATGCGAGGATTCGCGACGGCATCTTTGTGATCAATTGCAGGGCCTTGACCCGAAGAGCGGCTAGTTGCTTGCCGGTTGCTCGATCGAATCGACGCGATCGGGGTAGAACGCGAGATGATCCTTGATCGCGGCGACTACGGCGTAGGGCGCCTCATAGGTCCAGACAGCGTTGATCGAACGTTCGCCTCCGGTCGGGATGCTGTAATAGGCGCAATCACCCTTGTAAGGGCAGTAAGTGGCGTGATCCGTCCGCTCCAGCAGCGTCATGTCCACGTCCTCTAGCGGTATGTAGTGCACGGCCGCATAACCTGCCTCGTGCAGCGTCAATGCATCCTGCGTATCGGCGACAATGCGTCCTGCGACCCTGACGACGACACGATGGGCATTGGGCTCGATCGTGATGGGATGGTCCTGGCCGGGGATCTTGATGGGCTTCGTCTTTGGCTCGGCTCGGTCTGACATGGCTTCAATCCTTGGGTTGTGGCCCCGGCTTCAGGCCGGGCCGGCTCTGTTCGGACATCACGCATCGAGGAAGAGCTTGGTGTGCCGGACAAACAGCTCGGGATACTGGTGGTGAGCACCATGATTGGCGTCGGGATAGAGGATGAGCTGCGCGTTGGGGAGGTGCTGCTGCAACAGGTAGGAGTTGATGGTCGGGATGATGATGTCGTTGTCGCCGTTGACGACCAGGGTCGGCTGGTGCAGGTCGCTCAAATGGGCGTAGGTCTCGTCCTTCTGTGCTCCGTATGCCGCGATGGCGGTGGCTTGGGCCTGGACCGTCTCCATCGAGACCTCGGCGTCGCGGTCCTTGCGGGCCATCATGCGTGCCAGATAGGCGCGGCCCGCAGCTTGGCTGCCCTCTGACGGGGCGAACAGGATCGGCAGCCACATCTCCTCCTGATGCTCATAGGTCTGGAAGAACAGCGCTCGCGTTTCCGGCGGCATCGAGCCAAGGCCGACGCCGCCGCGTGGCGCGGTGCCGACCAGAACCAGCCGGCGCACCAGCTCTGGCCGGTCGAGCGCAAGTTGCTGGGCTATTATGCCGCCCATCGAGTGGGCCAGCAGATCGACTGCCTTGAGGCCGAGGGCGCCGATAAACGTCGCCGCGTCGCGTGCAGCTTGTTCGATCGTGTCCGGGGTGGTTCCGGTGGAAGAAGCGACCCCGGCATTGTTGAAGAGAATGACCTCGCGGTCGGCAGCGAACGCGTCGGTCAGCGCCGGGTCATGATCGTCGAGGTTGCCCATGAAGTGCTGGAAAAAGACCAGCGGCACGCCGCTTCCGGCACCGAAGCGGCGGTAAGCGAAGCGGATGCCGTCGGCCTCGACGAACTGTGTCGGTGCGGTCTCGTGACTATGCTGAGTCATTGATTTCCCTTGGTATTTATCGACCGAAACCAGGCACGGAGATTTGCTCCGCGCCCGGACGGGATCAATTGGCGCTATGGCCGCCGTCGACGTTGAGGACGTGACCCGTGACGAACCTCGCCTCGTCCGATCCCATGAACACGATGCCATCGGCGACCTCTTCAGAGAGACCGAGCCGGCCCAGCGGGACTTGCCCGGCAAGAACCGCCTTGTTCTCGGCAGTCTCCGTGAAGCGCGTGAGCATGCCGGTATCGGTGGGGCCGGGTGCGACGGCATTCACGCGAATTCCCGATTTGGCGACTTCGAGTGCCACTGACTTGGTGATGCCCTCGACGGCATGTTTTGCGCCGACATAGATCGAAGCGCCGGCGGCCCCCTCGTGTCCATAAGTCGAGGAAATGTTGATGATGCTGCCGCTCCCCTGGGCCTGCATGGCACGCACTTCATGCTTCATGCTCAGGACCACGCCGAGAACGTTGGTGTCAAACGTCGCGGCAAAGCTTTCGGGTGTCTGCTCCGTGATCATACCGCGATCGCCCTCGGTGGCGGCGTTGTTGACCGCGACATCGAGACGGCCAAACCGTGCGACGGTCTTGTCGACCATCGCGCGGACATCCTCTTCCTTACGGACGTCGGCGTTTATGAACTCAGCCTCCGAACCGAAAGAACGCAGCTCCTCGACGAGGGCTCGGCCAGCCTCGTCACGCCGGCCGGCAACAACGACCTTCGCGCCTTTCTTGGCAAAGGCGATAGCGGCGGCACGTCCGATGCCGGTCAGTCCACCGGTAATCAAAACAACTTGAGTACTCATTGTTCCAGTCCTTCAAGATATGGCCTTGCCCGGCGGAGTTTCGTGGGGTCGCGGCCAGTTCGTTTCTGCTGGGCTGAACTTAGGTATTGCTGGCGTCATCGAAAAAGACTTTGTAAGCTTGCCCTCATACCTCCAAGGCATGGGATGACTCATGGAGCTAAGACATCTTCGCTATTTCGTCGCTGTCGCCGAGGAGGGCAGCCTGACGCTTGCAGCCGAGAAGAGGCTGCATACGGCCCAACCCTCTCTCAGTCGCCAGATCCGCGATCTCGAATACGAGGTTGGCGTCCCGCTGATGAACCGCAGCGTCCACGGCATTGAACTGACGCCCGCCGGCAAAGTCTTTCTCGATCATGCCAGGTTGGCGCTGGCACAGGCGGAAGCCGCGGTGGAGGCGGCGCGCAGAGTGGCCAAACCGCTGAAACCTGTGTTCGCCGTCGGCTTCCTCAGCGGCCAGGAGGTCAACTGGCTCGCGAAGACGACATGCATATTGGCCGACGAATTGCGGAATATCGCGATGACGATATCGAGTGAACACTCGCCCGACCTCGCCCAGCTGCTTGCGACGGGCAAGCTGGATATAGCCCTCATGAGGGCCGAGCCCAATTGGCCAGAGCTCAGCTATATCACCGTCGCGCGCGAACCGTTTGTCGTGATTATGCCAAGCGACCACCGCCTTGCAGCGCACGCGAGTGTTGATGTACGCGAGCTCGACGGCGAACTTTTCATTGGTGGATCGAACATCGCCGGCCCGATGCGAGCGGCTATCGAGAACTATCTTGCTGCCAACGGCCTCAACATCGAGCCCGCCCACCGTGTCCACAATCTCACCATGGCGATGTCGCTGATCGCCTCGACGAGAGCCGTGGCATTGCTCCCCGCCTACGCGGAGAACTTCCTGCCATGGTCCGTCACCAGCCGGCCTCTGACAGGCGAAGCACCCACCATCGATCTGGTCATTGGATACAATCGCACCAACACATCTCCGACGCTCGCGCTGTTTCTTTCCCGCGTTGATCAGCTCTCGCCGTGACTGCCTCTGTGCTGTGATCTGGGTAGTGATCGCAGCTATAATCAGCGCCCGAAGCCCCCGTGTCGCCAAGTCAGAGCGGATCGGTATCAACCACAGTAGTGACGGCCAGATCCAGCTTGCGCTAATAATAAGCCCGGATCACACAATGGGGCAGGTAGACACACAACTAGGAAGGATTAGAAGCATGCCCTCCGACCTTCTTTCCTCGAGCGACAAAGTGGGACTGCAGTCTTCAACCCGAGGCCTTCAGGCGATGCCGGCGGCTCCGTTGCCGTTTCTGGAAGGTGTCGTGGTTCGCTCGTTCCTCCTCGAGCGCGAGCAAGGAAACATCATCATCTATAACTCACCTGGTATCTCCGCCGCCGCCGGCGAAATTCTACAGCGTGGCCGGCCAGAGCGGCTTCTGGTCAACCACTGGCACGAGGCGATGTACGGCAGGCCCGATCTGGATGTGCCCATCTTCGTGCATGAAAGTGATCGTGAGAAAACGAAGCTGCCAATCGCCGGCACATTCTCGAAGCGCGAGAAGATTGCTGATGATCTCGAAGTAATTCCCACGCCAGGACACACAGCTGACAATGACTCTTGATGAGCGACTTTCTCTTGCTCTCGCCAATCAAGGCAAGGTGCACGGCTTTGTGAAAAAGATGAGAATTGCCGGGATTGATCGCGTCGGAGACGATGTGTTTGTGATTGAGCGCGCTGGTTGGTATCTGCTGCAGGACGAAAAGCTTAGCTATCGTGCTGACGTGAGTAACGACGATTGCAGAAGATCCGCTCGCTTCAATGCCGTTGTTGAGTTTAGAGATGGCAGCGCGAAGAGAGAGACACTTAATAATACATCTTCGTGCAACCGTTTCGACAACATCCGAACCGGGTTTGAAGAGGTCGGGCATTCGGCCCTGAAACCCACGCCGGATTAAAGCGTGATAGTGATTTGACGGGCATCAAGCCTGCTCGGAAGTCAACGCCTTCATGGTTTCGTCCAGGATACCCATATCCGAGCTGAACCAGCCTCCACGGCTGTAATGGTCGATGTACCCTTGACGGTCGGACGCTGTAATCGTACCCGTGATGGCCGTCATGTTACCCTGGCTATCAAACGTGCCATAGTTGCGCATCTGGTATAGGCTATCTATCAGATTTTGGCTCCTTTCGCTCCAGTCGGGATTTCCGTCCGCGTCGTACGCGATGCCATCCTTGATGCTTCCACCGGTTACTTTGTGGTAGAGATCCTTATCTGACTGCGACAGCCAGTCAGCGGGATTGATGGTTCCTTTCGAACTTGCTTCCGCCAAGGTCAGACCTTCCGCATTTTTCATGGCCGAAGAAGAAGACAATGAAGCACTGCCGTCGAGGTATGATGCTGCAAGTGATTGCTGGAAAGACGTATAGCCGCGACCGTAGCTCGGGCCCGTCGATGGCGGGATCGCTGAGGACTTATTGGTGGAAACCAGGCTTTCGCTAAGTGGTGCAGACGACGCAGTGTCCGTCAACAAGGATGTAATCGATTGGCTGTGGTATTGCGAAGAGGAGATTTCCATGGACTCCCCACGTCAAGATTGTGCAATCAGGAGTATTGTTCTCATAGCTTGCACCAAGCTTGCTGTTGCCAGCTCTTTGCCGAAACAAAACAATTGCGCCTCACTTGCAAGCAGCAGCGAGACACGTTTTAAGGGAGAAACAGTCAGGGTGGGGTTGCAGTGCTCAATATCAGAAATGTCAGTAAAGTTTACGGCGCCGATCACAGGTTAGCCGTTCCGCGCGATGTTGGCTTACAGCTGGAGGCTGGTGAGTTTTGTGCCCTGACGGGCGCGTCCGGCTCCGGCAAGACGACGCTGATGAACCTGATTGGCCTCATTGACCGCCCAACGGCAGGGGACATCGAGATCGTCGGCATGAACACAAGCAGGATGGCCACGACGATCTCGGCAGGCCGCGCTGTGTCAAGTCCCGCGCCGTCAACGGGATCGATCAGGATATAGAGCTGAATAAGGCATTGTGGCTGCTCGGCGAGCGGATGGCGGAACTGAAAGGCAGAAGGTGATTATGCAGTGAGATCGCGCCGCCGGCAAAGGCGGCGCAGCTTCGCGGCCTGCTTTGCTGTCCCTTGCGGTATCGAGCCGAGCGGCGCGAGCCAGGGACGAGGGGTGCTTCTGGCGCCCCATCCCTCGAACCTCTCCTCCCTCCCGTAAGAATGGAGCGCAAAGAGCGTAGGCAGTCGATCCCGCTTCCCCTTGCGGCCACCATGTTGAAGCTCCCGCGGCTGCCCTTGTTCCGCTCCTTGCGCGTCGAGAATTCCCGAAATCCCGGCCGTCGGCCGGCGCTCGCGCTGATTTCTCCGATACTCTCCATCGTTCCCCGATCGCGCCTTGCTCGTTTCACGTCGGCACGATCGGTGGCTGTGACTACTTCTTGCAATTCCAGCTTCGGTGAATTAAATGTGGTTACGTAACCACAAATGTCGCGGGCCACGAACGTTGGAGTTTGCCATGACCGTCACCACGCTTTCAGGCCGTGAACTCAATCACGATCTAGGTCGCGCAAAGCGCGCAGCCAAGGACGGCCCTGTCATCATCACTGACAGGGGACGGCCGGCGCATGTCCTCTTGTCATTTGATGAGTACAAGCGGCTTACCGGTAAAATGCGGACGCTCGGCGATATGCTTGCCGCGCCGGGAGCAGACGACGTTGACTTGCCGCTCCCGCAGCGCACTGAACATGCCACGTCGGTTGACCTGTCCTGATGCTTTTACTCGATACTAATGTCGTGTCTGAACTCCGCAAGGTCGCGAGTGGCAGGGCCGACCCCAATGTCGTGGTTTGGAACGAAACCGTCGATCCGGCAGAAACCTTCATTTCATCCGTGGTTCTACACGAGCTGGAGATTGGCGTTCGGCTGGTGGAGCACAATGACCCCGTCGCCGGGATGGTACTGCGCAACTGGCTGGAAAACACCGTCCTCGGGGCATTTTCCGGCCGTATCCTGCCGCTGGACGAGGCGGCAGCCGTTCACGCGGCGAAATGGCATGTACCTAATCCCAAACCGATCAATGACGCGTATATCGCGGCGGTAGCCTTCACCCGGCGTATGACACTGGTCACACGAAACGTCAAAGATTTTGAGGGCATGGGAGTGAACCTCGTGAATCCGTGGGATATGCCTGCATAGCAGTTTTAGATTCCAACTGAACTTTGCTCTCGGTTCCCAGCGAGACCCGATGGAGTTATCCTGACTTTCCGGCGTGATCGTTTGTGCGATACGGCTATGTCTGAACCTGTTTTCCAGCCGCAGGCGAGCGGTGGCCAAACGAAGGAAACCCGCGCTACCATTTAGCGCCGTAGGGTTTCTGGAGCTTTGCGGGAAACGGCCCTTGAATGTGGAAT
>NZ_JBIVYI010000020.1:0-45025 GCF_044769665.1 Rhizobium sp. NPDC090279 | reverse complement strand
AGCGGTCAGAAATCTCTTCGTGCCGCCACATCAGAAACGCTCAGCCCTGGCCACCCACATTCATCGCATCCGCGCAATGGCGCATTGGAAAGTCGCGACCGGCGCAACTGCATAAATTCATCGGCAAACGCCTTATCGGGGATTAAGCGAACAACGTGACATCGCCCGAACTAGAGCTGTCAGGCGAACCTTCTTTATGTATCGCTTTTGCGCCCTCCTGGGATCGCCCATCATTGTCAGTTCCAGCCTGTTTGGGGTCCGGCAAAGTACCAATCAGTAGTTGCTCAAGGCGTGCTTTGGAAATCAGCGGGGCGGATAGGCGCATGTTCAGGCTCCACTTTCAACGTTTCGATCGTGCCAATAGAAACGTGCTGGAGCAACGGTCGAGCCCGATCGTCCCCACGTAATTTCGCTCAAGGAGACTGCGGTTGAGCTCGCCGACAATCAGTTACAAGAACCATCGTTTTCCACTTCAGATCATCGCCCGTGCGGTCTGGCTGTACTTTCGGCTCCCGCCTAGCATGCGGCTGGTCGATCAAATGTTGCTGGAGCGTGGCATTGTCGCGCCTTGTGAAAAGCGAACCGGCCGCGGGGCCGCAATTTCGGGGCAGCTTACGCAAAGCAGTTGCGCAGAAGGAAGCCTTCGCAAAAGGATGTCTGGCGTTTGGATGAGGTCGTGATTTCCATCTCCAGCATCGATGCCACAAGGACTTGAACAATCGTGCGGCGAATCCGCACCTACCACCTCAATAGCGAGAACGAATGATGCAGGGGTTTCGTTCTTTCGGTGGCCTGCAACGCTTGATCTCAGTCTTTTCAGCAGCTCGAAATCTCTTCCTCGCATCGCGTCAGAAACACCCAGCCCTGGCCACCCACATTCATCGGATCCGGGCAATGGCGCAGTGGAAAGCCGTGACGGATGCAACTAACTGAATTTGCAGAAGAGCACCCTTTCAGATCTTAGCCCCGCCAGGAGGGTTTAGGCCACACCGCTTGCCCTATTCGCCACGGCTGTCACATACAGCTTTGTAAAGCGAGAATATCGGTCATCGAGTATTTCCGACATTTCCCGGTTTGGCTCAATGTGATCCGATACAGACAACGGTGGCAAATCCTCTAGCGGGAACGAGACTGCCCGCGCCAATAGAGCTGCCCCAACGGCAGCGCCGCTGGCTGCGCCGCCGTAAACTTCGATCGGGAGGTTTAGCGAAGACGCGATCAGGCGCAGCCAGAACCTGTCGCGCGTGCCGCCACCGGTTGCGCCGAGGACAGATGAGACCGAACCGCTGCGGGCGAGTGCATCGAAAGCAGCGCGCAGTGCCAGAGCAACACCATCCAGAGTGGCCGCAGCAAGATCCGCGCGTTCATTTGCTGAGGCAAGACCGGAAAATACTCCCCGCGCATGCGGGTCATTGTGCGGGGTTCTTTCACCAGCCAAATAGGGTAAAAATAGCGGCGTATCGGCCGACCAGGCCCTTGCCGCTTCCGATGCCAACTTCGCCGGCGTTTCGGAGAATATCCTTGCAAGCCATCCAAGCGCGCTCGCACCGTTCAACAGGGCAGCCATGCGGAACCATCGGCTCGGCAGTGCGTGGCTGAAGCTATGGATCATCTCAGCGGGAGAGGGCTCGTGCCGATCGCTGGTGATGAAGATTTGCGCCGACGTGCCCAGATTGATGAAGCCTTGACCCGGCCGGACCATGCGCAAACCCACGCATCCTGCTGCCGCGTCGCCCGCACCCACCACCACCGGCACCCCTTGCGGCAGACCGAAGCGCGCAGACGCGGAGGGAGATACCGCGCCGACGACCGTCGCGCTTTCGCAGAGCTTCGGCAACAGATCCGCGGAGAGATTGCACAGGCCAAGTGCTCGGTCGGACCATGATCGCGCCACCTGATCCAATAGCCATCCGCCGGACGCATCGACGACGTCGGTCGATATGTCGCCGGTGAACGCCATTCGCACATAGTCTTTGGGAAACAGAATCTTGCGCGCACGCGCTGCGACGTCCGGTTCGTTCTTTGCCAACCAGAGCCATTTCGGAGCAAGGAAACTTGGCGTCGCGGGAACGCCAAGGGAAGTCCCCAGATCGGGAGCTGCCCCATTCAAATATACGGCCTCGGCCGACGCCCGGTCGTCGTTCCAAAGAATGGCATTTCGGAGCGGGCGGTTGTCCTCACCAAGAGCGATCAGACCATGCATCTGTCCGGAAAAGCCGATCGCGAGAACGTTGCTCAATCTGGCGGGGAGTCCCTCGGCGATCTTGGCGATGCAGAAATGCGCGGCCTCGACCCAGGCATCCGGGTCCTGCTCGGACCACCCTGCCCTTGGCCTGATCGTTTCAATCATCACCTCTGACGACTTGATAAGAGATCCGTCCAGGCCGATTGCCGCGGCTTTCACCGCGGTGGTGCCGATGTCGATCCCGAGATAGCAATGCATGGAAATACTCCGAAGTGCGATCCGCGCTTACAGGCTGCCATTCGCGTAGTGGCTCAGCGTCAGGCGCGTCCCGATGCGCCAAAGCGATCGCAGGTTCTTGCCAAAAGCTTCGGCGAAGGAGCCGGACTGTGCCAGGTCGCCGTATATGTCGGATTGCGAGATCCATGCGAGCGGGTTTGTTCTCGCCGCCCTGGAGGCCGACTGCAGGATGTCCCATTTGGGATCGCTCGGCGTGAGCCGCCTGCCGGAATCCGTGGCTCCAAAGCAGTAGCGGCACCAGAGGGCCGAAACCAGGGCCAGCCCATCGACGCTTCCGCCGGCGCGAATACGATCGGCGATGACCGGGATGATGAACTTCGGTTGCCGATTGGAGCCGTCATAGGCGAGGCGTGCAATCGTATCGGCAACCTTTGGATTATGAAAGCGTTGCTGAACGCGATCTGCGTAGGAATAGAGATCGGTGTTCGGCACCGGCGGCACGGTCGGGATGATCTCATCCCGTTCGAGTTTCGCCAGGAAGGCCCCAATCTGCGGGTCCTCCATGGCCTCGTGCACGAATTGGATATCGAGCAGCTCGCCGGGATAGGCGATCGAGGCATGACCGCCATTGAGGATGCGAAGCTTCATCAGTTCATAGGGCGCGACATCCGACACGAAGGTCACGCCCACCTTCTCGAGCGCCGGCCTGCCGGCGGGGAACTTGTCCTCGAGCACCCATTGCTTGAACTCCTCGCAATAGACCGGCCATTGATCATCGATCCCGAATGTGTCCCGGCAATGCTCCACTTCCCGAGGGCTCGTCGCCGGCGTGATGCGATCGACCATCGCGTTCGGAAAGGCGACGTTTGCCTCTATCCAGTCGGCAAACTCGCCGTCGGAGAGACGCGCAAGGCCGGCAACGGAGTTCATGGCGACATGACCGTTACCCGGGATATTGTCGCAAGACAGAATGGTGAAGGGTAAAATGCCCGCGGCTCGACGGCGCCTCAGCCCGGCAAGAATGATCCCGAACACGGTCTTCGGATCGCCAGGCTGCAGCGCGTCGGCGCGAATGGCAGGATGATCCTTATCGAAGCTCCCCGATGCCGGGTTGATGAAATAGCCTCCTTCGGTGATCGTCAGCGAGACGATACGGATCGCCGGGTCGGCAAGCGTATCGATAAGCCTGACACGGTCGCTATTGGTCAGGAAGTCGATCATGACGCCAGTGACATGCGCTGCGGTCCTGCCGACATCCTGCTCGACCACTGTGGTCAGATAGTCCTGCGCCCTCAGCTTCTCCCGCATCGCACTGTCATGGGCGGTAACCCCGGCGCCGATAATCGCCCAATCGTGGGCGTGTCCGGCGTTCAACAATGCGTCGAGATAGACGGCCTGGTGCGAACGATGAAAATTGCCGACGCCGAAATGCACGATCCCGGCTGTAAGGTTCTCCCGCAAATAAGTCGGCACTGGCACCCGCGTCGAAATGACAGCCAGATTGGCAAGAGAGAGTGAGGTGGCCATTTGTCGTTCCTTCTGCCACGTTTCATAAGTTGGCAAACGCGCGCCGCCTGCACGCGTTGTTGAATTAGGTCCGGGCGTTGCCCGACATGCGCAGGCGGTCGAGCGCGACGGCACCGATAATGACCAGCCCCTTGATGATGAATTGCCAGATATCGGAAACGCCGGTGAGGATGAGGCCGTTCGAAAGCACCGCGATGATGAGCGCGCCGATCAGCGTCCCCCAGATCGAACCTACGCCACCGACAAAGCTGGTCCCACCGAGGATAACCGCCGCGATGGCGTCGAGCTCATAGGACTGGCCGAGCTGCAGGCCGTTTGCCGCATAGAGCTTTGCTGCCGACATGGCGCCGCCGAGACCGGCGAGCAGACCCGACATGCCATAAACGAAGAGCGTGATGAGCCAGACCTTGATGCCGGCAAGGCGTGACGCCTCCGGATTACCGCCGACGGCATAGATCCGCATGCCTAGAACGGTACGGCGCAAGATCAGCCAGGAGATCACAACCGTCGCCAGAGCGATAATGATCAGCCACGGAATGCCAAGGAACGTACCATTGCCGATGAAGGCAAACGGAAGGTTTGAGTTGAAAACCGTGTTATCGTTGCCGAACAGTCGTGCAAGGCCGCGGACGGATGTCATGGTGCCGAGCGTGACGATGAAGGGCGGCAGACGCATGAATGCAATCAACGCGCCATTGATAAGCCCAAGCACGATGCCGGCAACGAGCGCCACGACGATACCAATCATGCCCATGCCCGGGATGAGGGACGCCAGCATCGCCAGCATGGCTGCTGCGGCAAGCACCGCACCAACCGACAGGTCGATACCGCCGGTCAGGATGACGAAGGTCATGCCGGCCGCGAGAACCGTATTGATCGACGCCTGCTGGGCCACGATCGACAGGTTGTTCCAGGCCATGAACCGACCGTCGCTCCAGGTCAGTGTGCCGGTCTCCACATATCCGGACAGAAGCTGAAACAGAATGGCGATCAGCACAAGCGCCGGCAACATGCCGAGGGCGCGCAGCGTCGCGCTTAGAGACAGCTTGCGGGCTTGCGCCTCAGCGGCGGAAGGGTTGGTCGATGTCATGGCATCCTCCTCACTTTGCAATGCGCGCCCTGGTCGGGCGCCGCAGGTTTCTATGCCGCTTGCTGTTCTGCTGAAGTCGCAATGGCCATGATGTTTTCCTGGGTGATTTCACCGGCTGTTCCGCCGACTTCGCCGGCGACGTGACCTTCGCGCATGACGATGACGCGATCGCAGATCCCTATGATCTCCGGCAGTTCCGAAGAAATCACCGCCACGCCCACGCCCTCCCGAGCGAGCTTGTCGATCAGGCGGTAGATTTCCGATTTTGCGCCGATATCGACGCCGCGGGTAGGCTCATCGAGAATCAGGATGCGAGGCTTCGTTTCCAGCAGGCGCGAGAGCAGGACCTTTTGCTGGTTCCCGCCGGAAAGCCCGCCGACCGATGCGTCCGGCGACGAGGTGCGAATGCCGGTTGCCTGGATTGCCGCCGACGTCCGCTGGCGCCCCCTGTTACGATTGAGAAAACCGAGCAGTCGCGCGTCCCGTGAGATCACACCGAGATTGATGTTCTCCGACACCGACATGTCGAGCATCAGGCCGAGGGCTTTCCGATCCTCCGTCAGGTAGGCAATCCCGGCGTTGACGGCATCGAGCGGTGTACGGATAACGACCTCGCGGCCATCGACAGCGACCGTTCCCGACACCTTGGCGTCCGCGCCGTAGATCAGTCGCGCCAGTTCGGTTCGGCCGGCGCCGACGAGACCGGCAATGCCGAGAACCTCGCCTTCATGAATGTCGAAGGAGCAAGGTTTGACGCGGCTACCATCGCTGATGTCCTTGACCGACAGGATGGGCCGGCCACGGCTGCCATGAGCGTCGTGTTCCTTCTTGTAGAAGGATGAGAGATCGCGGCCGACCATCATGCGCACCACGGCCTCCGGCGTGATGGCATCATGCGTCAGCGTGCCGACGTAATTGCCATCGCGCAGCACGGAGACCCGGTCGGAAAGCTCATAGACTTCCTTCATGCGGTGGCTGATGTAGACGATCGCAAGGCCTTCCTGCCGGAGCTGGCGAACGAGGGCGAACAACCGCTCGGTCTCCCGCTCCGACAGGGTCGTCGTCGGCTCGTCCATGATCAGGATGCGCGAGCGGGCATGGACGGCACGCGCAATCTCCACCAGCTGCCGCTCGGCGATTGACAGGATTGAGACCTTGTCCCTGGCGGTGAAGCTCGCGCCGAGACGCCGCAGCACAGTTTCGGCGCCTGAAAACATCATCTCTCTGTTGATGAGGGCGGCACGCGAAGCCTCGCGCCCCAGATAGATATTTTCCGCAACCGTGAGGTTGGGGGCCAGCGCGAGCTCCTGATAGATGATCGAAATGCCCAGCTGCTTGGCCGCCATCGGCCCGGCGATTGCAACTTTCTTGCCGTCGATCAGGATTTCCGAGCCCGCATCCGGGATGTAGGCGCCCGCCAGGATCTTCATCAAGGTGGATTTGCCAGCTCCATTCTCGCCCATCAGCGCATGAATTTCGCCGAGCTTGAAATCAAGCGTCACGTTCGTCAGCGCCCGGTTCTGGCCGAAGCTTTTGGAAACGTTCCGCATTTCCAGAAAAGGTGCTGTCGATGTGTTGCTCATCTCTCTCGTCCTAAGCCAATAGCTGCTTGAGTGTCGCAGTCGTTCCCATCAACAGAAGCTGATCCGATATGGTTTGGAAGGCATTTACGAAGCGACCGCTTTGCCGTAGCTGCAATCCGCGGAAAGCTTCGATGTCGAGGACTCCCGTCGGATCCTCCGAGCGCAAAAGCGCCCAGTCACTCTTGCTGATATGGGGCTCGAAAATTTCATAACGCTCGCCACGATCGTCGATCCCGCGCAGGTAGCGACCAAAGCATGCGATAAGAAAAGCCTCGCGGGCAAGATCGCTGCCGTTCGCGATCAACTGCGTGATTGTCTTGCCATGGAAAACGACAATCTTTGAGGCGCCGTCGCCGCAAACCCGCAGCAACTGATCCTTGATCGCTGGGTTGGCAAAGCGTTCGATCACTTTACCGGTAAAGGCGGGGATGGAATAACCCGAAGGAGGAACAACGAGATCGCTCGCGTCGCGATCCCAGAAGGCCTGGAGCAGTTCGACGATATTCGGTTGCAGCATCCCCTCGTCAACAAAGCGCGATCCCATTAACAAGGAAGGATAGCACATCAGCATATGGGCGGCGTTGGATAGTCTGCCCTTGACGGCGACATAGGCCGCGACTTCGTCGCTAAAGACAACGCCCGCAAGCTCGAGCGGTGGTCGCCCGGCGCAGAATCGATCCTCGACAACCCAACTCGTGTAAGTTTCGCAGGTTGCCGGCACCAGATCGTCGACACCGGTCAGTTCAGCCAGGCGCAAGCGCTCGACCTCCGGCACCTGCGGCGCGATCCGGTCGACCATCGAATTCGGAAAAGCGCCATGTTGGTCGATCCAGGCGGCAAGGTCCTCATCAACGGCCTTTGCGAAGGTCACGACGCCAAGCCGAGTCGTATCGCCGTTGCGCGGAAGGTTATCGCAGGAGAGAACGGTGAAGGGCAGCAGCCCATCACTTCGGCGGCGCGCCAGGGCGGCGACGATGTAGCCAAACACGGTCTTAGGGGGACCGCCGGCCAGCTCCTCACGCACCTCAGGTGCATCGACGCGGAAATTGCCGGTCGCCTCGTCGATGTTGTAGCCGCCTTCGGTGATGGTAAGCGAGACGATACGCGTCGCAGGATCAACGAGACGCGCCAGAACCGTTTCGGGGGAATTGGGAGCATGGAGGTACTCGATCATTGCACCGACAACCTGCGTCTGACGCGGGTTGGGCGAAGTCAACTCGGTAACGGTATAAAGATTGTCCTGCTGGCGATAAGCGTCGGCCTTCGCCGAAGCCGCCAACCCGTCCGTCAAACCAACACCCGTTATTGCCCATCCCTCATTGCCGGGATGATGCAGGCACGCCTCGATCGCAAGTGCCTGATGAACGCGATGAAAGTTTCCGACGCCAAAGTGAACAATACCGGTCCGCAGAAGGCTACGATCATAGCCTGGCGTTGTCACATTCGGGCCGAGAGACCGCAGGGTTGCTTGGCTGAGCTTCGTCATGTCCAGATCTTTTCCAATATTGAAGGTGCCCTCCCCGGCGACCGGGGAGGGTTCTGCTCGTGATTTGAGAAGGCTCAATCTTCGTGCTTGAAGTTCCATCCCTTGTACTCGCCGACATTCTCGCGAGTAACCAAGGTCGACGGGATCAGGATGACCGGCTTGGCGGGCTTCTTGCCGTTGATGAGGTCAAGGGCCGTTTCGACCGACACCTTCGGAATAGCATAAAAGTCCTGGCTTGCCGAAGCCTTGATCATGTCAAAGTTCGGATCCTTCAGGGCAGCTTCGATGTCAGGCGAGCCGTCGACCGAGGTGATGAAGAAGTCGCTGCGACCAGCCTGTTTGGCGGCCAGCGCCGTGCCGATCGCCTGCGGATCGTTGATCGTGAACACGGCATCGATCTTCGGGAAGCGGGTCAGGTAGCCCTGCGCTACGGCCATGCCGCCGTCGCGCGAGCCCTTGCCGTCCTGATCGTCGGACAGGATCTTGATGCCAGCAGCCTTTCCGAGTGCTTCCTTGCATCCATTGACGCGATCGATCACGGACGAGACCTGTGGCCCATTCTGGATGATGACGTTGCCTTTGCCCTGCAACTTGTCAACGATGTATTGGCAAGCGACCCGGCCAGCCATGACGTTGTCGGTCGTGATGGACGCATCGGCGCCCTCAGCCGTCGTGTCGAAGGCCACAACCGGAATACCGGCGGCCTGTGCCTTCTTGATCGCCGGCGAAATCGCCTTCGGATCGCCCGGGTTCAGCAGAATGAAGTCGACGCCAGCCGCAATGAAGTTGTCGATCTGGTTGACCTGCTTGCCGAGGTCGTAGTCGTAGCCGACCGTCGTCACCTGCGCGTTTGGATTGGCCTTCTTGATCAGCCGCGTCGCCGTGTTGGAAATAATGACAAAACCCGGGTTGCCAAGCGATCCAACGGAGATGCCGACGCTCTTAACCTCTTTGGCTGCTGCTGGAGCTGCTGCTCCCAATGCAAGGGCAACGCCAGCAAACACGGCTCCGGCCAGGAGACGCTTCGTTCTCATCAAAATCATAGTATCCTCCCTAGTGAGATCGATCTCACTAGGCGAAAATGACTCAAACAGGCGTCTGTGTCAATAGAGATCGATCTCTTTTTGGGATTTGCGAGGCGACCGAACCCAAAGACGCATCCGATCAAGATCGGATTTCGCCTCGGCATTTCGGCGATAGTGGGCGGAAGAAATCTATTTTTTCAAAAGGTTGGCAACCGAGAAGCGGTCGATTAGTTGAGTCGGCAGCTCGATGCTTGCTGGCTTGCCGTCGCCTTTCATTTCACGAATGAGAGCCGTGACTGCGGCATATCCGAGTTCGTACACCGGGCGCCGGATCACTGAGACGGCAGGTGCTATAACCTTTGCCCATGGCGTATCGTCGAAACTGACCAATGAGACATCGCTGCCAATCGAAAGACCGAGCTCCCCGCAGGCTGCCAAAACGCCCAAGGCCATCTCTTCGTTGGTGGCAAGAATGGCCGTCGGGCGCGGGCGTTGAGCGAGAAGCTCCAGGGCCGCTTCACGGCTAGCCCCCAATTCGCTGCGACTATACCGGATGACAGGCGCTGGGACCGCCTTCCCGGAGACCGCATCCAATGCGCCGGCGACGCGATCAAGCACTGTGGATACGACGCCCTTCGGCTGTGCCGTTTCGGTTCCATGTGCAGCGGCAGTCGCGAACAGAAGCCCGATATGCACATGGCCACGCTCGAGGAAGAGATCCACAGCCGCCCTCGCACCGGAACGGTCGTCAGTGCAGGCAGTGACTGCGTCGAAGCCTTCTACGCGACGATCAAGCAGCACGAGAGGCTTTGCCAGATCCGATTCGAGTACGAGGTGGTCATACTTGGTCCGCGACGACGGAACGACGATGAGCCCGTCTACGCGCTTTTCCAACAACACTCGGACTGCATCGATTTCCTTGGTGAGATCGTCATCGGTATTGAGGACCAGGGTCTGATAGCCAGCCTGGCCGGCCGTATCTATGATGGCCCTCGTGGCATAGCTGAAGAACGAGTTGCTGATATCGGCGACGACGATACCGATTGTCCGCGTGCTGCCCGCCCGCATGGCGCGGGCGACAACGTTGGCGCTGTAGTTCAGCTCACGGGCAGCGGCGGCAACCCGCTCTCTCGTCTCCTCATTGACAAGGCCGTACCCGCCGAGAGCACGGGCAGCGGTGGCGCGCGAAACCTCGGCACGCCGCGCGACATCGATAAGGCGGGCGGGCCTATCTCCACCAGTTTTTCCGTTTTTTTCCACGCTATCCGACACCATTACGACCCAAAAGCTGCATTCCTGCACCGGTTCTAACCGTTTAATACGGAGCCCGCCAGTGGGCGCTTGGAGGCAATGAACGAGCTCATCACCGAGAGGACGAAGCGTGGTAGAGCGGTTTTTGCTCGCCGATTATGCCTCGCCGAACATCGTTGAACAAAACGATTCTTCGACAACAACATTGACTATGAGACCGATCTCAGCAAGATTTATCTAGCGCCGGAGAGACCGTTCGCAGGCTAAATGTTGGAGTGCATTTCTTCTCCTGCAGCAAAGTCAACCGAACACATTCGACTCCTGCCGGCAAAAGATTGTCATTCAGGGCTTAGTCTTAGGCCAAGATTTCAAGGAATTGCAGATGCTTTTGCCCGAAGGAGTGCTCATCAATGGTCAAACCGGAAGCGTTTCGCCGGAGACCGGCCGTTACACGAAGCGTTTGAGCGACCTGCGGCAGATCTTTCAGGATCGGGCCGCGTTGGAGACGATCGTGTCCGAGCGCAACGATCCGGTCGTCTACGAAGTTGTCGAGTACAAGAAGGACGGCGGCGACCTCTTCTTCGGCACCACCACGATGGAGCCCGGAACGGTCGGCGAGGAATTCTTCATGACCCGGGGCCACTTTCATGAGAGGCGCGACATGGGCGAGATCTACTACACCCAGAGCGGCCACGGTGTGCTCCTGCTGGAATCGAGAGACGGACAAAGCGAGATCGTGCGCATGGATCCAGGTGTCTGCGCCTTCATCCCACCCGATTGGGCGCATCGCTCCATCAATACCGGCGTGGAAAAGCTCGTCTTTGTTTGGGCCTGCAACGTCGAAGCAGGCCATGACTATGGGGATATTCTCGAACGCGGCATGCGGAAGCTCGTGATCCGCAGAGACGGACAGGAAGAGATCATCGACAATCTGCGCTTTGCGTGAGCCCGCAGAGGGTTTGCTAAAGACACAAACTAATATTCACTTCCCCTTATTGGGCGTACCCCCCGAAAATTGGCTTTTGACGCCGACGCCCGCAGCGATACGGCGCTAGTCGAGACGGTCGACAATTGCCTTCACTTGGCAGACAAGCTGTGCGAGTCTAAAGGATAAGTGCAACTTTTTTGAACAGCTTATATGGTCCCGGGATGAGTCGAAAAGCAGATGTAGAGACGGCTGTGGCAGAGCTATTGCCTGTTGTAGGTCAGTTTCAACGGCGTTTACGGGCTGTTTCGAACACGCGCGAATTGTCATGGACACAGGTTGCGATAATGGGACGCCTCGAGCAGGTCGGCGCGATGACGATTGCTGACCTCGCGCGCGCCGAAGCCGTCAAACCTCAGTCAATGGGGATGACGTTGGCCGCGATGGAGGAAGAAGGGTTGGTCGAACGTCGGCCGGATCCCAATGACGGGCGCCAGATTCTCTTTGGGTTGACCGAGGAGGGCCTGGATACTCGCAAACAGGTCAAGCTCGCAAAACACGAATGGCTGGTGGCTGCAGTCGCAAAGTTGTCCCAATCGGAGCAAGAGACCTTGGTTGCAGCAGTTGACCTCCTGCGCCGCCTCGAAAGTTTGTAAACCAGCTTGACTTTGCCGTGGAGTCAGGCGGTGACATGGCCGACAACTAGTTTGCGGGCACGCGAAAACGCATTGCTCGTGCCGCTCAATCGCCCGGACTCCGCAGCCCGCGGGACAAAACAGATCGGAGTTCCATCCACGTTTACGTCGAACGCTGCGCGAGAAACGCTAGTGCGGCCGCACCGACCAAACCAGAGTTTTGCCCAAGTGCGGAACGCACGACCTTTACGTCGCGAAACGCAGGCATTGCCCATCGCGCCATGTAGGCTTGAATACCCGGCCGCAAACGCTCGAACTGATGGGACAGGCCACCACCCATGATGACGATCTCCGGGCTGAAGATATGAAGCAGATTGGTAAAGCCACGGCCGAGGATTTCGGCCTCCTCATCAACAAGCCTATTGGCAAGCGGGTCGCCAGTGGCTGCGGCGGCAAAGACGCTACGGCTATCGAGGGTTTCGCCATCTATCGATAGCGAGGTTTTGCTATATTCCACAACCCTTGCTCGCGCCCGTTTGGCAAAGGCCGTGCCCGAGGCATAAGCTTCGAAACAGCCCTTGTTGCCGCAAGGGCAGAGTTCTCCATCCGGCACGATGGACATATGACCGACATGGCCGGCCATTCCCTTGCGGCCACGCACGACGCGGCCATCCGCGATTGCACCCCCACCAATGCCCGTGCTGACGGTGACATAGACAAGGTTTGCCACGCCACGACCGGCGCCGAACTGCCACTCGCCGATTGCCGCAGCGATTCCGTCATTTTCAAGTTTGACGGGGAGTCGGAGACGCTTCTGCAACTCCTCCTGCAAGGGATAGTTCGAGAAGCCGCGCAATGTCGGTATGTCGAGTGCGGTTCCCGTGTTTGTATCAAGCGGGCCAGGTGCTGATACGCCGATTCCAACTATGGCCGCGGGATCGCAGACCGAAAGAAATTTGTCCGCAAGCACGCGTATTTGGTCGAGCACCCGATCGGGACCAGCTTCTGCGTCGGTACGCTCCTCCGAACGTTGATAGATGTTGCCGCGCTCATCCACCAAGGCGGCGCGGACCTGCGTCCCACCCAAATCAATTCCGATCGCGAACCGGCTCACTCGTTACCTCATATCAAAGCGCATGAAGCCACGCCATCCTCTGCTGCAGCGAGGGGGCGTTGAAGGCCAGCGAGCCGAGGACAACAGTCTCGGCACCGGCCTGGCGAAGGAGCGGAACCGTATGTTCGCGGATACCGCCATCTGCGGCGAGAACGATCCTGTGCCTAGCACTGCAGCCATCGATGAGTCGCTTGGCCTGCTGCAGCCGCTCGCCTGCCCGCTCGTCCAGCCCCTGCCCCTTGACACCGATCGCCGTTCCGAGAAGCGTCAGGAAATCGAGGCGCGCGACGTATTTCTCCACCCGAGAGACGGGCGTTTCGACCTTGAGCACTATGCCGGTAGCAATGCCGCGCCGATCCAGCAGATCCAGCGCGGCATCCGCGACGGCCTCGTTTTCGAGATGGATGCTGATCAGATCGCTGCCCGCATCGGCAAACTGTTCGATCTGCGGCAGAAGGATATCGTCGGCCACCATGAGGTGAACATGGATCGGGCGCTTGGAGACCTTTCTCACGCCGGCGACCAGATCGGGGAAGAACAACATGGCCGGAGCGAAGTGACCATCGGCGACATCGATATGAAGGACATCGACATGGGGATCGACGCGCGCGAGATCATCGGCCAAGTGGACCAGATCGGCTGACCAGACGGAGAATTCTCCGATCAGTCGATCGCGGGGAAGATCGGCAATCCAGTTCTTGGAAGGATCAGTCATTAGCTTTTAGGTCCTTGAGAAAAGCGCCCATCGCCCTGCGAAAATCGGCCTGATGTTGGGAACGGCTTTCAGCCTTGGATGTAATTTTCACGAAGCGCGCGCCTGAAATTCTTTCCGCGAGACCCTCGGCATAGGCTATCGGATGGATGGGATCGCGATCATTTCCGATGATCAGTGTCGGCATCGATATCTGGCGCACCTCAGCATCAGTGACACCGGGCCCGTCATTGGAAATCGCCGTCAAAAGCGCTGCCGTGATATTGTGGGGGGGGCGCGAAAAAAAGCCGAGCAGCGAGTTAAGATTGTCAGGGCCTTCGATAGCCAGCCGCCGACCGATGCTGCCGCCAAGGAACGCCTCTTTGCCCTCCTCCAGCGGCATCTCGCGCAAGAGACGCCCGACCTCCGCATTGGGAGCCATATTCTCCGGGGCGGATTGGGTCAGCCATGCTGGCCGGGAAAGGATGAGCGCACGCACCAGATTTGGGCGCGTGACTGCCAGACGCAGTGAGATTGCTGCGCCCATGGAGATGCCACCGAGCACGACCGGCGCGGCGATCTGCTTCTCGATGTAGGATGCTACATCGTCAGCAAAGGTGGCGATAGAGAAACAACCCGGGTCGCCGGCCTCGGATCGGCCATGGCCTCTTGCCTCGATTGATATGCGGCGAAAGCCAGTGTCGGCCGGAAAGGCTTCTTCCGCTGCTTGGTTCGCATCACCCAACAAGCCATGGTGGAAGACTACTGGCGGACCCTCCCCGGACATTTCGACATTCATAAGGGTGCCGTCGCTCGTCCGAAACATTGCTATCTCACTCATCGCTTTTCTCCTGTCGCAACGATGCCCTGTAGAAAGGCTGCCACACCGGCCGCTTCTGCCGCCGCGAGACCATGGGTCACCAGACTGCCATCGAAACCAACAGCTTTTAGCCTGCCGAGATAGTGGGGATAATCGAGAACGCCCTTGCCGGCGGTTGCAAAACTGCCATCCGGATTGCGATCCTTCGCATGGGCCATGACGATGTGATCGGCCAGGAGATCGATGGCTGATGATACGATGCTGCGCTGCTCGTCCAACGGGGCAACCTCGAAGAGATTGGCCGGATCGATCACGACCTTCAGTCTCGGGCTCTTGAGTTCGGCAATCAGGCGATGTGCCTTTTGCGCGGAGTTGATGACATTGGCCAATTCCGGCTCGATGCCGAGATCGACATCGTATCGCTCGGCGATCTCGATGGCGATTTCCATGGCTTCAAGCAGATCCCGCCACGCATCGGGCAGATCGTTGCCGGAATGCGCCCGCCATTGATCAAGGGGGTCGCGCGTGCCGGTGCATAGCGTGATCAGCCCCGTCGACATCGTGGCGCAATGCTTGGCAAGCTCTTCCAGCCTGAGATGTCCGGCCTCGCGCACGGCGATATCGGGATGGATCATGTTATAGGTGCCGGAGACGGCGACGATCTCGACCCCGGCTCCCTTGGCACCGGCGGCGACTGCGGCCGCCTGCTCTGCGCCGATCGTATCGGGCATCGGCGCCAGACCGGAGCAAGCCATGTTGTATTGCGCTGAGGCGAAGCCTGCATCGGCAACGGATCTGAGGACGGCTGCGGGGTCTGATCCATCGAAGGTCTTGGCGAAGATGCCGAGCTTCATCACACACCGCCCGTCACGTCGGCCAGTGCGACGGCCTTGCCGCGTTCGACGGAGCGGGCGATGGCGACCATCGCCTGCACCGAGGCGAGACCGTCATCAATATCGGCGCCTTCCATCGCCGCGCCGTCGAGAATGGTGCGGGCAAAGCCCTCCACCTGCCGGCGATAGAAATGGCCGTCGGCGCCGAGCACACGATGCGTCATGCCGTCGGCCTCGCGGAAGATGTCGACCTCACTCGTCTTGTAGTACCAGGGATTATAGGTCTTGCCGAGGATGCTGCCGTTTTTGCCGTAGATCTGGAAGCCTTCGTGCCAGTCCATCCGCACCTGCACGGTGAGATCGAGATGACCGAGCGTGCCGGAGGCGAATTCGACATCGACGAACCAGCACCAGATGCCGGCGCGCTCCGACAGGCGGGCATGCACCGAGACGATGTCGCCGGCGAAATAGCGGGCCGTGTCGATCAGGTGGCAGCCATGCGCCAGCATGTAGTAGCGACGCAGATCCGCCTTCGGATTGGTTGACGGCTTACGTGCGTTGGCGCTGGTGACGATCAATGGCTGCACGGCGTCGGTCATCGGGTAGCGATGGGTGCTGTCGCAATACCAGGCCTTGAGCGCGACCATCTCGCCCATCTCCTCGCGGATGAAGCCCTTGGCCGCCTGCAGCCCGGCATCGAACCGCTTCATATGGCCGACCTGGAAGGTCTTGCCCGATCGCTCAACGGCAGCCTTCAGTTCCAGGCACTCTTCGACCGTCACCCCGACCGGCTTTTCGCAAAGCACATGCTTGCCGGCTTCCAGCGCCTTGATCGAGGCGGGCACGTGGAAGGCATCCGCCGTCGCGATGATGACGGCGTCAATATCCGGATCGGCCAGCATCCGGTCGTAATCGGCGTAGGTCTTTTCGGCCCCATGGGTGATCGCCATCCTCTCGCGCAGATCGTCGGCGACATCGCAAATGGCGTAGAGGTCTGCGTTGACAGCCTTGGTGCAACTTTCAAAATGCGCCGCCTGGGCAATCTGGCCCGCGCCGAGCACGCCGATGCGAAGACGTCGTTCATTCTTGGCTGGCATCGATAACTCCTTCACCTTCAGTTTATTCAGCTATGCTCATCAATGATTCGGATAGATCGTCTCGCCAGATCCCGTGCAGGCAGTGAACATCAAGGCAGCCGCTGTTACCCTACGGCAAAATGCTTGGGCACCAACGTTCGCGCCGCGCTTTCGCTCTACGTGGCTTCGCTTCGGCATGCTGGCGGCTCCTCACCTGCGGTTAACACAGCGCCGTGGCTTTCTAACATTTTTTTTACAAAAAAAACAAAATCTTTTTTGTCGCATGATGATATCATGTGCTGATATAGCTTGCGGCAATTTTGAAATTGATGGTGAGACCGTGGCAGACCAGACGATTGCGAAATATCTCAACGAGTTGACTATCTTGACCATGCTGCGGGTTCAGGGACAGGCCAGCCGGATCGAAATCGCGCGCCACCTCTCCGTCACGCCCGCCACCATCACCCGATTGGTCAACAACCTCATCGAGCGAGGGCTTGTCCAAGATGTCGAGTTGGCCAATGCAGATCGCCAGACCGCCAGAGAACCAGGTAGGCCGGCGACCAATGTCGCCCTGAATGCCGCCGGTGCGTTCTTCTTCGGCGTAGAAGTCGGTGTAGAGATAATTCGCTTTGCGCTCGTCGATCTGGCCGCCAATGTGGTCCAAACAATAGAGAGGCCGTTCCACAATCAGATGTCTCCCGAACGGGTCGCAAGCGAGATTGGCCGGCAAGTCAACAAACTCAAAAAGAACCCGATCTATAGTGATAATCTCAAGGGTGTCGGCATAGCTTTTCCCGGCATCGTCCGATCTGACGGCTTTGTTGTGAACTTGCCTCTCGTCGGATGGCGCAACGTCGATTTTCCCAACCTTCTCTCTCAGCACATCGACCTACCGTTCTTCATCGAGAACGATGCCAACGCCGGAGCCTTCGGCTGCGTCTACAACGATCCTTCACTGCCCAATGCGTGCAACCTCTTTCTGAAGCTCGACGTGGGTTGCGGCGGAGCCGCTATCGTCGACGGCAGGCTGCTGAGAGGAGCAAACGGTACAGCGGGTGAATTTGGCCACCTAAGACTTTCGGATGACGGCCCATTGTGCGGATGCGGAAACCGAGGCTGCCTGGAAAGCAAAATCGGGCTTGGCGCCATAGCGCGGCAATTCCTGGGGGTGCATGATCTCTCCAACATCGAGCTGGCGCACCTGCCCGAGAGGATCGTCGAAGCTGCCCGCAACGGCGACATCCGGGCCTTGGAGACGATGGATTCATTCACTCATTGGCTCGCTCTAGGCCTGGTCTCGCTCGTCAATCTCTACAATCCGAGCATCATTTTCTTGGGTGGCCCGGTGGCGAAACTCGCGCAAGCGGCTGTCGACAGGATTTCGCAGCGCGTGCGCGACGGCGTCGTCAGCGGCATCCCTGCCCCAACTTTGATGTTCTCCGCTCTCGACGCTTTCGAGGGCGCGATCGGCGCCGCTTCGATCGCACATCATCATACGTTCGACATCTCACGGGTTGGCGTAATTGGTGCCCGGTAAGCCAAAAATTCCTGCAACTCTTTCGTTCTCGTTATTTTTTTTTAGAAAATAAATATTGCAGCTTCGTTTTTGTCGTGTCATACGAGATGAACGCCCGCTGGGATCGGGTGTGACGTCTAAGTCCAGGAGGAGCATTAAGATGAGCTATTTGAACAAGCTGGATTTACACGGCAAGCGAGCAATCGTCACCGGGGGCGCCGCGGGAATTGGCGCGTCCTGCGTCGATGCTTTGCTCGAGGCCGGTGCCAGCGTGGTCATCGCCGACGTCAATCCCGAGAACCTTCGCTCAGCCTCGGACAGACTTCACGGTCGATCTGTGACATTCGAGCAGTTGGACGTTACCGACCGCGCAGCGGTCAATTCGCTGGCCGATCGTCTCGGTGCCCTGGATATTCTTGTCAACAATGCCGGCATCGGCCGGCAGGCACCGGCCGAGGAAATCTCCGCCGACGAATGGAACAAGGTGATCGACGTCAATCTGAATGCTGTCTTTTGGTGCGCCCAAGCGTTCGGACGACACATGATCCAAAGCAGGAGGGGATCGATCGTCAATATCGGTTCGATGTCCGGCGATATCGTCACACGCCCCCAAAAGAACGTGCACTACAACGCCTCCAAGGCAGGCGTTCACCACATCACGCGGTCACTTGCCGCCGAATGGGGGGAATACGGCGTACGCGTCAATGCCGTCGCGCCGGGTTTCGTCGAAACTCCCATGAATTCCTATGCCCTCAGGAGCGACACGGCCACCACGGCCATCTGGCTTTCAAACACGCCGTCCGGACGCATCGGCAGAACGGATGAGGTCGCATCGGTGGTCCTGTTTCTGGCGTCGGATGCTTCCAGCCTGTTGACCGGAAGCATCGTCACTGCCGACGGCGGGTACACGGCTTGGTAGCAAACGCGATGCAGCCGCCCAAACGGCGGCGCTCGTAACAGCATACAGATCAGAGAGCTTCATTTAAAGGAGGAGGATAAAATGAAGAATGTACTTGTATCCACAATGGCAATGGCTGCTGCGGTTCTAGCGAGCTCCGCATCGGCAGAAACGTTGACGATCGCCACGGTGAACAATGGCGATATGATCCGCATGCAGAAGCTGACGGATGACTTCACCAAGGCCAACCCGGACATCACGCTCAATTGGGTTACGCTCGAAGAAAACATTCTTCGCCAGAAGGTTACGGTCGACATTGCGACCAAAGCGGGCCAATACGACATTCTGACGATTGGAACTTACGAGGTTCCGCTCTGGGCCAAGCAAGGCTGGCTGGTTTCACTCGATGATCTCGGCGCAGACTATGACATCGACGACCTCATTCCGGCAATCCGCACCGCCACGAGCTACGAAGGCAAGCTGTACGCGTCCCCGTTCTACGGTGAGTCCTCGCTGCTGATGTATCGCAAGGACCTGTTCGACAAGGCGGGCCTGAAGATGCCCGAGAAGCCGGATTGGGACTTCGTCGCATCCGCTGCCCGCAAGCTTACCGATCGCAGCGCCGACATCAGCGGCATCTGCCTTCGCGGCAAGGCCGGCTGGGGCGAGAACATGGCCATCATCAACTCGCTGGCCAACTCGTTCGGCGTGAAGTGGTTTGACGAGAAATATAAATCGCAGTTCGGCACGAAAGGCTGGCACGACGTGCTGGAGTTTTATGTCAAGCTAATGAAGGACGCAGGCCCGGTCGGCGTGTCATCGAACGGCTTCAATGAATCGCTTGCCTTGTTCCAGCAGGGAAAATGCGCGATGTGGGTCGATGCGTCTGTTGCGGCTTCCTTCATCTCGGACCCCAAGCAATCGAAGGTGGCGGACAAGGTCGGCTTCGCCATTGCTCCAGACCAGGCCGGCTCTGGCGACCACGGCAATTGGCTTTGGGCATGGAACCTTGCGATCCCGACCGGCTCGCAGAAGGTTGAAGCCGCCAAGAAGTTCATCGCATGGGCGACCGGCAAACATTACATCGAGCTGGTGGCACAGAAGGAGGGGTGGGCGAATGTTCCTCCTGGCACCCGCCAGTCGCTCTACAAGAACCCGGAATATCTGAAAGAGGCACCCTTCGCGAAGATGACCCTCGATGCGATGCTATCGGCCGGAGAAAACAAGCCCAAGGCCCAGTACAGCTACTGGCAGTATCTGATCCTGCCTGAATATCAGGGCGTCGGCACCGCCGTCGGCCAGCTCGTCTCGGGAGCTGTCTCAGGCAACATGACCGTCGAGGCTGCGCTCAAGCAGGCTCAGCAGGTAACCGACCGCGAAATGGCGAAGGCCGGCTACCAGAAATAACCTCTCTCAGAGGCGGAGGCCATCTGGTCTCCCTGCAGCGGCTCCTCCCATCGCCCTACCGATGGGAGGAACTGAGATCTGCGACATTCAGTCATGAGGGCGATCGAAAATGGCAACGACCCATACACGCACCGCCGCGCGCCTGATGATGGCGCCTTCGGTCTTGCTCTTGTTTGCTTGGATGATCGTCCCACTTTGTATGACGATCTACTTCTCATTCATCGACTACAATTTGCTGATCCCCAGTGACAACCGCTTCATAGGCTGGTTGAACTATGAGTACTTTGTCACCGACCCGGCATTCCTCGACGCGGTGTTGAATACAATCTTTCTGGTCGTCAGCGTTATCGTGATCACGGTCGCTGGAGGGATCGCATTGGCGCTCCTCCTTGATCGACCGATGTATGGGCAAGGGCTGGTGCGCGTGCTGATGATCGCGCCGTTTTTCATCATGCCGACGGTCGCCGCGCTCGTCTGGAAAAACATGTTCATGAATCCGGAGAACGGCCTGTTTGCCTACCTAGCGAAGGCATTCGGATTTGCACCAATCGACTGGCTGGCGCAACTGCCTCTCTTTTCGATCATATTGGTCGTGGCCTGGCAGTGGCTCCCCTTTGCTACCCTCATTCTGCTGACCGCACTGCAGTCGCTGTCTCAGGAGCAGAAGGAGGCTGCAGAAATGGATGGAGCCGGCTATCTCTCACAACTGATCTACATCGTCCTGCCGCATATGGCGCGCGCAATTACGATTGTTATCCTGATAGAGACCATCTTCCTTCTGTCCATCTTCGCGGAGATCCTCGTAACCACCAATGGCGGGCCGGGAACGAGCAGTACAAATCTGACCTACCTGATCTATGGGCGCGCGCTGCTGCAGTTCGATGTTGGCGGCGCTTCGGCCGGTGGCATCATTGCCGTGATACTCGCCAATATCGTCGCCGTGTTCCTAGTGCGGATCACCGGCAAGAATCTGGAGGCTTGACGATGGCGAGACGGGTCTCAACTCGACAGAAAATCATCGTATCGGTCGTTGCATGGCTGATAGCGCTGGTGATGTTTTTCCCGATTCTTTGGACATTTCTCACAAGCTTCAAGACCGAAGGCGAGGCCGTCGCATCGCCTCCGCATTTCCTGATGTTCCACTGGACATTGGAAAACTATTTCGAAGTCCAGTCTCGGTCGGATTACTTCCTGCATTTTGGCAATTCCGTACTCATCTCTGTGGGATCAACCTTGATCGGACTGCTGATCGCGGTTCCGGCTGCCTGGGCCATGGCGTTTTCGCCGACAAGGCGAACCAAAGATATTCTGATGTGGATGCTGTCCACGAAGATGATGCCCCCCGTTGGAGCGCTCGTTCCGATCTACCTGCTGTTTCGCAACACCGGAATGCTCGACAACCGCATCGGGCTTGTTGTCGTGCTGATGCTGATCAACCTGCCGATCATCGTCTGGATGCTTTTTACCTATTTCAAGGAAATCTCGGGAGAAATTCTGGAGGCGGCACGCATGGACGGCGCCTCGCTATCGAAAGAAATCATTTACGTACTGGCGCCGATGGCCGTACCGGGCATTGCCTCGACCTTGCTTCTCAATGTCATTCTCTCCTGGAATGAGGCGTTCTGGACCCTCAATCTCACGGCGTCCCAGGCGGCGCCCCTCACCGCATTCATCGCCTCGTATTCCAGCCCGGAGGGTCTGTTCTACGCCAAGCTGTCGGCGGCATCAACGATGGCGATCGCCCCCATCCTCATTCTCGGCTGGTTCAGCCAGAAGCAACTCGTGCGCGGCCTCACCTTCGGCGCGGTTAAATGACAAGAAGGACGTCATAGATGGGCAGCATTTCCCTGCAGAAAGTCTCCAAGGCATTTGGCGAAGTCAACGTCATTCCCGCCATTGATCTTGATATTCAGGACGGCGAGTTCGTCGTCTTCGTCGGGCCATCGGGATGTGGTAAGTCCACGCTTCTGCGCCTCATCGCCGGACTGGAAGACGTCACATCCGGAACGATCCTGATCGACGGCAAGGACGGTACGAACCTGAAGCCGTCCGAACGTGGGCTCGCCATGGTGTTTCAGTCCTATGCGCTTTATCCGCATATGACTGTCCGCAACAACATCGCCTTTCCGTTGAAGATGGCAGGCGTCGACAGGGCCGAAATCGCCCGCAAGATCGGCGATGTCGCTCAAATTCTCAATCTGACAGACTATCTTGATCGCAAGCCGCGCCAGCTTTCCGGCGGTCAGCGCCAGCGCGTGGCCATCGGCCGCGCCATTGTGCGTCAGCCCAGTGCCTTCCTCTTCGATGAACCGTTGTCGAACCTCGATGCGGCGCTGCGCGTCAATATGCGGCTTGAAATCAGCGAGCTGCATTACAAGCTGAAGACAACGATGATCTACGTCACCCACGATCAGGTCGAGGCCATGACCATGGCCGACAAGATCGTCGTCCTCAATCGGGGCAACATCGAACAGGTCGGCTCGCCTTTGGAGCTCTACCACAAGCCCCGCAATCTGTTCGTCGCCGGTTTCATCGGCTCGCCGAGGATGAACTTCATTGCTGGGCGGTATGCCGCCCGCTTTACAGCGCATACGATCGGCGTGAGGCCAGAGCATATGCTGGTCTCGATCGATGCTGGCGACTGGAGGGGTCAAGTCACCGTTGCGGAACACCTCGGTGCCGATACAATGCTTCACGTCAACGTTGAGGGGATCGGCCAGATTGTCGCGCGCTGTGATGGCAACATGCCGGTGAAGGCCGAGGACTTCGTCTATCTCACGCCGCAAAAGGATCGAATTCACAAATTCGATCAAATGGGCGATGCCGTGGACTGAGATCTCGATCGCCGGTACTCGGTGGTACACGCAGCGTCCTTCAATTCCTCCAAACTGCCATTCCGCTCTCGTCGTCTCTGACGAAACGACTATCGCTGCCCGGACGACGACGGATACTCCTGTTCGACAATTTCGGCCATCGCTTTTTTGTGCATCGGAAGAAATCAGACACCACCGAACCCGATTGTCGTCTGTCAATCCGATCCTCTCCAGCGAACTTGACCGCGTCCGTGGGCTTTCGGCAAGAAATGGGACACGCCTTGACGCGAGGCGTGTCCCCGGCGATCGCTTGCGGCTGGTAGACGATCGCCATCTGCCTCTCGCGGTGGGGAGCGAGAGGAAGCTGAGTTGTTATTGCAGATTCTCGCGCCTTTCCGTTGGAGATCGGCCGAGTGCGAAACGCCCTTCCCGCAAGCGCTGGAAGACAACATACAGCATTGGAATTATGAAAATGCCGATCAAGCTCGCGCCGATCATTCCCGCGAATACGGACGTTCCCACACCTCGCCGGCTGATCTGTGCCGCGCCATGCGCGACAACCAGCGGGGCCAGTCCAAGGATGAAGGCAATGGAGGTCATCATGACAGCGCGGAAACGCATCCGCGCGCCCAGCACAGCCGCGTCCTCGACCCCCATACCGGCCTCGCGCTGCTCCTTGGCAAACTCGATGATCAGAATCGCATTCTTCGCCGCCAGTGCGATCAAGACTACTAGCCCAATCTGGGCGTAGAGATCGAGTGTCAGTCCCGCTAGAAGAATGCCCCAAAAAGCCGATAGCACAGCGACAGCCACCGACAACAGAACTGGAACCGGGATGATCCAGCTTTCATAGAGGGCGACGAGGAAAAGGAAGGCGAAGAGAAGCGCCATCGCAAGAATTACACCGGTCTGACCGGACGCCTGGCGCTCCTGATAGGCCGACCCGGTCCATTCGTAAGAATAAGAGGCCGGCAGTGTTGTCGAAGATACCTCTTCCATGGCCTTCAGGGCAGTGCCGGACGATGCGCCTCCGCCTGGGCTACCATTTAGGGAAACCGAACGATAATTGTTGTAGCGGGAGATTACCTGGGGGCCGAGCACCGTGCTGACCTCAGCTATGGCACGAAGCGGCACCATTTCTCCGTCCTTGTTGCGGATCTGAATTTGCCATAGTGCCTCGACATCACGACGATCGTTTGCTTCGCCCTCGATGTTGACCTGCCATGTGCGACCGAACTTGTTGAAGTTGTTGGTGTAAAGGCCGCCCAGCGTCGCTTGCAGTGCCGTAAAGATGTCGTTCATATCGAGGCCGAGCGCCTGTGCCTTTTTGCGGTCGATATTCAGATAGAGGGATGGATTTTCTGTCGTGTAAGTCGAAAAGACGCGCGCCATCCGTGTGTCGCCGTTCGCGGCTGCGATCAAGCCATGCAGTGTGCGGCCCATCGCAACAGGGTCCTGTCCTTCAAGAGCTTCAAGCTCATACTCAAAGCCGCCGCTTGTAGACAGACCAATAATGGCTGGCAGATTGAAGGGGAGCACATTGGCCTGACGGATCTGGGTGCCTTCTGCAAAGACCTTGCGGATCAGTGATTGCACTGAGTCCTCTACGCGAGGACGATCCTCAAAGGGCTTTAGTTTGACGACCATGAAGGCAGAGTTGGATTCGCCCGCAGAATCGAGAAGTGAATAGCCAAGCACGGTAAACACGTCCTTGACCTGTGGCATACCGCCGACGAGCTTCTCGACCTCCCTGACAGCTTCACTAGTCCGTTGAAGCGACGCACCGTCGGGGAGTTGAACCGAAATGAAGAACGCGCCTTGATCCTCCTCAGGAAGGAAACTGGTCGGCGTGATCTTGGCGAGGCCGAAAATGCCGATGCCACATCCGATAACCAAGACAATTGAAAGGATCGAGACACGAACAAGCCGCTGGACTATCGCGGAATACCGGTTCTGGACCCGTTCAATCCCGCCCAGTACATGGGCCATGACGCCGCGTCTATGTCCGCCGCGGCGTAAGAAGACCGCGCATAGGGCGGGAGACAAAGTGAGCGCGTTGATCGCGGAGATCAGCATGGCGGCACTAATTGTGACCGCAAACTGCCGAAACAACTGTCCAGAAAGGCCCGGGACAAAAGCGATGGGAACGAAGACAGACAAGAGCACGAGCGTAATCGCAATGATCGGCGCGGTGATCTGCCTCATTGCCTTTTTCGTCGCTTCCGCCGGTCCCAGATCCGGCTCTTCTTCCATGACCCGTTCGACATTCTCGACGACGACAATGGCGTCATCGACCACAATGCCGATAGCAAGGACCATCGCCAGCATCGAGACCGTATTTGCGGAGTATCCGAGCGCCAGCAGAATGACAAACGAACATATCAGGCTGACCGGAACGGCAATCGCTGGAATGATGGTTGCGCGGAGGTTGCCCAAGAATAGGAACACGACAATCACCACCAGCACAAATGCCTCAAGCAGCGTGGAAATCACTTCGCTGATGGTGTCCTGGACGAAGGTCGTGGAGTCGTGAACCACGTGAGATGTCATGCCCTCAGGGAAGCGCTTGCTCAGACGTGCGATAGTCTCGTTGACTTGTGCGGCCGTTTTCACCGCATTCGCATCGGGCGCAAGGTAAATTGCCGCTGCAACCGTCGGGTTGCCATTGAGGCGGCTGTCGATGTCTTCGTTCTGTGCGCCGATCTCAACCCGAGCAACGTCGCGCACATGCAGCAGCGAGCCATCGGGATTGGCACGCAGAACAATATCGCCGAATTGCTCGGGAGTCGTCAGCTGTCCTTGGGTCTGAACGTTCATCTGAATTTGTTGATCGTTCGCGACAGGTGGCGCGCCGATCCGACCCGTCGGCGCCTGTACGTTCTGTGCCTGAATGGCCTTGACCACATCGGAAGGCGTCAGGTTGAGGCTGATCAGCCGCTGAACGTCGAACCAGACGCGCATCGAATATTTCAGGCGTGCAAAGAGCTTGGCTTCACCGACTCCGGGGATGCGGGAGATTTCGTCAAGAACGTTGAGGGTGACATAGTTCGCTATAAAAAGCGTATCATGCTTTTTGCTCGAGAATGCGATAAATTGAAGAATGGCATTCGAGCGCTTCTTGACCGTGATGCCCTGGCGCTGGATTTCCTGGGGAAGCTGCGGCAGCGCCGTCTGGACACGGTTGTTGACGTTGACCGTATCAATGTCGGGATTTGTACCAAGCGCGAAGCTGATGGTCAGATTATACGTCCCGTCATTGGCGCTGGTGGATTTCATGTAGAGCATTTTGTCGGCGCCGATAATCTGCGCTTCAAGTGGCTGGGCGACACTACTTTCCACCACATCCGCGGATGCACCGGGATAGGTGGCGGTGACCTGCACCTGCGGCGGGACGATATCGGGGAATTGCGCAACCGGCATGCGCAGTAACGCCAGTGCGCCGGCGATCGTCATCACGAGCGCGATCACAATCGCCAGGCGCGGGCGATCGACGAAAACCGAGGAGATCATGATTTCTTCACGCTGGTTGGAGTGGTGTCCGTTACGAGCGGTGCCGGCGACACCGGTTGACCTGCTCGGACGCGCTGAACGCCTTCGGCAATGACGTGTTCGCCCTCCTTGAGACCGGAGGAAATGACGGCAAGCGTCGGGAACGGCGCCTGCTCGAGCTTGACGTCCCGGCGCTGCGCTTTGTTGTTTTCATCGACGACGAAAACGTAATCGCCGCCCTGGTCAGCCAGGACTGCCGTGCGCGGTACCGTGAGCTTCTCCACAGGTTCGGACCCTTGCAGCAAGACCGTTACCAGTTCCGAATCGAGCAGTTCCCGCCAAGGAGCCTCGCCCGTGTGGCTGGCCAGATCGGCCGGATTTGGAATGACGGCGCGTAGAGTGAGCGTGTCAGTACTGGAACTCACGCTGTTGTTCTGAAAGTCCAGTCTCCCGGTCTGGTCGTAGATTTCGCCGTTCGGCAGTCGAATAAGCACACGCAACGCATCAAAACCACCAGCCCGTGCGACCTTCTCCTGAATTTCCAGGGCGCTTCGAACTGGCACTGAGAAAGTCACATACATGGGGTCCTGGCTGACGACGGTCGTCAGCGATCCGGATGCGGGGCTGACGACATTCCCTTCGGTGACCGCTGTCAGGCCGATCTTGCCGTCAATGGGAGAATAGATTTCGGTATAGGCTAGGTCGATTTGGGACTGACGCAATTGCGCCATCGCAGACAGTAGTTGCGCTTGCTGGGACTCCTGTGCGGCCTTTGCGTCATCGTAAGCAGCCTCAGTTCCCGCCGATTTGAGAAGTTGCTGGGCTCGATCGAGAGCAAGATTCGCGTTCTTGAGTTGGGCCTGCACCTGATCGACCGCGGCCTGCTTGGCTTGGACATCCGCCTTGAAGGAATCTTGTTCCAGGAGATAAAGTAGGTCGCCTTTCTTGACTTCAGCGCCTTCCTTGAACCGACGCTCGGTCAGGAAGGCAGTCACACGCGGCTGGATTGCCACGCGCTGCATTGCCTGCACGCGCCCAAGATACTCCGTGCTCTCCGTGATCGGCCGCATCTCCACCGGCGCGATACCGACAGCTGGCGGCGGTGCCTGCTGTGCAACGACTGAGGCGCCAGAAAGCACCAGGAAACTGACGGTGAGACAACCGAAGTAGCGCAAATGAGCCTCCGAGAGAAAATACGACGCAATAGCAAGATGCATTGCGGCACTTCCCGACGCCTATTTTTTGCGCCGTGGGGTTCGAAGTGCCGCAATGGGGTGCCTTTATCGCCGGCACGAGGAGCGCTGATCCAGAGACGGAAGGCCACAATCTGTTTTCAGCCTGCAGACCTTATTAGCTCACATTGCCCCGAGCGGCGCCCTGCTCCAGCAGCGCAAGCACCTCTGCAGTAGTGGTCGTTTCGCCAAGTCGAGGGAAGATCCGCTCTACGCTGTTGTGATGGGCAGCTAGATCCAGATCGGTCATGGCATCGACGACAAGCGCGACGTGATAGCCATGGTCATGCGCATTGCGAGCGGTCGATTCTACGCCTATGCTCGTGGAGATGCCACTGAGGACGACCTGGGTCACACCGCGGCGCCTCAGATGATGATCAAGGGATGTACCGTGGAATGCGCCCCATTGCAGCTTTGTCACCTTGTGATCGTCAGGATGCTCTTCCAGCTCCGGTGCCAGATCGGCCCAATCTGCCGGAAGCTCGAAACTGTGGTTACGCTCGATGCGGCCTGGGGCCACACCGCCAACATTCACCAACACAACGGGTAGGCCATGGCTGCGGAAGGCGCGCGCCAGCCGTGCGTTACGAGCGGCGATCTCGTCAGCGGGATGAACTGTTGGCAGACCTAGAGTACCCTTTTGAATATCGATGACCAGCAGCGCTGGGGTTTCGTCAAGTTTTGTAAGAGGCATTGTTGTTCCTTTCAGTGTGAAGGTGCCGGCTTGGCCGGACCCGAGATGGTTCGATCAAAGATCGTCCAAACGAAAAGCACGGCGCTGAGCACGGCCATGACAATTGCAAGGCTGTGCAGTCCGTGGTCGGTGGCATGCTGGCCGTAGACGAAGGCAAGAAGACTGGTTGCGGCAATGGCGCCGATATACTGCGCTGTTCTTTGCAGACCAGCCGCTGTTCCGATCTCCTCTGCTGGCGCCTGCATGTAGACGGCCGCCTGTGTCGCAGTCGAAAACATGCCCTGCGGAGCGGCGAAAAAGACGACGGCGATCGCGATGAGCCAGGCGGGCGTCGAGCTGCTCAGAAGCAACAAGGAAACGCATCCGAGAAGCGCGGAACCGAAACTGATGAGGAAGGGAGCTCGTATGCCTTTGGTGCGAGTGCCGATCAATGAGGTGACGGCAGCAACGATAGACATTGGAACTGTAATTAGCCCAGCCTCCTTCTCGGTGAAGCCGGCTCCGCTCTCCAGCCATTGCGCAAAGCCGTAAAGGACACAATAGACCATCATTAACATTAGACCGGCACGAAGGTAGGTTATTGCCAGCGCCCGGTTTCTCGCGAGCATCCGCACATCGATGAAGGGCTTTTTACGTCTCTTCGAGTGCATTACGAGGCCAACACAGAAGACGATCGACACCGGCAGGGCGAGCCAGACGGGATGTTCAAGGTTCATCATGAAGATCATGAGGCTCAACAGAAAACCTATGAACAGACCGATGCCTAGCAGATCCACCTCGTCGAGTAGACGGCCGAGATTCTCTATTGGGCGTTCGTCCTTCGGAGTCCAAAGGATGACCAGTATCATCGTCCCGAGCGCCAGTGGGACATTGACGGTGAAGATGGAGTGCCACCCGAAGGCGGATGTCAGGACGCCACCAACAAACGGGCCGAGCGCAGACATCGAGAGGCTGCTCATAGAGAGCACGCCCATGGCGGTCCGTGGTGGCTCGCAACCAAGTTTGTCCGCGCGGATGCGGAAGATGCGCATAGCCGACGGATAGGCGCCGGACGTTCCAACGCCGAGCAATACGCGAACCGCCACCAATCCGCTCAATGATGTCGCAAGGTCGCCCAGCACGCCGGCAAGCGCGATCAAGATCAGCGAAACGATATAAACCCGCCTAGGGCCGAACAGGTCGGCTAGCCGGCCCATTGTCGGTTGGGCGATCGCGCTCGCGAGATAGAGGCCGGCGATCAACCAGCCCGTCTCAGCTACGGACGCATTGAAGTCCGCGGCGATCGGCACCAGCGCCGTCGAAATCATCGTTGAGTTCACCGGATTGAGCGTTGAACCAAGCGCAAGCGGCGCCACGAAACGGAATCCGAAATGTGACTGCCCTTTCTCGATGCGTGGGGGTGTCTGCAGTGTCAATTCTTCACTCATGAGTTCTCCAGGTGCCGGATCAGATCGACCGCCGAAATCAGCGTCTCCTGTTCGGCCGATGTCAGCTTGGCGAGAGCGGCCCTCAACCATTCGTGCTTGGCAAGCCCGATCAGAGTTGTGGCTGAAATGAGGGTTTCCAGCTCGGCGGTCGTGAGCTCGGCACAAGCGTCCATAATCGATCCGTGCTTGGCGAGCCGGACTTCAAAGCGTGTCCTGCATCCTTCGGCGGTCAGCACGAAGGAATCCTGTCGCCTATACGCGGAGAAGGATCGGCGTCTGACCAATCCCTTTTCCTCCAATTCGACGAGCACGCTTTCCAGCGGCTGGAGCTTCGCATCTTCCGCCCTTGTAAGAGCGGCAAGCGTCATAGCCTCGCCTCGTCTCAACCGGCTCAAGATCGCCACCTGCGACCAGGTAAGCTCGCGAGTGCCGGTGATGGACCGCAGATTGCGCAACATCCGGCTCATCACTGGCAACAAATCCGCAATGGCTGCTTCGATGTCTTTTGCTCCAATCATGGTAGCAAGCCTATAACTCAGAAGGAAGACTTGCAAGTTATATTTAACAGTTTATCTTCTAATTTTAGCAAGCTTCGCCAAGGCACCTACTGTCGGATATCGCGTCGAGCGGAGCGTCGCTGGCGCTGACTGGCAGACAGCCAGCTTCGCCCGACCGGTTCCGGCACGCAGAGAGGGCGGCAGCAATTGTTCGAACGCCCAATTTGCCGGCGACGACAACAGGCTGCAGATGTTCGTCGCCGGCCTCCAAGTTCCCCGATCGATGAGCGGGCCCAAGGTCAAGGATGACCGACGACCTCTATCGGTTTGTGACGGCGACCCCATAGCGGCTCGTCAAGCCAATCCATCGCGCGGCCATCCGCGTTCTGCTTTTGACAAGGGGAGAAGTTGCTGAAACGGCGAGCCTCGATCGTCTATGGCAAGTGGGCTTTGGTTGAAACGAGGAAGCGTGGATATGTAGATGTAGCGTATCGCCGGGCGGCGTTTGCGACCCGAATCATTCCCCGCTCAACCGGCAGAGGCTGCCATAGGCCTTGCCAACCTTCAGCGAATGCTCGCCTGCAGGTAGGTCCCAAATCCGTCCGCTATAGGGCTACGCCGACGGCAACAATGCCCAACGTCGTCAAAAGTCTAATTATGTCTGCGTGTTGATCCGTCCACGGACGCCGCGTACAGTAACTTCCTACCCGAGCCAAGACTCACAAGTCGGGCTCCCACATCACACCGCCGCTGTGCGTCACCGCACCCTGATGCGCGGACCCGACGGTCGCGGCATATTTCTCAAGAAGGCCCCCAAGTCGTCTCAGCGCCTGTGGCGCGACTGCGGCACGCCGGGCAGCAAGCTCGGCATCGTCCAGATCAATGGCAAGCGACCGTCGATCCGGACGCGCATCGATTTCGATAATATCTCCGTCGCGAACAAGACCGATAGGCCCCCCGGACGCCGCCTCCGGACTGACATATCCTATGCAGAAGCCGCGTGTCGCACCGGAAAATCGTCCGTCGGTGATAAGCGCAACGTTCTCACCATGACCTTGACCGTAGATAAGGGCCGTGATGCCCAGCATCTCGCGCATGCCTGGACCGCCACGCGGCCCTTCGTGGCGGATGACGATGACGTCGCCGGGCCTGTAGGCCAATGCCCGAACTGCCTCGAGGCATTCTTCCTCGGAGTTGAATACGCGGGCAGGTCCGCGGTGTTGCAGGCGCTTCAGTCCGGCCACCTTCACGAGTGCCCCGTCGGGTGCGAGGTTGCCCTTCAACACCGCCACGCCGCCGCTGGTCGCCAGCGGCGTTGCCGTGCTTTTGACGATCTCGCCATCCGGGCTGCCGAATTCCGCCAGTTCAGCCGCCAGCGAGCGGCCGGTTATCGTCAGGCAATCGCCATGAAGGAAGCCGCCATCGAGCAAGGATTTGAGGATGATCGGCGCTCCGCCGATATAGAAGACGTCTCGCGCCAGGAAGCGGCCTCCCGGCTTCAGATCCGCGATGAGCGGCGTGCGGTCGAAAACCGCCGCGACATCGTCGAGATCGAAGCGGATTCCCGCCTCGTGAGCAATGGCTGGAATGTGAAGCGGCGCATTCGTCGAGCCGCCCGTCGCCGCGACGATCGCACAGGCGTTCTCCAGGGACTTTCGGGTGACGATATCACGCGGCAACGGTCCATCGCCCATGACTGCAGCCATCAACACCCGTCCAGCCCGGCGCGCAAGCGGCGCGCGGGCGGCGAAAACGGCCGGAACCATCGATGAGCCTAGCAAGGCAAGGCCGATCGTTTCCGAAACCATGCCCATGGTGTTGGCGGTATATTGCCCTGCGCAGGCCCCTGCTGTTGGCAGGCAAGATCGGCTGATCGCCTCCAGATCCTCGATGGAAGCGTCGCCGGCAAGGACCTTTCCGATGGTTTCATAGGTGTCGACGATGTTGACGTCGCGGCCATGAAGCTGCCCCGGAAGAGCGGAGCCTCCGTACAAGAAGATGGACGGCGTGTTGCAGCGAACCATGCCCATCATCAGGCCGGGCATATTCTTGTCGCAGCCGCCAATGCCGAAAATTCCATCCCATTGATGGCCTCGAACGGTCGCTTCGACACTGTCCGCAATCAATTCCCGCGATATGAGGGAGAAGCGCATGCCCGAGTGAGCCATCGACAGCCCATCCGAGACCGAAACGACCGGACATTCGTGAGGCGTCCCGCCATGCGCATAGATACCGGCCCTGGCGTGCTGCGCTTGATCTCGCAGAGTGGTGTTGCAAGGGCTCATTTCGCCGCCGGTGTGAATGATCGCCACATGCGGCCGTTCGACATCATCATCATCCTGACCAAGGGCGTAAAGAAAGCTCCGGCTTGTGGTGCGCACCACGCCTTCACGAATGACTGCCGAGCGGAAGCGTTTGCTGGTCATCGACATCCCTCCAAGGAAAGCTGCACATAGAGCGGGCAAGCTCGTATGCGATAAACCTGGCTACACGAGAGAGACCCCGCAGCCCGTTGACAATTTCCGGTCAGCCTGTCGTCAACTTTGGTATGTTGCGTCATTCGAAACTCTTTCTGCTCGGGGTCAGGGCGCCGGGCTTGTCGGCTCGGCCGACTGCTGGGCGTGGAAGCGGTTCTCGCGGCTCATGCCGACATCATCGAGCTCGGTGACCTCGACCGAAAGAGCGAGGCCGTGCCGGTCAAAGGTGTCGCCGACGAGACGCGACAGCGCTGACAGGACGGAATCCGACGTCGCTTTCCGGGTCGCCGGATCGCGTCCTGGCGCGATGCGTATGGTGACCGCGATGAAGCCGTTCTCGGGATTGCCGTCGGCGACGAGAAAGTGATCGTATTTCACGGCGCGTGTTCGGATGGCAGCGATCTGGAAGACGGGATTTTCGGCTATGGCCCGATGGACGGTCTCTACCATCCTGACTGGGGAGACCTCAGATTCCAGATTGGCGCTGTATTCTATCACGACATGCGGCATGGAACCTCCGGGAGACTGAATCTTGTGAAGGTCGCGGCGGCGTTTCTTCCGCGAGCGATCTTAACCAGCGGCTAGGAGTCGACCGCCGGTGGCGGGGGATGAATGAATGGCCACGGACTTGCCTCCGAGCCCTTCACGATCGGGACCTCGATAAGAGCGGGCGCACCAAGGGCAAGTGCCGCGTCAAGGGTCCGCTTCAGCGCCTCGGGCGTGGTGGCCCGGTAGCCTCGCAATCCGAAGCTTTCTGCCATCTGAACGAAGTTGGGGTTCGTCAGATCGGCGCCGATCTCGTGGCCGTGATAGGTCTGCCGTTGATCTCGAAGCACATTGCCATACGCCGAATTGTTGAAAACGATCGCAACGACGTTGATCTTGTGATGGACGGCGGTGGCCATCTCCTGCGCGCCAAACAAGAAGCCGCCGTCGCCGGAGATCGACACCACCGCCTTGTCGGGATGCGCGACCTTCACGCCGAGCGCGGTATTGTAACCGAAGCCGAGATTGTCCTGGTAGCCGCAGGTCACATACTGGCGCGGCTCATAGACCGGAAAGGCGAAACGCGCCGTAAAACCCATCTGGCTGATCTCTTCGACAAAATACCCGTCGCGCGGCAATGCCGCCCGTATGGCGTCGAGATAGCCGATTTGCGGCTGCACGGCGGAGAAGGCCAAGCGCGATTTTGCCTTCAGGGTCGAGAACTCATCTCGCCGGGAAGATCGCTGCAGACGCGGAAGCATGTCGAGAAGACGGCGGGTACCTATCTTTGCGTCGGCGACGATCCCGACGTCGGGTTTGAGGCGGACCATTTCGGTCGGATCGATATCGATACGCACGACTCTGACGCCGCGCGGGAACCAGCGCCAACGCAGGTACTGCAGCTCCAAGCGACTGCCGATCCCGATCAGGAGATCACAATTGCCCCAGTGCTCGCGCGCTGCCACGAAATCGAGAGCGTAGGGATCGTCGTCGGGGAGGATGCCTTTGCCAGATCTGTGAGCTGTGACAGGGACTTGAAGTCGGGCAGCGAGCTCCGCAATCTCAGCGCCCGCATCAACCGCGCCGCCGCCGACCATAATCAGGGGATTTTTCGCGGCGGCAATCAAGCTTGCCGCCGCCTCGATCGCCTCGAAGTCTGGCTCTGGTGGGGCGGCCGCGACACCCGGCGGCAACTCGCCTGCGGTCCCCAGCTGTCCGAGCACGTCCCAGGGCGCTTCTACCGCAACAGGTCCTTGCCGTCCTGACAACATAGATTGAAACAGATGCGCCATTACAGACATGGTTTCGCCCGGATGGTTGATGCGAGCTGCAGCCTTTGTCAGGCCCCTGAGTGTCGCCAACTGGTCAGGCAGCTCATGCAACTGCCCCCTGCCGCGACCTATGAGATGGGACATGATATTGGCGGTGACGCAAAACACCGGCGTATTGGCGCCATAGGCAGCGGAAAGCGCGGCCCCGGAATTGAGCACGCCAGGGCCTGGCACGACAGTATAGACGCCTGGCCTGCCGGACGACTTGGCGTAGCCATAGGCCATGTAGCCGGCGGCTTGCTCGTGGCGCGGGTGAATGAACCGAAGCTTGGACCGTTGCTCATAAAGGGCGTCGATAAAATCATAGGTGTGGGCACCGGGAATGCCGAACACCGTATCCACACCATGATCGATCAAGGATTGCGCAATCAATTGGCCGGTTGTCGCCCGCGTGCCCATGTCCTCTCCGCCTCCCAAACGCTTCACAGTCAGACCGCATTCACTCTTTGCCGATGGCGGCAACTTGACAGATGATCGAACGTATGTCAAAAAAAACTTGATCGTTCGTACAGTTTTGGCGATCGGCCCTGAAATTCCAAGATGAGACTGCTATGAAAAACGCGAGCATCGAAGCTGACACGGAACAAACTGCGGCTCTCATTCGCCGGGTCCCAGCAGGCAAATCGACCCGGCGCAAGCCGCAGCTCGATCGTCGCACCAACATCCTGCTTGCCGCGGAGAAGCTCTTCGCAATGAATGGGTATCACGCCGTCTCGATCCGCGACATCGCAGCCGAGGCACAAGTCCCCCTCGCCCTGATCGGCTATCACTATGGCTCGAAGAGCGAGCTCTATGCCGCGATCTTCGAATCCTGGCAGGGATCGATCGATCAGCGCCTGAAATTGCTGCGCGCGGCCGTCGCCGATCCCAGCGCACCCGATGCGGTCGAACGGATTGTCGAGGCCTTCGTCAACCCGGTCCTCTTGATGCATGCCAGCCCCGAGGGTCAGTATTTCGCTCTGATGGCTGCACGCGATCTCTCTTCGCCGGCGCCGGATCGAGACAGTCTGCAAGCACAGCATTTCGACCCGATGGCGCATGCCTTCATCGACGCATTGGCTGCCACCGATCCTGCCGCAAGTCGTGGTCAAATCGCTTGGTGCTACCAGTTTGCCGTAGGCGCGATGTTTCACTTTCTTCTTTCGGGGCCCCGCGCCGAGCTCTTGTCGAAAGGCGAGATCCCTGTCGGAGATCCGGCGGCGGAGAGACTGCTCCTGCGCTTTATCGTGGCCGGCTTTCGGAGTGTCCTTAGCTAGACAAATATGACTGATTTGGGAGGAGAAAGAAATGACAAGTGATGCTACCCGTCCTGCCGTCAGCCGCAGGCGATTTCTCGGCTATGTCGGAATCATAGCGGGCGCGACGATAATGCCCGCCTTTCGCGCACAGGCCATGACACCGATTAAGATCGGTTATACCGCCGGCCCTGAATTCGGCGCCGCCTACATTGCAAAGGAGAAGGGCTTCTTTGCAAAGCATGGCCTTGATGTCTCCCTTCAGACGATCGCGCTGACGTCCAATGTGCCGGCGACGCTTGTGTCGGAATCACTGCAGATCGGCGGAACGACGCCGCCGGTATTTCTGACGGCCGTCGAAAACGGCCTCGACCTTGTCGGCATTGCGGCGACGGCCGGACATCGCGGCGCCGACGAGTCCATCGGCGTCGTCGTTGGCGCAAAGTCGGGAATCAACGATGCCAAGGGCCTTGCCGGCAAGAAGTTCGCGGTCCCGGGTTTGACGGGTGCGCTTCATATCATGGTGGTTGCCTGGCTCGACGCGCACGGGGTCGACGCATCCAGCGTGGATTTCGTGGAGGTCCCCTTCCCTCAATTGCCAGCGGTTCTTGCCAAGGGCGACGTCGACGCCATCGTCACGATACGCGCATTTGTGAAGTCGATGGTGGCAGACGGCACTGGCATCGCCATTTCGGGTTTCGCTGAAAGCTTCCCCGACGGCATCGCAGCGGACGTCTATGCCTGCAATCGGAGCTGGGCGGACGCCAACCCGGACGCGATCAATTCATTTAGGGCCGCCCTTGCGGATGCGGTCGCATTTGCCAAGAGCAACCAGGCCGCAGCGCGCGATGCGATCGGGGTCTATTTCAAGGCTCCGAAAGAGATTCTCGACTCCATGCCGTTTCCCGACCTTCAGTCGACCCTCACGCCGGCGCAGCTTAAATTCTGGGCCGATGCACTCGTGCGGCAAGGCTATCTCAAGAACACCCCGGATTTGGGCAGGCTGATCGCCTGAGGGTCGTGCACATGTCAATCGCACTCAACATTGCCACCAATAGCGACCACGCGCCCGTGCTGGCGAGCTTCGCTGACGTTGGCCTCAACTTTGGTTCACGACGAATTCTGAACCGCCTGAGCTTCGAAATCGGCCAACGCGAACTTGTCTGTGTGATCGGTCCGTCGGGCTGCGGCAAGACGACATTGCTGCGACTTCTCACAGGCTTGATCCTTCCCTCCGAAGGGCAAGTTCTACGCAAAGGCGCGCCGGTCGACGGGGCGTCCCGTGACGTCGCGCTTGTCTTTCAGGACTACGGCAAGGCTTTGCTGCCCTGGCGGACAGTCGCGGGGAACGTTGGTCTTGCGTTCGAAGCACAAGGCATCCCTCGCAAGCAAAGCCGTTCGCGTATCGATGCTCTTTTACAGAGAGTCGGACTTGCCGAACACGCAGAGAAATTCCCCGGACAATTGTCCGGCGGCATGCAGCAGCGCGTCCAGATCGCCAGAGCATTTGCCCAGGAACCAGCATTGCTGTTGATGGACGAGCCCTTTGGCGCACTCGACGCAATGACGCGCCAGGGCTTGCAGGACGAGATGCTGCGGCTCGTCGCCGAGACCGGCACGAGCGTCCTCTTCATAACGCATGACCTTGAAGAAGCGATATACCTCGGCGATCGCATTACCGCGCTGCGCGCATCTCCAGGCCCCGATCAGCCGAGCATAGCGCATATGTTTGACGTCAAGCTGCCGCGGCCGCGCAGCCAGCTCGCAACGCGGGAAGATCCGCATTTTCTGGAGCTTCGGCGCGCGGCGTTCGAATTTATCGAGGGGGCCGGATCATGAGCAAATGGTGGCGCGGCTGGGCAGTGCCTCTTGCGCTACTCGCCGCTGCTGAGATGGCAATGCATGGCGTTCAAAGCTATGCGCTTGCATCTCCCAGCGAGGCACTGAAGGCATTCGTGACGCTCGCGTCGGATGGCCAACTCTGGCGACCGACCGCGGAGACACTTGGAGCCGCACTTTCCGGGGTCATTCTCGGCGGTGGATTGGGGCTGGTACTTGGTCTCTGGTTTGGCCTGGTCCGCAGCGCGGCCTTTGCAGGCTCGCTCAGCGTCGAGCTATTGCGACCGATCCCCTCTGTCGCGCTGATCCCCGTTGTTCTTCTGATCTTTGGCTTCGGCTGGCGCATGGAGGTCTCGGTGGTCGCCTTTAGCTGCGTATGGCCGATGCTGATTTACGGGCAGGCCGCAGTCTCGCAGGTCGAGCCACGGCTTATCGAAGTCGGTCAGGTTCTAGGCCTTTCGCCGATCCGGCGTGTGCTGAAACTGGTCATTCCCGCCGTGGTGCCACGGCTCTTCGTCGCCTTTCGACTGAGCGTCGGCGTCGCGCTTATCGTCGCTGTCACGGTTGAAGTCGCCGCCAATCCGCAAGGTCTCGGCTACGGAATGATCCTGGCCCAGCAGACGTTTCGTCCCGCCGACATGTTCGCATTGCTCGGCTGGACGGGCCTGCTCGGCTGGGGCTTGAGCACCGGTTTGCACAGTTTGGAAAAACGGCTCTTCGCCCATTATGGAGCTATCCGATGAAACAGAGTTTCCTGGCGCTGGTGGTTGTCGCGATCTGGCTCGGCCTTTGGCAACTCTCCGCCGAAATGCGATGGGTTTCGCCCGTCTTCCTTCCGTCCCCGATCGCGTCCGCGCAATCGCTGGTCGCCGGGCTCTCGCACGGAACCCTGACAGGGTGGACGCTCAGCACCATCGGGCGAATGTTCAACGGCTGGGTCCTCGCCTGCGCAATCGGCATGGTTCTTGGTGCCGTCATCGGGATATCCCCGGCCCTCCGGGGCTGGCTCAATCCCACGCTGGAAGTGCTGAGACCGCTTCCAGCCTCGGCGATGATGCCGGTCTTCATCGGGTTGCTCGGCTTCACGCCGCATATGATCCTGGCAGTCATCGCGTTTGGAGCACTCTGGCCGGTGCTGCTCTCGACGATGCATGGCTTTGCCAATATCGAGCCGCGCCTGGTCGAAGTCGGCCGTCTGCTGGGACTGTCGCGCGCCGCCTTCATTTTCAAGATCGGCCTCCCGAGCGCGCTACCCGATGCGCTGGCCGGCATGCGTCTCGCCTTGACCGTTTCGCTGATCCTCGCCGTTGTCGGCGAGATGCTGACGGCACAGCCTGGCTTGGGGCGGGCCATTCTCTTTGCCGCACGCTCGTTCAAATCGGCCGATCTTTTCGCCGGGGTGATGGTGCTCGGCCTGATCGGATTTTCTTGCAACGCGCTGCTGGCCGCCATCGAACGTCGTGCGCTCGCCTGGCAGCAAACCCGCTGAGGACCCCATGTCTCGTCGTTTGGTCGATATCTCCGTTCCGCTCGAAAATGATGTGCCGTCCGACCCACCGGGACGTGGGCCGAAGATCGAATACATCGATCACCAAGCGGGCTTTCCGGGTCTGGCCGCGTCCTTTCCCGGAATTCAGCGGGCAGACTTGCCCGACGGCGAAGCTTGGGCCGTCGAGGAAGTTCAATTGAACACGCACAATGGAACCCATCTCGATGCGCCATATCATTTTGCCTCGACCATGAACGGTGGAGCGCGCGCGATCACCATCGACGAGGTCGATCTCGATTGGTGTTTCCAACCGGGCGTCAAACTCGACTTTCGCAACCTCCCGGACGGCTATGTGGTCCAGCCGGAGGATATCGAGGCCGAACTCGAACGCATCGGCCACAAATTGAAGCCGCTGGAGATTGTCATCGTCAATACCCGCGCTGGCGAAGCATTCGGGACACCCGGCTACATCCATGCGGGCTGTGGCATGGGCCGCGCAGCCACGAGGTACCTCCTTGATCGCGGGGTGCGGCTTACCGGTACCGATGGATGGAGCTGGGACGCTCCCTTCATTCATACGGCCCGCCGCTACGCAGAGACGGGTGATCCCTCCCTCATCTGGGAAGGCCACAAGGTCGGCCGCGAGATCGGATACTGCCACATAGAGAAGCTGCACAATCTGGACCTGTTGCCTGGGACCGGCTTCTTCGTCAGTTGCTTCCCCGTCAAGATCCGCAGCGCATCGGCTGCATGGACGCGCGCCGTCGCGATTTTCGACGACAGCCTCCTGGCCGCCAGCCGCAAGGCTTAAACCCCACCCTCTCCAAGTGACTGTGAGCATGGCTATGTTGAACGAAACTCATGATCCTCTGCTTAGAAGCTGGGTCGAATCCGCAAATGCCCCGGATGGGGACTTTCCGATCCAGAACCTGCCCCACGGAATCTTTCGCAGACGCGGCAGCAGAGAGGCCTATCGAGGCGGGATCGCGATCGGAGACCATATTCTCGACATGGCGGCCGCGAGCACGACGGGGCTCTTCGCGGGCGCGGCTCAGCATGCAGCCGAACTTGCCGGCGCGCAAAAGCTGAATGAGCTGATGGCTGCGGGCCCTGGAGCGTGGTCGGCGTTGCGCCTGGCTCTGTCCCGCATGTTGCGGCGGGGCTCGCCGCAGGCTGATAAAATGCGCCGGTTCCTCGTACCTCAGGCTGATGCGGAACACGCCGTGCCGGCTGAGATTGGCGACTTCACTGATTTCTTCACCTCCTGGGACCATATGATCAATGGGGGGAAGGTTTTTGCTCCCGGCAATCCGCCGCTGCCCAATTTCAAATCCCTGCCGCTGGGCTATCATAGCCGCTCTTCGTCCGTCGTGATCAGTGGCACGCCGCTTCGCAGACCCTCGGGCCAAACACGGATTCCCGGTCAAAATGAGATCGTATTCGGTCCATCCCGCTGGCTTGATCACGAGCTGGAACTTGGCATTTTCGTTGGTCCCGGCAACGATCTTGGCCAGCCCATTCCGATCGACGAGGCCGAGGATCACCTGTTCGGGCTGTGCCTGCTTAACGATTGGTCGGCTCGCGACATCCAGGCATGGGAATCAATGCCGCTTGGACCATTCCTCGCCAAGAGCTTTCTGACCACCCTGTCGCCGTGGATTGTCACCATGGAGGCTTTGGCGCCGTTCCGCGCACCCCTGTCGCGATTACCTGATGACCCCGAGCCGTTCTCCTATCTGCGCGGTATCCGGTTCCCCGTCAGCGGTCTCGATATCGCGCTTGAGGCAATGATCGAAACGAAGAAGAGCGTTGGAAGGCCGGTGCGGATCAGCCACTGCAACTATGGCACCGCCTATTGGGCGCCGGCGCATCTGGTCACACATCACACCTCCAATGGCTGCAATCTTCGGCCAGGAGATCTTCTGGGCACCGGAACGCAATCCGGTGAAGGCAGCGACGAATGGGGCTCCATGCTTGAGATCAGCCAGGGCGCAAAAAGGCCGCTCATGCTTGCCGATGGGGAAACACGCACCTTTCTGGAGGACGGCGATACGATCATCTTCAAGGGGCGCTGCATCCGCGAGGGGTTCGTCGGCATCGGCTTTGGCGAATGCAGCGGGACGATTCTTCCGGCCGCCGGCGCATAGGCAGGATGAGCGGGAGCGCTCCAATGGCAGTGGCTCCGACCAGCGCTTCCAATGCGGTGACACATTCACCAGTCCATTTTGTTAGTCGGCTCCGTCGCGTTGCATCTCGATTCTCACACGGATCAACGCGTAGGCGGCGGCCACTCACCGGAACGAAGGATGTGTTTCATGACCTTGCCCGAACTGGTTCGCGGCAGTTCCTTCACAAAGCAGAATTCCTTGGGAACCTTGTAGCGGGCAATCGACGACCGGCAGTGATCGACGAGGGCGCTTTCGTCGAGCGTTTGCCCCGAAAACGCGACAATGTAGGCCCTTCCGACCTCTCCCCATCGTTCGTCCGGAATGCCGATGACCGATGCCTCGCGCACCTGCGGATGCGCAACCAGTACGGCCTCCACCTCGACCGGATAGACATTTTCGCCACCCGAGATGAACATGTCCTTGCGGCGGTCGACGATCGAAATGAAGCCATCCTCGTCCCGCTTTCCGATGTCACCGGTGCGAATCCACCCATCTGCGGCAAAGGTACGCTCCCGCTCCTCGGGACGGTTCCAATAGCCGTGGGTGACATTGGGTCCGAATACGAGGATCTCACCCGGCACTCCAGCCGCAACGTCCTCGTCGGCTTCATCGACCAGGCGGATTGCGGTGAGCGGTCCAGGGAGACCGACCGCTCCTGCTTTCCGGTACAGGATCTCCCTGTTGAGAGGCATGCCGAGCGTCGTGCCCGTTTCCGTCATGCCGTAGCCATCGACCATGAGGACGTTCCGATCGAGCCACCAGCGAATACGGGCCGGTGGGTTCGGAGCGCCGCCTGTGAACAGGGCCTTGAGACGTGTCCACTGCGAGGGGTCGAAGTTTGCGGCATGCCGCAATGCCTCTGCCATCTGCGGGACGCAGAAATAATGCGTTACCGCCATCGAGGCATCGCCAAGGCGCGCATTTGTCAACTCGGGATCGAAGCCAGGCGAAACAATGATCGTGCCTCCCCTCAGCAATGGTGGCCAGATTTGAGTGACGATCCCAATCACATGAAACATGGGGCTGTCGCAGAGAAATACGCAATCGGTGTCCACCTCACCCAGAATGCTGAAATTTATGGCCGTAGCCAGCAGAAATCGGGGGCCAAGCATCGCGCCCTTCGGCGTGCCAGACGTACCGGACGTATAGAGGATGATACAGGTCTCGCGATCGGTGATCCCTGTCGAACGCATTGAGCTGGGTTCGACATCGGCGAGAGCGTCGACGAAGGTTGCCATGCTGATTTTCCGGCAGCCGGAAGGAAGTACCGGCGCCAAAGTCTCGCTGACGAGCAGAATAGGGGTACAATCCTGCAGCAACAGCGCAATCTCCGCTAGTGCCAGCCGATAGTTCATCGGAACGAAAATCGCACCCAATCTCATCGCCGCCTGCTGCAAGACGATCTGGTACACGCTGTTTTGCGCAAGGACGGCGACCCTTGCGCCCCGATCGACACCCTCCGCCTCCAGAAAGGCGACGGCTCGCTGGATATCGATGTCAAATTCCCGGTAGGTCCAGCGTCGTCCCGTAGCCAAGTCGACCGCGGCGATGGATGTTGGCCGCATGCGCGCATGCAGCCAAATTGGATCAGCCGATATCAAATCCAGCATTTTGAAACCTCCCCCTCCTCCACAAGTCCTCAGCTGGCGCCTCTTTCCTTGTCATATGCCCCAAGGCCCGGCTTGTAGGATTTCTCGTCGATGAACTGGCGAATGCCTTCCTTGCGGCCTTGGCTATCGAACGAGTTTGCCGCTTCCTGCGCCCGCACGAGATAGTCTTCCGCTTCGTCGTAGGTCATCGTGGCCACGCGACGTACGGCATCCTTGGTGGCCTTCAGCGCCACCGGATTCTTGGCAAGCAAGATCCTTGCGACGTCGGTGACACGTTCCTTTAGCTTCGCAAGCGGAACGCTTTCATTGACCAGCCCCCATTCCGCCGCTGTCTTGCCGTCGACGGGCTCTCCAAGCATCGCGTGGTACATGGCCTTGCGAAACGGCAACAACTCGACGGCAACCTTGGTCGCGCCACCGCCTGGGAGGATACCCCAGTTGATTTCGGAAAGACCGAACTTCGCCTCGTCGGCGGCGAAAGCGAGGTCGCAGGCAAATAGAGGTCCGTATCCGCCGCCGAAGCACCAACCGTTGACCATCGCGATCGTTGGCTTTTGATACCAGCGCAGCCGGCGCCACCAGCCATAGCTCTCTCGTTGCGATTTGCGGATTCCCTTCATCCCATCGGCTTCGGTTTCGCGGAAATACTCCTTGAGGTCCATGCCGGCGGTCCAGGCGGCACCTTCACCGCCTAAAACCAGAACGCCAACGTCGTCTCGAAACTCAAGTTCGTCCAGCGCGGCCATCATTGCTCGATTGAGCCTTGGACTCATGGCGTTGCGCTTTTCAGGGCGGTTGAACCGCAACCAGGCAATTCCTTCCGACACTTCGTAGGCGACGGTATCGATATCGTTGGCCATCTCGATCTCCTGCGTTACCAATTTGAACTTTGAATTTTCGCTGTGCGCGGCGGGCTCGGCAGAAGAGCCGGCGAACCGCCCCTCTCGACCTCGCTTGCGTCGCGCTGCCAAATATTGGCCGACCTCTCCTCATATCGCTATACTACATAGCAATTGACTGCTATTTCACATAGCAATATGAAGAAATCAAGTGAAATCATCATGGGGTCGCGAATGCCGATGAAACGTGAGCGCAACGCTCCGAAAGATCCGATGCAAGCGCATTCGCTTGAACATCTTGCCGGATACCATCTGCGGCGGGCATCGGTCGTCGATCTGCAAGGCGCCACCGCAGCGCTGGAGGGAGCAGGGCTGCGCCCTGTATCCTTGAGTGTCTTGTGCAATATCGTCGAAAAGCCCGGCGTCACCGCGGCCGACATCTGCCGCGTCCTTGGGATGCAACGCGCTAATATTGTGTCTGTCCTCGCCGATCTTGAGGAAAAGTCCCTTCTCCTGCGAGAAACGGATGAGAGCGACCAGCGGATTCAAAGGCTGTATCCAACCAATCTTGGTGGTGAAATGACAGCGCGATGTCTCGCCCTCCTTGCCGAACACGAGGACCGATTGTTGGGCCGGCTTGATGCTGGCGAGCGATCCGAGCTGCGTCGTCTGCTCTCGCTCGTTTGGCAACGCCCATCGCCCCGAAATTCCAGGTAATCGTCGTTCATTTTCTAAAATGTGCCCTCAATGGCGAAGGCGATGTCACGGAGGCGCCCGCTCGGGGACATGTCGTTGAGAGCGGCATTCCGGCAAAAGTGCTGCTCGCCGAGATTACGCGCTGTTCATGGCACCCGCTACAATTTTGGTTCAAAATAGACCTGATCGATCTCATTCGAACTAGAGCTCTGAGACAAAAGTTGAGCTGAGCTTGCTCTTGATGGGATTAGAACCCGCCCGGCTCCGATATCAATATTCCGGAAAATTCAAAGATACCGTCAATCCGGCGATGTCACGTTGTTCGCTTAATCCCCGATAAGGCGTTTGCCGATGAATTTATGCAGTTGCGCCGGTCACGACTTTCCAATGCGCCATTGCGC
>NZ_JBIVYI010000019.1:0-49581 GCF_044769665.1 Rhizobium sp. NPDC090279 | reverse complement strand
CTGTCCGGGATTTAGCGGAATCGCTGTCCGGGAATTACTGAAAACTGTGGCCGGAGATTACCGGAAATCTTGTCCGGACTTTACCGAAACCCGCAGCAGAGTTCGAGCGCGACCTCATCAGTGAACGCGTCAAGTCTGGACTCGCTGCCGCAAAGGCACGAGGTAAGAGGCTCGGCCGCCAGACTGGACAGCGCCTCAAATCAGATCGGCTTGCGCCGAAAGTAATGGAATCCATCGCAGAAGGCCGCAGCTATCGGTGGATCGCTCGTGATCTGGGCATCAGCAAGAACACCGTCACAGACATAGCGAAACGGGACCGCGCGCGCGGCGAATAATTTGGTTGCACTTGAAGCGCTAATTAATCTTGGCGTTTGCCCTGCAAAAAATCCACGGACTGTTCAGCGACGTAGTCGTGGATCGCAGTTCGCTCCAATCCCTGGCGGTCAACAAAAAGTTCGGGCGCTGCCTCTTGTCCGAATTCTGATCCTTCAGGAAGAAAGGTGTAATGGCCGACGCCACCACTCAAAATCTCATACTTACAGGCAGGGATGTTCTCATACAGCCAGCCACAGCAATCGCTCGGTGGTGCTACTGTATCTTCGTCGCCGGCGAAAATTCGAGTGGGTTTCCTGATGCCTCGGAGACTGTCTCGTGAGAAACCTAGCACAGATCGACCCGGAGCAATTGCGATTGCCTGCTCAACCCTGCGGTCAGAAAAATTGGCACGTCTTCGCTCCCAGGCAACTTGGAATACCGGATTTTGATTGAGCTTCGGCAGCTCGTCAGCAAGGTTTGGAAACTCACGCGGCCCTCGGATTGGACTCTTCACCGGATTGTCTGGTTCAAACTGCGAAAAGGCGACACGCGCTCCCATAAGCAAAAGGGCCGTGTATGCGCCTGCCGAGAAACCCGCGACGGAGGCCTTTTCTTCGATCTCGACCCCAAGCTCGCGTTGCCAAGAGTGGTCGTCGAGGATGGCAGTAAGGTCACCAGCTCTCTCCCACAAGCACAGAAAACCCTCAGCACGGTAAGGCTCCGAGCCAGTGTGGCCATGATGGTTCACAGCCAAGGCGACAAAGCCTCGCTGTGCCAATCGAAAACCAAGCCACTCCAATGCTGCTGCCGTAGCGCCCGTTCCATGCGACAAAAGCACGAGACGCAAGGACTGATCGGAACGAACTGCAGTTGCATTAGCTACTACAGGTTCTTTCTTAAACCACGACCTTTCAGCGGGAATTGCAGCACTTGAAGCCTCATCTGTCGGATACCACGCTGTCCAAACAAGGGGCCGGTGGCCAGTGCCATCCCAATTCGATCGCGACATATCAAAGCTGATGCCTGTTCTGAACCCAACCTGCATGGAAACCTCTGCGAAGTGGACAATGTCCCGATGAAGCCGGAAGCTTACCGGCGTCCGTGACGTTCCACCATAGCCAGAACTGGTCAGCAAGTTCCTTGATTGCTTAAGGTGTCATTCCGCCCCCAGCCGGAACCGACCCCATCGTCTGCGAGCGGGGGCTCTTAAGGTAGTATTTCGCCCCGTGCCGCAAATGACCCCCACCTCATCAGCTTCGAACCGACTGGGCCAATATGGTCGTTGACCTGCGTATAAGCTTTGAAGCCGGGCCCATTTCCGTACTTCGCATTGATCATATTAATGACTTCGCCCTGACGCGCCGAAGGAAAGAATTGACCATCGCTCGATGCCATCGTTCCCATGCCCCAGAACCGGGATATCGGCAGCTTCCTCTGTCGGCGTGGGGCAAACGTCAAGGCTGGAGAGGCCGCCGACCGTTCAAATGCATACTTCCTCCGTCGGCGACCGCACCCGTGAACAAGGCTCGATAGAACGGTAAGCAGCCGGCACCGACCGCTCCTGCCTGACTGCCTAGCTGCGAAGCACGGACCGGCGCAATAGGAAGGCCGCGCGACGGGCCTTCAAGCGGCTCCGCAAGAACGATCTCAACCAGGCGGCTGTTCATATCGCTTGGCAGTCGGCCTCCGATCACGATGCACATTGGATCGAAAAATGCCGCCGCTGCGCGCACTGAATGGCGCAGCTGTGCGCCGGCGCGATTGATCCACGCGCTCAGCGCTGGAACGGCATTTGGCGGTAACGCGCTCATCTCTTCGAAATCTCGAAGCGGGAATCCAGCCGCTTTCAGCGTTTCAAGAAGATCCTGCCCGGAGGGCCGCGGCTGATCGTAGGGGTAGAGTACCCCTGGTAGGCAAGCGTTCCCATTGGCACCGCGGAAAGGTTTGCCGTCGATCACAGCACCGCCCCCAACTCCGTGCCCAATGTGGATGAAGAACAACGGATCACCACCCGGCTCACCGCTGGCAAACACGAATTCACCTAGGGCTGCAGCCGTGCCGTCATTCTCGACATGGCATGGAATGTCGAAAGTGTCACGAAACGCCTCAACGGCGCGGCCATTCTCAAAGGCGGGGAAAAACGGGTGCGCCTTCAGCAGATTTGAGGCGGTGCCGAAATTTCCCGGAACCGAAACACCGATGCCTACCAGATCGGCCTTCGGGATTGACAGTTCGCGAAGCATGTCATCGACGGTGGCCTGTGCTGCCTCTGCCACCTCTTCCGGGCTGCCTGTTCTTACCTCTACCGTTCTCGTTGCAAGAATGGCGCCGCCCAGGTCGACGATGGCGACTTCCATGCGTGAAACCGAAAAGGTCACGCCAGCGGCATAAAAACGGCTCGCCCGCAGCTGCAACAGCCGACGCGGCTGGCCTTGCGCACCGCTTCGGTCTGCTTCCTCCGCAATCAAGCCGAAGTCGATTAAACGACCAATGAGGCGTGTGACCGAAGCGCCTGTCATGCCGGAGAGCTGCGCGAGGTCGACCCGAGCCATTCCCCTATTCTTGAATATCAGTTCAATGAGCCGTCGTTCGTTGAGGGACAGTTCAGGCAGAGAGGGCATGTCGCAGTCCTAGCGGTTCATCAAATCAATCGATCCATCGTTTAAAAAAGATATCGCAAAGAAAATTAAATTACGCAATGTAATTAATATGACACAAAGCCCACGTAAGAGGGGCGCATCCAAAAACTTGGGAGAAAATCGATGAAGCTTTCCTGTGCCTTTGTCTCGGCTGCGATCACGTTGGCCGCAGCACTTCCCGCGATGGCCGACAGCCTGACCATCTATTCGCCCCAGGGCGATGAGCGTGCAGCCTGGATCACTGAACAGGCTAAAGCCGCCGGTCACGACATAAAACTTTTGACAGCTGGTGGCGGTGAGCTTTTCGACCGCCTGCTTGCCGAGAAAAACAATCCCCAAGCCGACGTCGTTCTAGGCATGGTCGACACCTCGATGGCCCTACTCAAGAAAGAGGGCCTGTTCCAGGCCTATACGCCGACCTGGGCAAAAGACCTGCCGGCGCCATACAAGGACGCGGACGGCATGGTCTATAAGTTCTGGCAGACGCCAATCGTTCTCGCCTATTACCCCGACAGGCTGCCAGATGCCGAAGCACCTAAAAGCTGGCTCGACCTCACCAAAGACGAATACGCCGGCAAATATGTCATCGGCGCCACCGCTTGGCAGACCACTCGCATGTATCTCGCCGGCATCCTTGTCCGATTTCTCGACGCCAACGGTGAAGTCAAAGAAGGGGGCTGGGATTTCCTGCAGAAGCTTTATGCGAACGCCGTCGTCGTGAACGATGCTGACGCGCAGGTACAAGCGTTCAAATCTGGCGAAGCCTCGATTGATCTGAACTGGCTCGGCGGCACCTTTAAGCTTGCCAAGGACCTTGACAGAAACGTGAAGGTCGTCGACGCCGAGGGCGGCACGCCGGTCATCTCTGAAGGCTTGGCGATCATGGCCGGAACCCATCATCTCGATGAGGCCAAGGCGTTTGTCGATTGGTGGGGTTCGGCAGACGTGATGGCGGCCTATGCGACAAAATTCGGCCAAGCTCCCGTTTTGCCCGAGGCCTTGGCCAAGTCGCCGCCGACGGTGCAGGAGAACGCCAGGCTGGTGAAAGCGCAGCCGATCGATTGGGACGCCATCGCACCCAAGCTCGACACCTGGCTTCAGAAAATCGAACTCGAAATCCGCTAATCAGCGGCAAGACCTGAAAGGATCGGAGGTCTCGCCATGACTGAGAGCGTGCTGTCCCTGCAAAATATTCATGTCGGCTACCCACGCCTAACCGTCGTCAACAACCTGAGCCTCGACGTCGCCGACCGCGCGTTCGTATCGCTTCTCGGGCCGTCCGGAAGCGGGAAATCAACGGTGCTGCGCACCATCGCCGGGTTTCTCCCGGCCTTGGGGGGGAGGATCGCCCTTGAAGGGCGCGACATTACCACCCTCCCCCCCGAGCATCGCGATGTTGGTATCGTGTTTCAGAACTACGCGCTGTTTCCGACGATGACGGCGTTCGAGAACATCGCCTTTGCGCTGCGCGTCGCGAACAAGCCCAAGGCCGAAATCGAAAAGCGGGTCCGCGACGTTGCGGCCATGGCCAGGATCAGCGACCAACTGGACAAGAAGCCCGCCAGCATGTCGGGCGGCCAGCAACAGCGCGTCGCCATCGCCCGGGCACTTGTCACCGGTTCACGCGTCCTGCTGCTTGACGAACCCTTGTCGAACCTCGACGCTAAGGTTCGCGCCTCGATGCGCCAGGAAATCAAACGGCTGCAGACAGAATTGGGCTTCACCGCGATCTTCGTCACGCACGACCAGGAAGACGCCCTGACGATGTCGGACGTCATCGTGGTTCTCAATCACGGTAACATCGAACAGATCGGTGACGGCCGCACGCTCTATCGCAAGCCGGCCACGCCGTTCATCTGCGAGTTCATCGGCGTGTCCAATGAGCTGGCTCCTCCCCTAGCGGCTCGACTGCTCGGCAGGGAAATCAACGGGCGCAGCTTCGTACGGCTTGAAGATGTGATGCTCGGCGCCAGCGGCGGCGTCCCGGCCCGAGTGCGACACGTCGAATTTCTCGGTGCCTATAGCCGCGTCGACCTCGACGTAGACGGTCATGCCCTTTCGGCCATGCTCGTCGGCGATCAGCTTCCGGAACCGGGAAGCACGGTTCCGCTCGCGGCTCGCCCTGGTTCGGCTCATATATTCGAGGAGGCTGGGCTATGACCCGTGCTGCCGGCTTCGACCGCCTCCTTTGCTGGCTCGGCCTCGCCCTCATTGCCTGGGCCGTCGTCACCTTCTTGCTTGTGCCGATGGCTGCTGCCCTACATGCGGCCCTGTTCCGCCACGGCGGTCTCGCCATTCTCGATGCCATTGGCGAGCTGGTGCATTCGCGCCGTGTGCGTACAGCACTATGGAACACCACCTGGATGACGGGTGTCACGATCGTCACCGTCACGATTGTCGGGATGTTCCAGGTCACGGTCCTCGAATACTTCCGTGTTCGTGGGCGCGGCTTACTGAAAATCGCCTATTCGACGCCGCTCGTGTTCGGCGGCGTTGTCGCGGCCGCCGGCTACAAATTCACCTATGGCCCGGGCGGGGCCATCACCGCCGGTCTGACGGCGCTGTTTCCGTCGATGCCGCGTGACTGGTTCATCGGCTGGTTTGGCGTTCTCTTCGCCCACACCTTCCTGATGACCAGCTTTCACTTCCTCTTTCTGCGCGCTGCAATGCGCCGTATCGATTATTCGACGGTCGAAGCGGCCCGCAGCATGGACGCGTCGGAAGTAACGATCCTGCGGCGTGTCGTCCTGCCGGTCATCATGCCGACCTTGCTTGCCGTCACGCTGCTGACCCTCAACACCGCCGTTGGTTCGTTTGCCGCGCCCCAGGTGCTCGGCGGTCGGGACTTCCACATGTTGAGCCAGATGGTCCTGACGCTAAATAGCTTGCGCAGACCCGACATGGCAGCACTCCTGGCGCTGCTCATGAGCACGGTGATCATGGGTCTGCTGCTGCTCTCGCAATATTTTGAGGCAAGGGGCGCCTATACCTCGGGAGCGAAAGCAACTGCTCCCATCCAACTGCGCAAGATACGCAACCCGCTCGCCCGCACGCTTGTCCACGGCCTCGCCTATCTGCTGGCCGCGATGTACCTAGTTCCGGTCGCGCTCATCGTGCTTTTCTCCTTCGCGCCTGCCTCGAGCATTGGTATCGAGATCCTTCCCTCAACATTCACCCTGGCCAACTACGCTCGGGTACTAGGTGGCGGGTCGGCTTTCGTTCCCTTCCTCAACTCGATGTTCATGGTATCGGTTGCCGTCGCCGCCGGCCTCGCCATCACGCTTTTTGCGGTGCCAATCATGGTGCGTGAGCGCAGCTGGCTGACGCGGGCTCTGAACATAAGCTTCTTCCTGCCCTGGATCATCCCCAGCATTCTGTTGGCGGTAGGGCTGATCACCGCATTCGACGCGCCTAATCTGCTTGTTGGCAACACGGTCCTGCTCGGAAGCTATTGGCTGTTGCCAATCGGCTACATCATCTTCAGTCTGCCGCTTATGGTCCGCTTCATGCGCTCGGCCTTTATCGGGATCGATCCAGCCTTTGAAGAAGCCGCTCGGGCAATGGGAGCCTCCGGCCTCTATCGCTTCCGCCGGGTTTCCCTCCCGCTCGTCGCGCCAACTGCCATTCTCGTTGCCGGCATGAAATTCAACAGTCTGATGGCCGAGTATCCGCTTTCGGCGCTCCTCTACAACGTCAACAACAAACCCCTGCCGATTGCAATCGTCGATGGCGCCGTTTCGGCCGATCCAGATCAAGCTGCCATCAGCCTCGTTTACGTCACCCTGATCATGGCCTTCTCGCTAGCTATCATCCTTGTCGCAGAGCGCCTGAGCCTCGGCCGCACCCCCGAAACCACCAACCTCTGAATGGAGACGCAAATGGACACTTGCATCACCGTCTGGCACTGGGCCAAGCACGAACGCTGGTACGACGAGGGCGTCCGTCACTCGCTCGATCTCATCCGCGAGGCCGGTTTCACCCAAGTCAACTGGAATCCGGATTCCGGCAGCTCATACTGGCTGGCCGATGCAGAAATAGAGTTCACCCGCCGCATCATCGCGAGTGCCGGTCTGAAGACGCATACGGTCCACGCCAGTAATGGCGTCAATCCGTTAAGCGAAATCGCTCATGCCGGGCCCGCAACGTACACACAAGAGACGCGCAAGAACATCTTGTCGCCGCATGAATGGCAGCGTCAAAGCGGTGTCGAGCTTCTGAAAAACCGCATCGATCTTGCGGCCGCACTTGGTGCCCCGAACGTCGTCCTCCACGTCGATATTACAGATGGCACTTTCCGCAGCCCAGAAAGCGAGAAAGCGTTCTTCGAGCCGCTGTATCGCTCGCTCGATGACGTCCAGGCCTATTGCATTGAACACAAGGTCCAGATCGCCGTCGAGACGCTGTTCAAAGCAAGTCCGGCGAACTATCTGGCCCTCTACGACCGGCTGTTTACGCGCTACGACGTCGCGTTCATCGGCCTTTGCTACGACAGCGGGCATTGGGAGCTGATCGAGCCAGGCAAGGTTAGCGTTCTTGAGCAATATGGCGACCGGCTGATCGCTACGCACATCCATGACAATTTCGGTGCGATGGACAATCACTTGCTGCCGTTCGACGGCAGGCTGGATTGGACCGCAATCATGAAGGCCATCGCTGCCACGAATTATATCACGCCGCTCAACTTGGAGACACCGATGGATCGCTATGGCCTCGCGGAAGCCTCCTATTACCAACGCGCTTATGCCGTCGCTGTTCGTCTTGAGGAAATGATCGCAGCCGCGCGGGGTCGGACGGCAAAGTGATTCAGGATCTCGAAACGCGGCTCCAATTGCTCCGCGACGCAGTCTCCACCACGGTTGGCGCTTTTGCACTGCTGCGGTTTCTCAGCCTTGCGGAAATCGCCGTTGAGACCAAAGGCGAGGCCGACTACGTCAGCACCGTCAACCGCGACTCTGAAAGCCTCGCCCGGCAGCTCATGGCATATAGCGCTGACCGGAGAATATCGATGGCCGCCCTTAAGACCAGATGTGCGATTTGCGGCGAAAACGCCGGTAAGTTTTCCTTGTCGAATATATTCAGTTTGGAAAGGAAAATGGTCATGGAAAGAGTGATTTATGTTGGGCTGGATGTTCATGCTGAGACGATTGCTGTTGCGACAGCAGATGATGGACGGAGCGGAGAATTCCGTTTTTATGGCGTCATTGAAAACACCACCGATTCCGTTTTACACCTGACAAAGCGGCTTTCGGCCACCGGTTGATCAATGAGAGACCGTATTAGCATTACAGTTGCATATTTATCTGTAGTCTGAATCTATAGGTCTCCATGATTCGGAGGTCATGGATGACAGGTGCATCAATCGAGAAGACGCTTGAACTTTGGGCATTATCGCTGCGTGACGTAAAGTCACGTATTCGGAAGCTATTTACGCAGGAGCGGGTCGCAGCATCTGCGAACCTTTTCCTGGACGGCTTGCTGGGTGACGAGCGGCGCAAGACAGGTTGGATGCGCGCTGAGGCGGCCGGTGATCCCGGCCCGTGGCGGCAGCAAGCCATTTTGGGTCGCGGGCGTTGGGACGCGGACGCACTTCGCGACATCGTACGAGAGTACGTTGTAGAAAACCTCGCCACCGATGATGCGGTCCTGGTCATCGATGAGACGGGCTTCCTCAAGCAGGGCAAGACATCGTGCGGCGTTGCACGTCAATACACAGGTTCGGCAGGCAAGATAACGAACTGCCAGATCGGTGTGTTCGCCGCCTATGTGTCCGTTCGCGGTCATGCCTTTATCGATCGAGCCCTGTACTTGCCCAAGAGCTGGACCGGCGATCCGGCAAGGCTTGCAGCAACTCATGTTCCTGAGGCTATAGCCTTCGCTACCAAGCCAGGCCTGGCTGTCGATATGATACGGCGTTCGCTGGCAGCCGATGTACCGTTTTCCTGGGTGGCTGCAGACGCTGTATATGGCGTCGGGGACGTCGAAGGAGCCCTGCGTCGAGCCTGCAAAGGCTACGTTCTTGGGGTTAAATCGGACCACCATTTCGGCTCCTGGTCGGGCAAGTCTCCGGTCGCCGGCACAGCTCAGGAGATCGCCCGCGATCTTGATCCAGGTGCATGGCAGCGTCTTTCCGCCGGTGAAGGTACCAAAGGCGCGCGGCTTCATGACTGGGCCCACTGTGAACTGGCCGATCTCGAAGCAGCCGAATATAGCGAGACAGAAACGGGGCTTTGGACCCGTGGCCTCCTAATTCGGCGCAATATTAGCGACGGTGATCTCGCTTTCTTCACAACATGGTGCCCGGCCGGGACAAGCATCCAGATGCTCGTTTCTGTTGAAGGCCATCGCTGGGCGATCGAAGACAGCTTTGAGACCGCCAAGAACGAGCTCGGGCTCGATCACAACGAAACTCGGTCATGGCATGGCTGGCATCGTCACGTCTCTCTCGTCATGCTCGCCTTCGCCATGATGGCGGTGATCCGGTACCGCGCCAATGACGTGACGCCCCAAAAAAGACCGCGGATGCCGACCATCAGGATTTGATCCGCTGGTCTATCCAGGAAGTCCGGCGCATCACCACAAAGCTTGCTCAGCGTCGTATAAACCCCGCCTACATCATCGCATGGTCATGCTGGAGACGCGCCCATCAGGCGGCAGCTCGACGAGCTCATCTGATTTCTAAATTGCAACTGTAATGCTAGGCTCAGGACCTATTAAATCACTTGCACCGGCTTTCTCTGTTTGATTCATTGGGATCGAAAGGAGGCGCTGTTATGAGTGATTTGATGCTTCTGTCTGAGGCGCAGATGCGCCGCATCGAGCCGTATTTTCCATTGTCGCACGGCGTGCCACGCGTTGACGACCGCCTGATTTTGAGCGGCATTATCTTCGTCTTGCGCAACGGGCTGCGATGGCGTGATGCGCCGAAAGAATATGGTCCACACAAGACGATCTACAATCGCTTCATCCGCTGGAGCAGGCTCGGCGTATTCAATCGGATTTTGGCCGAACTGACAGCAAAACGCGGCAAGCCGGAGCAGTTGATGATCGATGCCACCCATTTGAAAGCCCATCGCACCGCAGCCAGCCTGCTAAAAAAGGGGATGTTCCCCGACGTATAGGACGCACCAAGGGCGGCTTAAACTCCAAGCTGCACGCAGTTTGCGATGGTCACGGTCGCCCACTGATCCTGCTTTTGAGCGAGGGCCAGATGAGCGATTACAAAGGTGCTGCCCGGATGCTTGAAGCCTTTCCCAAGGCCAAGACCTTGCTGGCCGACAAAGGTTATGATGCCGACTGGTTTCGAGATGCCCTGGCGAAGCGCAAGATCACCGCCTGCATTCCTTCGAGAGCAAACCGCAAGGCCGTGATCCCCCATGATCCCGCGCTCTACAAAAAGCGCCACAAGATTGAAAACATGTTCGGTAGGCTAAAAGACTGGCGGCGAATTCACACGCGATATGATCGCTGCGCACACACTTTCTTCTCAAGCATATGCATCGCTGCAGCCGTCATCTTCTGGCTTTGATCAACGAGTCCTGACCCTAAGACGTGAGAGACGTCGCCGCCTCGGTCCGAGGCCGCCTACTACAACTCGCCAAGGCAAGCGGACAAAGCTTTGATTTGGTTCTGTCGCGTTTCGCCCTTGAAAGCCTATTGTCTCGAGTTAGCCAGTCGCCACATGCGGGCCGCTTCGTTTTCTAAGGGGGCGATGCTGATGATGAGCTGGTTTGACGATCCGCACCGCGCCACCTGCGACCTCGCCCTGTTGGGCTTTGAAGACCCCGAACCGGGCCCAGTGCTGAAAACCTTTCGGGATATTCTGGCGCAGCAGGCTGATGATGGCATCACGTTCGATGCCGAAACCCTCCGTGTGGATCGTATCCGTGCGGGACTGGAATATGGTGGTCTCAGGCTGCGGATGGTCGCTTCGATCAGCGGCGCCTGCATCAACCTGACAGTCGATATCGGTTTTGTCGATGCGCCTGAGCCGGGCCGGGTGTGTTGGGCTATCCGTCCATAATGGATTTCCTCGCACCCAAACTCCGCGCCCATGCGCGAGAAACGGTCATTGCCGAGAAATTCCAGGCGATGGGGATGCTTGGGCGTGCCAACAATCGCATGAAGCATTTTTACGACATCTGGATCTACTGCGGGTCTTTCGATTTCAGTGATGATCGGCTCGCGGGCGCAATCGCCGTCATGGATGAGCATCTGACCGTGAACGCAAAAGCGCATACACTTCTCACACAGCCCGCAGAAGTTCTGCGGCAGCCTACTCCGACGAAGTGAATTGCGGGAACAACTTCGCCGAATTGGCGTCTCCAGCAACCGCTTGCCAGCCGCGGGCAACTGCGCCGGCACATGCATCTTCGATCCGATCGAGCATAGCGTGGAGGCTTTCGCGCTCGGCGTCCGACAGGCTCTCGAGGATGCGCGCTTCCATCGCCTGACCGATGACGACAATCTCCTCCAGCACCTTGTAACCCTCGGGCGTCAATTCGACCGCTGAGAACCGACGGTCTCCCACGCCGGCATTGCGCTGGGCAAAGCCGAGCGTGACCAGCTGCGCGATGCCGCGACTGACGGCGAACTGATCGAGCGCGCCGGCATGGCAAATTTCCTTGCTCGAAAGCCCAGGGCGGCCGCCGGCAATGGCGAGAATTCGCCAGGAGGCTTGGGAAAGCCCGTAGCGCGGCCCATAGTATGAAGCGAGTAGCTCCGCGGTGCTGCTCGCCACGAGGAACATGCGGTAGGGTATCCAGCGGTCAAGCCGAAACGAAGGCTTGGCAGCCTTCCCATCCTCGCGCTCCTCCACTGCTCCGCTTTCGCGTTGATTGTCTTTTAATTGCATTTTGCAGACATATTCCAACATGGTTCCGAAAACAAGCGACTGACGGTCGCGGCGGTAGTCAAGCGAGCAGAAGTCGATCTTCGGCAACCGCACCGCCACTGACCGCTCCGAATAGAGCGACCAGGTCCGGCACGTCGTAGCCGGCTCGCTCGTCGCCCGCGACATCGAGCACGATGCGTCCACCACTCATCATGATGGTGCGTTGGCCGTAATCGAGGGCATGGCGCATGCTGTGCGTGACCATCAGCGTCGTTAGTCGCTGACGATCGCTGATCTCCGCCGAGAGCGCCAGGATTCGCGACGCTGCCTTGGGATCCAGTGCCGCCGTATGCTCGTCGAGAAGAAGCAGCTTCATCGGCAGCAATGTTGCCATCAACAGGCTCACCGCCTGTCGCTGGCCGCCGGAAAGCGTGCCGATCCGCGCCGTGAGCTTCGTTTCGAGCCCGAGACCAAGATCGGCGAGTTGTTCTTTGAACCGCGCGCGCCCCATCCGCCCGCCGAGCGCAAGGGACAGCCCGCGTCGTCCGGCGCGCGCCGAAGCGAGGGCAAGGTTCTCCTCAACGGTAAGGGCCTCGCAAGTGCCGATCCGTGGGTCCTGGAATACGCGACCGATGAATCGCGCCCGCGTCTGGGTGGATAACCGCGTGACGTCGACGCCATCGATGACGATCCGGCCACGATCGGGCACGACTTCACCGGCAACGGCCGAAAGCAGCGTCGACTTTCCGGCGCCATTGCTGCCGATCACGGTTACGAACTGACCCTTGGGGATGGCCAGCGATACGCCACGCAGCGCGGCCACTTCGAGAGCCGTCCCAGGATTGAACGTGACCGAGATCGAATCGAGGTTCAACATCATGAGGTCGCTCCTTCTGCTTTCGACGGCTCGGGCAGAGGGGCGCGCCTGATGGAGGGCAGCTTCTTCATCCGCGCTTTCGAAACCATCACGGCGACCGCGACCACGACCGCGGTCACCAGGTTGAGATCCTGCGCCTGGATCCCGATCATGCCGCCATCCAGCGCCAGCGCAATGACGAGCCGATAGATCAATGCACCGAGGATACAGCCGAGCGTGGCTCGCGCGACGGATCCTGCGCCGACGACTGTCTCGCCGATGATGACTGCGGCAAGACCGGTCACAATCGTGCCGATGCCCATCGAGACATCGGCAACGCCCTGGCTTTCAGCATAGAGCGCGCCGGCAAGGCCGACGAGACCATTGGCGAATGCCATGCCCAGCATGACCATGCGGCCGTTGTCAACGCCCTGCGCCTCCGCCATTCTCGGGTTGGCGCCGGTGGAGCGCAAGGCCAGTCCGATCTGAGTGGCGAGGAACCAATCGACGAAAACCTTTGCGGCTAATACGATGCAGAGAAGCAGCACCGTGTTGGCCCAGACCCCGAGCGCCGCAATCCCGTCGATCCAGGAAAATATGGTGTCGGTGCCATAGAGCGATATGTTCGGTTTGCCCATGACGCGCAGGTTGATCGAAAACAGCGCGACCATGGTCAGGATTCCTGCGAGCAGGTTCATGATCTTCAACCGAACAGACAAGAACGCCGTTACGAAGCCCGCCACGGCGCCTGCGGCAAATCCCATAAGCGTTGCGACGATGGGCGGCACGCCGGCCATGATAGCCGAAGCAGCGACCGAGGCACCGAGCGGGAAGCTGCCGTCGACGGTCAGATCCGGAAAGTCGAGCACTCGAAACGAGAGAAAGACGCCAAGGGCAACGAGGCCAAATAACAGGCCTGCCTCGCAGGCTCCGGAAAGGGCGATGAGGCTCATTGTGCGATCACCTTTGCGGCCGCCTGCGTCACTGTCTCGGATAAGCTTACCCCCATCTTCTTCGCCGATGCGCTGTTCAGGTAAAGATCCTCGCTGTCGAGCGTGCCGACGGGGATGTCGGCGGGCTTTGCACCATTCAGGACCTTTGCGGCAATCTCGCCCGTGAGCCGGCCCAGCTTGTAGTAATTAAACCCGAGCGCAGCCATCGCTCCGCGTTCAACGGAATTGGTGTCGCTGGCATAGACGGGGATCTTCGCATCGACACCGACCTTGACCACGCTTTCGACGGCCGAAACCACCGTACTGTCGGTCGGGAGCAGGATGACGTCCGCCTTGCCGACGAGGCTGCGCGCGGCATCCGGCACCGCCGCCGATTGCATGGCGGTCGCCTCGACGATACTCATGCCGAGCTTTGCAGCCTCGGCCTTCATGTCCGCCACCTGTGCGACGGAGTTGGCCTCGCCAGCATTGTAGACGACCCCGACTTTCGTTGCTGTTGGTGTCAGCTTGCGGATCAACTCAAAAGTCAGATTCAGGGGTTGCTTGTCGCTGGTGCCGGTGAGCGTGCCGTCCGGCTGCGAAAAGCTTTTGACCAACTTGGCTGCAACAGGATCCGTTACAGCGGAAAACACGATCGGGATTGCCCCCTTCGCCGCGGCCTGACAGGCTTGAGCCGACGGCGTCGAGATGGCGACGATCAGGTCCGGTGCTTTGCCGGCAAAAGTTTTGGCGATCTGCGTTTGCGTCGGCATGCTGCCTTGTGCGCTTGCAATGTCGAGCGTGATGGTCTTGCCGTCGACAAAGCCCGCATCGGCCAGCGCATCGATGATTCCCTTGCGCGCGGCATCGATGGCGGGATGTTCAACGATATAGGTCAGCGCCACTGTCTTGTCCGCTGCCATGGCGACATTGGCGGCCAAAGGGACCAGAAAGGCCGACAGGGCCAGAGCATGCAATAAAACGGTTCTGCGGTTCATCGGACAATCTCCTCGAAAGGGCTTTATGGACGGTGGATCAGGCGGCAAAGGGTGATTGTGACCGCGGCAATGTGGACTCGCGGGCCGGAATTTGCTCGGGTCGCATCAGAACCGGGGGAAATCGAAGCTTGGACGGTCGGAGATCGGCAATGGTGGGTGCACCCATCATCGCCTGAGCGACGTCGAGTTCAGCGGCGATGATGCCGAGAGCCCGGAAAACCGCTTCCTCACCGCCACTCGCCAACGCATAGAGTGTCGCACGTCCGACCTGCACAGCCGTTGCGCCGAGCGCCAGCGCCTTGGCAACATCGGTGCCGCTGCGGAAGCCGCTGTCGACCAGGATTGCGAGCTTGCCTCCGACGGCGCTGACGAATTCCGGCAGGATGTCGATACTCGCAACGGCTCCATCGAGTTGTCGGCCGCCGTGATTGCTGACCACGATACCGTCAAGCCCAAGTTCTGCTGATCGGATCCCCTGCCTCGGATTGAGCAGCCCTTTTAGGATCAACGGCCCCTTCCAGCGATCGCGAATGAAGGCGATGTCGTCCCAGGAGACGGTCGGGTCAAGCTGTTGCTCCATCACCTCCGCGATCGTTCCCGCGGATTTGAGGTCGAACTCGGCTGCCATGACCTCTAAACGCGGAGCGCCGGCACGAGCCATTCGCAATGCCCAGGCGGGATGAGCGAGGAGGCTCAAGAGCTTTCCCGGCGTCCAGCGGAACGGCAGTGAAAAGCCATTGCGGGCATCGCGCAACCGTCGGCCGGGAACGGCGTTGTCGACGGTGATCTCAATCGCTTCGAAGCCCAGCGCCTCGGCATGCTTCAGTAGTCTGAGGCTCACTTCGCGGTCACGGAACAGGTAGAGCTGAAACCACTTTCTGCCTTCGGTGGCGGCTGCCACGGCTTCCATGGTCGCGCTGGCTGCCGAACTCATGACAAACGGAACACCCGCTCGCCCGGCAGCCCGAGCCAGCGCATGGTCGCCTGCTGGCCAGGCCGCGCCTGCCAGCCCGGTTGGTCCGATGATAACTGGCATTGCGAGCGGTTTGCCGAAGAGCGTGATGGCGGCCGAGCGATGACCGACATCGACCGGTGCTGAGCCGACGAGACGGATGCGATCCAGAGCCGCACGGTTTTCGAGCAGCGTCAGCTCCGAGCCGGCGCCGCCGTCGAAGAAATCAAAGACCATTTTCGGCAACGCGCGCTGCGCGGCAGTTCTGAAATCGGCGATCGAGGCCGGGCCATGCTGCTTGGACATGAATGTTGCATTACCTCCCTGGTTTATGGATCTCGCTCAATTGAAAGGCGGTGCCTCGGCGAGATTGAAAATCTTGCCTGGATTCATGATGTTGTGAGGATCGATCGCGCGTTTGATCGCGGCCATTACCCGGATAGCCGGACCGTGCTCGGCGACAAGCGCTGCCATTTTGCCGTGGCCGATTCCGTGCTCGCCGGTCGACGTCCCTTGCAGGGCGATAGCTCGGGCTGAAAGGCGTTTGGTCAGTACCTCGACGCGTTGACGCTCATCGGAGTCTGCGGGATCGAAAAGCACGCAAAGATGGAAATTGCCGTCACCTACATGACCGCAGATCGGCGCGAGAAGGCCAAGATCTCGCACGTCGGCCTTGGCGGCAAGTATGGCCTCGACAAGCCGCGATACCGGCACGCAGCTATCCGTCGGGAGGGCACTTGCGCCCGGGCGGAGCGCAAGGTTGGCCCACCAGATATCGTGGCGCGCCTGCCAAAGCTTGGCTCGGGCCTCCGCCGATACGGCCGTATCAAACCTGCTGGCTCCGGCGGCATGCGCCTCCTCCTCTATGAAAGGCAAGGCAGCCTCGACTGCCCCGCGGCTGCCGTGCAGTTCGATAAAAAGTGTCGGCTCGACCGGCAAAGAGAGTTTTGAATAGCTATTGACGGCCTCGACCTGCAGTTCATCGAGCAGTTCGATGCGTGCCAAGGTATCGGTGAGCCTCGTCGCAACAAGCACGAAACCGACTGCCTGTTCCAGCGTCGAGAAGCTTGCCGAAATCGCAACGACGTGGTCTGGAATTGGATGCAGCTTGACGGTCACGTCGGTCACGATGCCGAGTGTGCCTTCGGATCCCACCCAGAGCCGTGTCAGGTCGTATCCTGCAGCCGACTTGCGAGCGTGGCTTGCGGTCCGAATGCGATCACCGTTGGGCAGAACGACACCTAGTGAAATGACATTGTCTTTCATCGTGCCATAACGCATGGCATTCGTGCCGGAGGCGCGCGTTGAGGCCATACCGCCGAGCGAGGCGTCCGCGCCGGGATCGACTGGGAAGAACAGACCGGTGTCGCGCAATTCGGCATTGAGGCGCTTGCGGGTCACGCCTGCCTCGACAGTCGCTGTCATGTCATCAGGCTGAACCATCAGAATTCGATCCAACCGTGAGAGATCGACGCAGATTCCGCCCATCAGGGCTGCAACGTGCCCCTCGCATGATGTGCCGGTTCCAAACGGGATCACCGGCACGTCAAAGGCGTGGCAGGTTGCCACGATACGCGATACCTCATCGGCCGTTTCAGGAAAGATGACTGCGTCCGGCGGGTAGGAGGGATGCCAGCTGACGTCGCGGCCATGCTGATCCCGCACGGCCGCCGCCGTTGTCAGTCGATTGCCAAAATGCAGCTTCAATTTCGCGATTGCCGCATCGGCGAGATCGTTTTGGTGTCCGCTATGGTTGATCACGGCTGTCATCGCGGGCTTTCGCTTTCCTGTTGACGGTTAGACCATCGAAAGGCGGCCGGAGGCTTGGTTCCCCAGGAACGGAGATTTTCCTCGCTGCGGTTGCGCAGATGGCGGCTAGCCATTGGAAATGTGCCGAGAACAACGACCTCGCGCGCATGACGAGCGAGAATATCGAGCGCATCGGCCACCTCTGGGATGGCGGGATCACCCTCGAACTCGCAAAGGAAGCGAGATGGCACGAACTGACCGCCGACAAGATAGCTTTCGATCTTGGTCATGTTGATGCCATTGTCGGCAAATCCGGCGATGGCGTGATAGAGGCACCCCGGTCGGTTCTGGGTACGGAAGACGATTGTCGTCAGAAGCTGTGTTTTGTGCTCGATCGCCTGAGGTTCGGCGGACAGCACATAGAAGCGCGTCGTATTATGTGGATCGTCTTCGACATTGCGTTTGAGGATATTCAGTCCGTAGAGGTTGGCGGCAAGATCCGAAGCAATCGCCGCCTCGCTCGGATCCGCGCGGGACGCCACCAGCTCGGCGGCGTGCGATGTCGTCGGAGCGGCAATGGCCTCGAGATCGAGCGCCGCAATAAGCCGGCTGACTTGACCAAGTGCCACGGGGTGCGAACGAACGCGCCGGATACTGGCGAGCGTCGTGCCTGCCGGCGCCATGAGGCAATGCTCGACGCGTTGGAAATGCTCACCGACGATATGCAAACCGCTGTCGGGCACGATCCTGTGCACATCCGGCACGCGCCCAACCAGGCTGTTTTCGCATGGCAGGAGGATCCGGTCGACTTCACCGCGGACCGTGCTTGCAATCGCGGTCTCCAAGCTCGGCATGGCGATGCGATCTGCGGATGGGAACGCCATCCTGCAGGCAACATCTGCAAATGCACCAGGCCGACCGTTATAGCCAACTTTATGGACAATGGTGTCCGGGCTGATTTTCTTGGCGTCCGGAACCAATGGACCAGTATCTGGATCGAAAGGGGCCGCGGGGGGAGGGGCCGTGGATCCACAGTTTGCGGCGGTAAATGTCATAGGCGATCTCCGAAAATTCGCACACGCCAGGTCATGCCGCGGTCGGATTTGCCCGGTCCCGCGTCAAGCGCCTGTCATCGGCCATCTATGATTAGTTTGCGGGTGGCAGCCTCGTCGTTTCCATCACGGTCATTGGCCAAAGCAGGGCGATGCCGTTGCCATCGGAAACGACGTCCAGGTGGCGTTCCGCTGCCACAAGGCAGTCGTTGTCGTCGAAAATATCGGTTGCAGAGAACAACAATCGCAGAAAATGTCCGAGATCCGCCCTGGTGTCGAAGCGCCAGCGGGTGGTGACATCGGTGAATTGAGGTTTATCCCATCCGGTCAGACCACACAGGCTCGTTGCAAACTCCCGCGAGAGGAAGGATACTTCGTGGCCGGTACAGCAGCTGAGCGCGATAAAATCGTCGAAATATGCGGCAAGTCGCGTTCCGGCGAAGATGTCGGCAATCACCAGCTTGCCGCCGGGTCGGACATGGGCTGCGATTGCCTTCCAGGCGGCCGTCTTGTCCGAAATATGGTGCACGGCGCCGCGTGACCAAGCCATGTCAAAATCGCGAATCGGCAGGTCGAGCATGTGCGCTGCCTGACCGAAGACCTTAATCCGGCCGCCACTTTCGACTTCGAGATCCTCAAGCTGTTCAGTGGACGGATCGGTTGCCACCAACAAGCCGGTAGGGCCGATATCTTCGGCAATCGCCCGGCTGAAATGACCATTGCCGGCGCCAATCTCCAAGACGCGTCGACCGTCGGCCGGCTGCAGGAAACTGCGCATGGCGGCAATATCGTCAAGCCAGGCATCGGGAAAGAGATGGAGTGCGTCGCGGTATGTTGCCGAGCGGCGACCTGAGAAGACGACCTCGGATTCGATCGGTGTCGAGGACATATACATGGGACATATGCCTTCCAGAGTTGTTGCGGTTTGGACATCTCCCTAGATTCTAGTTTTACGGGCAATCGCGATGCGATTTACCTCTTATGATTAAAACTACAACACAGATTTGATAGGAAATCAATTGCTATTTGCAAGTAATTTAAACACGCTTAAACTTTGTGCAATCGATCTTATCGGAGGCAACTTTACCGGAGTTAAAGGGATATTCTTCGCTGGACTGGCGCTTTTCCCGACCAGCGGATGGGTGGTTAAACGGCACCCAAACTGTGATTACAACTCATGACGGATGGGGTTCCGATCACAAAACGCGTGATGGATTGCTCCGCTTCAGGCGTTGAGCACTAGAATATTTCCAAGAAGGATCGTCGCACCACCGAAGGCGAGACGTGTATCGACATGCAGCCCTTCGAACATAACGGAGATCGTTATTGCAACAATCGGAACAACCGTTAGTGCATAGGCGGCTCGCGCAGGGCCAACCTTCTCAATGAGGGTAAAATACATGAGAAACGTAACACAGGATGCGACAATTGCCAGGTAGGCAAGCTGTGCCAGATAGCCGACGGTTACAGGTATTGTGAGCGACGTGCCGACAACCACAGCCCAGGCGAACCCGAAACCGCATCCACACAATGCACCCCAACCCATTAGCACCGGGATCGGCACGCCGCGCCGCTGGTTACGCGCAGCAATTGCAGTTCCCGCACCCGTAGCCATGGCCGCGACACCGGCCCAGATAAAGCCTGTCACAGTTTGCGGGTTGAGATGCAGCGCGAAGATCTGTGGGGCGGCCACGATGCCAAGACCCAGGAGACCACAAACTATGCCAATTGTCGCGCGGCGGCTTATCCGCAGCTTCAACAGCAAACGGCTGGCAATGGCTGCAAATAGCGAAGAACTCGACAGCACCAGTGCTGCGATCCCACTCGGGATACCCTTCGTCGCCTTGTAGAAGGCGATAAAGGCAAGCCCGAAAAACAATATGCCTTGCATCATCACCCAAAGGCGGTCGCCACGGGCAATCGTGATCGGTTTGCCGGTAGCGATCGAAAACCCGAGCATGCCTAACCCAACGAGAAACATGCGGATCGCCACAGACAATTCTGGCGCGGAAACACTTGCCTGGAGCGATGTCACAATGGCGCCCGAACCCCAGAAAAGCACGGTCGCGAAAAAGAGGGCTGCGGTCATCTCACATCCTTTGTGGCCTAAGTGGTGATCCAGGTAATAGCTTGGCCTCACTGTGGTGAGCCGGGCTCTGTATATAATGTCAATCATTTGCTTGCAAAATGCAATTAATATTAAGAATATTGGTCGCACGGTTGCAGCTCCAGCCTCTGTCTGATTGATGTGGAAGCAGGAATAATGAGGTGCCGTCCAAATAAGCGGCTACGTTTTAGCTTTGGAGCGAGGTATCTCAAAACTTGCTGAAGGCAAGGGCCTCTTCAAGCTCGAATGCTTGGCCATCAATGGCCTGCAACTTTTCGGTGAGCCTCGCTTCTTGTCGCTTGACCTAAAATCGGATCGTCGGTTTGATGCCCTTTATTTGGAGCGGTGTTCTCCAAGGTGCCATACCAACCGTATCAACTTGCTGCTGCTGTTGCTCGTTCTATATAGATTTCTCGCAGACGCTTGCTCACGGGGCCGATGGTGCCGTCGCCGATAGCCACTCCATCGATCTCGACGACGGAGGTGACGAAGGATGTCGCGGAGGTGATGAAGGCCTCCCGTGCGTCGAAGGCTTCTTGGAGTGTGAACGATCTTTCTTCCAGGATGTATCCGGATTCAGCCGCGAGCGTGAAAACCGCGGCGCGAGTGATGCCATGAAGGATATCGAATGACAGCTTGCGTGTGACGATCTTACCATCCGAGGTGACGATGTATGCATTGGCGGAGGACGCCTCCGTCACGTAACCGTCCTGTACCAGCCAAGCGTCGTCCGCGCCCGCCTTGTAAGCGGCATTTTTCGCTATGGATGGGTAGAGGAGTTGTACAGTCTTGATGTCCCTACGGCCCCAGCGAATATCCGGTAGCGATATGACTTTGAGGCCGCGCTTAGCGAGGGGACTTTCGATGACCGGCCGGGATTGGGTGAACATGACGACCACTGGTCGCGTATCCTCGGGCGGGAAATTGAAATCGCGGTCAGCCACGCCACGGGAAATCTGCATGTAGATGAGACCCTCGACGACATTGTTGGCCGCCACCAGTTTACGGTGGATCGCCAGAAGCTCTTCGACAGTCAGAGGCATACCCATGTCGAGTTCGCCCAGGGAGCGCTGCAGCCGCGCCATGTGACCATCGAAATCGACAAGCTTGCCGCCGAGCACGCAGGTAACTTCATAGATGGCATCGGCGAAAAGATATCCGCGGTCAAAAATAGAGACCGTGGCTTCGGATTCCGGGCAATACTGGCCGTTGACGTAGACAGTGCGTATAGGTGACGTCATGTTCACTCAATTCCCAAAGAGGTTTGCTTGCATTGAAGAGAGGCGCATTGGCGGCATGCCGCCTTTAATATCCGCGCGCGAAATCGACAGTGGATGGAAGTATGGCGGTGCGACGAAAGGTTCGAATATTATCCGCTACAAGCGCCGCCGCCGTTTCCCGATCCGTCGGGGCAGAGATATGCGGCAGCACGGTGATCCGGGGATGGTCCCAAAAGGGTGCATCGCTGGGCAGCGGCTCCACATCGAAAACATCCAGAACCGCGTGATTTAAACGGCCGGTATCGAGTGCCTGAAACAGATCGTTACTCACCACGATCGGGCCTCGGGCGAAATTGATCAGCGACGCGTTTGTGGGCAAGAGGGCAAGCCGCTCGGTGTTGAGCAGCCCACGCGTTTCTGGCGTGAGCGGTAGAAGGCATACGAGGATATCGGATCGGCTCAGCACCGTGTTTAGACCGTCGTCGCCGAAGCAGGTTTCGATCCCTTCGATGTCCTTTGCCGAGCGGCTCCATCCAATCACATTGAAACCGGCTTCGGTCAGACGATGCGCTGCCGCTTCGCCGAGCGCGCCCAGTCCAAGTAGACCGACAGTAACCTGTTCCGGACGTCGATAGGATAATTGCTGCCAATTGCGCTCCCGTTGAAAACGGGCATAGGCCGGCATATCGCGAAACAGATAATAGGTCCAGGCGAGAACCGCTTCGGCCATGGTGCGGCTCAACTGCGGATCGACCAGCCGCACGACGGGCAGAGTGCTGTCGCCAAGCTCACTCACGAGACGCTCCACGCCGGCCCACAGGCTGTGAATCCATTTCAAGCCGGGCAAGCGGACAAGGTCCATCGGATCGGGGTTGGCGACGATGGCAATGTCGACCGCCGCCCGGTCTTCATCATCCAGGTGCCGGAACGAGACGATCTTCTCGTCCGGCATCTCGATCGAGAGAACATCAAGCCAAAGGCGCTCCGCCTCATCGGGTATACGCGTTACCAGCGCAATCATTTGACCGGTCCCTTTCTCACTCAACGAGCGAAAACGCTGTCGAAATCCTTGAAGCCTTTGACTTCGATCGGGTTTCCGCTCGGATCGAGGAAGAACATCGTGCGTTGCTCGCCGGTCTGGCCTTCGAAGCGCACGACCGGCGGAATGTCGAATGCCGTGTCGGCGTCTTCCAGCCTTTTGGCAAGGGCGAACCAGTCATCGAGCGCCAGAATGACGCCGAGATGGGGCATCATTACCATGTGATCGCCGACCTTGCCGGTACGCGTCGTTTCGAACGGCTTGCCGAGATGCAGGGAGATCTGATGGCCGAAGAAATCGAAATCGACCCAGGTGTCGGTGCTGCGACCTTCCTCGCAGCCGAGCACGCCGCCGTAAAAGCGACGCGCATCGTCAAGATCGGTGACATGATAGGCGAAATGGAAAAGCGAGCGCATAATGGTTTGCCTTGTCTGAGATGTGAGTGAACGGGGTATGCTACGAGATTGATGTCAGAGCTCTGAGGGCCGCGGCTTTCAAAAATGCCACGAGCAGTGGATGGGGCTTGTCGGTTCGTGACGACAGTTCCGGATGCCCTTGCATGCCGATGAAGAAGGGATGATCCGGCAATTCAATGGCATCGACGATCGCGCCTGATGAACTACGTGCGGCAGCGCGAAGCCCGGCCGCCTCAAGAGCCGGCAGCAGGACCGGGTTCAATCGGAATTGGTGGTTGCAGCGCACCTGAGCCTCCGAGTAAATGATCTCGGAGAGCCGGGTGCCCGGTATGATGTCGATCGGCTGATCACCAATCCTGTGGATCGGCAGGCGAGTGCCGTCCTCTCCCTCATCGCCGGCCATCGGCACGAAGGTCTTGATCCTAGCATTCGGGGCGGCCTCGGCCAGATTGGCTGCCTTGCGACCGAAAACCCGCCACGCCAAAGCCGTCACCATCGTCTGCATGCCAAGACACAACCCAACAGTCGGCAGATCCGCTTCAAGACTTAACGCGGCAGCGGCCGTCTGGCCGGCGACATTCTTCATATCCGCCCCGCCGGGAAGCAGGATTCCGGAGAGGCCCTCGAAAATGGCGGGACTTTCAAACCGGTCGGCATGGACCGGATCGATGAAACGCACATCGATCCCGATCGAAAGGCTGTCTGCCGCGTCGGCGAGGCTTGCCAGCGCTGCCGGGTAGACATCGCGATGATCGCTTTCCGCACCGATAAAGCCGATCGTCAGATCCGAACTCGTTTGCCGTTGCGGTTCCCTCAATCCGATACGCCCGAAACGATCCCGCCAGGCAAGCACCTCCCGGGTCGACACATCGAAGAAGCGATCGGCGTCCTCGCGAACGGTGATCATTTCCAGCTCTACTGCATGGGCTTTGGCGGCAGCCGCCAATGCTGTCGGCACATCTCCATCGATCAGAAATGCCGGATGAATGGGCACCACCACGTCCCGCACCGCGATCGCGTCAACGACCGCTTCCGGCATTGCCACGGCTGGCACCTGGTTCCCCGAAAGCCGTTCGAACCAGCACAGGCCACTCGCGCCAAGACCGCCGCTTGCAATCACATGCTGTGCCGCGTCGGCATGGAGCTTGGTATCGAAGCGCGCCGGGACATGCATGAAGCCGCATTGCCGGGCGGCAGCAATTGCAGCGGCGACCGCGCCATAAAGGGCGGGCTTTGACGTATCGTGAAAAACGAGGATCAACCCCATGGCCCGCTCCTTTCAATCGGCTGCTTCAGACTTCGAGAAGATCGCGCTTGATGGTTCCAAGCGCCCGATATCCTGTTTCCGTGACGACGATGGTTTCGCTGACGCCGACGGTGAAGCGGCCGTAGATACGCAACGCCGGCGGCAGATGAAAGGTCATGCCCGGCTGCAGTTCGGTCTTGACCCCTGCGTTGAGGCTGAGGATCGCCCCCTCGCCCCAATCCGGCGCAAAGGAGATCCCGACGCTGTAGCCAAGGCGCTTGCGGAAATTGTCGGTATAGCCTGCCGCGTCAATGATCTTCTGGCAGGCGATATGCGGAACTTCGCAGGATACGCCCGGACGGATGGTATCAAGCGAGACCTGGAGCGCCTCCTGGCAGACCCTCATCATGTCCGCCGCCTCGCTGGGCGCGCGGCCGATCCAGGCCGACCGCATGAGTGCGGCATGATAACGATCATGGCAGGCGGCCATTTCGAGGAAGGCCGGATCACCATCCGCTATTTTAGTGCGGCGCCAAGTTCCGTGCGGCACGCCGGTGCGTGCGCCGACAGAAACAAGCGGCTCCATCCCCATATATTCCGATCCGGCTGATATCGCCGCCTGCATCATCGCGGCGACCAGATCGTTGTCGCTGGCGCCGACCTTGACAGCGGCAAGCCCCGCTCGCATGCCGGCATCCACATAGAAGGCCGCGCGTTCCAACTTTTCGATTTCCAGCGGCGATTTGACGGCGCGCAGCTTTTCGATGACGCCAGCGCCGTCATGAACCGCTCCCAGCCGTTCGCGCAAGGATTCGTAGACAAATATCGGCAGGAACCAGCCCTTTTTGTCGATCGCCACGCGCTTTCCCGCCAGCCCACGCTTCTCGATCAGCGCGATCAGGAAGGAAACGGGCTCATCACCATCCTGATAGACTTCGGCATCCGCAATGAAGGTGTTGGCGATGAAGTTGAAATATTCGAGCTGGCGGATCACGAAGACCGGGTCGCCGTCGGCGGTCAGAAGGAGAGCCTGGAACGTGTAATAGCCCGGCGTCTGCTGGCCGGTCAGATAGAAGATGTTTTCCGGACCGGTCACGACGAGCGCATCGATGCCGGCCTCGACGAGATTTTGACGCGCACGCGCCACGCGGATCTCATATTCCTCTTTCGGGAAGGCAGATTCCTGTCCCTGTACGACATTGCTTGCGATCGTCACCTTGCGAACTCCTTCAAGAGACTTGTCTTCGATAGATCAACAACCAGCCCGAGGCCGGGAGCCTGAGTGCCCGTCACACAGCCCCGCGCATAGACCAGGCCGGAGGCCGCATCGTTGGCCAATCCATCTGCTCCATACAATTCGGCGAATGAGGGGCCGGTGGCACAGGCCAGATGCAGTGCCGCGGCCGTTGCCGCCGCCCCCTCATTCATCTGCCCGATCATGAAAGGGATATTGTTCCGGCGCAGCGCCGCCGCCGCCTTCAGTGTTGGCGCGATGCCGCCAAGCTTGACCAGCTTCAGATGCGCCCACAAGCGTCCCGAAGCTTGGACGATAACCTCCACGTCCCGGAGGTTGGAGACACTTTCGTCCAGCATCAGCGGCATCGGGCTTTTCTCCGCAAGCGCGAGCAGGAGGTCAAAATCTCCGGCAGGAATGGGCTGCTCGACATAGGCGAGATCGAATTGCGCCAGCTGCGCGAGCTTTCCTTCCGCGTCGTCGCGGCCCCAGGCGCCATTGGCATCGACCGCCAGCTTGATGGTCTGCCCGAAGCGCTCGCGCAATTGCGACAGCCGCCAGAGGTCGTGATGAAAAGTACCGGCGCCGACCCTGACCTTCAGATCGCGAAAGCCGCGGGCGACATAGGCCTCCGCCTGTGCCAGAAATTGTTCCGGCGTGGATATGAATAGTGTCTGGTTGGTTGAATGCGAAATGTCAGTCGAAGCGGCGGCTCCGAGCCATTGGGCTAGTGACAGGCCCTGCCGTCGCGCCAGGAAATCGTGAAGTGCAATGTCCAGCAGCATCCGTACCGGGGCGCTCGCTTCCGCCCAGAGTATTTCGTCCGCAAGAAGATCTGCCGCATCCCGCGACCAGTCGATCCGGTCGAAAAAAGACAGCGCCTCCTCCAGGACCACCTCGGCCGGAAGACCGTTCAGATAGGCAATGTTGATGCGGACCTCGCCGGTTGCGACGACATCACCATCCCGCAGGCGCAGGTAAAGCGTATCGAGACCGGCGACCGGGCCGGATGATGCGGTATGCAGCATCAAACCGTTCCCGTAGCGCAGTATCGCGCGGTGGAGGGACGCCTGCATCGATCAGCCCCGCAACATCGATATCGCGACATCGCGATAGATCAGGCTCGCGGTTACGAACTCGTCCGTGGGGACGAATTCGTCGGGCTTGTGGGCAACCGACAAGTCACCCGGCCCAATCACCGTGCCTTGCGCGCCGATCTCACGAAAATGCACAAGATCGCAGCCGCCCTGGAAGCCGAAGGGACCAGGATCGGACACGCCGTGAGACCGGCAAGCCGCCATGCTGGTCTGAACGATGGTGCTGTCGACGGCGGTTTCCGTTGCGCCGCCCGTCGTCGCCCTGTAGTCGACGATTTCGGCCCGAACGCCGAAACGGGTATGGGCGAGCGCCAGCAGATCGGCAAACTCCTGCTTCACCGCAGCCTCGTCCTCCCCGGGCACCATCCGGCGGTCCAGCAGCAGATCGCAGACATACGGCACCACATTGTCCGCATGCCCGCCGGAAATGCGCGTCACCGTCAGGCTGGCCTCACCAACGAGTGGATGCGTCCGTCCACGCACCACCTCGTTGTGATGGGCCTCGATGAGCGAGAGGAGCTGTCCGGCGCGGTAGATGGCGTTATCGCCCAGATGTGGTGTCCCGGAGTGTGCTGCCTGCCCGTGAACACGCACGACAGGCCGGAGACTTCCCTTATGTGCCGCAAAGGTCGTGTTGGATGTCGGCTCGCCCACAACGGCGAAGTCGATTTTCGGCCTGCCGGCCGCATAGAACTTGGCGCCTTCGCTGGCGATTTCCTCGTCACCGACGAAGACACCGAGCAACGTGCCCGACCATGCACCCCGGTCGGATGCCAGCATGCGCATAGCTTCCACCATCGATATCAGCGGCCCCTTGCAGTCGCAGGCGCCGCGACCATAGAGCTTTCCATCCGCCTCGCGCAGGATGAACGGATCGGACGACCATCCGTCCCCGGCAGGCACGGTGTCCATGTGTGTGTTGAAGGCGAAGACCGGACCCGGCCCGTTTTCCATCCGCGCTTCGACATTGAAACGGCCGGGCTTGTACTCCACCACATCGACCGCAAAGCCCGCGGACAGGAGCAGATCGCGGACATAGACGGCAGCGTCCGCCTCTTGGCCAGGCGGATTTTCCGTTCTGATGGCGATCAGTTCGGCGAGTTCACGCTTCATGCGCGCGATATCGGGGGTATGGGACATGTCTGCCTTCCGCAGTTAATGCAATATCTGACTTAGAAAGAGGCTAGCGCGCTCGTTGACCGCTCCGCCGAAGAACTCTTCGCTCGACGCGTTTTCGATGACCTCGCCGTTCTCCATGAAGACGATCTGGTCGGCGGCGCGTCTGGCAAAACCCATCTCATGGGTGACGACGATGCTTGTCATGCCGTCGGCGCTGAGATCGGCCATCACGTCCAGAACCTCGCGGATCATCTCCGGGTCGAGCGCCGATGTCGGCTCGTCGTAGAGCATCAGCTTGGGCTTCATGGCGAGCGCTCGGGCTATTGCCACGCGCTGCTGCTGTCCGCCGGAGAGTTCATCGGGACAGAAATCGGCTTTTTCCGGGATGCGGACCTTCTCGAGCAATTGCATCGCCATGTCGTGCGCATCGAGCCTGCTGACGCCCGAGACCTTCATCGGCGCGAGCATGATGTTTTCGGCTGCCGAAAGATGCTGGAACAGTTCGAAGTTCTGGAAGACCATGCCGATATCCCGGCGGATCTTCGGAGCATTGCGAAGGTCACGGGTAATGTCGTCGCCGTCGAAGAAGATATTGCCGCCGTCTGCCGGCTCCAGCAGGTTCACGCATCGCAGCAGCGTCGATTTTCCCGATCCGGACGGACCAATGACGACCATGGTCTGCTTGCGAAAAACGTTCAAACTGCAGGTCTTGAGAATCCGCGTCGGCCCAAAACTCTTGTCGATACCGATGACTTCCAGAAGCGGCTTATTGTCAGGCACAACCATATCGTCTTCCCTCACTGGATCTCGGATTTCGGGGCAATGAGGCTGAAGGGCTTGCGAACGCTGCCCCGGCGGCCGCGCTTCGGGTCAAACGCGCGTTCGAGAAACGACTGGAAGACCATGAAGATCGTCGTCAGCAACAGATAATAAATGCCGGCCGCCGTCAGCGCTTCGAAATAGCGGAAATTCGCGCTGGCGGTCTGATTGGCGACAAGAAGCAATTCTTCCACGGCGACGACGGAAACAAGTGCGCTGGTCTTCAGCATGCCGATCATCTGATTGCCGACCGCAGGCATTACGATGCGGGCCGCCTGTGGCATCACGATGAAACGCATGACGCCCGCCCGCGTCATCCCGAGCGCAAGCCCCGCCGTGCGCTGCCCCTTCTTTACCGCGTGCAGGCCCGACCGCAGGATTTCCGCCATATAGGCACCTTCGTTCAGCGACAGGGCAATGACGGCGCTTAGAAAGGCCGATAGACGAATTCCGAAGTTCGGCAGGACATTGTAGATGAAAATGATCTGGAACAGGACGGGCGTGCCGCGAAACAGCCAAAGATAGGCGAGCGTCGCCACCTTGATGGGACGCAGGCCCGTCTCCTGTAAAAGAGCGATCACAAGCCCGACGATGATCCCGAAGAACAGGGACACGACGGTGATCAATAACGTCAGCAAAGCGCCGTGAAAGAAAGCGGGCGACAGCAGATAGTCGACAACGAGTTCGAGAGACATCCCCGCTCCTTCTTCGGTATCAAGCCGGAGGTCAGTTGAAAATCGAGACGGAGGCCGGCAGCTTCCACTTCTCGATCAGGCTCTTGTAGGTGCCATCCGCGACGATCTCGGCAAGCGCCGATTTGATGGAAGTCTGAACGGCCGCGTCTCCCTTTCGGGTGGCAATGCCGATGCTGGTGTCGGATTCGAATTCGCCACCGACGACCTCATAAACGCCTGGAACCGCGGCCTGAAGAACGACCGCACCCGGCGTCGAATCGTATTCCGCATCCGCACGCCCCTGCCGCAACGACACCGCGGAATCCTGCGCTGTCGGCAGGGTGAGAACCGCTACGCCCTTGAGACCCTTGGCCTTGCAGCGTGCATCGTCGGCACGCGCCTGGTTTTCCTGAATGCCGCCGAGCGTGACGGCTATCGTCTTCCCGCAGAGCGTATCATCCCGGCCGGTAATCTTGGCCGGATTGCCGGCCTGAACGATCACCTGATTGCCGATCTTCATATAGGGAATGAAATCGACCTGCTCCGAGCGCTTGTCGTTGATGTACATGGCCGAGTTGATGATATCGATCCGGCCGGAGAGCAGCGCCGGGATCAATCCCTTGAATTCCATGTTCATCGCCGCCGGTTTCGCGCCAAGTTTCGCCGTCAACGCTGCGATCAGGTCGATATCGAAGCCGGACAGCACTCCATCCTTCTGGAATTCGAACGGCGCGAACGTGGCGGCGACGCCATAGGTGACGGATCCATTTTCGACGAGACCCGACTTCGGAAGGTCGGCCGCGGCGACGGCGTGCGTGAGCATTAGCGGCAAGGTAAATGCGGTCATGAAAGATCGAAGCATGGCAGTTCCCTCTTGTTTGATCGAGCTATAATTGCTCTGATTGAATACAATGGTACAATGCTGCCGTCGAAAGAGTCAAGCCGAGAAGCTCAAAAATAGGCATTTCTTAATTGTGCTCAAATAATGGGCGTATGGGTGAAATTTTAAACTAAGACGCAGCATTCTATAAAGATATGCACGGGCACCGAACCTCCAATCACCTGTTTTCTCGTGAAAGCCGTGAGTTTCGGGTTTTGATGATGTTGTTTGTATTGCCGATGTTTGCGCTGTTGTTGTACTAATCATATAATTTTGTACAAACTCGGATAACTTAATGGCCAGTGTCCCACGTCAAGGACGATATCGCCTCGCAAATCAGATTCTCGATCTTGCCCGCAATGCGCGCTTCGAACCGGGGCATCATTTGCGCGAACAGCAACTCGGCGATCTGATCGGCGTATCGAGAACGCCGGTTCGCTCTGCACTGCTGTTGCTTGCCGAACGCGGCATCGTGGAGGCGCGCAGGAACCAGGGATTTTTTCTGAAGGTACTGCCCGAAGAGTTGCTTCGAGTGGGAGTGGAGGTGCCGGCGACGGCCGATCAGGATCTCTATTCGCGGATCGTCGAAGACCGCCTTTCAGGCGCGCTCTCGGAAACTTTCACGCAGTCGGAAATCGCTCGTCGTTTCGATGTGGACCGCGTTCTCCTGCAAAGAACGCTTACGCATCTGGTCAATGACGGATTGCTTGCGCGCAATAGCGGCAGGGGCTGGACCTTCCTGCCCACGCTCGATTCACAGGTCGCGTTGCGCAATAGCTATGATTTCCGGGCTACGATCGAGCCGGCCGGACTGCTGCTGAGCACCTTCCGCCCCGATCCCACCTCACTGGAACGATCGCGTCTTCAACATCTCTATCTTGAAGCTCATCCCGACATAGCCTCGGTAAATCCGAGACAATTGTTCGATACGGATGCGCAGTTCCATGAAATGATCGCGGAATTCAGCGGCAATATCTTTTTCCTGCAATCCATCCAGCAGCAGAACAGGCTGCGGAGATTGCTGGAATTTGGCGGCTACACCAATCGCAGGCGAGTGAAGGACTGGTGCCGGGAACATGTTGCGATCTTGGACGCCATAGCATCTGGGCAGCGCAAGCATGCGGCCGAACTCATGGCCGAACACCTACAGGCAGCATTTTCGGCTGCGCCGCAATATGGTGTGCAGTAATCCTAATTTGAAGGCGGCAATTCAGCTTTATTCCTCATCTCTGGAATGGATAGATCCGCAGGCCTCGGTGCGATTTCCATCAAGAGCACCATTCACTTAAGGGTGAGTCTGTGCGATTACTCGACAAGAGGCCGTTACGGCGGGCCAAACAGCGAGATTGATACGCATTACAGTACGTCTCTTTATCAAAGAAGAGACAGTCATGGTCGTTATCGTCTGCAATCAGACACGCCTTGAAAAGAAGCGAGCACCCTTGGGCGATGCCTGCCAGACGTAGTATATCCGACGAATGACGCGACAGTCCTTCTCACTTGATCAGTTGAAGCAAGACGGGCGGCCGGTGCGCATCGGCTTCTTTCTTGCACCGGATTATCCGCTGATGACTTTCTCGGCGGCGCTCGATTCATTGCGGCAAGGAAACCGCTTGATCAAGCGCAAAGCGTTCGAATGGATACTGATTTCAGCCAACGGCAAGGAAGCGAGGTCGAGCAGTGGGCTCGCTTTCTCGGTGGACTACGCCATGGCGCAGGCACCGAAATGTGATATCCTTTTTGTCTGTGCCGGCGTTAACTACACCGAGAGCTATGATCCATCCCTTTTTTCCTGGCTTCGTCGCATCTATTCCGAGGGCTGCGTTCTCGGCGGTGTCAGCACGGCGGTGTTCTATTTGGCACGGGCCGGGCTCCTTGAGGGCAGGCGGTGCGCGGTCCATTGGGAGTCCCTCCCGAGCTTCCGCAGTGAGTTTCCCAACTGCTTGGCGACTGATGACATCTTCGCGGTCGACGGGCGTCTGATTACCTCCTCTGGCGGCACTGTCACACTTGATATGATGCTCTATCTGATTGCCGCGATTGAAGGACGAGAGCTCGCCGAGCAGATCTCTGATCAGTTCAATCATCCCCGTATGCGAAGACAGGACGACGTTCAGCGCATGGTGCCCGAGGACCGCTTCGGCATTCGGAATGCCAAGCTTGGTTTTGTCATTCGTCGCATGGAAAGCAGCCTTTCCGAACCCATCGAGATCGCCGAGCTCGCGGAAGCCGTCAAGATCTCAGCTCGGCAGCTTGAGAGACTGTTCCGCAGCAATCTGAACAAAAGCCCGTCACAGTTTTATATCGATCTGCGCATGGCGCGGGCCAAGGAACTGCTGATTCATACGGATCTGAGCGTAGCCGATATTGCCGGCGTCTGCGGATATGGCTCTCCATCGCATTTCAGCCGGTTCTATCGCAGTCACTTCCATGAGAGCCCTGCCGCGACGCGGCGCTCCTGATCCAAGCTGTCTCAAATTCAGCCCGGCCATTGGCCAAAAAGCACGCTTCGCTGCAATGCAACAATGTGTCGTGCTGCGCATATTCCATGTCGGATAAATGCATTCTGCCTCGGTGGCGTTGGATGTAGGTTTAATTACGACGGCGAAAACGGACATCAGATCCGCGCAAGTCGAAGCGGCAGGAAACTGCTCCGCTTCGCGTTCAGAAAACATCGGGAACAGTCTGCACGAACTCGGAGAACACTATCTTGGATAAGAATCAGCATCCCTATATTCCAACCCTTATAGAAGATCTTTCAAACGGCCGTGTCAGTCGCAGGGATTTTTTGCGCAAATCGACACTTCTCGGCCTTTCGGCCGCTGCTGCTTACTCTCTTGCCGGTGTTCTTCAGCCGTCGAGCGAAGCCAAGGCAGACGATTTGCCAAAAGGCGGAAACCTGCGCATCGGCATGCGCTGCATGGAAATCAAGGACCCCCATCTGGCCGATTTTGCTGAAAAATCGAATGTCATCCGCCAAGTTTGCGAATATCTGACCTTTACCGACCGTGACAACATCACGCATCCCTATCTGCTCGAAAAATGGGATGTGAGCGACGACCTGAAGACTTGGACGCTGCATGTCCGCAAGGATGTGAAGTGGCGCAATGGAGGCCGGCCGCTGACGGCGGACGACGTCGTCTGGAACCTGAAGCGCGTCAGCGACCCCAAGGTTGGCTCGTCTGTCCTCGGCCTCTTTACCGGCTATCTCGTCCAGGAATATGATGGCGGTGAGAAGGACGAGAAGGGCAATCCGAAGAAGTCGAGCAAGCTCTGGTCTGACAACGCGATCGAGAAAGTCGACGACCACACGGTTCGCCTCAACTGCTTCGCGCCACAGATCGCCGTTCCCGAGCATCTCTACCACTATCCGATGTTCATCCTGGATCCGGCCGACAATGGCGCCTTCGGCCCCGATGCCAACGGCACCGGCCCATTCGAGATGACGGAATACACTGTCGGCAAGGCCGCTAAGTACAAGGCCCGCACCGACTATTGGGGCACCGGGCCCTATCTCGAGACTTTTGAATTCGTCGACCTCGGCGACAATCCGGGCGCGGGCATTGCGGCCATGGCGTCCAAGCAGATAGACGGCCTGTCGGAAGCCGACGCCGTTCAGATCAGCTCGATGAAGAACTTCCCGCATGTGGCGGTTTACAAAGTCGAGACGACGCAGACGGTCGTCGCCCGCATGCATCCTGACGTCGAGCAGTTCAAGGATAAGCGCGTCCGCCAGGCGATGCGCTTCGCGATCGATCGCGAGAAGGTCATCCAGACGTCGCTGCTCGGCGCCGGCACGCCGGCGGAAGATCACCATGTCGCGCCGTCGCATCCGGAATATGCCGCCTTGCCGAAATATCCACGCGATATCGAGAAGGCCAAGAAGCTCCTGGCCGACGCGGGCTATCCGAACGGCTTCGAATTCGACATGGTCACGCGTCCGGATCCGATCTGGGAGCTGAATACGGCTCAGGTTCTGGCCGAGCAGTTCAAGGACATCGGCGTCAAGATCAACATCAAGTCGCTGCCGAGCGCGCAATATTGGGAGGTCTGGACTTCTGCACCGTTCAGCCTGACGGCCTGGGGCCATCGCCCGCTTGCCATCATGACGCTGTCGCTCGCCTATCGGTCGAATGCCGCCTGGAACGAGTCCCATTATGCCAATCCGGAATTCGACCAGCTCTTGACGGAGGCCGAGGGCATCCTCGACCCAAAGGAGCGTAGCAAGGTCATCGAGAAAATCGAGTTGATCATGCAGGATGACGGGCCGATCGTTCAGCCTTTCTGGCGCATCTTCTCGACCGTGATGGACAAGAAGGTCAAGGGCTTCGAGCTCCATCCCTCGCAGTACATCTTCGCGCATCAATACGCGATCTCCGCCTGATCAAGCGGCGCCAGGATCGCCCGGCCTCGTCCGGGCGATCCCTTGCTGACGCATGAGAAAACCGGATGATAATGCAATGTCGAAATTCCTTCTGAAACGACTGATCATGATGCTGCTCACCATGCTGTGCGCATCATTCCTGGTCTTTGCCGTCTGCGAATTCACCCCCGGCAGCGTGGCGCGCAAATCGCTCGGCCCCTTCGCCACGCAGCAGCAGGTCGATATCCTGACTGAAAAGCTGAAGGCCAATGATCCGCTAGTCGTGCGCTATGGCCGGTGGCTTGGCGTGTTGGTAGGGGCGATCCCCGATCCGCTGCAGGACCCGAGCACCGGGCTCAATTTCAAGGATTCGCGCGGGGCGCAATATTTCGGCAATTTCGGCTACTCGACGCTGAACAAGCTGCCCGTCAATGACGTGATCTGGAGCAGGCTTGGCAATACGGCGATCCTCGCCGGCCTCGCTTTTCTCTTGATCGTGCCGCTGTCGATCATCTTCGGCATTCTGTCCGGGTTGAAGGAGGGTGGGGTGCTTGACCGAACGCTGTCGGTCATCTGCATCACCTTCACGTCCATACCCGAATTTGCATCGGGCGTTTTCCTGGTCACGCTCTTCGTCATCCTTTGGCCGGTCCTGCCGGGGACGAGCCCGCTCAACAGCGATGGCGGATGGGCGGTGCCTTATCAGTTCGTGCTGCCGGTCGCCGTGCTCGTGATCTACGATTTCGGTTATGTCGCCCGGATGATCCGCGTCTCGATGATCGGCGTCATGGAGCGGCCATATATCCGCACTGCCGTCCTGAAGGGCATGAGTACCCGTCGCATGGTTCTTGGCCACGCGCTGCGCAACGCCATGATCGCACCTTTCACCGTGCTTCTTCTGCAGATCAACTTTCTCATCAGCGGCGTGGTCGTCACCGAGCTCGTCTTTGCCTATCCGGGCTTCGGTCGCCTGATCCTCGACGCCAGCCTCTTCGGCGATATCGCCACGCTCGAAGCTGCAACACTGATAACAGTCGCCGTCGCCGTCGTCACGCAGTTGCTCGGCGACCTCGGCTACATGCTGCTCGATCCACGTATCCGGGTGAGGTAAGCCATGGCACTCCAAGACAATATCGCCGGGATCAAGGTCACTGCAGCCAAGCGAGCGGCGCGACCGAACTGGGTGCGGATCTTTCATTCCAAGACGGCCATCGTCGGCCTGTTCCTGGTGGTCTTCTGGGTGGCAGCCGCCGTTCTCGCGCCGATCCTGCCGCTGCCGTCCCCGACGGATTCGGACGTCATGGCGATGGGCAATCCCTTTCCATCCGCAACCCATTGGCTCGGCACCGATATCCTGGGCCGAGACGTTCTCTCTCGCCTGATCTTCGGCGCGCGCACCGTGCTTTTCGTTGCGCCGCTCTCGGTTGCCGTCGCCATGGTCGTCGGCATCGCCATGGGCATGGTCGCGGGCTATTACGGCGGCTGGATCGACACACTGATCAGCCGCTTCTCCGACATCGTGCTCGCCTTTCCTGTTCTCGTGATCTACGTGATCCTGATCGCCAATATCGGGCCGTCCGTACTCAACATCGTGATCGCGACGACGATCGCGTCGTCGCCGGGCATTGGCCGCATCACCCGCGGCCTCGTCCTTGGCCTCAAGGAACAGGAATATATCGCCGCCGCGAAACTCAGGGCGGAGAGCACGATCTACATCATGGTCGTCGAGCTTCTGCCCAATTGCCGCAGCCTGCTGATCGTCGATGCCTGCCTGCGCATCGGCTATACGATCATCACCATCGGCATTCTCGGCTTCCTTGGTCTTGGCCTGCCACCGCCGAACCCTGATTGGGGCGGCATGGTCAAGGAGAGCGTCACGGTGCTCAACGTCTGGCCGCTGATGTCGCTCATCCCATCAGCCGCGCTCGTCAGTCTCGTTCTCGGTTTCAATCTCCTGGCCGATGGCATGCGCGAGGCATGGAAGCCATGAACCTGTCCGTATCCAACATGCAAGGGGCCGCCATGTCCGACGCTCCAAAGTCCGATCTCGAACCGCTGCTCGACATCAGGGATCTCAGGATCGAGTTCCGTGGCAAGAGCGAGACCGTGGTCGCGGTGCCGAACCTCTCCTTCAGCGTCCGGCCGGGCGAGAGCTATGGCCTCGTCGGCGAGTCCGGCTGCGGCAAGAGCACGACAGCCATGGCGATCATGGGTTATCTCGGCAATACCGGCGTGATCGCCGGCGGCAGCATCCGCTTCGATGGCGCGGAGCTCGTCGGTGCCAGAGAGAAGGAGCTGCGCTCGATCCGGGGCCGGCGTATCGCCATGGTCTACCAGGACCCTATGAGTGCGCTCAATCCGGTCAAGACGATCGGATCACAGCTTGCGGAAGTGCCTTTACTGCATCTTGGATCGACCAGGAAAGAGGCCATGGAGATGGCTGCCGCCATGCTCGACGATGTGCGCCTGCCTGATGCCGGCGACATGCTGAAGCGCTATCCGCATCAGCTGTCGGGCGGCCAGCAGCAGCGCGTCGTCATCGCCATGGCACTTCTGGCGCGACCTTCACTGCTATTGCTCGACGAGCCGACGACGGGTCTCGATGTGACGGTCGAAGCGGCAGTCATCGACCTGATCGGCGAGCTGCGGCGCCGCTATTCCACGAGCCTGCTGTTCATCTCTCACAATCTCGGCCTGATCGCCGAAGCCTGCGATCGCGTCGGCATCATGTATTCCGGCGAAATAGTCGAAGAGGGCACCACCGGCGATCTCTTCCGCAGGCCGCGCCACCCCTATACGCAGGGGCTGATCGACTGCATTCCCGATATCGGCAGCGACAAGCATAGCCGCGCGCTGGCCGCGATCCCCGGCCATATCCCGTTGCCGCAGGAGCGGCCGGAAGGCTGTTTCTTTGCGCCGCGCTGCGCCGGATTTACCATCGGCCTTTGCGACCGGCCCGGTCTTGCATTAACCGAGGCAGGTGCTGATCACCTGGTCCGTTGCGCCCGCTGGCCGGAAATGGAGCGACCGGGTGGAAAGCTGCCTCCGGAATTCGGCCAGGTCACGCTGAAGGAAGAGGCGATTGCGCTCTCCGATGTAACGAAGCTCTATCGGATCGGCGCGGATAAAACGGTCAAGGCCAATGAGGCGATTGCCTTCGGTGCCCGCAAAGCCGAGATCGTTGCCTTGGTCGGCGAATCCGGCTGCGGAAAATCGACGCTTGCTCGTATCGTCACTGGTCTCGACAGTGCAACGTCGGGCTCGATCCGCATGGCCGGCGAAAATATCGCCGAGCTGCAGGCACGGCAACGATCGCGCAATATGCTCCAGTCGATCCAGATGATCTTCCAGAATCCGGATAGCACGCTCAATCCGTCACACTCGGCCGCCTTTTCCATTCGCCGATCGCTCAAGAAGTTCGGCATCCGCAAGGGAAAGGCCGCAATCGAAGAACGGGTGCGTGAACTTCTGGAGATGGTACGGCTCTCGCCCACCGTTGCCGATCGCAGGCCGAGCCAGCTTTCCGGCGGCCAGAAGCAACGTATCGCGATCGCTCGCGCCTTTGCGGCCGAGCCTTCGCTGATTGTCGCCGACGAGCCGGTCTCGGCGCTCGACGTCTCGGTGCAGGCGGCGGTCGTAACGCTTCTGCTCGATATCCAGAAAGAGAAGCACACAACGATGCTTTTCATCAGCCATGATCTGGCGCTGGTGCGGCATGTCGCCGACAAGGTCGTCGTCATGTATCTCGGCAAGGTCATGGAGCAGGGTAGGGTTGAAGAGGTGTTCGGCAACGGCACTCATCCCTACACGGAAGCCCTGATTTCGGCCATCCGTAGTCCGAACCTCGACGATGCGCCGCGCGAACGAATCCGGCTGACCGGCGAAACGCCGAGTCCGGTGAATGTGCCCGCGGGCTGTCGTTTCGCAACCAGATGCCACCGCAAGGCCGGCGGCATCTGCGACACGGTTGCGCCGCCGATCAGGCAGATGTCGGCGACGCACCAGATCGCCTGCCATATCGAAGAAGACCGGTTGCGGGCGCAAATGCCCGTCTATTCACCGGCGACAGAGGTTAACGGATGAGTTCCGAAACCTCAATCGAGGCGAGCTTCTGGAAAAGGGCGGCGCGCTTCCGCGCGCTCGTGCCTGTCATGGTGGCGATATGCGTCATCGGCACCGGAAACAGTCTGTTGACGACGTCCGTCTCGCTCAGCCTCAGCCGACCGGAGATCGATCCGAGCGCGGTGCAGTTGCTCCTGACCGGCTTTCCCGTCGGGTTTCTTACCGGATGCCTTGTGGCGCGCTTTCTCGTCGCACGCCTTGGCCATCGTGGCACCTTCCTGACGGTCAGCTTCCTCGCCGCCCTCGCGGGCTCCGGCTATATGGTGACGACAGTGACATCCTTATGGCTTGTCTTGCGCTTCCTTAACGGCTTTGCAATGGCCGTTCTGTTCGTGGTCTCCGAAAGCTGGATCAACCTTTACGCCGATCAGAACAATCGCGGCGCCTATTTTTCACTATACATGATGATGACTTCGCTTGCGGTGCTCTTCGGCCAGTTGATGGTCGAGGCCGCAGGTCCGCATTCGCCGCATCTCTTCCTGATAGGGGGCCTGACAGTAACGGCCGGTGCGCTCTATTGCCGGTTCGTCGGGCGTCCCTGGCCGACGCTCCCGGTTCGTTCTGTGCCTCCTCTTCAGGCTGAGGTGTCTGCTGCCGATCATCGCTGCGGCCTGTGGAAACTCGCCGCTCTCGCGCCGGTTACGATCATCGCGGTCTTCCAGGCGGGGATGACGAACATGAATGTCTTTGCCTTGATGCCGCTTTACGGCGCCAAGATCGCGCTTCCCGCCGCGACGACGATCGGGATGGTGACGGCGTTCAGCATGGGCGGCATGCTCGCCCAGACGCCGGTCGGCTGGCTGTCAGACCGGCTCGATCGGCGCTGGATGCTGCTTGTCCAGGGTATTCTTGCGGCGATGCTCTGCGCTGCGATCATCATGCTCGCAAATCGCCACGTGCCCGTGCTCTTCGTGCTCTTCTTCCTCTACGGTGCCACCGCCCTGACGATCTATCCTGTCGGTATCGCCTTCGCCAATTCGCAGATCGACAGCCGCCATATGGTGTCGGCGTCGGGCGGGCTGCTGCTGATCTATTCGATCGGCAACGTCATGACGCCGGGGATCGCTGCCGGGCTCATGGATTATGTGGCGCCTTATGCGCTTTTCATCATGCTCGGCAGTGGCGCCGCATTGGTTTCGGTCGGAGCATGCGTCAACCTTCGACGCAAGAGAACCTCTTCCACGGCGAACGCCGTTGCCGATTGCCTGACATCCGGAGTGAATCAATGAGCAAAGACGTTCCCTTCGATCTCGTTATCCGTGGCGGAAGCGTTGTGCTGCCGGATGAAACGCTGGCGGTCGACATCGGCATTCGCGACGGCAAATTTGCGGCGATCGGCCGCGACCTTGCGGAAGGCATGCAGGAAATCTCGGCCGAGGGGCGACTGGTATTGCCAGGCGGCGTCGACAGCCATTGCCACATGGATCAGCAGCCCTGGGAAGGGAAGGCGACGGCCGATGATTTCAATACCGGCACGCTCTCGGCACTTTGCGGCGGCACGACCACGGTCGTTCCCTTTGCGATGCAGATGCGTGGACAGTCCCTGCGGGACATCGTCGACGACTATCACCAACGTGCGCAGCCGAAGGCGCATATCGACTACGGCATTCACCTGATCGTCGGCGATCCCTCGGTGGAAGTGCTGCGCGACGAGATCCCGGCGCTGATTGCCGAGGGCTGCACCTCAATGAAGATCTATTTGACCTATGAGGGCCTGAAACTGGACGACTATGAGGTGCTGAATGTGCTGGATCTCGCGCGTTCAGAGGGTGCAATGGTGATGGTGCATGCGGAGAACGATGCCTGCATTCGCTGGCTGACCGAAAAATTCATCGCGGCGCGCAAGACCCAGCTGCGGTATCATGAGAAGGCTCATTCGGAGATCGGCGACCGCGAGGCCACTTTCCGCGCCATCAGCCTTTCGGAATTAATCGAGACGCCGATCCTTGTCAGCCATGTTGCCGCTGGCGGTGCGGTCGAAGAGATTCGCCGCGCCAAGGCGCGGGGACTGCCGATCTATGCCGAGACCTGCCCGCAATATCTCTTTCTGTCGGCCGAGGACATCGACACGCATGATCTCTCCGGCTCGAAATGCGTCTGCACGCCCCCGCCGCGCGACAAGTCGAACCAGCCGGACATCTGGCGCGGCATTCTCGATGGCACGCTCGAAGTCTTCTCTTCAGATCACTCGCCCTGGAATTACGCCGACAAAATTGCCGGCGGTCCGGACACGCCGTTCAATCGCATTCCGAACGGCATTCCCGGCATCGAGACGCGGCTGGCTCTGCTTTTTTCGGCCGGCGTCAATGGTGGCCGCATGTCGCTGCAGAAATTCGTCGAGCTGACTTCCGCCGCTCCGGCGCGGCTCTTCGGACTTTATCCCCGCAAGGGCCGGATTGCTGTCGGATCGGATGCCGATATCGCTATTTGGGACGCGGATCGGATTGTCACCATCAACAACGACATGCTGCACCATGCAACCGATCACACACCCTATGAAGGGCAGACGGTGCGCGGCTGGCCGGTCATGACCATCTCCCGCGGCGAACTCGTCTGGGACGACGGCAAGGTTCTGTCGCGGCCGGGTCGCGGGCAATTCGTCCCGCGGCTCAGGCCCTTTCCGCCGCAACAGAAGCTTTCCAAGGTGCTGGCATCATGACTTCAGCTTTCGATCCACTTTCGGCAAGGCTCGCGGGCAAGGTCATCATGATCACGGGTGCTGCCAGCGGCATCGGCGCGGCTATTGCACGCCGGTGCCTCGCTGAAGGCGGCAGTGTCATCTGTGCGGACCGATTGGAGGACGCCGCCGTCAATCTCGCCGAAGAGTTTGGGCCGCGCACCGTCGCGGTTCGCTGCGACGTGACAGACGGGCGGTCGATGGAGCGCGCGGTCGATACGGTACGCAGCCGCTTCGGACGGCTGGACGGCCTGGTTCACAATGCCGCCGCCCCTTCGCTGGATGGGACAGTGGTCGATCTTAGCGAGGAGCAATGGCGCCGCGAAATCGACGTGAGCCTGACGGGTGCTTTTCTCGCCGGCAAATTTGCTGTTCCGCTGATAGCTGCCAGCGGCGGCGGCTCAGTCGCGCTGATCGCCTCGCAATTCGCGCATGTAGCCACAGGCAACGCGGTCGCCTATTGCGCCGCCAAGGCGGGCCTCGTCCACCTTGCCAAGGCGATGGCGATCGACCACGCAGACGAAGGTATCCGCGTCAACAGCCTCTCGCCGGGGGCGGTCGCAACGTCGCGTCTGCTGCAGCGCTGGCCAGACCTCGAGGCCGCCGACCGGAAACTCGGCCCGGCGCATCTGCTCGGCCGGATCGCCAAGCCCGACGAGATCGCCGCGGCGACCGCCTTTCTTCTTTCCGCCGACGCCTCCTTCGTGACCGGCACCGACCTGCTGGTCGACGGCGGCTATGCGGTGCGCTGAACCATTGATTGCAATGATCTGGATTGGATTTTGAAATGACCCTTCTCGTTACCGGTGGTACAGGCTTCGTCATGAGCGTCGTGGCGCGGACGTGGCTCGATCGCGATCCGGCCGCCCGCGCTGTCATCCTCGATCGCTCCGGTCTCGATGCCATGGCCGAACGCTATTTCGCTCCGGTCCGCGACCGGCTTTCGGTCATCACCGCCGATATCTGCGATCCCTCGCAATGGGAGGCTGCGTTAGACGCACACGGCATCAGCGTCATTGTGCACGGCGCGACGATCACGCCGATTTCGCGCGGCAGCGCAACGGAGGCCAAGCGCCAGCCGGAAGCCGAGGAGCCGGCACGCATTGTTGACGTCAATCTGATGGGCACGGTTCGCATGCTCGAATGGGCGCGCAGCCATCCCTCCGTCAAGCGCTTCATCTATGTCAGTTCCGGCTCGGTCTATCGCCATCACGGACCGGATTGGGCCGGCGAGCCCTTGCCGGAAGACGGTTATGTCGCGCCGCTGACGCTTTATGGCATCTCAAAATTCGCTTCCGAAATGGTGGTCAATCGCTATGCCGATCTCTTTGGCCTTTCGGCGTTGAGCGTCCGTCTCGCTTCCGTCTACGGCACGATGGACCGAGCGACGGGGAGCCGCAATTTCCGCCATGTGCCAAACCGCGTGGCGCATATGGCGCTGGCGGGCGAGGTTATCCGGCCGAACAGCCTGGAATCGGTCGGCGACTATGTCCATTCCGCCGATGTGGCCAATGCCGTCATTGCGCTGCTGACGGCGACCCGCCTTCGCTATCGCCACTACAATATCGGTAGCGGCCGGACGTCGACGACAGGCGACATCGTCGAATGGGCACGGGAACGCGTGCCGAAGCTGAAGGTCGAAGTCAGCCCGCACGAAACCGCTAACGTCATCCAGGATGCGACACTGAAGGACGGCATGTGGGGGGAATATGATCTCGCCCGCATCGAGCGTGACACGGATTGGCGCCCGCGGCCCGGCAAGGAGTCATTCCACGACTACATGGACTGGATCGTCGCGAATGAAGGCGCATCCGAGGAGAAGAAGTAATGGCCGCACTCGTCAAACCGGAAAACACGGAATGCCAGGCGCGCGATTTCATCGGCTACGGTCCGAAGCCACCCGTCATGAGCTGGCCCGGCGGCGTAAAGCTCGCCATCAACCTGGTGCTGAACTACGAGGAAGGCTCGGAATATTCCTGGCTGGAGGATGGCCGCAACGACAATTGGGGCGAGTACAATATTCCGAACAGCCCGCCGGTTCGCGATCTCGGCACCGAGACACATTTCGAATATGGCAGCCGCGCCGGCGTCTGGCGATTGGCACGCCTCTTCGATCGCACCGGCATTCCGATCACCGTTTCGGCCTGCGCCGTCGCGTTGGAGAAAAACCCCGCGGTGATCGAGTGGATGAATAGCCGCGGGCATGACCTGCTCGGCCACGGCCTGCGCTGGAGCGAATATTCGACCGTCGAGCGCGAGGTTGAAGAACGCGAGCTGCACGAGGCCGTCGCTCTCTATAAGAAGCTGACCGGCCGCCGCCCGATGGGCTGGAATTGCCGATCCTTCCCGAGCGTCAATACCCGCGATCTGATCGTAAGGGAGGGCGGCTTCCTCTACTACTCGGACCCCTGTAACGACGATCTTCCCTATTTCATCGATCATGACGGGACGCGCCTGCTCGTCGTCCCCTATTCCAAGACTTTGAACGACAGCCGTTACTTGATCGCGCCGGGCTACAGCAATCCGCGCGACTTCGCCGAGGATTGCCGCTCTGCCATCGACTATATGATCGGCGAGGCGGACGAGACCGGCGGGCGTATGCTGACGATCGGCGTCCATGCGCGATGGATGGGTCAGCCGAACCGCGCCTCCGGCCTGCGCGATGTCATCGAACATGTCCGGAAGACACCAGCCGCCGCATTCATGCGTCGCGAGGATATCGCCCGCCATTGGCTCGACAATCATGAGAGCTTCAGCGGCAATGCGTGACAGGATCGAGAGCAGCGTTGAACCGCTGGGGGAAACGAGAGAAGAACGGGCCATGTGGGGCGAGAACATGAACGGCGCGGAGGTCGTCGCCTCCATCCTGAAGCAGGAGGGTGTGAAACACATCATCGGTTTTCCGAACAGCGAGCTGTTCGACGCTTCCGCTCATCTCGATATCCCTCCTGTCATCACTCGGACGCCGCGCGTCGCCGTCAATATCGCCGAGGGTTATGCGCGCACGACTGCGGGACGCGAGCTTGCCGTCGTCACCGTGCAATATGGTCCCGGCGCGGAGAGCGCTTTCGGCGGCATCGCGCAGGCTTTCAACGACCGCGCGCCGATCCTCTTCCTGCCGACGGGCTATCCGCGCGGGTCCGAAGCCGTGGCGCCGAATTTCGAAGCGAGCCGCAACTTCCGCCATGTGACCAAATGGTGCGAGGCCGTGACACAGGTCGAGCACCTGCCAAAGTTGATGCATTCGGCCATCTCCCGCGTTCGCAACGGCCGCCCGGCGCCGGTCCTGCTGGAATTGCCGGTCGATCTGCTCGCGGAGCGGCACAATCCTTCGGGCGATCCCTATCTCAAGCCGCGACGCAGCGTGCCGCAGGCGGATAGTGGCGAGGTCGCCGAGCTGGTCGCAGCGCTGCTAGCGGCCAGGAACCCGGTCGTTTTCGCCGGACAGGGCGTACTCGCCGCCGCTGCCTCTCAGGAGCTGGTGGCGTTTGCGGAGCTGTTTCGCATCCCCGTTATGACGACGCCGAACGGCAAGAGTGGATTTCCGGAAAACCATCCCCTGGCGCTCGGCACGGCGGGGCGTGCGCGACCCGAGACGGTCGATCATTTCATGAACAAGGCCGATGTTGTACTCGCACTTGGCACAAGCCTGACGCGCTCGCACTACATACTGCCCATCGCCAGGGATAAAACGCTGCTGCAGGTGACGATCGACGAAGGCGATCTCGGCAAGGATTATGCGATCGCGCAGGGCGTGGTCGGAGATGCCCGCTCCGTTCTCCGGCAGATGATCTCGCTTGTCGGCGAGAAGCGTCTTGATGTTCCGGCGCGGGATGGAATGGAAGAGGAGATCAGTGGCGTGCGGGCCGCTTTCATGCGGCGGTGGATGCCGCTCCTGACGGCGGAAAGCGAGCCGATTTCACCCTATCGCGTCGTCTGGGAAATCATGCGGGCGGTCGATCCGGCAAAGACGATCATGACCCATGATGCGGGCAATCCGCGCGATCAGTTCAGCCCCTTCTATGAGGCGACCGTGCCAGGCAGCTATATCGGCTGGGGTAAGACAACCCAGCTTGGCAGCGGCCTTGGCTTTGCGCTCGGCGCCAAGCTGGCGCGGCCGGAAGCGACGGTCGTCAATCTGATGGGGGAGGCGGCATTCGGCATGGTCGGCATCGATTTCGAGACTGCGATCCGCTGCAACCTGCCGATCCTGACCGTCGTGATGCGCAACAACGTACTTGGCGGCTACGCCGCCAGCATGCCGATCGCGACGCGGAAATATGGTGCGAACCGAATGTCGGGCGCCTATGCGCCGATCGCGGAGGCGCTTGGCGGCTATGGCGAGTGCGTCGCTTCGCCGGCGGATCTCCGTCCGGCGCTTCTACGTGCCCTGACCAGGATCAGCGCTGGCCAGGCGGCACTGATCGAGGTCGTCACTCACGAAGAACCTCGCCTGCCGGGTCTGCGCTGACGGACGGAGTGGGAGAGCCGCATGTTTGATACAATCATTTCTGGCGCGACCATCGTCAATGCGGACGGCGAAACAAAGGGCAATGTCGCTTTCCGCGATGGCCGGATCGCGGCCATATTGGCGTCCGGCGATGCAGCGGAAGCCCGCACGATCGTGGATGCCGATGGCTGCCACCTCCTGCCCGGTCTGGTCGATGCACATGTGCATCTGCGCGAGCCGGGGCTGACGCACAAGGAGGATTTCGACAGCGGGACGCGCGCGGCGGCATTGGGCGGAGTGACTACCGTGCTCGATATGCCGACGGACCATCCCTGGACCGCGACCGCAGATCAGCTCGTCGCGAAAATGGAGATGGCGAGGGGACGCATCCATGTGGATGTCGGCTTTCAGGCCGTCATCAGTCGGGATACCGGCCCGCTGAACAGGCTGCTGGATTTACGCCCTGTGTCGCTGGAACTCTTCACGGCGGATGTGCCGGAAGCCTTCCTGTTCGAGAGCATGGATGCAGTCGTGGAGATCGTAAAACGCCTTGCCGCGCACGATTCGCTCATCGGCATTTCGCCGGGCGATCAATCGATCTTGGTTGGCAGAGACTTACGCAACGATGCTGGCGATATCACAGCATTCCTGGAGAGCCGTCCGCCGCTGGCGGAGGCTTCCGGTGTCGCCCGCGCCATTCTGGCAGCGGCAGGAACGAATGCCCGCATCCATGTGCGTCAGGTCAACTCAGCACTGGGGATCTCCGCTTGGCGGCGGCTCCGGGATATGGCTGATGCGACGGTCGAGACGACGCCGCAGAATTTCTTTTTTACCGCCGCGGACTACGAGACATCGGGCGCGAACCTGAAAGGCTCGCCGCCGTTCCGGGAAAAGAGTGATGTCGAGGCGCTTCGCGCCGCGCTGTCAGAGGGGCTGATCGATATCGTCGGCACCGATCACGCGCCGCACAGTCCTGCGGAAAAGGCGATGAATTATCCCGCCTTCGCAGACATCCCCGGCGGCATGCCGGGTCTCCAAACCTTGCTTCCAACCATGCTGAGCCTGGTCGAGGAACGGGTCATCGATCTCAGCCATCTCGTGCGCGTATGTTCCTTCAATCCGGCCAGACGCTTCGGCCTCGGTCGCTCGAAGGGGACGATCGCCGCGGGCTTCGATGCGGATATTCTGGTTCTTGATCGGCATCGCCCGAGCCGCATTTCGCATGCCGAGCAGGCCTCGCGTGCCGGTTACACCCCTTTCGACGGCTGGAGCGTCCGCGGGACGCTGACCCGTGTTTTCCTGAAAGGTCAGGAGATCGTCCATGACGGAAAGATCATATCCGAGAGACGCGGCAGCGTCGTCATCCGTGAAGCTTGAGGAATAACCCATGCCCATGTTGCAAGACAGAATTGCCATCGTCACCGGTGCAAGCTCGGGCCTCGGCCGCGCCATCGCCTTGCGCTATGCCGCCGAAGGCGCTTCCGTCATCATTGCCGACACGATCGAGACGCCCATAGAAGGCGGCGAGACGACGCCGGAGCGTATTCGAGCAGCCGGCGGCAACGCGCTCTTCGTGCGGACGGATATTGCGAACTGGGATGCCGTCGATGCCATGGTGAGCGAGACCGTTCGTCGTTTCGGCCGGCTCGACGTGATGGTCAACAACGCGGCGATCTACACATCGACCAATCTGCTGGAGACCGCGCCGGAGCAGTGGGCACGCGTCATCGGCGTCAACCTCACCGGCTTCTTCTATTGCTGCAAGCGGGCCGCGCAGCAATTCCTCGCCCAGGAGCCGGTCAACGAGGTGCGCGGCCGCATTATCAACATCTCCTCGCAACATGGAATGGTCGCCTGCCCCGGCGATTTTCCCTATGGCGTCAGCAAGGGCGGCGTCGTCCAGATGACGCGCCAGATCGCGGTCGATCATGCCGACGATCTGATCATCTGCAACGCGATCGCGCCCGGCAAGATCGTCACCGGCAAGCCCGGGGTCGCCAATGATCCCGATGCGCTTGACTATTCGCGCCGCCGCACACCCTGGCCGCGCCTCGGCGTGCCGGAGGACGTCGCAGGAGCGGCGCTTTTCCTGGCAAGCGACATGGCGAGCTACATGACCGGCATCAATCTCATGGTGGACGGCGGCTGGATGGCCGGCTGACCCTCAACGAAAACAGGCTCTGCCGCAGAATGAAAGGAAACACAGATGGAACTGGGACTGAAAGGGAAGACGGCGCTGGTTCTTGGTGCAGGCGGCGGCCTTGGCGGCGCGATCGCAAGGACGCTTGCGGCGGAAGGCAGCCACGTTGCCGTTGCCGATATCGATATGGAGGCTGCGGAAAGGACGGTCTCGGAGATCGAGACAAACCGCGGCAGTGCCATGGCGCTTGCCTGGGATCTTGCCGATCTCGGGGTCATCACTTCCAACCTTGCGTTGATCGAGGCCCGGTTCGGTTCGGTGGACGTGCTTGTCAACATCACAGGCGGCCCGCCGCCGACGCTCGTTTCCGGGCAAAGCACCGAAAGCTGGCGGAAATACTTCGACAGTATGGTCCTTTCGGTTATCGCCATTACCGACGCGGTATTGCCAAGGATGCGCGAGAAAAAATGGGGTCGGATCATTACCTCGGCGTCCTCCGGCGTCGTAGCGCCCATTCCCAACCTCGGGCTTTCCAACGCGTTGCGCATGTCTTTGCTCGGCTGGTCCAAGACACTCGCCGGCGAAGTCGGTCGAGACGGGGTGACCGTCAATATCGTTCTTCCCGGCCGTGTCGCAACGCAGCGCATCACGTTTTTGGACGAGCAGAAGGCCAAGCGGGAGGGGCGTTCGGTGGAAGATGTGTCGGCGCAGAGTACCGCTTCCATCCCCGTCGGACGTTACGGTGAGCCGCAAGAATATGCCGATGTCGTTACCTTCCTAGCAAGCGCACGCGCATCGTATGTGACGGGAAGCGTGCTACGGGTAGATGGTGGCCTCATCGCGAGCGTGTAAGTGCAATCCGGGTCGGCCCTTGCTTCCGACTGGTGGAAGCAAGGGCCGACGTTCGGTCAGCGTGATCCGTTCCAAAGGCTGCGTGTTTCTACTCGAGGATGGTAGTGACGCAACACGGTCGGACGGAGTCGAAATTCACCATTGGGAATAGGATTACGCTTTGTCTCTGACTTAGTTCGCCATTTCATTCCATAGGATATCGCAGGCATTGCGTATCTCTTGCGCCGTTGCTGGAGCACGCAGATTGAAGAGAGCGCTGTGTCCACGTTCCACTCTCGACGTCCTGACGGCATCCTTGATCGCGAAGAATACCGAATTTGCAAGCACGAGAGGCGGGTCGCCGACCTCCTTGGCAGAAAAGATACCCTGATCGTCCGGGGAATGTTGATCACAGAGGGATCGTTTCGCGGGAAAAGCGAGACATTGAACTCAATGGGGATCTTGACATGCGCCGGAATTTTATAGTGCCAGGTGTTGGTGGAGTTCAAATGTCCTTTCTCGTTCGGACCAGTGTCGTCCATTTGGGTCACGAGATTTTCGGTCAGCAGGAATCCGATGCCTCGGACGAAGGCGCCTTCGACCTGCCCGACATCCAGCGCAGGATTGAGGCTCCAGCCGCCGTCATAGACGAGATCGGAACGCAGGATCGTTGTCTCGCCGGTGAGGAGGTCCACTTCGACCACCGAACAGGCAGCAGAATAGGTAAAGCGGCGATGTCACGTTGTCTGCAGCTTAACGGTTGGCGGATAACTAGGCGAGGATGAGCTCGCCGACGATCAGTTACAAGAACCACCGCTTTCCGC
>NZ_JBIVYI010000018.1:0-50433 GCF_044769665.1 Rhizobium sp. NPDC090279 | reverse complement strand
AGGAAACACTAGAGCGAAAGACTTCGTCGCCAGCAGCGCCGCCGCCCTCGTTCAGTGATCGGGCTTATAGACCCTACCTCCGAACCAAGTCAACAGCCCTATTTTGAAAAAAATCGAAAAACATATAACTGATTGATTCTCATGAGAGTTTTGTGAACACCCCTGTGATCATCGTGAATGCGCTGCAAAAACACCAGCAGATATCCCTTAAGAGAACGCCAGGCCGGGTCGCGCGCTGCCGCAACAGGCCATAAAGCAGCATCCTTCTGCGCAAACCCCGGTCGCGCCCCCCTGGTATTCATGGGAAACGACACGTGGAATGCCGCAAAAAGCGGCCGGTTGATTTGACACCCCTGTCATAAATATGCACATCTTCGCCTCCAGCCTGCGGCTCGCATGAAGGAAGCGGATCACGATCGGCATGATGACGGACAAGATGATGCTCCGATCGCTCGGCAACGAGCCGCCAATCCTGGCCGATGGCCGGCGGGCGCCGGATCGGCGCGAGGTTTCGCTCCGTTGGCTTTCCGGCACCTTCCTGACCGGCCTTACATCAAGCATCCTGATGGGAGTGGCGCTGTTTGCCGCGCTCGACGGCCGCCAGCAGCTGGCCATCCCGGCCGAAGCCTATGCCACGATCGACAACCATAGTGCCACCGACGATCAGGTCACCCGCGGCGGCCGACTGATTTCCACCGCGATCGCCTCGAAGCCGTCCGACCGCAATATTCTCGAAGTTTCGACTGTTGTGCGCGATGGCGACAAGGAAGTGGTGCGGCGCCAGCCCTTCGCGCATGTGAAGATTGCGCTCGCCACCAACCGTATCGCCAATGAGAGCTATCCGCCCTTCGATCCGCTGGCAATCTTTTCCGCCGATGAGAACATACCGCCGCCGGCCAACAAGACCGGAGCCATCTACGGTTCGGACGTGGAATCCGAGGTCAGCCTGAAAACGGTTCCCTTTCCTGCCAGGGATATTCCCTTTCAGCTTGCCGGCTCAATGTCGCTTGAGGAGGTCGAGGAGAACGTCCGTTCCAACGGCTCTGTGCTGGCCGACGGCAACACCCAGCTTTCGGCGCTCTATTATGTCGACCCGCGTCGCTTCGCCAATGACGATTCCGACGTCGACCTGACGGCGGGCCTTGCCGCCCGCATCGTCGAGGAGAACATGTCGGTCTCGGCTCCGGAAGCCGTGACTGCCCAGACCGAAGAATTTGCCGACGATATCATTCCCGTCCGCGCGAACATGCCGATTGCCACGGCGCTGACCGGAGCCGGCTACCTCAAGGCCGATGCGGATGATGTCTCCGCGAAGATCCAGCCGCTCTTCGGCTCGACCGACGTCTCAGCCGGCGACGTACTGCGCATCGGCATCCTGCAGAAGGGCGAACAGGCCAAGATCATCCGCGCCAGCATCTATCGCGGCACGAAACATCTGCTGACCATCGCGCAGAATGACCACGGCGAGTTCGTCGCCGGCAGCGCGCCGCCGATGCTCGATGCCATCTCGACGGCTTTCGACAACGACGCGCCCGCCGTCGCGGCCGGGCGCGATCTGCCGAGCGTCTACGACGGCATCTATCGCGCCGCCCTTTCCTACGGCATGACCAAGGAGATGATCGCGCAGATCGTCAAGCTGCTCGCGAGTAACGTCGATTTCCAGGCACAGCTGAAGCCGGCGGATTCGCTGGAAGCCTTCTTCTCGGTCACCGACGACAAGGGACAGGCGACGGCCGATTCCGAACTGCTCTACGTCAATGCCAGGTTCGGCGATAACGTGACGCGCTTCTACCGCTTCGAAGATCCGACCGACCATTCGATCGACTACTTCGACGAGAACGGCAAGAGCATCCGGCAATTCCTGCTGCGCAATCCCGTTCCCACGGGCGTCTTCAAATCCGGCTTCGGCATGCGTCGCCACCCGATCCTCGGTTTTGCCCGCATGCATACCGGCGTCGATTGGGCAGCCCCCCGCGGCACGCCGATCATCGCCGCCGGCAATGGTATTGTCGAAAAGGCCAGCTGGGATTCCGGCGGCTTCGGCAACCAGACGCTGATCCGCCATGCCAATGGCTACGTCTCCTCCTACAATCACCAGAGCGCCATCGCCAAGGGCATCGTTCCGGGCGCAAAGGTGGTGCAGGGCCAAGTGATCGGCTTCATCGGCTCGACGGGCCTCGCGACCGGCCCTCACTTGCATTACGAGCTAATCGTCAACGGCACGAAGGTCGATCCGCTACGCATCCGCCTTCCCGGCGGCAAATCGCTGGAAGGCGATGCGCTCGCCAAATTCCAGGAAGAGCGCAAACGCATCGATACCCTGCTCAGCGACGACAAGACGAAGCAGATCGCCAGCAAGTAGCCGCCGCTGCGGCCTTACCCTGGCTTGCCCGTGACCGGCGATTTCACCGGAGAGACTTCAGCCGGTCGGCCAATTTCGTAATGATCTCGTCCATCGCCGCCCCGGCTGTATCGACCATGATGGGGTTGGTATCCCAGGCCTCATAGGTCAGGACGACGACTTGTTCCCATGTCGGGCTCACCAGGCCGTCGATATCCGCCTGCCTCGCTTCCACCCGGTGGCGATGCTCGGCCTTGTCCGAACAGATGATCTCGACCTCGACCGCCGATACGCCAGCGCGCACTGCGACGTGTCGCCAGGCCTCTCGCGTCACCTGGATCGGGTTTACGGTGTCGGCAACTACGGTTCTGCCGAGCTTGAGATTGTCCCCGGCGACCCCATAGGCAATCATGTAGCCTGCGGGGCCGACATCGGACTTCAGCATCCCGGAATTTCGCAGGGCCTGCTCGATCGTATCGACACGGACATGCACACCGTCCAGCTGCCGCGCCAGGGCGCGCGCGATCGTGGTCTTTCCGCTGCCGGGCAAACCGCCCAGGATAACCAGCATGTTCCCTCCTCAAAGCTTCGTTCAAGCATCACAAGTCCGCGCGTCATCGGTGAGACCATTCATGGCTTCGGCCAATAGCAAAATGGCGGCCCGAAGACCGCCATCTGTGTTTGTTCACCCAGAACCGCTTAGGCCGCTTCGTTCACGGCCTGGCGCGTACGGAACAGCAGCCGGTCCGAACCGCTGGTGACCTTGACGGCGGAGCCATCCGGAATCTGCCCGGAAAGGATCTGCTCGGCGAGCGGGTCCTGGACATATTTCTGGATCACCCGCTTCAAAGGCCTTGCGCCGTAGACCGGATCGTAACCCTTGTTGGCCAGCCAGTTGCGGGCGTCATCGTCAAGCTCGAGCGTGATCTTGCGCTCCGACAACAGCTTCAACAGCCGCTCCAGCTGGATATCGACGATGGCGCCCATCTCGTCGCGCTTCAGGCGATGGAACAGGATAATCTCGTCGACGCGGTTCAGGAATTCCGGCCGGAAATGCGACCGGACCACATCCATCACCTGCTCGCGCACCAGATCGCTGTCATCGCCATCCTTCAGCTGGGTCAGATATTCGGCACCCAGGTTGGAGGTCATGATGATCATGGTATTGCGGAAGTCGACCGTGCGTCCCTGCCCGTCCGTCAGACGTCCGTCATCCAGAACCTGGAGCAGGATGTTGAAGACATCGGGATGCGCCTTTTCGATCTCGTCGAACAGCACGACCTGATAGGGCCGGCGGCGGACGGCTTCGGTCAGCGCGCCGCCTTCCTCATAGCCGACATAGCCGGGAGGAGCGCCGATCAGCCGGGCCACGGAGTGCTTCTCCATGTACTCGGACATATCGATGCGCACCATCGCCGTATCGTCGTCGAAGAGGAAGCGGGCAAGCGCCTTCGTCAACTCCGTCTTGCCGACACCGGTCGGGCCGAGGAAAATGAACGAACCGATCGGGCGGTTCGGGTCCTGCAGGCCGGCCCGCGAGCGGCGAACGGCGCGGGAAACGGCCTGAACGGCGTCGCCCTGACCGACGACCCACTTTGCCAGCTCGTCTTCCATCCTGAGCAGCTTGTCGCGCTCGCCTTCCAGCATCTTGTCGACCGGAATCCCGGTCCAGCGGGAGACGATCTGCGCGATATTGTCGGCGGTCACGACCTCCTGCACCATGGAATCACGGGCGCTGTCCTGCTCCTCCGCGGCGTGGAGTTCCTTCTCCAGATTGGGGATGACGCCATAGGCAAGCTCGCCGGCGCGTTGGAATTCACCCTTGCGCTGCGCGATCGCCAACTCGTTGCGGGCATCGTCGAGCTGCTTCTTCAGGTCGGCGGCAAGACCCAGCTTCTGCTTTTCGGCCTGCCAGCGCGCGGTCAGCGCATCGGCCTCCTCTTCCAGCGAAGCAAGATCTGTCTCCAGCCTCTTCAGCCGGTCAGCCGAGGCCTGGTCGGTTTCCTTCTTCAGCGCCTCGCGCTCGATCTTCAGCTGGATAATGCGACGATCAAGTTCGTCGAGCTCCTCCGGCTTGGAATCCACCTGCATACGCAGGCGCGCTGCGGCCTCGTCCATCAGGTCGATGGCCTTATCAGGCAGGAAGCGATCGGTGATATAGCGGTTCGACAAGGTCGCAGCCGCCACCAGCGCGGCATCGGCGATGCGCACCTTGTGATGCTGCTCGTATTTTTCCTTCAGGCCACGCAGGATCGAAATCGTATCCTCAACCGTCGGCTCCTCGACCATCACGGGCTGGAAGCGGCGGGCAAGAGCCGGATCTTTCTCGACATGCTTGCGATATTCATCGAGCGTGGTCGCGCCGACGCAGTGCAGCTCGCCGCGAGCAAGGGCCGGCTTCAGGAGGTTGGACGCATCCATGGCGCCATCGGCCTTGCCGGCGCCGACCAGCGTATGCATCTCGTCGATGAACAGGATGATCTCGCCGTTTTCCGACTGCACCTCGTTGAGCACGGCCTTCAGCCGCTCCTCGAATTCGCCGCGGAATTTTGCACCGGCAATCAGAGCGCCCAGATCGAGCGCCATCAGCTTCTTGTCCTTCAGTGATTCCGGAACGTCTCCATTGACGATGCGCAACGCCAGGCCTTCGACGATCGCCGTCTTGCCGACGCCGGGCTCGCCGATGAGAACCGGATTGTTCTTGGTGCGGCGGGACAGGACCTGAATGGTGCGGCGGATTTCGTCGTCGCGACCGATGACCGGATCGAGCTTGCCTTCGCGCGCTTCGGCGGTGAGGTCACGGGCATATTTCTTCAGGGAATCGAAGCCCTGCTCCGCATTGGAAGAGTCGGCAGTACGGCCCTTGCGGATATCATTGATGACCTGATTGAGCCCAACGGGCGTAACGCCGGCCTTCTTCAGCGTCGCAGACGTCGAAGCGGACGACTCCATCGCCAATGCTTGCAGGAGACGCTCGACGGTCACGAAGCTGTCGCCGGCCTTCTTCGCGGCCTCTTCGGCCGTGGCGAATACCTTGGCGAGTGGCTGTGCGAGATAGACCTGGCCATCACCGCCGGAAACCTTCGGCAGCTTGGCAAGTGCGGCATCATTGGCAAGGCGCGCTGCCTTGGCATCGCCACCGGCGCGTTCGATCAACGAGGCAGCCATGCCCTGATCGTCGTCCAGAAGCACCTTCAGCACATGTTCGGGCGTGAACTGCTGATTGCCCTGCGCAAGCGCATAGGTTTGGGCGGATTGCAGGAAACCACGCACCCGCTCGGAGTATTTTTCAATATTCATTTGAGACCTCCATGAATCGCTCTGCCCAAACAGGCACAGACCGATGATTGAGATTGAGCCCCCTGAAAAGGCAGGCCCGCCTTTCCGCTGTTGAGATTTGCGGCAAGGCAACTGGAGAGAATATGGGAGGGTATTTGAAGAGTTTAAAGGGTGCAAAACGCGAAAAAAGCGCGAGATTTTGCCCAACAAGGCACATCAGTCCAATGGCCGGAAACTTGGAGCCGCATGGACATCAGCCCCGGATGACGGCCCGAATTCCCTTGCCCGCGTTGCGTTCGCCGGCGAAGCGAGCCACCACATGCAAATGGACGTGAAACACGTGCTGTCCTGCGACAGCCCCGACATTCCAGCCAAGAGTAAATCCGTCGGGGTCGTAGGATGCGAGGTGAGCCTTTGCCATGACGAGCATCTCGCCGAGCTCGACCCATTCCTCGGGCCATATATCGAAAGGGTCCTCCGCGTGCCGCCGCAGGATGATCATCACGGCATGGGGCATCTCCGGATCGATGCTTGCCAGCATATAGAACGTGTCATTCCCACCCAACGGTGCATCTGCAAGCAAGCCGTTCCCCTGACAGAAACGGCAGCCGGCCCTACCGGTCGAAAGCATCGAATATTTCCCTCTCGGCAGCCTGACGACCCTCAAAGCTAGGTCAGGAAAACGAACATGCAGTCGTTCACGTTTTTACAGTACGCTGATCGCAAAACGGCAACGGCAGTGCATCTCGCACTGCCGTTGCCGTTTCGATCTTCTGCGTCTGCGCCCGAAGGCGCATAAGCCTTACTCCGAAGCAGCTTCCGCCATTGCCGGCGCTTCGCCCGATCCGGCTTCGCCCTGCTCTTCGCCCTCGGCTGCAGCGTTGCGGCGCGGCTGGCGGCGCGGGCGATTACCGCCTGCACTGCGACGGCGCGGCTGGCGCTCGGTGGCGGCGACCGCCGGGTTTTCCTCTTCGATCGCCACTTCGGCCGGAATGCCTTCGATGACCGGCTGCGGGCCTGTACCGTTGATGGCTTCAGGCTCGGGAGCAGGTGCAGCTGCAACGGCCGGAGCGGCATGCTGCTGGCGAGCCGGCTGAGCCATCTGCGGCTGATCGTCCATCTCCTGCGCATCCATATCGTCGATATCGCGCTCGGCCGTATCGCGGTCGTTGTAGTTCTGATGATCGTCGCGCTGGTAGCGCTCCTGCATCTGCGCCTGGGCGCTGGCAATGATCCGATTGTAGTGCTCGGCATGCTGCAGGTAGTTTTCAGCCATGACGCGGTCGCCGGAGCTTTGAGCATCACGAGCCAAGGCCGAGTACTTCTCGGCGATATGCTGTGCGGTTCCGCGAATCTTCACATCCGGACCGGAGCTGTCGTAAGTCCTGGTCAGCGGGTTCGAGCCCTTACGGTTGAAATTGTTGTTGTTATTTCCACCGCCGCCGCCGCCGTTGTTGTTATTACCACGCCCCCGACCGCGCTTGTTCTGCTGTCCTGGCCTCATAGATCCTTCACCTGAATTCTTTGTTGGGATAAAATTATACGCGACACCTGCCGCCGCGGTTCGGACAGTTCCAAACCAAGGCTTGCGTGCCGCAAGCAAACTGCGCTTTGGCGCCGGTCTGCCGCTCGACTACGTCAGATTAAACTGATCACGCATTGGGTTATCTTCAACCTTTGACACTCTTACCAAAGAGCGGTTCCCCGAGGCTGTCCAAGATAAGCGAATCGTCTCGCCCATTCCCAGCCGCCCAACGCGTGAGCGCAACCTATATTGCTTCCTCAGGAAATCCAAGCTTTTTCTTTGCGATAACAACAGGGTCCCACAAATCCGCTGCAAAATGTCGCCTTAGTGTTGAAATTCAAACACAAGAACCCGATCGTTCTGGCCGTAGTCACGAACCGCCTCGACGAGGGAAAATCCTGCTCCTTCAAAAACCGAAGTCACCGTTTCACGCTGATCGTAACCGATCTCTACTCCGATCATACCGTCCGGGTGTAGAAATCGTGCAGCATCCCTTGCGATCGCCCTATATGCATCCAGCCCATCAAGGCCCCCGTCAAGGGCCGCGGGAGGATCGAAATCCTTTACTTCTGGAGCGAGAGTGGAAATGACACTAGACGCAATATAGGGCGGATTTGAGACAATCACGTGAAAACATTCGTGGATGGCATCAAACCAGCTTCCGTGCGCAGTATCAAATCGCGCCGCCAAACCGTTCCGCTCCGCGTTGCCGCGTGCGGTTTCCAGCGCCTCGCTGGAAATGTCGGAACCAACGCCCGTCGCTTGCGGGCTCTCGTGGAGCAGCGCCAAACAGATGGCGCCCGTTCCCGTTCCTAGATCCAGTATGTGGATATTGCCAAGCTTCGATTCAAGGCGCCGCATGTGCTGCAGCATCGTATCGACAAGAATTTCGGTATCGGGCCGCGGTTCGAGCGTTGCCGCCGAGAGCTTGAGGGAAAGGCCATAGAATTCCCGCTCGCCAAGAATCCGGTGAACCGGCTCGTGATTGAGCCGACGGCCAATCGCCGCCCGCACCGTTGCCGCATCGTCCGCGGATACGATCTCGGAACCCTGCGTCACGAGCCCGGTGGAGGAAAGATCAAGAAGGCCGCCGACAAGAATGCGCGCCTCCGTGGCGGGATCGTCGAGGTCGGCCTCGACAAAGCGGGCGCGCACCTCCTGCAGGAGCCCGGATATGGTTGGCCCCTGCCCGCCGTTCATGTCTGTTCGCCGAGCTGGGCGAGCTGGCTCGCCTGGTAATCCGCCAAAAGCGCATCGACCACTTCGTCGATCTCGCCGATCATCATCCGGTCGAGCTTGTAGAGCGTCAGGTTGATGCGGTGATCGGTGACGCGCCCCTGCGGGAAATTATAGGTGCGGATGCGCTCCGACCGGTCGCCAGACCCGACCTGGCTCTTGCGGTCGGCGGAACGTTCGCTGTCGGCGCGCTGCCGTTCCATGTCGAACAGGCGCGACCGCAAGACCTGCATCGCCTTGGCGCGGTTCTGGTGCTGCGACTTTTCCGAACTCGTCACCACAATACCCGAAGGAAGATGCGTGATGCGCACCGCCGAGTCCGTCGTGTTGACGTGCTGGCCGCCGGCGCCGGACGAACGCATGGTGTCGATGCGGATATCCTCGGCGCGGATCTCGATATCGATCTCCTCGGCTTCCGGCAGCACGGCAACGGTTGCCGCCGATGTGTGGATGCGCCCGCTCCCCTCGGTTTCCGGCACGCGCTGCACGCGATGGACGCCGGATTCGAACTTCAGCCGGGAGAAGACGCCCTTGCCGCTGATGGTGGCGATGATTTCCTTGAAGCCGCCCGCTTCGCCGTCGCTGGCGGAAAGCACTTCCACCTTCCAGCCGTTGCTGGCAGCAAAACGCTCATACATGCGGAAAAGATCGCCTGCGAAAAGTGCCGCTTCGGAACCGCCGGTGCCCGCACGGATTTCGAGGATGGCGCTCTTCTCGTCGGCCGCATCCTTCGGCAAAAGCTCGATCTGGATGTCCTTCTCCAGCGTCTCGATGCGCTCCTTGACCTCGGGCAGCTCCATCTCGGCCAGATCGCGCATGTCGCGGTCGACGGATTTGTCGGAGAGCATGGTCTCGAGATCGGCGGCCTCGGCGATGGCGCGTTCATAATCGCGGATCTTGACGACGACCGGCTGCAGTTCGGAATATTCGGAAGCAAGCTTCACATAGACATCCGCGGCCGGGCCGGCGGACATGCGCGCCTCGATCTCGCCGAAACGGCGTTCCAACTCGCGCATTTTTTCAACCGGGAGCTTCGCCACCCTCTACTCCAATTCTTCTTATTATCTCTGCTTTGATGTGTTGCGCATGATCCTGCCCGGAAACCGCTTCGTGCTTTTCGCGATCACGCGCTAAAGCGGAATATTATGGCTCTCGGCAAAGCCCGCAAGAATCTCCCGCATCGAAGTCGTCGGTCGTCGGTCGTCCAACGCCTCCTCCATGAGCGTAGACAAGGCCTCGAGGTCAAGGCCGAGCAGCATCGCCTTGACCGGACCGATCGAGGCCGGCGACATGGAGACCGAACGGAAGCCGATGCCAAGCAGGGCCATTGCCGAAATCGTCTTGCCGGCCAGCTCTCCGCAAAGGGTCACCGGCGTCTTGTTGCGCTCGCCGGCGCGCACGATATCGCGCAGGATGCGCAGGAACGGCCGCTCAAGCGGGTCGAAGCGATCCGAGACCCGGGCATTGCCGCGATCGACCGCCATCGAGAACTGGAACAGGTCGTTGGAGCCGACCGAGACGAAATCGACTGCCGCCATCAGCTCGTCCAGCTGCCACAGGAGTGCCGGCACCTCCAGCATCGCGCCGAACTGCAGCTTGCGCGGCAGGCCGTGCCCGAAGCGCGAGAGATGCTGCACTTCCTTCTGCAGCAGCTCGCGCACCGCCCTGATCTCGGAGACTTCCGTGACCATCGGCACCATCATCTTCAATTCGTTGTCGGCCGCGGCCTTCAGCATGGCCCTCAGCTGCGTGCGCAGCAGGCCCGGCCGATCGAGCGAGAGGCGGATGGCGCGCCAGCCGAGCGCCGGATTTTCTTCCTCATGCGCGCGGAAATAGGGAACGACCTTGTCGCCGCCGATATCGAGTGTCCTGAAGGTGACGACACGGCCGCCCGCCTGCTTCATCACATTGCGATAGAAGGCTTCCTGCTCTTCCGCCTTCGGCATGGTCGAGGCGATCATGAACTGCAGCTCGGTGCGGAACAGGCCAATGCCCTCGGCGCCGGATTCGGCAAGCTGCGGCAAATCCACAAGCAGGCCGGCATTCATCAACAGCGAGATACGCTGCCCATCCTTGGTAACCGACTCAACGGCCCGCAATGCCCGAAACTGTTCCTGCCGGCGGGCACGGAACCGCACCTTTTCTTCGTAGGATCTCTGATGATCTGCCATCGGCCGCAGATGAACATGACCGCCATCACCATCGATGATGACCGAATCGCCATTCTCTGCAAGCGCGACGATACCCGCCGCCTGCCCGACGACAGGAATACCCATGGCGCGAGCGACGATGACGACGTGGCTCGTGACGGCACCTTCTTCCAGCACCAGGCCACGGATATTGGTGCGGGGATAATCGAGCAGTTCGGCAGCGCCCATGGCACGCGCGAAGATGACCGCATCGTTCGGGAAGCCTTCGGCGCTCGTGCGGCCCGAATGGCCGATGAGCTGCCGGAGCAACCGGTTCGCCAGATCCTCGAAATCGTGCATGCGCTCGCGCAGATAGGGATCGGTCAGGCGCATCATGCGCGCCTTCGTGTCGCTCTGCACCTTTTCGACCGCAGCTTCGGCCGTCAGGCCGTTGCGGACGGCTTCCTCGAGCTTGCGCACCCAGCCCTGATCGTGCGCGAACATGCGGTAGGTTTCCAGCACCTCGCGATGCTCGCCTTCCATCGAAACGTCGCGGCGCGACAGCATGTCGTCGATCGAAATGCGCAGCGAGCCGAGCGCTTCGGCAAGCCGGCCGATTTCCTTGTCGGCATCCTCGTTCAAGAGATTGGTGACGACGATGCGCGGCTCGTGCAGCACGACATAGCCGAGGCCGATGCCTTCATTGTAGCTATCGCCGTCGATGGTAACCGAGCGCGTGAGATCGAGCTCCAGGCCGGGCTTGGTGATCTTCTTCAGCTCGCCGGTGGCGATCATCTCGGCCAGCACCATGGCCGTCGTTTCAAGCGCCTCCAGCTCTTCCTCGCGATAATTGCGGCTCGCCTTGTTCTGAACGACCAGAACGCCGAGCGACCGGCCAGTGCGCAGGATCGGCACGCCGAGGAAGGAATGATAAATCTCTTCACCGGTTTCCGGCAGGTAGCGGAAGGCAGGATGCGACTGCGCATCCGAAAGGTTGAGAGGCTGGGCGGAAGCCGCGATCGTGCCGACCAGGCCCTGCCCCATCTTCAATTGCGAAAGGTGGACGGCCTCTTTCTTCAGACCCTCGGTGGCATAAAGCTCGAGGACGCCGTCGGCGCGCAGCACATAGACCGAGCACACCTCGGCGACCATGTTGCCGGCAATCTGGCGGACGATCCGGTCAAGGCGCTCCTGCGGCTCCAGCGGCTCCGCCATCAACTCGCGTAGCCGCTTGAGCAGAACGCGTGGACCGCCGGATAGGTCTCTCATTGCGCCACTAGCTCCCGAATCAAGATGTCATGCCTGTCTTGCCCACGTCAGGGCCGGCCGAAACTCGCCTCCGTCACGGTCCGTCGTCAGCAGTCCTGAATCAACTCTTATCGAGACCGTAGCAGGAATGCAAAGTCCTGACTGCGAGTTCTGCATAAGGACCGTCGATCAGGATGGAAATCTTGATTTCTGACGTCGTAATGGCCTTGATGTTGATGCCTTTTTCGGCAAGTGCCCGGAAAGCGGTCGCGGCCACGCCCGCATGCGAGCGCATGCCGATGCCGATGACCGAAACCTTGACCAGACCTGATTCGCTCTGGACGACGTCGTAACCGATCTTTTCCTTGTTTTCGCCGAGGACGCGCAGTGCCTTCTCGACGTCGCCCGAGGGAACCGTGAAGGTCATGTCGGTCTTGGAACCGTCCTCGGAAATATTCTGGACGATCATGTCGACATTGATGTGGTTTTCGGCGAGCGGCCCGAAGATCGCGGCGGAAACGCCCGGCCGGTCGGCAAGACGGCGCAGCGAGATCTGGGCCTCATCCTTGGCATAGGCAATGCCGGTGACTACTTCCTGTTCCACGATTTCATCCTCGTCACAAATCAGCGTTCCGGGCGGGTTGAGCAGATCGCCCATGCCCGGAGCATCGGGATCTTCGAAAGAGGAGCGCACGAAGGTGCGAACCTTAAAGACCATGGCCAGTTCGACCGAGCGCACCTGCAGCACCTTGGCGCCGAGAGAGGCCATTTCGAGCATTTCCTCGAAGGCGATCTTCTTCAGGCGGCGTGCCTTGGGCTCGATGCGCGGATCGGTCGTATAGACGCCATCGACGTCGGTGTAGATGTCGCAGCGGTCGGCCTTGACGGCAGCGGCGATCGCTACCGCCGACGTGTCGGAGCCGCCGCGGCCGAGCGTCGAGAGGCGATTGTCCGGGCCGAGCCCCTGGAAGCCGGCGATGACGGCGACCTGACCTTCGCCCATGCGGCGAATGATGTCCTCGCCCTCGATCTCCAGGATGCGTGCGGCGCCATGCGCGTTATCGGTACGGATCGGGATCTGCCAGCCCTGCCAGGAGCGGGCGTTGATACCCATGGCCTGCAGCGCGATCGCCAAAAGACCGGATGTCACCTGTTCGCCCGAAGCGACGACCGCATCATATTCGCGTGCGTCGTAGATCGAATGATCGGCACCGGTGACCTTGGGCATGTTCTGGACCCAGCCGACCAGCTCGTTGGTCTTGCCGGACATGGCGGAAACGACGACTGCCACTTCGTGGCCGGCATCGACCTCGCGTTTCACATGGCGTGCGACGTTCTTGATACGGTCCAGATCCGCGACGGAGGTTCCGCCGAATTTCATCACGATGCGTGCCATGTGCCTCTACCAGTACCCTGCGCCGGGCGGCCGAAATGCGGAAAGCCCGACATGCAAAATCGCCCTTCCGGTTCGGTAGCCGGGAAAGCGTGATCTCAATGGGGCCGTCTCTTAGCGAGTTTGTCGGGCAGGTGCAATAGCACCGAGCGCCGGAGGCGTCAAAAACTAAACCTTAAAAGTCAACTTTTAAGGTCGACCAGAGCTTGTCGAGAATCACACCTTCCTTGGGTATGTTTTCCTTGTTGAGGAAGGTCGCGATGAGCACGCCGCCATCCGGCCGGCCGGTCGCAACGATCTCATACTCCATGACATCGTCGTCGGTGGTCGTCTCGGCCTTCACGCCCTTGAGCACGCTACCGCTCGGCAATGTGCGCTCAGTTGCCCGCTTGCTGATCTTCGCGCCGCCGGAAATGCTCTCCTGCACCATCTGCTGCAGTACGACATCGGTATAGCTGGAGGGATTGAGACCCTTATAGACCTGGATGATGATGCCTGTGCCGATCGGCGTCATCAGCGCATATTGCTGCACGCCGTCGCCGAGATCCGTCTTTGCGACCGTGAACTTGCCGTCATGATCGAAGGAGAACTTGCCGCCGGTGAAGGTCACCGTTTCGCTGCGCTGCAGCTCCACCGGGACCTTGCGGCCATCCTTCAAGGTGATTTCAAGCGCATCGCCGGGATTGATACCGACGATGACCCCGTCGATCATCAGGCGAAACCCCTTGCCGTCCCCGGCATTTGCATTGCTGGCCGCAAGCCAGCCAATGGCGATAGCCGTCGCGAGACGGAGTGGTCTCATGAGGAACTCCTCTGCACGCCGGTCGATCGCAATCGCTCCCGGTTTTGAAAGTCCATTTCACAGCCCGGCGATAGATCGGCCATAAGATACCGCCATGTCAACCTCCGCACCGCAATTTGCGCGTCGTAATCGGGATACCCAACAATTGATCGACGACCGCAGCCCTTGACATCGTTCAACGATCGTCCGACTTCACAGGGAGAAATATTGTTGCTTGCGCCCGACCGAACCACGGCACGGCGCAAATCACGGAGTGAGCCATGAGCGAAACGGCAAAGAGCACGATCGACCAGAGCGAAGTGGACCGTTTCTCCGCCATGGCGGCCGAATGGTGGAGCCCGACCGGCAAGTTCAAGCCGTTGCACAAGTTCAACCCGGTGCGCCTTGCCTATATCCGCGATCATGCCAGCGAGAACTTCGGTCGCGACCCCAGGAGCAGCCGGCCGCTGGAAGGCCTGCGCGTACTCGATATCGGCTGTGGCGGCGGCCTGCTTTCGGAGCCGATGGCACGTATGGGCGCCTCTGTCATCGGTGCCGATCCATCCGAAAAGAATATCGGCATCGCCTCGACGCACGCCAGGGCTTCCGGCGTTCCCGTCGACTATCGCGCCGTCACCGCCGAGCAACTGGCCGAGGCCGGCGAGACCTTTGATATCGTGCTGAACATGGAAGTGGTCGAGCATGTCGCCGATGTCGAGTTTTTCCTCTCCACATGCGCGAAGATGGTGCGTCCCGGCGGCCTGATGTTCGTTGCGACCATCAACCGCACCATGAAGGCGGCGGCCCTTGCCATTTTCGCGGCGGAAAACGTCCTGCGCTGGCTGCCGCGCGGCACTCATCAATATGAAAAGCTCGTGCGTCCGGACGAGATCGAAAAGCCGCTTGCCGCAAGCGGCCTCGACATCGTCGCCCGCACCGGCGTCTTCTATTCGCCGCTGCAGGACCGCTGGAATCTTTCGAAGGATATGGACGTCAACTACATGCTGCTGGCCAAGCGGGCGAGTTTGAGCTGATCGCCATCAGGCAAACCACCCTCAAACCTTCAATGTCATGACATGCGCCAGCAACTCGCCTTGCTTTGCGGCATTCAGCGCTGCGATGTCCTTGATGCGAAGGCGGTCAATCTCCTTGGGCCGATCATCAGGCCCATAAGGCTGCTTGAAAGAGAAGGCGACCGGGCTGGCGCCACAATCGTGAAGGTGTTCCAGCCGCTCGACGCCATCTCGCCATTCCGGAACAGCCCCGGCATCCACCCACCAGAGGACCAAGGGCGGCCAGCTCTGCCTGACATTCCAATGCCGCCCATGTTTCAGCGCGTCGGCATGCACGCCGCTATAGCTGAATGCCATCAGCGATTCGATATCGGCCCAAAGCGACAGCGACGACGGCGCCGTCCGAAAGCCGCTGCCTTCGATGAAGCGCGGAAAGACCTGTTCGCCCCAACAGACAGTGCCCGGCTCGCCTGCATAGCCAGAGCGGCCGATGAAACCATGCGCACGTGAAGCCGCCGCGAAATTCGCCGCTTCGCGCAGCCGGAACCCTTCGACCTCAGGGCTTTCATAGGCCGCGACATGCAGCCCGAAATTATACATGGCGAGATGCTTGCCAGCTCTGGCCGACATCAGTTGATATCGTCTGGTAGCACCGGGATAGCGGCGATCTCGATGCCTTCATCGACGAGCGCCTGCGCCTCGTCAGGCGTCGCCTTGCCGATGATCCCGCGTGCATCCGCCTCGCCGTAATGGATCTTGCGCGCTTCCTCGGGAAATTTCACGCCGACATCCTCGGCATTGGCCTTGATGGCCTCGACCGCTTCCTTGAGCTTGACCATCACTTCCTTGCGGGCCGTGTCCATGGCAAGCGTCTGCATCTCATCCTTCTTGCGCGCCGTCGAAACGGAAGGCGCCATCAGCAGCTTGGAGATCGCAGCCGAATTGCAGACGGGACAGGTGAGGAAACCGCTTTCGACCTGGCGATCGAAATCGGCACTTTCCGAAAACCAGCCCTCGAATTCATGGGCATTGTCACAGCTCAGCGAATAACGGATCAAGCAGCGACGCCTCCAGCCGCCGGCGACGCGATCTTCTCCAGCGAAAATTCACGCGCATTCTTCAGGTTTGGAATTTTGTCATGGGCTGACTTCACCGCCGCGATATCGATCTCGGCGATGACAACAGCCTCGCCCATGCCGCCGGCCGATGCCAGCACCTTGCCCCAGGGATCGATGATCATCGAATGACCGAAGGTCTCGCGGCCGTCCTCATGCTTGCCGGCCTGGGCGGCGGCAATGACGAACATGCCGTTTTCGATGGCGCGGGCGCGTAGCAGGATTTCCCAATGCGCCTCGCCGGTCTGCTTTGTGAAGGCGGCAGGCACCGTCATTACTTCGGCGCCGGCAACGGCCTGAGCGCGGAAGAGCTGCGGAAAGCGCACATCGTAGCAGATGGAAAAACCGAGCTCGGCAAAGGGCAGCGACGCAATGCGCGCCTCCGATCCGGGCCGGTAGGCGGCGCTCTCGCGCCAGCTCTCGCCATTGTCGAGATCGACGTCGAACATATGGATCTTGTCATAGCGATTGATGAGCTTGCCATCGGGACCGAAGAGGAAGCCGCGATTGGCGATCTTGCCGTCATCGAGCGCAATGGCCGTCGAGCCGATATGCAGGTAGATACCAAGTTCCTTTGCCAGCTCGGAGGCCGTCTTGACGATGATGTCGCCCGACTCGTCGCGCAGCACGGCGCGCAGGCTGGGACGATCCTTCTGCACCGCGCCCGTCATTTCAGGCGTCTGCACATAGATGGCACCCTGCGCGGCGGCATCGCGCACCAGGCGTGCCATGTCGGCCGCGTTCTTCACCGGATCGACGCCGGAACACATCTGGATGGCGGCAGCCTTGAAGCTCATCGGTTTTTCCCTCTCAAAGACAGGTCAGGCAGCCAGCATCGGGTCGAGCTTGCCGGCTCGGTCCAGTGCATGGATATCGTCGCAGCCGCCGACATGCTCGCCGTTGATGAAGATCTGCGGAAAGGTCGAAGCGCCGTTCGCCTTGGCGATCATCTCCTGCCGCATGTCAGGCGAATAGGTCGCATTGTGCTCGACGTAGTCGACACCCTTGGATTCGAGTAGGGATTTCGCACGGGCGCAATAGCCGCAGAACTCACGCGTATAAATAACGACGGATGCCATGATCCACTCCGGAAAACTGACGTTAATCGTCATATAAGATGGCCGACGACCCTTGCAAAGGTCAAAACCGTGACATCGGCAGCACCGGCTTTCTTCAGGGCGCGCGTGGCCGCGGCAACCGTCGCACCCGTGGTATAGACGTCATCGACCAACACGATGCGCCGGCCGAAAACATCCGCGGCCCGCTGCTCGGAAAGCGCGAACGCCCCACGCACGTTGTCCTGCCGCGCCTTGGCGCCGAGACCGACCTGCCGGCTCGTGCGCTTGATGCGCAGGAGCGTCGCGGCGAGCAGCGGCTTGCCCGAAAGGCGGGCGATGTGGCGGGCGAGTTCGGCCGCCTGGTTATACTTGCGCGAAAACAGCCGCGCCCGGTGCAGCGGCACCGGAATGATTGCATCGCAGGCTGCGACCATGCCGTCGCTGGCACGCAGCATCCAGCCGGCCATCATCGGCGCCAGGTCGGTGCGATCGCGATATTTCAGGCTGAGGACGAGATCCCGCACGATACCGTCGTGAATGGCGGCCGAACGCAAACGGTCGAAAACGGGCGGATCAGCGATCGCTTCGGCACACAGAATGCCGGCGCCGAGATCATGGGAAAACGGGCTTCCCAGAACCTCGCAATAGGGCCGCTCGATGAACCGAATGCCAGACCAGCATGTCGGGCAAAGCCCCCGATGCGCTCCGACCGAAACCCCGCAGCCCGGGCAGGCCGGCGGATAGACGAGATCGGCGAGCGCGACCCAGGGCCTTTTCAGCCCGGCACCCAGCATAGACAAGCTGATTTCGCGTCCCATCATCCCCATATGATTGAGACTAGCAATTCCAGGAAAAGTGTATAGCGGTTTTCCGTCCGGAATTGCGTGAGAGTAAAAGGCTGGAGAATAGTTCAGCGCTTCTCGCAACGCTGAACGGCTCTAGCTTTTTCCCGCAGGCTTTGCGAAGGGAAAACGCGCGTGCCCGCCACGCCTCGCTGAATTGATGAGATAGCAGGAAACCGTCATGGAAATCGTGTTCGACCAATCGCTGCTTTCAGCCCGCAAGCGCCGGGCGCTGAGACAAGGCGATCCCAAAGCGGCCTTCCTGCTCGATATTGCCGCCGGCGAGCTGGCCGAACGGCTTGGCGTCACCGAACGCCATTTCGATGAGGCGGTCGAGCTGCATGGCGCGACGGGCATCGCCGCGCGTCTGGCTCTGGCAACCGGCAAGATCGGCCACTTGAAAAGGGTCGAAAGCGAGATGGGCTTTGCCGCCCCCGGCGAGACCCTTATCGCAGCGTCGCCGGAGGAGCTGCCGCTGCAGGCGGAATCGGTCAATCTCGTGCTCTCGCCGCTCAGCCTGCATGTCACCAACGACACGCCCGGCCTCTTCATCCAGATCCGTCGCGCGCTCAAGGCCGACGGCCTCTTCCTCGCGGCAATTCCCGGCTCCGGAACCCTGCAGGAACTGCGCGATGTGCTGCTCGCAACGGAAATCGAGCTGACCGGCGGCGCCAGCCCGCGCGTCATCCCCTTTGCCGACGTGCGCGATGTCGGCGGCCTCCTGCAACGCGCGGGCTTTACCCTGCCCGTCATCGATGCCGAAACCTATACGGTACGCTATGACAATCTGTTTGCCCTGATGCGCGACCTGCGCGCCATGGGCATGGCCAATCCGCTCGTCGACCGTAGCCGCAAGCCGCTGACGCGTGCCTTCTTCCTGCGCGCGGCGGAACTTTATGCCGAACGCTATTCCGATCCGGACGGACGGATCAGGGCGACATTCTCGATCATCTACGTATCTGGCTGGACGCCGCACGAAAGCCAGCAAAAACCATTGCAGCCGGGTTCGGCCAAGGCGCGGCTCGCCGATGCGCTCAAGGTCGAAGAGCACAAGCTGAAGCAATAGAGCACTTCCGGGAAAAGTGCGCGGCGGTTTTGCGCCCAACATTGCGTAGAGGCAAGGAAATGGAACGGACAAGTCCGGTCCGCTCCATCGACCAGGTCAATTCTGCGCGGGCGAATTCTGGATCGTGTTGGTCAGCGCGTTGAACGTGCCCGTCAGGCTGCCGCCGAAGGCGCCGAGGCCGCTGATGATCGCAGCCGACATCAAGGCGGCGATGAGACCGTATTCGATGACCGTGGCACCGGTCTTGTCATTGAAAAAACGCCGTACGGAACGCATACGCTCAAAGCTCCTAGCCCCAGCATTGGACATCAACATCTCGTGAATCCGATGCTCGTCATGGCATCCGGTAGGCTATGCTCATGCACTACTGGCAGCCACTGTCAGCGCCATAACCCTGAACGATGCAGACCGAACCCGGCTCATCATGCTGCAGCACGCTACGACGGATCGTATACCGCTTGCCGTTTTCGGTCTGCGGGATCGACCCGGTAGTCATATTGTCAATATCAGGCGCACTTGCAAGCACGCGAGACTTCGATTTGTCGGAGAGCATCGGCGTGAGAATAAGCGAAAGCGCGACCGCCGCCGTGCCGAACAGCAAAGCGATATTCAACGCGCCCGTCCTGCGCGACGTGGAATAGGACTGCTCTTTTTCTTGAACAGCTTTCCAGAAATCGTCGTCCATTATGTCAAGCCTTCTTTAACGCACCCAACAACCCGCTTGATTGAGAGCATTGAATGCCAGAAGGTCATAAACGATCCCTTAATATCCACATGCAAATTAATGAGACGTAAAATTCCGGGACAGTGCGTGATTCGGACTATCGGACTGATTTCAAATGGCTAATTCTCGTTAACCATACTTGCCATGTGTCGTCGTTGGACGCACCGATCGGATACGGCAAGATTTACAAAAATCCGTTTTCGTCGCCGCACATCAAAACTCGCCTCCAAAGCGCAGCCATAAGAAAGAGTCCTGACGGATTTGCAATTTAAAATTGCATATACTATATCCATAGATCAGCGGACCTAATGAACTCCAATTTCGCGAGACGACATGGCAACACTTCTGAAGATAGCCGGCAGCTTTATCATCGCTGTAGGTTTGCTCATTCTCGTCGTTGTTATCGTGGTCGGCCGCAACAACCCGTTGATCTCCGACTTTCCGCCTGTATTCGGTATTATCTTGGCTGGAGCCTTGATCAGTGCCTTCGGCTTGATGCTTCAGCATCTGGAAACAATGACCAGAAACTCGGCCAGACAGACCGAGTTGCTGACCGAGCTGGTCCGAAAAATCGCGAAGTCGGAGCACACGCCTAGAGCCTCGGAGGCGAACAGCCTCGATCAGCTCACCAAGTCGAACTTCCGATTTAAAGATATCTGAGACGAGACGCGCCCCGACAAGGAGCGTAGTCGTCAGCAGCTGGAACGACTGCTGGCGCTAAAGCAAATCCTGCAGGAACGGGATCAGCGGCTCGTCGGCCGGCGGCATCGGGTAGTCGCGCAGCGCCTGCGGCCGCACCCATTTGATCGCCTGCCCTTCCCGACCATGCGGGATTCCTTCATAGCGCCGGCAGATATAAAGCGGCATCAGCAGATGGAAGGTTTCATAAGTATGGCTGGCAAAGGTCAGCGGCGCGAGACAGGCGACCTTCGTCTGGATGCCGAGCTCTTCCTCAAGCTCGCGCACCAATGTCTCCTCCGGCGTTTCGCCAGCTTCGACTTTGCCGCCGGGAAATTCCCAGAGGCCGGCAAGCGACTTGCCTTCAGGCCGTTGCGCCAGAAGAATGCGGCCATCGGCATCGATCAGCGCGCAGGCTGCGACGAGGACGATCTTGCGGCCAGCTTCGCTCATGCAGCCCCCGGCGGCTGCCAATAGCAATAGCGATACGCCTCGCGGAAGCCGAAACGGGCATAAAGCGTCAGAGCGGGCGCATTGGTGGCATTGACCTGGAGCCAGGCCATCTTGGCGCTGCGCATCCGCGCCCAGCGCAATGCCGAGGTCAAGATTTCCGCACCCAACCCTTTGCGCCGATGCTGCGCCGAAACCGCAACCGACATCACCCCGGCAAGATCATTGTCCTGAACGCATAGCGTCGTCGCCACAGGCCCGGCATCGTCATTCTCGATCACGAAGAGACCGGAGGGTGGCTTGATGCTGCTGACCACTTCGGCCAGTGCCGGCTTCAAAGCCGGATCGGCCCCTTCGACGACAAGGCTGGCATCCACAAAGCGGCCGACATCATGGCTCGGCAGGTGATCCAGCATATCCGGCAACTCAAGATCGATGAGATCGGCGGTCATGACGATCGTCTCGTCGAAGCACGTCCAGCCGCGCTCGCGCAGAAGATCGATGAGCTTCCGCGAGGCGAGCGGCGTCTCGCGCACCACCATCGGCCTGCCATAGGCCTCGAACTTGCGCTGCGCCTTCGTCAGGCGGATTTCGAGATCGCGATGATCGGAGGGATCGAGCGGCACGACCGAATTCAGCCGCTTCGACGGATGACCCGCCGTTAGCCGGATCTGCCAGCTGCCATCATATTGCACCGACGAGGCGGGCCAGGCCCGGAAGCCAACGGCTTCGAGCCTGCGCACTAGGGGCAGCTTGTTTATCGTGGACTGCGCATGCATCAGTTGGATATCAGCTCCGATAGTCGCCATTGATGGCAACATATTCCTTGGTGAGGTCACAGGTCCATACCGTTGCACGGCCTTGGCCAAGGCCGAGATCGACCTTCACCGGAATATCCTGCCGTTTCATCACGTTCGAGGCGGCGTCCTCCGAATAGGAGGCGTCGCGCTCGCCGTTGACGGCAACGCGGACATCGCCGAACCAGATGGCGAGCTTGTCGCGATCGGCCATTTCGCCGGCCTTGCCGACTGCCATCACCACACGGCCCCAATTGGCGTCTTCGCCCGCCGCCGCAGTCTTCACCAGCGGCGAATTGGCGATCGAAAGCGCGATGCGCTTGGCAGCCGCGTCGCTTTCGGCACCGGTGACGGTGATTTCGAGCATCTTGGTGGCGCCTTCGCCGTCGCGAACGACCTGAATGGCGAGATCCTTCAGCAGCTCGTTAAGTGCTGCGCGGAAAGCGGCAAGCTTCGGATCGTCGGCGCGATCGATATGCGCTTGCCCGTCAGCAGCAGCGGCGCCGGTGGCAAACAGCATCAGTGTGTCCGAGGTCGACGTGTCGCTATCGACAGTCATCGAATTGAAGCTCGGGCCGACGCCTTCGGAAAGCAGCGACTGCAGAGCGGCAGACGAGATATCGGCATCGGTGACGACGAAGGAAAGCATCGTCGCCATGTCGGGTGCGATCATGCCCGCACCCTTGGCAATGCCGTTGATGGTAACCTTGACGCCGCCAATCTCGGCGGTGCGGGTCGCGACCTTCGGATAGGTATCCGTGGTCATGATCGCCTTGGCGGCTTCGAACCAGAAATCGTTGACGGCATCCTTGGCCATCGTGTCGAGCACGCCGGCAAACTTGGTGGCATCGAGCGGCTCGCCGATGACGCCGGTCGAGGCGAGATAGACTTCATTCTCACCACAGCCAACGGCCGCAGCCGCCGACTTGGCGGTCAGTTCCGTCGCCTGACGGCCCTTCAAGCCGGTGAAGGCATTGGCGTTGCCGGAATTGACGACGACGGCGCGCGCACTGCCATGCGCCAGATTCTGACGGCAAAAGTCGACGGGAGCCGAAGGGCACTTCGAACGCGTGAAGACGCCGGCAACGGCCGCCGGCTTGTCGAAGACCATCAGCAGGACGTCGGTCCGGTTCTTGTACTTGATGCCGGCGGATGCCGTGGTCATACGCACGCCGCGCAAAGCCGGCATGGAGACGAAAGATTTGGGAGCGAGCGGAGAGACGGAACCGGACATGAGACCCACCTAGACGAGCATGATGCCGAAAAGCGTAGGCGGCTTTCGGCATCATGCTCTGCTTCTTTGATTCTGGAGCGGATTCAGATTTTAGGTCGATACGACCTAAAATCATCCGGCTCCAGTGAAAGGCCCGGAAAACCCGGGCCCTGATGATTCTGCTTGCGACTTCTTACTGCTGCGGCTGAGCGTCGGGCGCTGCCGCACCATCGGCAGGAGCGATGGCGTCATCGGCCGGTGCCGCGTCCTGCTGCTTCTGCGCATCGTCGTAGGCCTTGCTGAGCGCCGGGTCGTTGATGACGACCTTGGTGTCCGTCTTGGCCTTGTTCAGGAGCTCAAGATACTTGTCGCGCATGACGAGCTGACGAACCTGGTCCTTGACCTGGTCGAACGGCGGAGGAGGAGCATTGCGCTTGTCTTCGACCTTGATGACGTGCCAGCCGAAATCGGTCTTGACCGGCGTCTTGGTGTAGGTGCCGACCGGAAGCGCGAAAGCCGCGTCTTCGAATTCCTTGACCATGCGGCCATGGCCGAAATAGCCGAGATCGCCGCCGTCCGCCTTGTTCGGGTCGGTCGACTTTTCCTTGGCGAGTGCGGCGAAATCCTTGCCCGCATCGAGTTCCTTGATAACAGCCTTGGCTTCGTCCTCGGTCTTTACCAGGATGTGGCGAGCGTGAACCTCTTCCTGCTTCGGAAGCGCTGCGACTTCCTTGTCGTAGCGGGCCTTGACCTCGTCATCCGTGATCTTGTCGGCAACGTGAGCCTTGAAGAAGGCGTTGTGCAGCTCGCGGTCACGCAGATAGGCCATGTGAGCCTGGAAATCCGGCGTCTGGTCGAGCTTCTCGGCGGCGGCCTGCTGCGACAGCAGCTTCACGTCGATCGATGCGGAAAGTGCCGCCACCTTCTTCTGGTCGTCCGGAAGCTGGCCGAGCTGCGGATCGAGATTGGCGATCGCCAGATCGAGTTCGGATTGATGGATTTCGACATCGCCGACCTTGGCGACGACGGGGTCCTTGGCATCGGCCGCGAAGACCGGAGCCTGGAAGGTAACGATTGTTGCGAAAGCAACCGCAGCAAGTTTGTTATACTTCAACATAAAATAACCCTTCGGTGGTCTCGACCGGCTCGAAGACGTGAATCCGGCGTAAAAAAGCCTTCAGCAGGAGAATGTGGCCTTTGTGTATCGGCCAAATCCCGTTGACATCAATCGACCCCCCTCTTATCTGTCACGCAACCTCGCGTCCAGAACAGTTTCCGGCCGTTTTGTGCTATACTCCCGTTTTTTTGGGAATGGATAAGGCAGGAAACGGCAGGATGAAATCTCAGAAAGGACCAGTCACATGGTCAGCCTAGGTGGAATTGCCCGCAAGTTGTTCGGCTCGTCCAACGACCGCCGGGTCAAATCGTTCCAGCCGCAAGTAGCCGCAATCAACGCGCTCGAGCAAGAGATGCGCGCGCTGTCCGATGAAGCCCTGGCCGCCAAGACGGTTGAGTTCCGCCAGCAGCTCGCCGACGGCAAGACGCTGGACGATCTTCTTGTGCCAGCCTTTGCGGTCGCCCGTGAAGCGTCGCGCCGCGTTCTCGGCATGCGACCTTTTGACGTGCAGCTCGTCGGCGGCATGATCCTTCATTCCAACGCCATCGCTGAAATGAAGACCGGCGAAGGCAAGACCCTCGTCGCAACGCTGCCGGTCTATCTGAACGCGCTGGCCGGCAAGGGCGTGCATGTCGTCACGGTCAACGACTACCTGGCGCAGCGCGACAGCGGTACCATGGGCCGCCTGTACAGCTTCCTCGGCCTGACGACGGGTGTCATTATCCACGGACTGTCGGACGAACAGCGGCACGACGCCTATGCCTGCGACATCACCTACGGCACCAACAACGAACTTGGCTTCGACTACCTGCGCGACAACATGAAATATGAACGCGCCCAGATGGTTCAGCGCGGCCACAGTTTCGCGATCGTCGATGAAGTGGACTCGATCCTCGTCGACGAAGCGCGCACGCCGCTGATCATCTCCGGTCCGCTCGACGACCGTTCCGATCTCTATATCACCATCGACGCCTTCATTCCCCGCCTGGCGAAGGAAGACTACGAAATCGATGAAAAGCAGCGCTCGGCCAACTTCTCCGAAGAGGGCACCGAGAAGCTGGAAAACATGCTGAACGAAGCCGGCCTGTTGAAGGGTGAATCGCTTTACGACATCGAGAACGTCGCGATCGTCCACCACGTCAACAACGCATTGAAGGCTCACAAACTCTTCCAGCGCGACAAGGACTATATCGTCCGCAACGACGAAGTCGTCATCATCGACGAATTTACCGGCCGCATGATGCCGGGCCGCCGCTATTCGGACGGCCAGCACCAGGCGCTTGAAGCCAAGGAACGGGTGCAGATCCAGCCGGAAAACCAGACCCTGGCGCAGATCACCTTCCAGAACTATTTCCGCATGTACGAGAAGCTCGCGGGCATGACCGGTACGGCATCGACGGAAGCGGAAGAATTCGGCAACATCTACGGCCTCGACGTGATCGAAGTGCCGACCAACCTGCCGATCCAGCGTATCGACGAGGACGACGAGGTCTATCGTACGCATGCCGAGAAGTATAACGCCATCATCACCGAGATTCTCGACGCGCACAAGCGCGGCCAGCCCGTGCTGGTCGGCACGACGTCGATCGAGAAGTCCGAACTTCTCGCCGATCTCATGCGCAAGCGGGGCTTCACCAATTTCCAGGTTCTGAACGCCCGCTACCACGAGCAGGAAGCCTACATCGTCGCCCAGGCCGGCGTTCCCGGCGCCGTGACGATCGCCACCAACATGGCTGGCCGCGGTACCGACATCCAGCTCGGCGGCAACCTCGAAATGCGCGTCGAACGCGATCTGCACGAAGTCGAGCCCGGTACGGAGCGCGACGCTGCGATCGCCCGCATCGCCGAGGAGATCAAGCAGCTCAAGCAGCAATCGATCACCGCCGGCGGACTTTACGTCATCGCATCCGAGCGCCACGAAAGCCGCCGTATCGACAACCAGCTGCGCGGCCGTTCAGGCCGCCAGGGCGACCCCGGCCGCTCGAAATTCTATCTGTCGCTCCAGGACGACCTGATGCGTATCTTCGGCTCAGACCGCATGGACGGCATGCTGCAGAAGCTTGGCCTCAAGGAAGGCGAGGCCATCGTCCATCCCTGGATCAACAAGGCGGTGGAACGTGCGCAGAAGAAGGTCGAAGCCCGCAACTTCGACATCCGCAAGAACGTTCTGAAATATGACGACGTGCTGAATGATCAGCGCAAGGTCATCTTCGACCAGCGCGTCGAGCTGATGGAATCAAAGGACCTCTCCGAATTCGTCGGCGATATGCGCCACGACGTCATCGAGGATCTCGTCACCAAGCATATCCCCGAACGCGCCTATGCCGAACAATGGGATGCCGACGGCCTGAAGACTGGTGTCGCCAACTACTTCGATCTCGACATGCCGGTGCATGACTGGGTCAAGGAAGAAGGCATCGCCGAAGACGACATCCGCGCCCGCCTGATGGAAGCGGCCGAAAAGGCAGCAGCCGAGAAGGCCGAGCGTTTCGGCCCCGAGATCATGACCTATGTCGAGCGCTCCATCGTGCTGCAGACGCTGGACAATCTCTGGCGCGAGCACATCGTCAACCTCGACCACCTGCGTTCGGTCATCGGCTTCCGCGGCTACGCCCAGCGCGATCCGCTGCAGGAATACAAGGCCGAGGCTTTCGAGCTGTTCCAGTCGCTGCTGAACAATCTTCGCCAGGCCGTCACCGCCCAGCTCTCGCGCGTCGAACTCGTGCAGCAGCCGGTCGAGCCTGAAACGCCGCCGATGCAGGGCCGTCATATCGACGCCACCACGGGTCAAGACGAATTCGCGCCTCTCAACATTGCCGGAGAAAGCTTCGTGTCCCCGGAAAGCCGCGACCCGCGCAACCCGGCCACCTGGGGCCGCATCGGCCGCAACGAGGCTTGCCCCTGCGGCTCGGGCAAGAAGTACAAGCACTGCCACGGCGCCTTCGAAAGCAGCGAAGTCGTCTAAGCCTCGCAAGTCGATAGCACGATGAACAAGATGCCGCCGTTTGGCGGCATTTTTTGTCTGTAGGAGCCTAGAACGCCGCCCGATGTGGATATCGATGGAAACTCCGGACACACTCAGACGGCGGTATGCGGATCTTCGCTGTAGAGATGGATCGGGTGGCCAGGCCCGATGACGTCAAGCACGCGATCGAACCAAGCGGTGACCGCCGGATAATCGGCAAGAGCAAAGCCGCAATCCGCCGCTCCATGGGCGTAGGCGTAAACGGCGATATCCGCGATCGAAAACTCCTCGCCGACGAGGAACGGCGTGTTCTTCAACCCGCGCTCCAGCGCGGCAAGGGCACGAAGACCGGCCGCGCGCTTGGCTTCGGCCATGACGGCATTGAGCCCGAGCCGCCCCGTCAGCGTCCAGAAGCGCAGCGTGCCGATGATGGGCTCGACATGATACTGCTCGAAGAACAACCACTGCATGACCTTGGCGCGGCGATAGCGATCCGTCGGAAGAAACCGCGTGCCTTCGGCGACATAGGCGAGGATTGCGTTGGATTCGGCGATAGTGCGTCCATCCTCCAATTCGAGGACAGGGATTCCGCCTGCCGGATTGAGATCGAGAAAGGCATCCGTGCGCCCCTCGCCTTCGAAGATGGACACCAGGCGGGTCCGGTACGGAATATCAAGCAACCCGAACAGAACCCTGGCCTTCCAGCCGTTCTGTGACGGCAGATAATCGTAAAGCGTGAGCATGAAACCCTCCTCCGGCAGCCGATCTACCCTACAAGCCAGCCCGGTATCCGCCACCCGTTTCCTGCATTCGTTCTTCGCCCGGAATGGCCGCGAGCCCGTCGCACCCAGTGGTTGCTTTTGCGCCGCTTCAACGGACAACCGGTCGCATCCGTAACCCACACTTTTAGGTATCGAAAGAACCGATTCTTAACTCTCCTCTGCCAAGACTATCGCAAGGTTGGGATCATACTTAAAGTATTGCGTATCGATCATGGCGGTCTTTCAAACAGCGGAGAAAATGTTGCCGTCCGCATTGCGGGCCACGCTATCGCCATATCTGCGCAAGATCGGCACCCTTCTTACCGGTCAGGACGAGAAAGCTGCCTCACAGCGCATGGCGCTCACGGCCTTCATGATCCGCGTCGCAGGCGCTGCTCTCGCCTTTCTCTCGCAGATCATCCTTGCCCGCCTGATAGGTCGGTTCGATTACGGCGTCTTCGTTTTCGTCTGGGTGCTGATGATCCTCTTCGGCAATCTCGCCTGCCTCGGCTTCCCGACCGCCATCATCCGCTTCCTGCCGCAGTATGACGCCAGCGGCAATCATGATGCCATTCGCGGCTTGAACGCCACGGCGCGCCTGTTCGTGGTTGCCGTCTCGGGCACATTGGCGCTGATCGGAGCACTGCTGCTCTTCATCTTCCGCGACATGGTCGAGCACTATTATGTCATGCCGATCTTCCTTGGCCTAATTGCGGTGCCGATGATTTCGCTGGGGGATGTTCTGGACGGCACGGCTCGCGCCAAGCACTGGCCGATCATGGCCTTGAGCCCGACCTTCCTGATCCGCCCGACGCTGATATTGCTCTTCATGGTGGCTGCAATCCTCGCCGGCGCACCGCGCGATGCCGTCACAGCCATGGCCTCGGCCCTCGCCGGCGCCTTCACCAGCGTCCTGCTGCAATATCTCGCGGTGACGCTCCGCCTGCGCCGCCATTATCCGAGCGGCCCGAAAGCTATCGAATTCAACGCCTGGACGGCCGTTGCCCTGCCGATCTTCCTGGTCGAAGGCGTGGGTTATCTGCTCACCAATTCGGACGTCGTCGTCGTCGGCATTTTCCTCGATCCGGATGAGGTCGCCGTCTATTTCGCCGCCGCCAAGACGATGGCTCTGGTGCTCTTCGTCTCCTTCGCCGTGAGGGCAGCCATCGGCCCGCGCTTCGCCGCCATCCTGGCGGAAGGCGATCGAAGCAAGCTCGCAGCCTTTGCGACCGAAGCGACACGCTGGTCCTTCTTTCCGGCGCTTGCCCTCGGCCTCGTGTTGCTGGCGGCGGGGCAACTTCTGCTCTCGTTGTTCGGCGCGGCCTTCGTCGAGGGCCAGATCGTGATGGCGATCCTGCTTGCCGGTATTCTTGCAAGAGCGCTGGTCGGTCCCGCCGAAGTGCTCCTGACCATGGCGGACAAGCAGATGCTCTGCGTCTATCTCTACGCGGCTACCCTCGTCGTCAATATCGGCCTGAACGTCGCCCTCATTCCGCATCTCGGCATCGAAGGAGCGGCCATTGCCGGCGCAACCGCCATGGCGATCGAGGCCCTGCTCCTGCACATCGCCGTCCGCCGAGCGCTCGGCATCACTCTATTCGCCCTTATGCGACGCCCGGCGGCGCCCGCGGCAACGAGGGCCTTCTGATCATGGCACGTCCTCCCTACACCGAAACCACCGACAGCCAAGTGAACGCCCTGACGCATACGCTCGCGGCGCTGCACTTCGAAACGCCCAAAGCCGAAGCCCGGGTCGAGGTCGGCCGCACCGGCCGCGAACTCTGCCTCTATCCCGGCAAGCTTGGCTATGAGCTGCAGGACGAGCTGGACTTCCTGTCCAATCGCGCCATGGAGCCGAATGTCTTCTTTTCCGGCCGCTTCCTGGCGCCCGCCATGCCTCGGCTCGAGGATCGCCAGGTGCGTCTGGCGCTGATGCGCGACATCAACAGCACCCGCAGCCGCATGCGCCTGCTGATGCCCTTCACCGTCGACAAGCCGGGCTTTGCGATCGGCCCTTCGATCATCCGCGTCTGGTCGAACTCCTTCGGCCCGCTCGGCACGCCGCTGCTCGACGCCGAGGATGCCGGCGAAACGCTCGACAATCTCTTCGAAGCGCTCTCCCGACCGGAACTGCACCTGCCGACCACGCTCGTGCTGCCGGACGTCCGCCTCAACGGCCATTTCGTTCAGATGGCCAAGGTCATCGCCATCGGGCGGAACCTGCCGATTGCCGTCGCCAACCCGTTCCAGCGCCCGATGCTTCAGAGCAACGACGACGCGCTGACCTATCTCAAGCGGACGATCTCCAACGCGCACTTGCGCGAAATGCGCCGGCAATGGCGGCTGCTGGAAAGCCAGGGCGAGGTGACTTACAGCGTCGCGCGTCAGCCTCGCGATGTTCACATGCGCATGGAAGAATTCCTGGCGCTGGAAGCAAGCGGCTGGAAGGGCAAGAAGCGTTCGGCGCTCGTCACCGATCGCCATCATGCCGCCTTCGCCCGTGAGGCGATTTCCAACCTTGCAGCCATCGACGCGGTGCGTATCCACTCCATCGATGTCAACGGCAAGGTCATCGCCTCGATGATCGTGCTTGTCATGGGTGGCGAGGCCTATACCTGGAAAACGGCCTATGACGAAGCCTATGCCCGCTATTCGCCGGGCAAGCTGCTGATGGGCGAACTGACGGAATGGCATCTCGACGACGCCAACGTCGTCCGCTCCGATTCCTGCGCCGTGCCGGATCATCCGATCATGAGCCGTTTCTGGCATGAACGCGAGGATATGGGCACGCTCATCATCGGCCTGACGCCGAACGGCGACCGCGACGTCCGCCAGGTGACCACGCAGCTGCACATGTATCGCAGCACCCGCAACATGGCGAAGCTGCTGCGCGAAAAGATCCTGTCGCTTACGAAGCGCTAGACCCTAGACCCTCGGCAATCGCCCGTTCACGCAGCAGGCGGCGGATCACCTTGCCCGAGGTCGTCAGCGGCAACGCATCGACGAATTCGATCTCGCGCGGATATTCGTGCATGGAAAGCCGGGTCTTCACCCATTCGCGGATTTCGACGGCCAATGCTTCGCTCGGGTCACGACCGGGCACCAGCACGACATAGGCCTTGACGATTTCCGTCCTGATCGCATCCGGCTTGCCCACCGCCGCGGCCAGCTGCACCGCGGGATGGCCGCCGAGGCAATCCTCGATCTCGCTCGGGCCGATGCGATAGCCCGACGAGGTGATGACGTCGTCGTCGCGGCCGACAAAGGAAATATAGCCATCCGCATCCTGCCGGCCGATATCGCCGGTCAGCAGCCAGTCATTGGCAAATTTTGCTTCGGTCGCCGCCTCGTTCTGCCAATAGCCGAGAAACATCACCGGGTCGGGCCGCTTGATTGCGATCTGCCCGCTCTCGCCCACAGGAACCTCGACACCATCGGCATCGACGATCGCGACCTGATGACCCGGCACCGGCTTGCCCGTCGCGCCGCCGCGACTGACGCCAAAGGCGGCGCTGGAGGAGAGCACGAAATTGCACTCCGTCTGGCCGAAGAATTCGTTGACGCTGACGCCAAGCGCCGACCGCGCCCATTCGAAAGTCTCGCGGCCGAGCGCCTCGCCGGCCGAACCGATCGTGCGGAGCTTGAGGTCATAGCGCGCCCGCGGATTGTCGACGGCCTTCAACAGCCGCAGCGCCGTCGGCGGGATGAAGGCATTGCGCACCTCCATTTCGGCCATGATGCGGAAGGCCGTGTGCGGATCGAACTTCTGCGCTGGAGACGACACGACGGGAACACCGAGCATCAGGCTCGGCAGCAGCGCATTGAGAAGGCCGCCCGCCCAGGCCCAGTCCGACGGCGTCCAGAGCCGGTCGCCGGCCTGCGGAAAGCCTTCATGGGCAAACTGCATGCCAGGAATATGGCCCGGCAGGACGCGGTGGCCGTGCAACGCGCCCTTGGGCGGCCCGGTAGTGCCCGAAGTGAAGATCATCAAAGCCGGATCGTCCGGACCGGTCTCCGCCACTTCAAACAGCGGCGGATGCGCCACCACCAGATCGGCAAAGCCGGCGACGCCCTCTTCCGCGCCGTCGATGCTGATCACCTGCGTCAGCTCGGGCAGTCGGTCCCTGATCGGGCGCAGCCGCTCGAGGCCGAACCGGTTGGTGACGATTCCCGACGCTCCCGACGCCTGCAGTCGGTATTCGAGCGCCTCGGCACCGAACAGCAATGCCAGCGGCAGCGCGATCGCTCCCATCTTGTAGATCGCCACATGCGCCACGACAGTCTCGAAGCTCTGCGGCAGCAACAACGCCACCCGATCTCCGCGACGCACGCCGAGAGCGACAAGCGCATTGGCAAGAGAAGCGGAACGATCCCGCAACTCGCCATAGGTCATGGAAAAGTGATTGCCGTCGGGATTGAAGTGCTGGAGGCAGACCCGATCGGGCTCGCGCTCGGTCCAGGCATCGCAAACAGCATGTCCTATGTTGAATTTCGCCGGAATCTCCCAACGAAAGTCGCGATAGAGGGCTTCATAAGTATCACGCGGGGGCAATTTCATGCAGAATTCCAAAAATTGTGCGGTGCAGCTAACACCTGTCGCCCCTGGGGTTCAAGGAAACATTTGAAACTGCCAGTCCCCACCCTTTCCAGCCGCAGCCATCTAATGCACGAAGGACCACCCTTCTTCGGAGCGAAATACCAGCCAAAACTTGCCGTAAATATTCGCCTCAGGCACAAGGCCGATATCGAAGCGGCTATCGTTGGAATTGTCGCGATTGTCACCCAAGACGAAATAATAGCCTTCAGGCACTGAATACTCGCTCGTATTGTCGCCCGGCGAGTTTGGCGATTGGTCCAAGGTCCGATAGTGAACCCCATTGTCCAGTACTTCGCCGAAAACGGGGAATTCGCCACGGTCCAAACTATAATTCGACACGATGGTACCCTCGGCATCGCGCGGCACCGCCTGTCCATTGATGAAAACAATTCCGCCTTTCATCTGGACGCGGTCACCGGGCAACCCGATGATACGCTTCGCATAGTCCACATTCGGCGTGGCCGGAGGTGCGAGCATGACAACATCGCCCCGCTGGGGCTTCGGCCCGAATAATTTCGGCGGTAGCCAATTGGGCCGGAACGGGAAGGAGTAACGGCCGTAGCCATAGTTGAACTTCGTCACGAAAGCGTAGTTGCCGGGCATCAACGTAGGCATCATCGAACTGGAGGGGATCGAAAACGGTTGGACAATGAATGCGCGAATGGAGAATGCGGTGGCGATGGGCAAAAGCCAGAAAATCAACGCTATATTGTACCAACGCGAGAACCAGCGATGTTGCCAGGTAACGGCCCCTCCTCGCGCCAACCAATAGCCATGTACGCAGCCGATCAAATTGAAAGGAACGATCGCCAAACCGGCAGCCTCAGCCAGCGCTAATTGAGGCATGGCAAGGATTACGAGAAAGCCGACAAGGTTGGTAACCAACAGGTAGGCGATCGCCATGCGTCCCCGGCCGAGATAGGCCATGACGATGGCAGGTCCCAGAAGCAGGCCGATGACAGCGGCGGCGAGCGGACGGCGGTCGCGGAAAAAGTGGAAAAAACGCATCGAAAGCCTCAAATTGATGAGGCGCCATCGTTACACAACCAGTAACTGCATTTGAATTGTCGAGATATGACAATCCCCAAGCTAGACTCGCGTCGATCCGCGGCAGCCTTTCGAGTAACCGGGAATTACTGAGCTATCGGCAAAGCCCTGCCCTGCAAATCTCTTTGTGATACAATATCATTCCCCTTCCCAAGCGAGGCGGAAGCCCTTGCCCACCGGATATCCATGACAAGACGGAGAATAGCGATGGAATACGTAAAGCTCGGCAGGACCGGTCTTGAAGTCTCACGCATCTGCCTGGGTTGCATGACCTATGGCGAATCCAACAGGGGCACGCACAGCTGGTCCTTGAACGAAGAGGGTGCCCGCCCGCTGCTGCGGCAGGCGATCGAGGCCGGTATCAACTTCCTCGACACGGCCAACACCTATTCCAACGGCTCGTCGGAGGAAATCGTCGGCCGCGCTATCAAGGATTTCGCCCGCCGCGACGATATCGTGCTCGCCACCAAGGTCTTCAACCGCATGCGTCCCGGTCCGAACGGCGCCGGCCTGTCGCGCAAGGCGATCTTCGACGAGATCGACAACAGCCTGCGCCGCCTCGGCACCGACTATGTCGACCTCTACCAGATCCATCGCTGGGACTATACGACGCCGATCGAGGAGACGATGGAAGCCCTGCACGATGTCGTCAAGGCCGGCAAGGCACGCTACATCGGCGCCTCCTCCATGTATGCCTGGCAGTTCGCCAAGGCGATCTACACCTCACGCCTCAACGGCTGGACGGAATTCGTCAGCATGCAGGACCACCTGAACCTGCTCTACCGGGAGGAGGAGCGCGAAATGCTGCCCTTCTGCGAGGACCAGAAGATCGCCGTCATCCCCTGGAGCCCGCTTGCCCGCGGCCGGCTCACCCGCGACTGGGACGAGGCGACGGCCCGTTCGCAATCCGACGAATTCGGCAAGACGCTCTACACCCAGGCGCTCGAAGCCGACCGCAAGATCGTCGATGCCGTCGGCGCTGTGGCCAAGGCACGCGGCATCCCGCGCGCCCAGGTCGCGACCGCCTGGCTCCTGCAGAAGAGCGCCGTCACCGCGCCGATCATCGGCGCCTCCAAGCCCGGCCACATCACCGACGCCGTCGCCTCGCTGGAGGTCAAACTGACGCCGGAGGAAATCGAGGCGCTGGAATCGCCCTATGTCCCGCACGGGATTGCCGGGTTTAAGTAAACGGAGATTTTGGAGCTGGTCAGCTATAGCCGACGATGCCGCACCTGTGTGCTTGGCCCCTCACCCCAACCCTCTCCCCGCTGGCGGGGAGAGGGGGCTTTTCCTGGCCAATCCGCGTCCCATCCGCACGGCGAACGCGAGTGTTTTGCTCTATCGTCCCCTCTCCCCGCGAGCGGGGAGAGGGCTAGGGTGAGGGGCAATTCCGAACTCTGAGCCCATGCAACTGACCTCACCACAAATCGCGCAAAAGTGACTTCACGAACCGGTCACAGTTGAGGCTTAACAGGGCGAGGTTCCTTACCCCCGAGGATGATGTCTCATGATCACAGTCCCCTTCGAAGCGCGGCGCTTTCAATCGACCGCGGCCTATTACCTGCGTTATCGCATCCCCTATCCGGACAGGCTGATTGACCGCGTTGCCGAGCGCAGCGGCCTGAAGCGCGACGATCATGTGCTCGATCTCGGCTGCGGCCCCGGCCAGCTCGGCATCGCCTTCGCTCGGCTGCAAGGCGCGGCCGTTACCGCCATGGACCCGGAGCCGGAAATGCTCGCCGAAGTCGAGGCCGGCGCGAAGCAGGCCGGAGTCGATATCAATATCCGTCAGGGCTCCTCCTATGATCTCGGCGCCGATATCGGCAGGCTGCATCTGTGCATCATGGGCCGCTCGTTCCACTGGATGGACAGGCCGGCAACGCTTCAAGCGCTTGATAAGCTGATCGAGCCGGGCGGCGCCGTCGTCCTCTTTCACGACAAGGGCGTTCTGGCGGAACCGAACTGGCGCGGTATCCTTGAGCCGCTGATGGAAACCTATTCGCCCGAGCGCCGTGCGGAGCGACAGATGCGCAGGAGCAAGGAATGGGCACCGCACGAGGCCATGCTGCTGGCCTCGCCCTTCCGCAATCTCGAACGCATCGGCATCGTTACGGAATATACCAGGGATATCGAAGAGATCGTCGGCCGCATCTTCTCGATGTCGTCGACTTCGCCGCAGGCGCTCGGCGACAAGGCAGCCGATTTCGAAGCGGCGCTTCGCGCGGAACTGCTGGCTGTCGCGCCGGACGGCAAGTTCAAGGAAATCGTCGAGGCGAACGGGCTGCTGGCATTCCGGGACTAGAGCAAATCCAGGAAAGGTGCGCAGCGGTTTTCCGTCCGGAGTTGCGTGAAAACAAAGAGATAGAGCGGCTCAGAGATTCCATGAAGAACTGAACCGCTCTAGATCAGCCGTTTTCGTTACCCGGCTGGGGCGTCAGCTCCTGCCGGGTCGCCGACAGGAATTCCTGCGACAGTTCGGCATTGTCCATCGCCCGCGCCAGGATGACGGCGCCGACCATGGCCGAGAGGCTGGCAAAGGCCCGGCGACGGCGGTCCTCCGCCGTTTCGCCGGGAACGATCTCCTCAAGCACTTCCACCAGCCCCATCAGCCCGCCGGTGAAGGTGGACTGCATTTCCGGACCATGGCGGCTGACTTCCTGCGTCAGCGCCGCGAAAACGCAGCCTGTCGCATGCTCGACGACGTTGCGGTGCGAGAGATAATGGGCGAGCAGCGCTTCGAGCGGCTGCTCCGCCGAGCTTGCCGCCACTTCCTTCCAGCGCTCCAGCGAGCGCGCCACCAGCGCCTTGCTCGCCTCGCAGGCCAGCTCGTCCTTCGATTCGAAATGGCCGTAGAAGCCGCCATGCGTCAGGCCGGCCGCCTTCATGATGTCAGCGACGCCGATGCCGTCAAAACCCTTCTCGCGAAAGAGCTCTCCTGCCACGGCAAGGATCTTCTCGCGGTTTTCGGCGAATTTTTCCCGGCTCACTCTCATCAAAAAACTCCATCACAGCATCAATAAATCTGTATTGACAATTTATATGATGACCATCATCAATATGCAACAAATATGATAACAATCATGTAAATACCTTTACACAAACGTTCAAGCCGGGAGAGCGGCAGGGAGCTATAAGCGGATACGGTACCTCTGGCCGGCCGCGACCGAGCACCTTTAAAGCCTTCTCGATCGGGACGCCAAGACACGCAAACTTTATGGAACGCACCTCATGGTTTCCACTGCTCTTGCTTCGACGCTTGCCCGGCGCAATATCCATTACGGATGGGTCGTCGTCGGCGCCACCTTCCTCACCATGCTGGTCACGGCCGGCGCCATGGGCGCACCCGGCGTGCTCATCAAGCCGCTGGAGGATGAGTTCGGCTGGAGCACCTCCTCCATCTCCTCGGCGCTCGCCGTCCGGCTGTTGCTCTTCGGTCTGATGGGCCCCTTCGCAGCCGCCTTCATGAATTATTTCGGCGTTCGCAAGGTCATCGTCTTCGCGCTCGGCACCATCAGCGTCGGCTTCATCGGCTCGCTGTTCATGACTGAGGTCTGGCAGTTGCTTTTGTGCTGGGGCATCATCGTCGGCTTCGGCACCGGCCTCACCGCCATGGTACTGGCGGCGACCGTTTCGACGCGCTGGTTCACCAAGCACCGCGGCCTCGTCATCGGCATGCTGTCGGCCAGCTCCGCCACTGGCCAGCTGGTCTTCCTGCCGCTGATGGCCGAGCTGACGACGCGTTACGGCTGGCGCACCACCGTAATCTTCGTCTGCGGCATGATCGTCGTTGCAGCCCTCATCGTGCTGCTTCTGATGCGGGACCGCCCCTCGGACGTCAACCTGCCGCTGGTCGGCGAGATCCACGTCACGCCGCCGCCCCCGGCCACCAAGAACCTGAAGGCCGCGCTCGCCTCGCCGATATCGATCCTGCGGGAAGTATCGACGACCTCCACCTTCTGGATCCTCTTTGCCACCTTCTTCATCTGCGGCCTGTCGACCAACGGCCTGATCCAGACGCATTTCGTCACGCTCTGCGGCGATTTCGGCATCGTGCCGGTTGCGGCCGCCAGCGTGCTTGCCGTCATGGGCATCTTCGACTTCTTCGGCACGATCGGCTCCGGCTGGCTCTCCGACCGCTTCGACAATCGCTGGCTGCTCTTCTGGTATTACGGCCTGCGCGGCCTGTCGCTGGTCTACCTGCCCTTCAGCGACTTCACCTTCTATGGCCTGTCGATCTTCGCCGTCTTCTACGGCCTCGACTGGATCGCCACCGTGCCGCCGACCGTCAAGATCGCCGCCGACCGCTTTGGCCGCGAAAAGGCCGGCCTCGTCTTCGGCTGGGTCTTTGCCGGCCACCAACTGGGTGCGGCCACCGCCGCCTATGGCGCCGGCCTCACCCGCACGGAGCTCAACACCTACCTACCCGCCTTCTTCGTCGCCGGCGCCTTCTGCCTGCTCGCCGCGATCCTGGCGATCACCCTGCAAAAATCCGGCTCGACCACCAAAGGCCCGGCCATGGCTCACTGAGCCGCAAGCGACAAAAAACCCATGGCGCCAACCCGCGCCATGGGCCGAACCGCAACCCTGCGGAAACACTCGCAATATCTGCCGCCCCCGGCTTGCGCCATCAGCCGATCACATGCTAGACAGCCGCCTCGTCAGTACCCCGTTGCCCCATTGGCGGAATTGGTAGACGCGCTCGACTCAAAATCGAGTTTCGAAAGAAGTGCTGGTTCGACTCCGGCATGGGGCACCACAATCAAGCAGATACTCTAAACTTTAGCTTATATTTGATCGCCTGAGGCATCCCGGGATTGGGCAACAGTGCGCTAAGGCACAGTATCGCGGGCAGAATTTTCGATGCACCGACGACTGCCGCAATCATTTGCGAAATCGCTATTTACTTTCCCCAAGAACTTTAGAATCTTAGGTTGCAATTCATGGGCAACGAGATCAACCACGGGGAATTGAACATATGGAAGTCAACGGCTATCCACACGGGCCTAAAGTCATCAATGTTTCGGATATCCTGTTCGTGCGTCGAAGAATACCGCCGATCGAATTGCCGACCGATGCCCCAGCCAAGGGAAAAGTTCAAACCAAGTTTGATTTTGTGTACACCATCGAGACGGCTGAGGAATTGAGAGATTTGGCAAATGCCGAGAGGGCGAAGCCCCTCAGCTTCCTTAGCACAGCCATCAAATGGCCGGTGTATTTTGCCGGAGAACTTGCTTCTGGGCCGCTGCAGCTAATGAAAAGCGAGATAAGAGACGGGGTTCAATCGGCTTTCCTTATCGGAAAATTTGGTATCCGCGTCAGCAATACGCCGCAAGAAGTGTTTGACGTTATTCAGAAGGCTGGCGGCCAGACCCGCGAAATCCTTCCACCGATCGACAACACCACTTGGGCCCAAGCCCATCATGACTTCGAGTGGGACATTCGTCCGCCGATTGAATGATTGATTTATGCCAGTGCCGGAGAGATCGCGGTGAGGATGAACCTCCTCCGTCTCCAATGCGTTGGCAAGCCGCGTAAGGTCGGCTCCGATCCCGCGGGGCCTACAATCATTGTTGACACTCGATAATCAACAGCTGTCCATCGGATCTCTTCTCAGCGTCAATCCTGATCCTACAACGATCATCGACGGTGAGAGCTCTCAAAGTAAGATTATTTATTGATTTCGCTCCAACAAACCCGGAAGCCATAGTCGCAACCATTTTGGAATACGATTGCTCTGGCCTTCACGGAACCAGACCCAAGCACCGCAAATATCTTTGAAAGGCAAATAAATTGTCTGAGATTGCCACCACTTCCACCCGCATCGGCCGACTTAAATGCTCGTTCAGCGTGGCTGAATCGATCGGCAGCGTCGTCCTCTGGGTCATATTGACGATCGTCACGCTCGGCCTCGCGCTGATCGTCTTCCCCTACTACCTCAACCGCGCAGTGTTGAACAAAACCGAGCTGCTGGATGGCTCCGGCCGGTCGATCGGCCGCCTCAACTGCACTTTCAACGTCGGCCACTCGATAGGACACGTCATTCTCTGGGTCCTTCTGATTATCGTGACCCTCGGCCTTGCCAGCTTCCTCTATGCCTATCGCGTGATCCGCGTCGTCCTAAACGAAACGCGCGTCGAGTATTATTGACGCGAACTCCCCTCGGGATGCTTCAGAACCCGGGTAGAAAGCATCAACGATGAGCGCCGGAGGCACCCCCGCGTAACCCGCTCCGAAATAGTTTCAGGCCCCACTCGCCAAATTTGCAGAGCGCTCTATTTCGCGTAATGCGAAATGAATTTTAGCTTTTCATCAAGCAACCGCTGCATCGGCTGACCGGCGCTTTTGGGTCGCCGATGCGACGTTGGCATGTCATCTGTGGGGGTATCCATGACATCGAAATTCCTGGGCGGAGTCTTCGCGGCCATCGCGTTGACGGCGCTATCCTTTTCGTCCTCTGCTTCTGCCGCCGATAAGGCGGGCTGCAAGGATCTTCCCGGCATCAAGCGTTTTGAAGGGTCGTCGATCGAGCTATGCGATGGGCGCAACTTCGCGGAATATACTTTGCCGACGGGAAAATGGACCAAGAACGAGGACGACCCAGACAAGTCGGATTTTGCCAGCAAGGAGGCCCTGGAAGGCCGCCTGACGCAAAATGTCTATTCCGTCCCGGCCGGGCCTTCATCGGCCGAAGTGTTCCGTAATTATCTGAACGACCTGCAGTCCGCCGGCTACAAGATACTGTTTCAGGCAAAGCAGGAAGAGACCGACAGGCTGGAGCAGGTCTTTGGAGAAAAGGGCCCCGGCGGTCAGCTTTTCGGCTATAGCCCCGACGAAGCCCGCTATGTAGCTGCCGTGAAGGAAGACGGCGGCGTCAAGACCTACATCGCGCTCTATGTCATTGAATTCGAGGACGGCTATGTGCCGGAATTCGAAGCGGTCAAGGGCCAGGTCTATGTCCGTCTCGACTCCCTTCAGGTCGGCGAGCTGAAAAACCAGATGGTTCTGGTCACCGCGTCCGATATCAACAAGGCGCTCGATAGCTCGGGCAAGGTGCTGCTCTACGGCATCCACTTCGACTTCAACAAGTCGGTGATCAAGCCGGATTCGCGTCCGAGCCTCGACGAGATCGGCAAGTTCCTCAAGGATCAGCCGAGCGAGAAACTCTCAGTGGTCGGCTATACCGACAACATCGGCGGCGCGGATTTCAACCTGAAACTGTCGAAGGCACGCGCTGACGCGGTCGTGGCCGATCTGGTCGGCACCTATGGCGTTTCGCAGGATCGTCTGAAGGCGAGCGGCGAAGGCCTGCAATCGCCTGTCGCAGCCAATGACACCGAAGATGGGCGAGCCAAGAACCGCCGCGTGGAGCTTCATCGGCAGTAAGTTGCGCTCAAGGCACATGATAAAGGCAAAGGCGGCTGCGGCCGCCTTTTTCTTTGGCTTGCGGCGTCTGTCGCAACTACGAACTCTGTGTGAATGGATGGCCCGGAAGGCATCCGCAGTGCCGTACTTTCCTTCGATAAAAGGTTGATCTATATCTGGCACCTGCAATCCTGGGGAGGCGTCGTGTGGTCGGAATAGTCAAGCGTATCTTCGTTTTTGGTCTCGTATTGGCCCTTTCAGCCTGGGGCTGTCTTGCAGATAGTATTCCCGCATTCTGGCGAAAAACGATGACCAATGACCCGTCGACGAATTGGTATCTGTCGGAAGCCATGAAACCTATGCCAGACGCAGACGCGGAGATCCTCAGAATCTATAAGTTGGGCGGCATCATCGGCACCATGTGTGACGGCGCCAAGGTCAATACCGCCGTCGGGAATCGATTTCTGAAAACTTCGGGTTATGGAAAGCTTACCGGCGACAAGTACAAGCAAGCCGCATTTCTGGCAGACGATCGTTTCAAGCTTTTCGATTATCGGGCTCTCGCGCATCTGTGTGCCGGAGGAGATTATATGTTCGGATCTCAAGGGCACCTGCTTCCGAACTTGATCACAGGAAACAGGGGGACACCCAAGGTTTCTTACGATCCCAGCAACCCCTACATCATGTTGCCGTCTATATCGACTGCGACGCATGGCTGAGGTTCAGTTGCCGGCAACCCGTCGAGGCACGGCATTACACAGCCAGTCGGCGAAGCATGTCTCCCGACATCAAATCCAACCCGCATCACGAAAAATTTTGATTTTGTGCGACTTCCGTCGGCCTGCGACCATTTACAGCCATAATCCTGCCCCCTAAAGGTTTGCGACGCAGCAAAAAGGGGCCCTCATGCTTCGTAGACTTTACGACTGGACCATGTCGCTTGCCGGCCGCAAATCGGCGGAAATCTGGTTGGCTGTTATCGCCTTCGTCGAAAGCTCGGTCTTCCTCGTTCCGGCCGACGTGCTGTTCCTGCCGATGTCGCTCGCGAAACCCGAGCGCGCCTGGCGCTATGCACTGACGGCGACGGTTGCCTCCGTGCTCGGCGGCATCGCCGGCTGGGCGCTCGGCTACTACGCCTTTGAGACCATTGCGAAACCGATCCTGGAATTCTACGGCAAGCTCGACGCCTTCAACCAGATGAGCGCCGGCATCACCTATGAATGGGTTCTGCTGCTGCTGGTGACGTCAGGCCTGGCGCATCTGCCGCCGATCAAGGTGGTGACGATCCTCTCCGGTGTCGCCCATATCGATCTCGGCCTGTTTATCGTCTCGGCTATCGTCGCACGCGGCGCCCGCTTCTTCTTCCTGGCCTTCCTGCTGCGCCGCTATGGCGAATCCATCCGCCATTTCATCGAGAAGCGCCTCGGTCAGCTCACCATGGCGGCCGCCGCCATCCTCATCGCCCTTTATGCCGTCTTCCATTTTGCCCTGGCAAGTTGACCAAGGAGCCCCCAGCATGTCCACGACTACGCCTTCCTCCCGCGCCGGCCTCGGCTATGGCGCCCTGCTGACGCTCGGCATGATCGTCGTCATCGGCTCGGCGCTCGGCTTCCAGTATATTGGCGGCTATATCCCTTGCGCGCTCTGCCTGGATCAGCGCCAGCCCTATTATTACGGCATCCCGGTCGCCATCATCGCCGTGCTGACGGCGGTCGCCGGCCTGCCCTCCTGGATCACGCGCGGCCTCCTCATCATCGCCGGCCTGATGATGGTGGTCGGCGGCGGCATCGGCGTCTATCACGCCGGCGTCGAATGGCACTTCTGGGAAGGCCCGACCACCTGCTCGACGACGGCAAGCAGCGTTACGCAGAATGCCGGCGACCTGCTCGGCCAGCTCAATAGCATCAAGGGCCCATCCTGCACGGAAGCAGCCCTTCGCATCCTCGGCCTGTCGATGGCCGGATGGAATGTGATCGCCAGCGTGATCCTCGCAGCGATTGCTTTTGTCGGCGCAAAGAAGGCAGCCTGATTCTCGATTTGGCCCGACGCTGATGCCGCTCCAGCGCTTTCGCTAGATCTCCCCCGCAAGGGGGAGATTGTTCCTCCTCCGCAAAAGCGGAGATTGTCGTTCGAGATCCACGACTAGGCCGCAGCGTCGACATCCTCGGCAGCAGCCCCGCTGCTCCCCGCCGATACAGGCAGATAGATCTTGTTCTTTCCATAACCGCGAGCTTCCGCGCCGCGCCGTGCAGCATCTGAACCAGGCTCGCGTATCCACTTGCGGCGGTTAAGCTTGAAGCGCTTCACAAGTTGCTCCAGCTCCGCCGCGCCGGTCGCAAGCGCATCGGCATTTGCACTCATGCTGCTCACCATCCCGGCATTTTGCTGGGTCATCTGGTCGAGCGAGTTCACCGCATCGTTGATCTCAGCCAGACTGGTGGATTGCTCCGACGAGGCGAGAGCGATGGCTTCGACATTGACGTCGATCGACTGCACGAAGCCCTCGATATGACGCAACGCGTCGCCGGTTTCGCCTACGAGACGAACGCCCTCTTTGACTTCCCGGGTTGAATTGCCGATCAGGCCGGAGATTTCCTTGGCCGCCTTCGCCGAGCGCTGGGCCAGTTCCCGGACCTCTTGGGCGACGACTGCAAAGCCCTTGCCGGCATCACCGGCACGGGCGGCTTCCACGCCGGCGTTCAAGGCAAGAAGGTTCGTCTGGAATGCGATTTCGTCGATGACACCGATGATGTTGGAAATCTCCCCGGATGCCGCCTCGATGCGATCCATTGCCTCCACGGTCGAGGTGACAACCTTGACCGATTGGGATGCGGCATTGCGCGCATCGCTCACCAGCTTGCGGGCATCCGTCGTGCGGACGGTCGACTGCCGCACCGTGACGGTGATCTGCTCCAGCGCCGCCGATGTTTGCTCCAGGGCGGCCGCCTGCTGTTCGGAACGATGCGCAATGGCTCCGGCGCTATCGGTCATTTCGCCGCTCTTTGCCGAAAGCATCGCCGTCTGTGTCAGCACCTGCTCCAGCGTCTCCTGAAATTTCGCAAGCGATTCGTTGAAGTCGTGCCGAAGATGCTCGAATTCCGGGACAAACGGCTTGTCGATCGTGATGCGGATGTTGCAATCGGAAAGCCGCTCGAGACCTGCGCCGACTTCCTGCAAGGCACGCACCCGCCCGGTCACGTCAGTCGCGAATTTCACGACCTTCATGACTTTACCGTCCGCGTCGAGGATAGGGTTGTAGGTCGCCTGGATATAGACCGCGCTGCCATCTTTCGTCAGACGCTTGAATTCGTCGCTGAAGAATTCGCCGGCCGCCAGTCGCGGCCAGAATTGTGCGTATTCCGAGGAAGCCGCGTACTCCTTCTCGCAGAATATACGATGATGTTTTCCAACGATGTCCGTCAGCGAATAGCCGAGCGTGTCGAGAAAATTCTGGTTCGCCGCGACAATCTTGCCCTCGGGCGTAAACTCGATAATCGCCTGGGCGCGCGACAACGCATTCAGCTTGCCTCTGCTGTCCAAGGCCTCGCGCTTGCTATTCGTGATATCCGTGGCGATCTTGACGATCTTCACTACCCTGCCACCACGGACCACGGGATTGTAGGAGGCCTCGATCCAGATTTCGTCTCCGGATTTGGTCAGGCGTCTGTACTGGCGCTGGTCGTATTCGCCCTTTGCCAGTCGCGCCCAGAAGGCCCGATACTCGGCGGATGCTGCTTCCTTCGGGTCGACGAAGATCCGGTGATGCTTGCCGATGATCTCCTCGCGACCATAGCCGACTGCCTTGCAGAAGTTTTCGTTGGCTTCAACGATCGTTCCATCCGGCTTGAACGAGATGATTGCCTGCGAACGGCTGAAGGCTTTCAAGACCGCTGAGTCGTCACCAAAGAGAGAACTGATTTGCATTCGAGGGGCCCCGGCTTAAGAAGGCCAGAGATTGCTCAATCGGTCTTTAAATTGTCTTTAATTTCTCGCCCCATTTCCTGCACTGCAGCAAACTATTCTGCGGTGAAGACCATCGTCGGAAACCAGCGGGCATTGGAAATAGCACAGGTCCAATCACCCTCGGGCCGCGAGCCGCGCCGGGGCCCGCGAGAATTCCTGGCGGTCCTTGTCAGGTGTCGGCTCTACAGGCGCGATGTTGGTTGGGGCGGCTGGGTACGCAGCTTGCCGATCCCTCCCTTATGGGAAAGATGTCCTGGAAAGGGCAGAAACGGGCGCCGCGCTTACGGCGAACCGTGACAGCAAGAAACCGCAATCCCTTAAGGCTGCAGTTCCGAATCCCAGTAGAGATAGTCGAGCCAGCTGTCGTGCAGATAGTTCGGCGGGAACAGGCGGCCGTTATTGTGCAGATCCTGCACGGTCGGCTGGTATGGCTTCTGCGCCGGGAACATGCCGGCCTGCTTCGGCAGCTTGCTGCCCTTGCGTAAGTTGCACGGCGAACAGGCGGCCACCACGTTCTCCCAGGTCGTCTCGCCGCCATGGGCGCGCGGGATGACATGGTCGAAAGTCAGGTCGTCATGGGAGCCGCAATATTGGCACTCGAACTTGTCGCGCAGGAAGACGTTGAAGCGGGTAAAGGCGGGATTGCGGGACGGCTGCACATATGTCTTCAGGCATACGACACTCGGCAGCCGCATCGAGAAGCTCGGTGAGGACACGCACTGATCGTATTCTGCGATGATGTTCACACGGTCAAGAAAAACCGCCTTGATCGCGTCCTGCCAGGACCAGAGCGACAAGGGATAGTAACTCAGCGGTCTGTAGTCAGCGTTCAGGACGAGCGCCGGCAGGGACTGCGGGGAGACTGCAATCGTCAAGGAACCCTCCTGATCGATTCGGCATCTGCACCTGTATATTAGGCCGGTTGTTACAGGATTGTGAAGTCCAATAAATTCAGTGCATAAAGGCAATTTCGGGGAGGCAGCCGATTAAACGATAGGCAGCGCATCGCGGCGTGTTTTCACCGCATAATAGGCCCAGAAAAGCCGGGCCGCGACCGAGCGCCAGGGCGCCCAAACCGCGGCTTCCCGGGCAACTGCCTTGGCCAAGGGCCTGACTTCATGGCCGAAAGCCATGCCGACGGCTGCCTGCAGCGCCACGTCGCCGGCCGGAAACACATCTGCGTGACCGCCGCAGAACATCAGGTAGACCTCGGCCGTCCATGGCCCGATTCCCTTGATTCCAGTCAGCTCGGCAAGCGCCTTGTCAGGTGATTCGGCGCTGAGCGCGTGCAGATCGAGGCTGCCGCCGGCAACGGCTTCGGCCACACGCGCCAAAGTGTCGTGCTTGATTCGCGACAGGCCGAATGTACGCCATGCCTCCGGCTGCAGGCCGGCATAGCCCTCGGCGGTCACATCTCCCATCCCGGCGATCATCTTACCCCAGATTGCATCGGCGCTGGCGCGGGAGACGACCTGCGAAACGATGATGTGGGCAAGCCCCTCGAAGCCCGGCTCGCGCAGCCGCAAGGGCAAGACACCCGCCTCTGCGGCAACCGGCCGCAGGCGCGGATCGATCTCCAACAATACGGCCAGTCCCCGTTCGATATCGCGTCCGTCGCGAATGATCTGCATGACGTCTCGTAGTCCCCGGTTCAAATTCGTGGCAGAAGAAAGCATGATCGAGATTCCCCGTCAAAAGCCGAAATTCCGCTTTGCTCCGAGCCCCAACGGCCCGCTACATCTCGGCCATGCGCTGTCGGCGATCCTCAATCACGACATGGCGGCAAGAACCGGCGGCGATTTCCTGCTGCGCATCGAAGACATAGACCAGACCCGCTGTACACCCGATTTCGAAACGGGCATCTACACCGATCTTTCCTGGCTTGGCCTCAGCTGGCACGAGCCGGTGCGCCGGCAGTCCGAGCATTTTCCGGCCTATCAAGCCGCCTTGCAGGCGCTGATCGAGCGCGGCCTCGTCTACCCCGCCTTCCTGACGCGCGGCGAGGTCAAGGCTCGCGTCGCCGCCTTCGAGGCGGATGGCAAGTCATGGCCGCGCGACCCGGACGGCACGCCGCTCTATCCCTTCGACGATCGCGAACGAAGCGATGCCGAACGACGGCGGCGGCTGGCATCAGGCATGAAACACGCCTGGCGTCTCGACATGGAAAGGGCGCTGGCTGCCGCGGGCGGACCGCTCCACTGGCGGGAAAGCGGTGACGGCGAGACGGGCACCATTCCGGCCTATGCCGCCGCCTGGGGCGATGTCGTGCTGTCGCGCTCCGATGCGCCCTCAAGCTACCATCTTTCTGTCGTCGTCGACGACGCCGTGCAAGGCATCACCCATATCGTGCGCGGGCTCGACCTTTTCCACACCACGTCGATCCATCGCCTGCTGCAGACGCTGCTCGACCTGCCGGAGCCGCTCTACCATCACCACCGCCTCCTGCTCGGCAGCGACGGCAGGAAGCTATCGAAGAGCCTGGGCGACACCGGCATTGCCGAATGGCGCAGTCGAGGCCTGTCACCGGCGGAGCTTCGCCGCCGCATCGGCCTCTGATTCGCCCCTTGATTCGGAAGATTGTTTTTCCGCCGGCGCTTCGGCAGCAGGACGGCTTGCCGCCTTGCCGAACAACAGCCGCCGCACGCGGAATTTCATCAGCGCCGCGTTGATCTCCGCCCCCATGATGAAGATCACCGCCAGCATGTAGAGGAAGATCAGCACGATCATCACGGAGGCCAGACCGGCATAGGTGGCGGTATAGTTGGCGAAGGTCGACAGATAGTAGGCAAAGAGCAACGCGCCGACCGACCAGAAGACCAGCGTCAGCACCACGCCCGGAATAACATCCAACAACCGTCGTCGCCCGGCCGCCAGCCACAGATGCAGGATCATCAGCCCGGCCAGCAGCAGAAAAATCGTGCCATAGATTCGCCAGCTGAAGACAATCTCGAGGATATCGGCGAGCGCCGGCAACCACTGCCTGGTGTAGTTGAGCGCCAGGGGCACCGCGACGAGCAGGATGCTGAGGATAGCGAAGATCAGTACGGCGATCAGCACATAGCCGAGGCTGGCGAGACGATTGAAATACCAGGGCCGCGTCTCCAGCACGCGATAGGCTCGGTTCAGCGATATCCGCAGTGCCTCGACGCCGTTCGAGGCAAAGTAGGCGGCGGCCAGCACCGAGATCGTCAAAAGCCCCCCGCGCGGGATCGTCAGCACCTGTACGACCTGATCCGCCAAAGGCTTGGCGATCGCCTCCGGCCAGGTATCGAAGATCAGATGCACGGCCGTGGACGAGAATTGGCTGGCACCGAGAAAGCTTGCGAGCGCCGTGCCGAAGATCAGAAAGGGGAATACCGCCAGCAACGTCGAAAGCGCCACGTGGCTTGCCATGGCAAACCCGTCGTCCTCGACGAAATGAAACACCGCGTCGTAAATCACCTTGTAAACCGTCCGCAGGACTGTCGGCATTCCATCTCCGCTTGACGTCGGCCTTCATCCGCCGGTTGTCGATTGTATCGGGTCCCCGAATATGGGAAACGAGTTTCTGTTTGTACAGGAAACATCCTATGACGGAACAACGCATTATCCTGCTGACTGGTTGCTCGTCCGGAATCGGCGCCTACTGCGCCCGGGCGTTGAAGGCTGACGGATGGCGCGTTTTTGCAACCGTCCGCAAGGAGCAGGACCTCGCCTCGCTTGAAGCCGACGGCATCGAAGCGCTGCTCTTGGATTACACGCGGCCGGAGACGATTTCCGCCGTCGTGGCAACGCTGCGCGAACGCACTGGCGACAGAATCGACGCCCTGTTCAACAACGGCGCTTACGGCCAGCCGGGCGCCGTCGAAGACCTCTCAACCGATGTGCTGCGCGAGCAGTTCGAGACAAATTTCTTCGGCTGGCACGAGCTGACGCGCCAGATCATTCCACTCATGCGCAAGCAGGGACATGGCCGCATCGTCAATTGCTCGTCCATCCTCGGGCTCGTCCCCTATCGCTTCCGCGGCGCCTACACGGCCTCCAAATTCGCGATCGAGGGGTTGACGATCACGCTCAGGATGGAGCTGCAGGACAGCGGCATCCACGTGAGCCTCATCGAGCCCGGCCCGATTGCAACCAAGTTTACCGCCAATGCGCTCGCCAAGATCAACGAGCATATCGACCTCGAAGGCTCGGCGCATGCGGTCGAATATCGCAGGCAGCTCAGGCGGCTTGATGGATCGGGCCCGATCAGTAAACATAAATTGGGACCAGAAGCGGTCTATGATGTGCTAAAATCGGCTTTGAACGTGAGAAATCCGCGCCCACATTATCTGGTAACGACGCCCGCCAAGCAGGGTGTGCTCTTGAAGAGGCTATTGCCGGCTAACCTTTTCTATCGTCTGATGCGCCGGCTGGACTAAAGCAATCCTAGGAAAAGTGCGTAGCGCTTTTCCGTCCGGGAATTGCCGAAGAATGAATGAGACTGAGCGGCTCAGAGATCCCAGGAAAGACTGAACTGCTCTAGAGACAAGGATGGAGGAGCCATGTCGACCGTTACTTATGTTGCCGCCATCATTGTCATGGGCCTCGTCGCGATCGTACTCGTTCGCGGCTTGCTGAACATGATGAAAGGCGACAATCCGAACCTTTCGAACCGGCTGATGCAGCTGCGCGTCCTGCTGCAGGCAGTGGCGGTCATCTTGATCATGCTGACGCTCTGGCTGACGGGCGGCGGCCGCCCGGCCTAGAGCCGGATGATTTTAGGAAGTAGAGCAATTCCAGGAAAAGTGCGCAGCGGTTTTCCGTCCGGGATTGCGTAAAACAAAGGGAAAGAGCGTTTCGCGATCCTAAGGAAAGCGAAAGGCTCTAGCCACAGGAACTCGATGGTCAAGCTCAACAAGATCTATACCAAGACCGGCGATGACGGCACCACGGGCCTTGCCGCCGGCCCAAGGCGGCTGAAACACGACCTGCGCGTCGAAAGCTACGGCACCGTCGACGAAACCAATTCCGCCATCGGCGTCGCCCGGCTGCACTTGGCCGGGATGGCCGATCTCGATGCCATGCTGATGCGCATCCAGAACGATCTCTTCGATCTCGGCGCCGATCTCTCGACCCCTGAAACGGATGAGCCACCGGCCTACGAACCCCTGCGCATCATCGATCACCAGGTCGAACGCCTCGAACACGCTATCGACCGGCTCAACGCCGATCTCGAGCCGCTGAGGTCCTTCGTGCTTCCGGCCGGCAGCCCGGCTTCCGCCCATCTGCATCTCGCCCGCACGATTGCGCGCCGCGCCGAGCGCCTGATGGTGGCGCTGTCGCGCAGTAAGGGCGAACGCGTCAGCCCGGCGGCGCTGAAATACATTAACCGGCTCTCCGATTTCCTCTTTGTCGCCGCGCGCCATGCCAATGACCGCGGGCGCGCCGATGTGCTCTGGGTCCCCGGCAAGAATCGATAGCAGCGCATTTCACTTATCCGAGGCAAGGTTATTGACGTTGACGTAAACGTTATTTATGCCTTTCAAGCAATTCGCATCTAGGCGGCCCGGAAGCGTTGTAATTGGGGGAAAAACGCGTATCCATGTCGCCATTCGACAAATGGAATGGCGCTAAGCAGCGCATGTTCTCGGGCGGTCATGTTGAAGGAAGGATTCCATGAAGATTCTCGTGCCAGTTAAGCGGGTAGTTGACTACAACGTGAAGATCCGCGTGAAGCCGGATGGTTCTGGCGTTGAGCTTTCGAACGTG
>NZ_JBIVYI010000017.1:0-53403 GCF_044769665.1 Rhizobium sp. NPDC090279 | reverse complement strand
GCTGAACCCACGGCAAACCTCCAGTTTGCAACATGGATTCAGATTCGCGCCGTTTTGGAAAGCCGCAAAGAGTCCGAAATCGCGCTCGTTAGTATAACAACCTGTATTCGACCCCAGGGAAATTACCGGTCTCGATCATGCTTGAGGATCAGCGATCCGAGATGCGGGATGGCAATCTCGTAGCGTACCCGCGCTTCCTCGTTGCTCGGCAGACCAAAGAGGATCAGCGGAGCGCCCTCGGCATGTGCTTCATAATGCCCTCCCATCGCGAGGATCTTGGCAGGCTGATGTTCCAGCGTGTTGAGACCGTGTGCGTCGCCGGCGAAAATCTGGATCGGTGTGACGATCGCCGCCATCCACATCGCCATCGAGAACATCTTCCTGGCCCCGCGATTGGAACGGTCCCGGAGCAGATGCCACGCCCCGACACCGCCAACGACAAACGCCGTTGTCAGGTAGGCTGCCAGGACCGTATGCACGAGGCGATAAGGGAAGCTCGGATTGAATATGATCGCCAGCCAAGAACCCGCAGGCACGAACTGTCCATTCGCATTGATCTCAAAGCCGGTCGGCGTGTGCATCCAACTGTTGACCGAGAGGATCCACGTTGCCGAAATGAGCGTGCCGAGAGCCACCATACAAGAGGCAAAGAAGTGTAACCCTTTGCCGACCTTGTTTATTCCAAAGAGCATGACCCCCAGAAATCCGGCTTCGAGGAAGAATGCCGTGAGCACTTCGTATGCCATCAGCGGGCCGATGATAGGCCCCGCCTTTTGAGAGAATACGGACCAATTCGTGCCGAACTGGTAGGACATGACCACGCCGGAGACCACGCCCATGCCGAAGACGACTGCGAAGATTTTCAGCCAGTAGCGATAGAGGTTGGCGTACACACCGTCTCCCGTTTTCAGCCAGAGCGCCTCGAGCACCATGAGAAAACTCGCAAGCCCGATCGAAAAGGCCGGAAACATGAAATGGAACGAGACAGTGAATGCGAACTGGGCTGTCGCTAGAATGACCGCGTCTAGGTTCTCAAATAACGTCCGTCTCCCTGGCTAAGATCGGTTCGAAAGTGACTGTTGCTGGCGCTTTCTTATGCCGCCAGTACCCTGACAGGGATGGACTTTGCTGCCGGAGTGCCGCTGATCTTGTCGTAATATTCGAGCGGAAGAAGCGGGTTGAGCTCCGGGTAATAGCCGGCGACCGACCCCCGCGGCATCGGATAGTCCAACACCGTGAGACCATCGACCCGACGCTGCACGCCGTCTTCGGTGATCGTCTCCAAAGAGACGCGTGCGCCCGCTTCGAGGTTGCGTTGCTTCCGATCGTCCTCGTTCATGAACAGGACCATGCGGTCGTTATAGACGCCGCGATAGCGATCATTGTAACTGTAGATGGTCGTGTTGAACTGGTCGTGCGAGCGCACGGTCGCAAGCCTCAGCATAGCCGGGTCCGCGACCGGTGCATTCACTTCCAGGCCAGGCAGTAGAAGGAAATTCGCCTTGCCGTTCGGTGTCGGCCAGACAAGCCGACGCGGCGCAACGTCCAGGTGGAAGCCCTTTGGATTTTTGATCTTCTCATTGAAGTCGGTATAGATTTCCGGATAGACGGCCGCGATCTTGTCACGGATCAGGTTATAGTCCTCGATATAGCTCGCCCACGGGATCTTGCTGTCGGGAAGAGTCGCCATGGCCATGCGGCATACAATCTCCACCTCCGGCTTCAGATGCTCGCTGGCCGGCGTCAGCACGCCACGGGAGGCCGTGACGTTCGACATCGAGTCCTCGATTGTTACGAACTGTTCACCGGCCGACGTCCGGATCCATTCAGACCTGGCGATCACGGGAAGGATCAGCGCCTCCTTCCCGTGAACGAGGTGGCCACGATTGAGCTTGGTCGTAATCCCGACAGTGAGCGCAAGCTTGCTCATGGCCGCATAGGATCGCTCTGTGTCAGGGATTGCGCGAACGAAATTCCCACCCATGCCGATGAAGACCTTGGCAGTCCCATTCTCCATTGCCTCCACGGATTCAACCGTATGATGGCCGTGCTCGCGGGGCGGTTCGAAGCCGAAGACGTCCCGGACCTGGTCGAGATATTCCTGCGTCGGCTTCTCATCGATCCCGACGGTGCGGTCGCCCTGGACATTCGAGTGTCCGCGGATCGGGGAAATCCCCGCTCCCGGCTTTCCGAAATTGCCCTTCAGCAGCAACAGATTTGCGACCTGTTGCAACAGACGCGACCCGTCCTGATGCTGGGTGAGCCCCATGCCGTAGCAGATCATCGTTGCTTTCGAACGGATATAGATTTCGGCGCAACGGCGGATCTGGTCTTCATCCAGCCCCGACGTCTTGACGAGTTCGGGCCAATCGTGGGTCATCACCTCGTCGCGAATGGCGTCGAGACCAACCGTGTGCTTGGCGATGAACTCATGGTCGAGGATCGTTTCGCCCTTGGCCTCGCGCTCAAACATCACCCTCATGATGCCTTTGAGGAAAGCGAGGTCGCCGCCGATTTTCATATGGACGAATTCGCTGGCGATCGGAGTGGAGCCGAATGTCGCCATCTGGATCATATCCTGAGGTTCGGTGAAGCGTATCAGCGCACGTTCCGGCATGGGATTGACAGCGACGATCGGAACGCCGCGCTTTCGTGCTTCAACCAGATTCGTCATCATGCGCGGCGAGTTCGTGCCGGTGTTCTGGCCAATGACGAAGATCGCCTCGGCATGTTCGAAATCCTCAAGGATCACCGTGCCCTTCCCGACGCCGATCGCAGGCGGCAGACCGCGGCTGGTGGGCTCATGGCACATATTGGAACAGTCGGGGAAATTGTTGGTGCCGAACGCCCGGATGAAGATGGCGTAGAGGAAGGCTGCTTCGTTCGGTGTGCGCCCGGAGGTATAAAATTCGGCCTGATGCGGGCTCTCGAGCGATCTCAGATGCTTGCCAATCGTTGCAAAGGCGGTGTCCCAGTCGCAGGGCACATATTTGTCTGTCGCGGCGTCGTAGCGCATCGGCTCCGTCAAACGGCCCTGCATCTCGAGCCAATAGTCCGACTGTTCCATGAGTTCGGAGACGGTGTGCTTGGCGAAAAAGTCCCGCGTGACCCGGAATTTGGTCGCTTCATGCGCCAGCGCCTTGGCACCGTTCTCGCAGAATTCGAGCGTCTTCTTGCAATCGGCATCCGGGAAGGCGCAGCTTGGACATTTGAAGCCGCCAGGCTGGTTCATGGCAAGGAGGGCTCGTGACCCCTTTGTCACGACACTTTGCTCGAGCAGCACCTTTGCCGTCGCGGCTGCGGCACCCCATCCCCCAGCGGGATGATGATAGGTTTTATACTGCGCTTTCTTGTCACTCATAGCCCGCACTCCGCCGCTGTATCATTAATGCCAGTAGAACACGTTATCCCATTGTTTTCCATAGACGATTTGTCTCGTTCCCGGGGACAATTTGTCCATTTTGCGGTGGGTTCGCCCTGCTAAGCCTTTGACAATGCTGTCTGCGCGAAATGGTACAGTTCTTGCGAAGCGAACCTGGCGTGAGAGGCCAGATGAAGCCGTTTCGCTCACCCTTGTGACCGTGACGTCGTTCCTCATCACCGCGAAACGCAATGCCACAGCAATCAGGTGAAACATGATCGTCCGAGAAACTCCGAACCTGCTCCGTCTCTTCCTTGAGATTCGAGGGTCGGTGATCAGACGCATCTATCCCCGCGTCCTCATCGTCATGTTCATGTCGGCTATCGTCGTATGGGCGCACACGCGACACCCGACGCTCGTTCCGCTGGTCGACGGCGCGCCGTTTTATCTGATCGGCCTGACGCTTTCCATTTTTCTCGGGTTTCGAAACAACGCCTGCTACGATCGCTGGTGGGAGGGGCGAAGGCTTTGGGGGCATCTTCTTGCCCACAGCCGTGATCTGGCGCGTCAGACTATCATCTTACTGCCGAGTGGCGATCAGGCAGCCAAAGAGCGCGAAAGGCTGATCCGGCTGAACATCGTCCTTGTCGAGGATCTTGTGCGCCACCTGCGTTATGGGGATCGGCTAGGCGACAACGTTGAAACCCTGCTCTCGAATGAAGAAAGAGCTAGGCTTCTTAGAGCATCCAATGCGCCCAATTATATCCTGCAATTGATGGGCGAATGTCTCGCCGGTCTTTCAGCCAAAGGCTACGTCACCGACATCGAGTTCAGCATCCTCGACCGCACGATCTCGGGAATGAATGAAGTTATCGCCGGCTGCGAGCGTCTTCGCAACACGCCGGTTCCGTTCGGTTACACGCTTCTGCTTCACCGAACCGCTTACCTCTTCTGCTTCCTCCTGCCGTTCGGTCTCGCCAATATGCTGGGACCAATTACACCGCTGGCCGCCGGCATTATCGCCTACACGTTTTTCGGGCTGGATGCGCTTGGGGACGAGCTGGAGATGCCATTCGGAACCATGCCCAACGACCTGCCGATTGCTGCGATCGCCAAATCAATCGAAATTACCTTGAGAGAGGCTTTAGGAGAGGAGGATCTCCCGGAAATGCCTGTGCCGGTGGAATCGATCCTTCTCTGATGCTTTGAAGACTGCGGATGCATGCCACCCTGCATGGCTTGGAGTAGCGGCGGCGGCCGGTGTGTCAGGCTTGTGCATACGCCGCCGTTTTCTGCCCCGCGAAAATCCATTGAGCGCGGATAGCTTGCCTCGTAAAACCCGAGATGAGACAAGCCGCTGTCCACGGTCGCATCACCCTTACCAGTAACCTACACGCTCTTATCAATCTGAGCCTGCGCAGGCAGCAAAGCGATCGCCGCTTCGGCGGTCAGCATCCGAAAGGTAAAGCTTTCCTGGAAGTAGAGTTCGACTGTCGTCGCCGAATGACTGAGATAGCCGATGGAGATGTCCTGGCCAAGATCGAGCTCGAAGTCCCCGCCCCTGGTCGTCAGGACGAAGCCGCCCTTGATTGCAGGCGCCCAGATGATCCCGCCATCGACAACCTTTTCGATATGATGGAACACCGGGTAGCCTTCGTCACTTCCGCCGCTTGCGGCGGTATATTCTTCTTCACCAAGAACCAGGGCATAGGGACCTTGAACGCCGGCGAGACGCAACTGGCTGACAGCCTTCGCAACGACATCGGGATAGTTCTTGAGGCTTGGAGGAAGGTTCAGGGCGGGATTGCTGCTGGCATCGCGAATTCCCTGGATCCCGGCCGCAGTAAAGCCTTCGAAGACAGCGCGGTCTTCGCTGAAGGCCAGCCTGCGTGCGGCTTCTTTGACCGGCGACCAGTCGGAATCCTCCGATCCGCGCTCGACGTCGTCGATTGCGGACCGCGAAAGTTCGAAGGCAACGCGAAGTTCGACAACCGCCTTGACTTCGCGCAGGGAAGCCTGGACACCCTCGCCTAGGCTATCGACCTGTTTAAGGTGCCCCGTGCCGGCGGCGGAAAATTCGGCGCCCTTCGGACCGTCGACGTCCATCACACGACGCGCAGCCAGGTGACGCTTGAGCGTCCTCTTCGCTTCTTCCTCGATTTGCTCCCATGCCTTGGCCGAGATAGGAGCGAGGTGTCTGTGAAGATTGTCCATGTCAAACCTCTTTCTTTAAAGAACCGATCCCGAGGGAGCCGTCTATGTTTTCATTCCGGGGAGCGGAGTTCGTATTGTCCGATTGATCTGTGGAGGCAGATTCAGCTTCGGCAACCGGTGCAGGGGCTGCGTCGGGCTCGACACCGTCAAGAAAGGTTGCCGACGGAACGAAGAAGAGGCTGCCGGTAATCGCCTGGCTGACATCAAGCAGGCGATCGTAGTTTCCCGGGGGGCGGCCGACGAACATATTGACGAGCATCTGTTCCATACGCGCTGGGGATCGGGCGTAGCCGATGAAATAGGTCCCGAATTCGCCCTTCCCGACATCGCCAAAGGGCATATTATCCCTGACGATATCGAGCTCCTCGCCGTTCTCGACGATCGTCGTCAGCGCATTATGCGCGTAGCTCGGTTTGACGCTGTCATCGAGCTCGACGTTGGAGAATTTCTTGCGGCCAACGATACCCTCCTGCACTTCGACAGGTATCGCATTCCATTTTTTCAGGTCGTGCAGGTATTTCTGGACGATCACATAGCTGCCGCCGGCAAAGGCTGGGTCTTCGTCGTCGATGATCGCCGCGTCGACCGCTGCCTGATCGACCGGGTTTTCCGTCCCGTCGACGAAACCGATGAGATCGCGATCGTCGAAATAGTTGAAGCCCTGGACCTGATCTGCGGTTGCCACCGCATCTCTAAGCCGCGACATGATCTCCATCGCGAGCTCGAAACAAAGATCCATGCGGGCCGCGCGAATGTGAAAGAGGATGTCACCCGGGGTGGAAACCGCGTGATGCACGCCGTGGATTTCCTTGAAAGGATGCAGGTCTTTCGGCCTCGGTCCGTCAAACAGGCGGTCCCACGCGTCGGATCCAAAGGCCATCACGCAGGACAATCTGCCTTCCAGGTCGCGGAATCCGACCGCGCGAAGCAGTCCGCCGAGATCGGCGCACAGCGACCGTACGGCTCTTTCGTTGTCCGGGCCGGGATTGATGGTCAGAACCAGAAAAATCGCCGCGCGCGTGAGGCGGGCAACAACAGGCTGTGGGGTTGGTTTTGTTTCGTCTGCCGCCATAATCCGTCCGTTAAATCTTTCAAATGTCGCGCCTGGCATGCGGGTGAGGAACGACATTGCCGCACACAGTTTTTGGTCTTGGAATTTCTACCTCAATTTGTAGGAGCGCGCGCCTTTGCCGGCAAGACCACCGTCCTCGACAATGAGATAGTCCTCGCGAATAGGCTTCCCACCAAAATAGTCCTGCAATATTTCAAGCGTGCCTCATTGAGATCGATCGCCCCTGGCAGCCGCCGCGAGGCAATCGATTAAAAGCCGCGATCACTCATTCTCCGGAACAGGGCGGCCGGATCGCTCCTCTTCGAGCGTAACAGCGATATCGGCATTGGCGGAAAGGCGAACCTTATCGCCTTCGACACCGGCAACGAAACCGAGTTCGATATAATGATGATGCCGGCCCTTGTGAAACGCATCGCCGCTGTCGCTCTTGATGAGCTTGATGCGATTGCCTTCGACGCGGTCGACAGTTCCGACGTGGACGCCATCAGCGCCGATCACTTCCATGCCCTCTTTGATCTTATGGTCCGTCACGTTTCTTCTCCTTTGCTGCTGAACTGGGACCCCAAGGCGACTGCGCTGGGATCAGCGATATGGTTGGCAAGGGTGGGCTACGCGGTCGACCGCGGCGCCTATTCGTCTTCGTCGTCCAGTATCTTGACGGCCTTGCCGTTGAAGGTGAGCCCATCTTTTCCGACCGAGAGCTTCACGGTCGAGTCATCGTGAACCTCTCCGCCCAGAAGCAGTTCGGCGAGCGGGTCCTGGACGAAACGCTGGATGGCCCGTTTCAGCGGGCGCGCGCCAAAGGCCGGGTCCCACCCTTTCTCGGCAAGCCAATTCTGCGCCTTGGTATCGAGCGACAGATTGATTTTTCGATCGCTGAGCAGCTTCTTGAGGCGTGCGAACTGAATGTCGACGATACGGCCCATCTCGGTCTTCTGGAGACGATGAAACAGGATGATCGCGTCGATGCGATTGAGGAATTCCGGACGAAAATGGACCCGAACCATCGCCATGACCTCTTCGCGTACCACACTCGTCTTTTCACCTTCCGGCTGGTTGACCAGATATTCGGCGCCGATATTCGACGTCATGATGATCAGCGTGTTGCGGAAATCGACCGTCCGGCCCTGGCCGTCGGTCAGGCGCCCATCGTCAAGCACCTGTAGCAGGACGTTGAAGACATCCGGATGCGCTTTCTCGATCTCGTCGAAGAGAACGACCTGGTAAGGCCGCCGGCGGACGGCTTCAGTCAATACGCCGCCCTCATCATAGCCCACATAACCGGGAGGCGCGCCGATCAGCCGCGAAACCGAGTGTTTTTCCATGAATTCGGACATATCGATGCGAACCATCGCGGTTTCGTCATCGAAGAGAAATTCCGCAAGAGCTTTGGCGAGTTCGGTCTTGCCGACGCCGGTCGGCCCCAGGAACATGAAGGAGCCGATCGGACGATTGGGATCCTGCAAGCCGGCACGGGCACGGCGCACGGCTGTCGATACAGCGCGCACGGCCTGCGCTTGGCCGACGACCCGCTCGCCGAGCTTTTCCTCCATGTGGAGCAGCTTGTCCTTTTCACCCTCAAGCATCTTGGTGACCGGCACGCCGGTCCACCGCGATACGACCTGGGCGATGTTGTCGGCGGTTACTGTCTCGCTGATCGAAGAGGTTTCGTTTGCCTCGATCGCGGCAAGCTTCTTTTCCAGTTCCGGAATTGTGCTGTAAGAAAGCTCGCCCGCCCGTTGGAACTCGCCTTTGCGCTGGGCATTCGCAAGCTCGGTGCGATATTGCTCAAGCTCGCTCTTGATCTTCTGCGCATCGGAAAGCTTGCCCTTTTCCGCCTGCCATTTGGATGTCAGGTCGGCTGACCTCTTTTCCAGGTCGGCCAGCTCCTTTTCGAGCGCCTGGAGGCGGGCCTTCGATCCTTTGTCATTCTCCTTTTTCAGCGCTTCCTGCTCGATCTTCAGCCGAATGACATCGCGGTCGATCGTGTCCAGTTCTTCCGGTTTGGAATCGACCTGCATTTTCAGGCGCGCCGCGGCTTCGTCGACGAGATCGATGGCTTTATCGGGCAAGAAGCGATCCGTGATGTATCGATTGGACAAGGTGGCTGCCGCCACCAGCGCCGCATCCGAAATCCGCACGCCATGATGCAGCTCGTATTTCTCCTTTAGGCCGCGCAGGATCGAGATCGTATCCTCCACGCTCGGCTCCGGCACGAAGACCGGCTGGAAGCGCCGCGCCAGCGCCGGGTCCTTCTCGACGTGCTTGCGGTATTCATCGAGCGTGGTCGCACCGACGCAGTGCAATTCCCCGCGTGCCAGCGCCGGTTTCAACAGATTGGAGGCGTCCATGGCGCCATCGGTCTTCCCCGCACCAATCAATGTATGCATTTCATCAATGAACAGGATGATACCGCCTTCTGCGGAGGTGACCTCCTGCAGAACAGCCTTTAGCCGCTCCTCGAACTCACCCCTATACTTCGCCCCAGCAATCAGAGCGCCGAGGTCGAGCGCCAGAAGCATCTTGTTATGCAGGCTTTCGGGCACGTCACCATTGACGATACGAAGCGCCAGCCCCTCGACGATCGCGGTCTTGCCGACACCCGGCTCGCCGATCAGGACAGGATTGTTCTTGGTGCGGCGCGAAAGGACCTGGACCGTACGCCGGATTTCTTCGTCGCGGCCGATCACAGGGTCCAGTTTTCCGTCCCGGGCGGCCTTGGTCAGGTCGCGGGCGTATTTTTTCAAGGCATCGTAAGCGTTCTCTGCCGACGCATTGTCGGCGGTTCGTCCCTTGCGTAGCGCGCTGATCGCCGCCGTGATCGCCTGAAGGCTTACCCCGGTATCGGAGAGAATCTTGCCCGCATCGCTGCTACGCTCCTCGACCAGAGACTGGAACAATCGCTCCACGGTCACGAAGCTATCGTCGGCTTTTTCCGCGATCTTTTCTGCGGCGTCGAATATGCGGGCAAGTTCGGAAGCCATATAGACCTGCCCTGCTCCGGAACCAGAGACCTTCGGCAATTTTGCAAGCGCGTCCTCGGTCGCGCCGAGAACGGTGCGGGAGTTGCCGCCGGAACGATCGATAAGGCCGGAAACGAGACCTTCATTATCGTCCAGCAATACTTTCAGGAGGTGCAAGCTGTTAAATTGCGGATTTCCGTCCCGCATGGCGAGCGATTGAGCCGACTGTATGAAGCCTTTCGCACGATCCGTGAATTTTTCGATGTTCATTTTGGCCACCTTCTACAACGGCGATTGGACGACTGAGACAAGCTGGAAGATGTCAGCGTCAGTTGTTCGAGGAGACCTCGGCGGGCGCCGTGCTTCCGAAGCCGGGCGATGCCGCCAGCGCGTCACGCAGTGCCTGTTCCTTGGTGTGATCCAGCGATGTTCTAAGCACCGTTCCGCCGGTGCCCTTGAGTTCATCGAGAACCTTGTCAGCAGTCATCTTGCGGATCAGCAGGAACAGCGCAGCGTTCTCCGGCTTCAGATTTGTTGCAAGCTCCCTCATGAAGCCATCATTGATGCCGTAATCGGTCAATGCGCCGCCAAGTGCGCCGGAAGCGGCACCGATCGATGCGCCAAGGAGCGGCATGAGAAAAATGGACCCGATCAACAGTCCCCAGAAACCGCCGGAAATGGCGCCGACTGCCGTCGTGTTCATCAATTGAATGAGCTTGACCCTGCCATTATCCTGTTTGACGGCGATCACGGCGTCGGAAAGCTCGATCAAATATTCCTTCTGAAGGTTCACGAGCTTCTGCCTTATAGCTTCGGCTTTGTCTTCGGTCGGGTAAACGATAACGATCAGATCGGACACAATTCTCTCCCTCGTTCCAAACCATTCTTCTCCAGGCGCGAAACACTGGAGCAACCATCGTGCCAGATGGCAAAGTCGTTTAAGATCAATTACTTGACCTCTTGAAGCAACGCAGGCAAAGACAATGTGTCGGCTCGGGCAGGACAAATTGTCTTTGCGCCTAGGTCTATTGCCGAGACCGGTTGGGGCCGTACAGGATTTCAAGTGCCGCAAGCGCCGTCAGAATATAAGTTCCGTTTGAATCCATATCCTCGTCGGTGGACAAATCGAGCTGCTTCCAGACGCCATCCAGGTAGCCGGACCGCCGTTCCGCGATCACCTTGTTGGCGATCTGGCTGATCGCGCCGAATTGCGCGAGAGCGTAATTCAGTCCCCGATCATCGAGAAAAAGACCGTGCTGCTGCAGAAGATCGGCCATCGGCATGGATGTCCCGGTCAAATAGAAGAGCAGATCATTTGCGTTCAGCGGCTGATCCTGCGATTGCGGGATCAGCCCGGCCTCTTCGAGCTTTTGTGCCGAGGCCTGCATGTCTTTCGAAAGCTGTTCGGTCGATACGGCGGTCATTGCGGACCTCCAGGGTTCCGTTTGCGTTGAATGTCACCGTCCAATCGCTGTCCGTCACACAGCCTGATTGGCGGGCCGCGAAACGACGCCGCAACAATCGTGCCAGTTGTTGTTTTCAAGCATTTCCAATGGTTCGCAGTGGGGAACGGCACCGGTTGTGGACAAACTGTCATCGGATAAAGGACTATTTGTCTCCGGCAGGATTGCCCCAGGCTGCTTCCGGAAGCCAGACCGTGAAGGTCGTTCCTTCGCCGGGTTTGCTGGAGACCGCAATCGTGCCGCCCTGGCGCGTCACAAGCATCTGGCAGATGGAAAGGCCCAAACCTGTGCCTTCGCGGCGCTTGGTCGTAAAAAATGCGTCGAAAATTCTCTTGACGACATCCGGTTCCATGCCGCTGCCGGTGTCCGAGACTTCGATCGTTATCCCCGGTGTTCGATCCACCTCTGAATCGAATGTGCGAAGAGCCAGCTTACCGCCTTGAGGCATGGCATGGAACGCATTGACGATCAGATTGATCAACACCTGCTGAAGTTCGGTGCGGGGCATTGCAATGAGCCGGGACGCAATGTCCTCCCGCTCTATCGCGATGGTGGTTTTCTTCAGAAGGTGCCGCACGAGCGGCAAGGTGTCGGTGATGACATCGGCAGGATTATACCGCTCCAGAACCCCCGCATATTCCTGGGGCTTCGAAAACTTGAGGAGATTGGTGACCATCTCGCTGATGCGGATGAGTTGCTGGTCGATCAGCTTGAACTCGCCTCTGGCATTGTCAGCCTCATCTCCGACAATGCTCTGAATGACTTCGAGATTGCCCTGGATCACGGCAATGGGATTGTTGATCTCATGGGCGACGCCGGCGGTAATTTCACCGATCGCTGCAAGTTTTTCCGACATGATCAACTGCTTGGTTGTCGTCTCGAGCTGCTCGTTCGCCATCTGCAGCGCGCGGGCCCGCTCCTCGACACGCTGATTGAGTTCCGTATTCCATAGCCGCAATTCCGCATCGCGCTCCTGAACCTGGTCGAGCAATCGGTCCAATTCCGATGCGACCTGGCCGATTTCGTCTCCCATTTTCGGAAGGCCGGTTCGCGCCGTAAGGTCGCCCGTTTCGACGGCACTGATCGTCCGGGTCATGCGCTCCAGTGGTCGGAAGATGTTGGTCGCCCAGACAAGAAACAGGGGTACGGTCGCGGCGACCGCCACGCCGAAAGCGATGACGATAGCGATCAGCGTTTCTCTTTTCGCATCGGTAAATGGCTTCTGTAGGAAACCGACATAAAGCATTCCCACGCGACGATTGTAGGTATCCAGCAACGGTTGATAGGCCGAGATATACCAGTCATTGACGACGAAGGCCTGCTCTCTCCAGGTCTTCCCATATTTGAGCACCGCTTCGCCCACCTCCGGCGAAACGCGGGTTCCGATTGCGCGTCTTCCCTCGAAAAGATCCACATTCGTGCTGATCCGGACATCCGACAGGAACACGGTTGCGGTCCCGCGGCTGTCCACGGGCAGGCTGGCTTCGTTGTAAATCAATCTGTTGATGGTATCGATAAACGAGGTGTTCTTGTTCAGAAGTACCCCGGCAACCAATGCGCCACGCTTCCCATTCGCCCAGGTCGCCTCAGTGGCGGAATGAAGAACAAGACCTCGGCTTTCCTGTTGAATAGCGGAATCGGAACCCGGTTGCACAAGCGCGATCCGCGCTCGCTCGACAAGCTCTGGTGTCAGCGCGGAGAGTTCATTCTGGTCGAAGACATCGAAACCGGCAGAGGACTTTCCGTCAAGAGCCGCCTTGACGACAGGCCAGTCCCAACGAGGTAGCGCGCTGGCAAGCGGACGGCTGCTGGCGACGACATTGCCTGCACCATCGATAAGATAAAGGAAATCCAGTCCGCGATCGCTGGCTGTCTCTTTCAGGAAGGCATCGAGATCACCGGTAGAGACATGTCCGCCAAGGGTGAGATCCCGAAAGCGTGCGGATTGGCTGACCGCAGCAAGACGCTCTTCAGTCACCGCCAGCATTCTATCGATGTAAAAACGGGCAATCGTCAGGTCATCATTGACCTTCGATATCGCGAGCGCGTCAAATCGCTCGTTCCAGCGATAGATCGTAATGCCTAGCAATATGGGCAGGATGACAAGCATCGGCACGAGTGCGATTGCCAGAAGGCGATAACGAACCGATGCCTTGCGGTTTGAAATCTCGCTCGTTCCCTCACCCATTCCAGCTTACACATTTCCGGTCGATCGTCTTGCGAGAAATCCCGAGCCGTCGAGCGGCCTCCTCACGATCGCCGCCAACCTCTCTCAGCACAGCCAGAATATGACGCTTTTCGATTTCCGCCAAGCTCTGCCCACCGGCTCGTGCGGGGACCAAATGAGACCTTTCCGCCTCCTCGGGAAAGCTCCCGAGGATGACCGCCCTCTCGATGAAATTTCGTAGCTCTCTTATGTTGCCGGGCCAATCATATCTCAAAAGATAGGATCGAACATGTTCATCGATCTCCACTGCCGGCATACCGACCTGCTGTGCGACTTCGCGCATGAACAGCCCTGCCAGTTCCAAAACGTCGCTGCCCCGGTCCTTCAACGGCGGCAGTTGAATCTGGACGACGTTAATGCGGAAATAAAGGTCCGCTCGGAAGGTCCCTGCTGCAACCCGGCTCTCGAGATCGGCATTCGTCGCAAAGATAAACCTGGCGTCGAACGGCAACTCCCGCTCCGAACCGATCGGCCGAACACGCCGATCTTCCAGCACCCGCAGCAGCTTGCTCTGAAGCAAATACGGCATCTCGGCGATTTCGTCGAGGAAGATCGTGCCGCCTTGCGCATGCAGGAACAGGCCCTCGCGCGTGCGGTTGGCGCCGGTAAACGCCCCCTTCAGGTGGCCGAACAGTTCGCTCTCTATCATGTCAGCCGGGATTGCCCCGCAATTGATCGGTACGAACAGCTTGTCGGCTCGATCTGAAAGAGAGTGTATGGAGCGTGCGGCCACTTCCTTGCCGGTCCCAGACGGTCCAGTCAGCAGGACAGATGTCGAGATCGGAGCAACACGGGCAATCATCGCCCGTACTTTCTCGATGGCAGGCGATTGCCCAATAATATTGTTTCGAAGATAGATCTGATGGGCCGAAGAATTCAGTTGATGCCGTAAAATGTCATTTTCGCGCTGCAACCGGCTGCGATCGAGACAACGAGCAATCGAATTTAGCAGCTGGTTCGATCTGAAAGGCTTCAGAACGAAATCGACCACGCCGACGCGAACCGCATTTATCGCCGTGTCGAGATCGGCATAGGCCGTCATGAGGATGACATCCGCGAAGAAACCGGCGGCGCGCTGTTCCGCCAGCCAGTCGAGACCGTTCATATTCGGCATGATGTTGTCGAGGATCACAACATCGAAATGCTGCTGATCGAGCTTGCGGGACGCCTCGGCCGCATTCGCAGCCTCATCAATAATCTTGCAGCGAGGACCAAGGGTCTTGAGAAGGAAATTTCTCATGCCTGGCTCGTCATCGACGACGAGAATCGAAGCTTGAGCGAGCCACGGTCCGAACTCGGGATTCTTGACGCGTTCCGATATATCGTTGGACTCTTGCTCAGACATCACCGTCACTCCTGGATGCTATTGTATCGACGATTGCGCATTGCCATGCCACTAAAGCATCTCGCTCTGGAGGGGCTGTCAACTGTTTCGATCCACGCCTCAGGGTAGTGTATCCTTCAGATTAGATTGCAACTGTTCAAAAGCACGCCGCATGCCGTGCAGCTGATCGAGCAGATGCAGGATGACGTCGACCCCGGCATCGTTCGCACCGACCTTTTCCGTTAGGTCGCGAATGAGATGCACCCGGGCGATATCGGCATCCGAGAAACCCGGCCCGGAAGGTGTGTCCTGCGGAATGACCCATTCCTGCTCGATCCATAGTTCCAGTGTTTTCACCTTGAGACCCGACTGAGTGAGGAACTCCTTCTTTGTGACGATCATGATCTGTCCTCGCGTGGGTTGAAGTCTCTTCCGGTCGTCCAGTTCGACACGAAGGTCTCAAGCTCTGGATCAGTGTGCTTGGGTAGGACAATCTTGAGCTTGACGAACTCGTCGCCGTGTCCTCCTCCCCGCTGTGGAGCACCCTTGCCGCGAAGGCGCAGCGTTGTACCCGTGTTCGATCCTTTTGGTATCGACATGGACACGTCACCGGTGGGTGTCGGCACTCGTATCTTTCCACCAAGCACGGCCTCGTTGAGAGAAATCGGCAATTCTATCGATATGTTGTCGCCGTCGCGCTCGAAGCGGGGATCGGCCAGAACCTCGACCTGAATGAGAGCGTCGCCAGGCCCGCCCTTCCCCACACCGGGAGCGCCTTTGCCCTTGAGACGAAGGATCTTGCCGTCGACGAGGCCAGCCGGAATGGTGACATTAAGGGTGCCTCCGCCCGGAAGCGTCAAACGCTTGCTGGCACCGGTGATCGATTCAACGAAGGATATGGGCAGCGTGTAATGCAAATCTTCACCGCGGCGATTTGCCCGGCTGCGTTGACCACGCCTTAGCAGTTCCGCGAAGGCATCGTCGGAATCCATAAAGTCCGCAAACCCGGATGTATCCATATAGGGGTGACCGTCATCAGAATGCGCGAAATCCCTGTAATAATGATGTTGCGGCCGTTCCGCACCGGTCTCATCGATCTCACCGGTATCGAAGCGCTTCCGCTTGTCTGCATCACCGACAAGATCATAGGCGGCGGCAACCTCTTTGAACTTGTCTTCCGCAGATTTATCGCCGGGGTTCAGGTCGGGATGCAGCTTTTTTGCAAGCTTGCGATATGCGGACTGAATATCCGATGCGGAGGCGGTGGGACTGACCCCAAGAACCTCATAAGGATTTTTCACGTCTTACTCCGGATATAGTTGAGTTGAGCAATTATCGAGCAGGAGGCGTCTCGGACGTCCGAGCCCTTTCCGCGACGCGGGACAACGAATAAAGAAGGGGCCGGCCATTGATCCCCGCGGAAAAAGTACGGCAAGTCCAGCCGGACGCAGCACCCTATGGCTGGACTTTTGCCGTGATCATGCAAGGGCGATCGGGGGGACGGATTGCCAAAGCTCCGCCCCTTCAATCTCAATTCGCTTTTTTCTGGTCGTCGTCGAGCTCGGTGAATTCAGCATCGACGACATCATCATTCCCCGACGCCGGTGAAGCGGTTTCAGGCTGCTGAGGTTGCGAATAGACGGCTTCAGCCAGTTTCATGCTCGCCTGCTGAAGCGCATTGACCTTTGCTGTGATCGCGTCGCCATCATTGCCTTTCAACGCTTCGCGGAGGTTCGACACGGCGTCTTCAATTGCCCGCCGATCGGCATCCCCCAGCTTTGCGCCGTGCTCGGCCAAGGTTTTCTCCGTTTCGTGAATCAGAGCGTCACCAGCGTTTTTGGCTTCGATGGTCTCCCTGCGCTTCTTGTCCTCGGTGGCATGGGTCTCGGCATCCTTGACCATTCTTTCGATATCGGCCTCGGAAAGACCACCCGAAGCCTGGATCTGGATGCGCTGTTCCTTGCCGGTCCCCTTATCCTTGGCTGAGACGTTGACGATACCGTTGGCGTCGATGTCGAACGTGACCTCGATCTGCGGAGTGCCGCGCGGCGCCGGCGGGATTCCCATCAGATCGAACTGGCCGAGCAGCTTGTTGTCTGCCGCCAGTTCGCGCTCGCCCTGGAAGACGCGGATCGTGACTGCGTTCTGGTTGTCCTCAGCCGTCGAGAAAGTCTGGCTTTTGCGCGCAGGGACGGTCGTGTTTCGTTCAATAAGGCGCGTAAAGACGCCGCCCAGGGTCTCCAGTCCGAGCGAAAGAGGCGTCACGTCGAGAAGCAGGACATCCTTGACGTCGCCCTGCAATACACCCGCCTGGATCGCGGCGCCGACGGCGACCACCTCATCGGGATTCACGCCCTTATGAGGCTCCTTGCCGAAGATCTTTTCGACGACCTCCTGGATTTTCGGCATTCTGGTCATGCCGCCGACCAGTACGACCTCGCTCACTTCCTTCGCCGTCAGGCCAGCGTCCTTCAAGGCGCTGAGGCATGGTTCGATTGTCCGCTGCACCAGATCTTCAACCAGGGATTCAAACTTGGCGCGCGTAATCTTGACCTGCAGATGCTTCGGTCCGGTGGCGTCGGCGGTGATGAAAGGAAGGTTGATTTCGGTCTGTGTCGTTGTCGAAAGTTCAATCTTCGCCTTTTCGGCAGCTTCTTTCAGACGCTGCAGGGCAAGCTTGTCGGTCTTCAGGTCGATGCCCTGCTCCTTCTTGAACTCCGAGCAGAGGTATTCGACAAGACGCATGTCGAAGTCCTCGCCACCAAGGAACGTGTCGCCATTGGTCGACTTCACCTCGAAGACGCCATCACCGATATCGAGGATCGAAATGTCGAAGGTGCCACCGCCAAGGTCATAGACGGCGATCTTAGCTTGCTTCTTCTTTTCAAGCCCATATGCCAGCGCTGCGGCTGTCGGCTCGTTGATGATACGCAGGACCTCAAGCCCCGCGATCTTGCCCGCATCCTTAGTGGCCTGCCGTTGCGCATCATTGAAATAGGCAGGAACCGTGATGACCGCCTGTGTCACCTTCTCGCCGAGATTTGCTTCGGCAGTTTCCTTCATTTTCTGCAGGATGAAGGCGGAAATCTGGGACGGTGAATAGGTCTTGCCTTCCGCTTCGACCCAGGCGTCACCATTGCCCGCCTTGACGATCTTATAAGGGACGAGGCCCTTATCCTTTTCGACCGTCGGGTCATCGTAACGACGGCCGATGAGACGCTTCACCGCGAAGATTGTGTTTGTGGGGTTGGTGACGGCTTGTCTGCGTGCCGGCTGCCCAACCAGGCGTTCACCGTCGCTGGTAAACGCAACGATGGAGGGCGTTGTTCGCGCACCTTCGGAGTTCTCGATAATTCGCGTGTTCTTGCCGTCCATCACGGCAACGCAGGAGTTAGTCGTACCCAGATCGATTCCGATAACTTTACTCACCGTATTACTCCTCTGTTTCCTTCGCGGATTGATGTTCGCGCCCCGCACAGCCGTCCGTCCGGGATCACCCCTTTGCCAGCTCGCACATGCCGTGATCCTTCAAGGAGCAACGGCGGTCATCCGGATTGGACCCCGCCGCCGTGACGATATTGGGCGACGAGCTGGTATTGCCGAAGGGAAGAGCAACAGCCGTGCCAGTTTTTGATATTCATGAATATCAATCGCTTAGAGGCGATTTGTCGAATTTCTCAGACAGGATGTCCCGCGACGATCGGACAAAATGTCCGGCGCCACGCCGGATTTTTCATAGAAGGCTCTGTCAAAGCTGACAGATATGCCGTTGCATCGACTAGCCCTGCAGCAGCGTCTTGCAGTCGCGGCAAATATACCATGCATACATTGAATTGGAAAAGAGATCCGCTTCCGACCCGATACTCCAGACGAGCAGGAATGGATCTTGCAAACGTGCTCCCCGGAGTGGACATTTTGTCCAAAACCCCACCGACATAATGTCGGAAGTCAAATGCATCATAGCAATAGACGATTGATTATGCTGATCTTTTAGAACTGGCACGACCGTTGCTTCAATGTCGTTGCAACTATTACGCTGCCCTTTGCCAATGGCAAGCTTCGGCCCGGCAGCAGATTTGCATAGGTTTTGAATTGGGCTGCAGAGGAGATTGATCGTGCAAGAATATGATCTTTACATCAACGAAAAAAAGCCTGCCATCGGTCTCTACGTGCGTACCGGAGCAAGTCTCCCAGACTTCGCCGACCCAAAGGAATGGATTTTTGACGGCACCGACGCAGCAGATCTCCTGCCGCCGAGTGTTATCGAAGGGGTGGCCACGGCCGGACATGCATTCCGTGACATGGATTAATGCCATTCGATCGGTCGATGTGATTTTGCCGGCGTCAACTTTTTCATAGGAGACGGCGGTGTCCACAGCGATTTCCGATCCGCGCATACAGGGACGGCATTCCGCTCGAACGGCCGTCTATGCAGCGTTGGCCGGTAACATCGCCGTCGCAATAACGAAGCTCGCTGCAGCTACCATCACCGGCAGCGCGGCAATGTTCAGTGAGGCTGTCCATTCAGTCGTCGACTGCGGCAACGAAGGCCTCATTCTCTACGGGTACCGTCGTGCCGTTCGAAGGCCAGACCTCGTCCATCCCCTCGGCTTCGGCCGTGAACTCTATTTCTGGAGTTTCATTGTCGCATTGCTGCTGTTTGCATTAGGCGCGGGCGTATCGATCTACCAAGGCATACGGCATGTGCTGGCTCCTCATCCTGTCGAAGACACGCAGATCAGCTATATCGTTCTCACTCTTTCCTTCATGTTCGAGAGCGCGTCCTGGGTTGTCGGCTGGCGGGCCTTTGCAAAGGCGCGTGGCAGCTTGGGTTTCTGGAAAGCATTCCGCCAAAGCAAGGATCCGCCCTCATTCATGGTGCTGTTCGAAGACAGCGCTGCCCTGATCGGCATTGCCATTGCCATGATCGGGATTGCCGCGGCCGAAAAGCTTCAAATGCCGGTGCTGGATGGAGTAGCATCGATTCTGATCGGCATTGTTCTCGCGATAACGGCGATTCTTTTGGCGGCCGAGAGCAAAAGCTTGCTCATAGGAGAACGGGCAACCCCTGCCCTTGTCGAGGCCATTTGCAACATTGCACAGGAACAGCATGGCGTGGTGCACGCAAACAGCGCACTAACGGCACAACTCGCTCCCGATCAGGCGATGGTGGCACTGAGTATTGAATTCGACCCTACCTTATTCACCGAGCAGATTGAGGAATGCGTGGCTTTGATCGAGGAAAAGATCCGCTCAGCACATCCCGAGGTCGTTGCTTTGTTCGTCAAACCGCAGACGCTCGAGCAATTCGAAAGAGCTCGTAGGAAACGGTTCGGCAATTATCTGTTTTCAACGGCACCGCCATGAAGGTGAGATGCCCGGGTCAGCCATCTCCTTCGCCACCGAGAGCTTTTTCCCACTTGCTTATCTGACATGTTGTCCCGGCAGGTTTGGACAATATGTCTATTTCCCTCTTCGCTTCTAAAGCAAGGTACTGTTTTTACGCGTCATTCCAACTGGCACATTCATTGCGTCCATCCAATATGAGCTTGGAACGGCGCCGCTCACCAACCTCAAAGCCGGATTTGAAATCCTTGCCGCCCGCTCGGGCAAAGGAGGCCGCAGATGACGTCGATCAGCGTGATTCCCGCTCGGCGGGAGACATTCGCCAATGCACACGGGAAGTGGGGATGGTTTCTCCTCCTCGGTGTCGCTTTTATCGCCCTCGGTGCTATTGCTGCAGGCAACCTATTCTATGCGACGATCGCCGCCGTCTTTTATGTCGGCATCCTTATGACCATGGCTGGAACATTGCAGGTTCTGCACGCCTTCAGCGTCAGGACCTGGGGTGGTTTCTTGCTCTGGCTCGTCAGCGGCTTATTCTATGCGATAGCCGGTGTAACCGCCCTCGCCAATCCAGCGCTCGCGTCGGTGATCCTCACACTATTGCTTGCGGTGTTGACCCTGTCTGCCGGTGTGCTCCGACTGCTCATTGGCGTTCGCGCCCGGTCGACGAAGGGCTGGGGCTGGATCATCGCATCCGGTGCGGTGACGGCTCTTGCAGGATTGATTTTCCTGATCGGGTGGCCGGTCAACAGCATCTGGCTCCTTGGCTTGCTTTTGACGATCGACCTGATGTTCCAGGGCATGACGCTCATCGGCTTTGCCTGCTGGCTCGGAACAATTCCATGAGTTCTCCCATCATTAGATTCGAGGCGCGGTTTCGTTCCCAGCCTCCAGTGATAAACCCTGACAGGAGATCGAGATGAGCGACGAGAAACGGCAACCTCACGAAAGATCGACAAAGTCCGCGAAGGACCCACATTCGCCAAACGAACCTGTAGAAGGAAATAATAGCCACGAGTCGGTTTGTACCGACGAGCTTCTCTCTGAAACGGCCCTATCTGAAAAACTGAAGAGCCTGGAGGCAGATAATAAAAGCCTTCAAGATCGCCTGCTTCGTGCTTTGGCCGAGACGGAAAATGTGCGCCGACGAGCTGAACGCGATGTAAACGATGCACGGCAATATGCTGTTACCCAATTCGCCCGCGACATGACAAAAGTGGCCGACTACCTCGAGCGGGCAGTCAGCAGCATTCCAGAAGCCATTCGGCCTCAAGAAGGGCCTGTAAAAAGGTTCATAGAAGGTGTCGAACTCACCGAGAAGGAGCTGTTGCGCACGCTGGAAAAGCACGGTGTCACCAAGCTCGATCCGACTGGCGAGGCGTTTGATCCGAATTTTCACGAAGCAATGTTCGAGACAGAAGATCCAAGTGTCCCTCATGGCACTGTCACGATGGTGGCTGAACCTGGCTACGCCATAGGAACCCGTCCCCTCAAACCAGCAAAAGTCGCGGTGTCACGTGGCGGCCCGCCACGCGGGTCTCGAAACTGATTGTCCGTCGACCGCGTCTATGCCGCGCCGCACGAAAAACACCAACCAAGACGCCGAGCCCTCTTCGGTTTGAGCAGGACTGAACAATGACATTGGTAACAGAATTGCTCCAATACGTTTTCCTGGTCTTCGCCGCCGTGTTGATCCTTGCGGGGACGCATGCCGCCTTGACGAAGAAGGCGCGATGACCGAGGCAAGCGCTTCCAAATTGCGAGCGCCCCTCCTGGACTTTGCGCCAAGAAGCCTGCAAGGAGCGTTTGCAGCTGTGGCTAGTGAGGCACTGGGTTGACGCCTGTTAGACCCGAAGGCAGCCGCTGCCCATCGACAATGTCAACACAGCCGAAATACCCTTTCGCCTTGAACGGATCAGAACTGGCGATCCCGCTTCTAACCACGCGATAACAATGACCTATGGACCTGGCGCTCAGGCAATCTCGCCTTCGTCGAAAGATCATTCGTTTAGACGGCCTGCCAAACGCTGCATGAGATCCATTCGTTCATGAAAAATCGCCACGATCAGGGCGGGCGCATCCTCGCGAAGCAGACAAAAGACGTAGTGATGTTCGCACCGCGCCATTCGTAACGCCGGATGAAGCTCGCTCACATCCTTGAAAGGACCTTTGCCCTCAGCCAGATTTACGATACCTCGCTCCAAAGCTGAGACGTAGCGGCGTACTTGGGCAGCACCCCATTGCGCACGTGTGTAGCGGACTACCGAACGTAGATCCGATTCCGCCTCTGCGGTAAGAATGTAGGCCCTCAAGCACGGTCCTCGGCAATCTCCTCGTCGAGGATCTCACCTACGGTTTTGATCGACAATTTTCCGGCGAGCCCGTCATTGATGCGCGTTTTCATCAACGTCTTCAACTCCTCCCAGGCTCGCTCTCCATCTGTGTCACCGGGAAAGAGGCGCTCGAGCGCGTACTGCTTGATTGTCTTGCCCTGCAAAGCAGCGAGCGCCTTCAGGCTTTGATGTTGCTGGTCCGTTATGTCGATCGTCAATCGGCTCATCTGACGTGCTCCTGAACTTAGAAAACCCCCATTAACACATATGTGGGTATGTGGCCACCGCCGCGATGCTCCTGATCTTCCCGATGTCGCTTAACACTTCTGATTTTTGCGTGTCTTGAGCGAAGTGGGATTTTCGCTCCGACCGGACGGATCTCTGCTATCCTATCTCAACAAATACCGATCGGCCTATGCCGCTCTTGATGGGATCAGAACCGGTGACCCCGTTGTTCTATCCGGGCGATAACCACAATTTACTGAATTTACGCTCAGTCATGGTCACAGCTTGAATAGGCCCCTCGATAGTCCAGCGCCGGCACGCAAAGATTTCACAATTGTCAGATCCATGAACCCTGACGATTGGCGCGCAAATACTCGCTCAGCTCGCCCTTCACGATTTCTATGAATTCCATCATGTAGACGGGTTGCACACGGCCGCGTGGTATCAGGAGTGAGATCTGCGCCGGCTCCATGATGCTAGGGCCCAGCGGTATCCATGCAAGCTTGCCTTCGGAGACCTCCTTTTCCACGCCGAGCAACGAGAGGAAAGCGATACCCAGGCCGGCGCGAACGAGCGCCTTTAGAATACCGGGCCGCTCAGCTCGAGCGACGATACGGCCAGGAGCCTGCTCTCCTTCGAAAATATGCTTCAAACCGCTATGCCGGAGCCAGTCATCGCCAGGCGCAATGAGCGCCCACTCGGCAATATCGGCCCGTGTCGCTAATTCCTTTCGGGATAACGGATGATCTGGGGCGGTGATAATCCCGATCGGATCGATGATCGAATAGGCTCTTTCGGCGCGGACATGGTCGCTGACATCGTAGGCGAGCACGAGATCCGCCTCCTTTGCCAGAAGTTCGTTGGTAATGCGCTGGTTGTCGCCTGAGATCAGCGTGTAATTCACGTGCGGGAAGGCGGCCTGCAGCTTCATCATTGCGTTCGGCAACAGGTCCTCGGTGAAGGTCTCCGCAGCGGCGATGCGGATCGTGCCTCGCACACCGCCGCTGAGGCTGCCAATTTCCTGCTTCACCAGTGCCACCTCCCTGCTCCAGCGACGGATGTAGCTCAGAAGAACACCCCCAGCTGCCGTCGGACGAATACCACGCGGCAGCCGCTCGAACAGTTCAACACCGATCTCCTGCTCGAGTTGAAGAAGCTGGCGGTTCATCGCTGAGGACGCGACGTTCAGACTTTCGGCCGCCTTTCGAATGGAGCCATGCCGGATCGCGGCATCGAAATGAATAAGCGACGTCTTGAGAAGCGCCATGCCAGCCTCCAAGTGAGCGAATTATTCGAGCAGAGAGCATCAATAAATCTGCTAGTGCAAGGCCATCCGACAGCCATATCATCGATATTACCGAAGAGAAGCCGATAAGGCATCTTCAGCGATGCCACAAAATGGGCAGTGGATCATTTCAGGACAATCGCAACACAGGGGATTGAAATGCTGATCAAACCCGTGAGGGAGGTTTTTTCCTCGATTGAACAGACGGTATCAGACATATCCCCATTGCGTGCCGCGATCGAGATCAGAAATGTGTTCATGTCCTTTCCCGGAAAGCGGGCAACCGTCGAGGCACTGGTCGACATCAATTTGGACATCCCTGAAAATCGCTTCATATCGATAATCGGTCGCAGTGGCTGCGGCAAGTCGACCTTGCTTCGGATCATCAGCAATCTCCTTCCGCCAACGAAGGGTGATGTCCGCGTTCACGGCCTTTCCTCGGTCGAGTACCAGCACCGCAAGAAATTCGGCTTCGTGTTTCAGGATGCCAGCCTCTTCGCCTGGAAGACGGTTTTCCAGAATGTAGAACTTCCTCTGGCCATTCTTGGCGCCGGATCTCCGGCTGAGCGCCGGGACAAGGTTCTTGATCTCCTTAATCTCGTCCATCTGGATGCATTTGCCGATCATTATCCAGCTCAACTCTCCGGCGGCATGCGACAACGCGTGTCGATTGCACGCGCTTTGTCCTACGAGCCAGACATTCTGCTGATGGACGAGCCGTTCGGCGCGCTTGATGACCTGACGCGCAAGGAGATGCATGACGAATTGATCCGCATCTGGAACGCACGGGGTTTGACGGTCGTATTCGTCACGCATTCACTCAGCGAGGCGCTGTACCTTTCCGATCAGATCGTCGTCATGGCTCCCCGCCCCGGCCGGGTAAAATCGATTGTTTCCGTTCTCAATCCACGCGTCAGCGATCCCGCGTTGCGCGCCAGTCCAGAGTATGTGTCTCAAATGCGGGATCTGGAGGCATTGATCCATGAGCAATGATTCCGTCGCACGCACCACGCAAATCGCCGCCGCACGCGTTGTTTCCAGCATCATCGACCTCGCGCCCGCCATCGGACTGTTCGTTGCAATCGGGATCTTCTGGGAGGTCGCGGTCAGGGTCTTCTCCGTTCCGACCTATCTCCTTCCATCTCCGAGCGCCATCGGCGTGAAAATCTGGCAAGCACGTGACATGCTTTTGCAAAATCTCGTCTGGACTATGGTTGCCGCGGTTCTCGGCTTCATCATCGGCACGGCATTCGCGGTTTCGCTGGCTGTGCTCTTCCTTTATTCCAGAGCCGCCGAACAGGCGCTTTTTCCGTGGGCGATCACGTTGAAAGCAATCCCCATCCTTGCCATCGCTCCACTTCTCACCATCTGGCTCGGTTTCGGTTTACAGCCCAAAGTGGCGATCGCCGCAATTGCCTGCTTTTTCCCGACACTGGTCAACGCGGTAAAGGGATTGCGCACCGTCGATCGGCAAAGCCTGGAATTTCTTTCGGTCATCGGCGCGACAAAGGCGCAAGTCTTTCGTCATGCGCGGTTCTACGCCGCCCTTCCCTATATTTTCGCGGCCGCCAAGGTAAGCTCGAGTACCGCCGTTATCGGTGCCATCGTGGCGGAATTCACCGGCGCCAATTTCGGGATCGGCACGGTCATCGTCACGGCCGGTTACCAGCAGGATGCCGCCATGCTGTTTTCGGCGATCGTTGCGTCATCCGTCGCAACCATCCTCATGTTTTACCTGGTGGTCGTCGTCGAAAAAATCAGTCTGTTCTGGCCCGAAGCCAGCATGGACGCCTGAACCATTCACAACCTGTTCGGAGACTTTGCAATGAGATCATGTGCACATGCCCTTTTTGCTGCCCTGATGCTGGCTCCCGTCGTTGTTTCGGCGCCAGCTCTTGCGGCCGACAAGGTCTCGCTTCGCTTGCCGTGGCTCCTCAATGTGCAGTCCGCCGGTTACGTGATGGCCCGCGAAAAAGGCTTCTACGCGGATGCCGACCTGGACGTGGATATCATGCCTGGCGGCCCCAACCTGAATTCGACGGCTCTGGTGGCTTCCGGCGCGAACACATTCGGAACGAGCGATGTCGGGCAGATTCTGCTGGGCGATGCTAATGGCATGAACCTCGTCATGGTCGCGGCATGCTTTCAGCGCCATCCAGCCGGAGTGGTCTCGCTGGAGAAAAGCGGTATCAAGAAACCCGCCGATCTAATCGGCAAGACACTCGCTTACAATGAAGGCGGTCCATGGGCACTGACCAAGGCGATGCTCGCCAAGGCGGGAGTGCCACTCGAAAAGATCAAACTGGTCGTGTCGCCGAGCGACCAGCTCCTGGTCAACGGTTCTGTCGACGCCAAGACCGGCTTCGTCATCAATGAGGCCGTCGCCCTCGACCTGCAGGGGCACAAGACATCGACGCTGCTGCCGTCCGATTTTGGTGTCAGCACCTACGCCGAGGTGATCTTTGCGGCCCGCAAGACAGTCGATGGTAACCCGGATTTGGTCAAGCGTTTCGTAGCCGCGACACAGAGGGGCTATGACTATGCCTACGCCCACAAGGACGAGACCGTAAGGACCGTCGTCGGCCTCAACAGCCAGCTCGATTCGGTCCAGCAGACCAGACAGATGGCGCTGCAGGAAAGCTTTGTCTACACCGATTTCTCGCGCGCCAAGGGCACTTGCGCCTTCGACGGCGCAGTGATCGGAGAGACCGAAAAGACACTTCGGGAATTCGGCGATCTGAAGACCGCGGTCGATGTTGCGAAGACCTATTCGACCGAATTCATCCCCGCGAAATGATCGTGCACATGAGGAGGAAATCATGACGATCCAGCACACTCCCATTCATCCCGGCGGCCTACAGATGCACCTGAAGATCAGGCCGGGCGATGTTTCCCGCTACGTCCTCACCCCTGGCGATCCCGGCCGTGTGCCGGTCGTCGGAAGCTCCTGGGATTCGTATGCAGAGGTCGCCTATTTCCGTGAATACCGGACGGCGCGCGGGACGCTCGATGGCGTAGACATCACGGCCTGCTCCCATGGCGTTGGCGGCCCTTCGACGGACATCGCCGTAGTGGAACTATCGAATTGCGGCGCCGATACCTTCATTCGCGTCGGCTCCTGTGCGGCCCTTCAGCCTGAGATCGAGCCCGGCGACCTGGTAATTTCCACTGGCGCGCTACGCCTATCGGGCACGGTCGACGCCTATGTCGACAGGTCCTATCCGGCGGTCGCCGACCATGAAGTGTTGATGGCATTGGTCCAGGCAGCCGAAGACATGGGCGAACGCTATCATCTTGGCCTTGCGGCCAGCGTCGACAGCTTCTACGCCGGCGAGGTCAATCCGATGCCTGGCGGTTTCCGCCAGTCAAAAATGGACCATGTCATCGATGACCTCCAGCAGGCCAAGGTCGCAAATTTCGAAATGGAAGCAGCGACCATATTCACGCTGGCACAATTGTTCGGGTTTCGCGGCGGGATGATATGCTCTGTCGGTGCCAACCGCATCACGCGCAAACGCGAGGATTCCGCCGATTCGATAAAAAGGTGTTGTGCAGTTGCCAGCCGCGCGGTGGTTATTCTCGCTGGCTGGGATGCGAAGAAAGCCGAAGCAGGCAAGAAGCACTTCTTCCCGACGCTCCTGGCGAAAGCATGACGACGATGCGGAACCCGGAAACCCTTACACGGAACAGATCGCTCAAGGTCATTTTCGATACGGACCCTGGCGTCGATGATGCGACAGCGCTTCTGTTCCTTAACGCTTATCCCCGTGTCACGCTCCTTGGCGTTACCACCGTCTTCGGCAATGCCGACATCGATACGGTCACACGCAACGCTCTTTATCTCAAAAAGCGTTTCGCCATTCCGGCACCGGTCGCGCGCGGCGCCGGCATCTCGCTTGCCGGCGAGACAAGCCTGCCGCCGGCTCATATCCATGGCCAGAACGGCATTGGAGACATTGTACTGGATGAGTCCCACCTCCCAGGGCTGGACCCGCGACCAGCGCACAGATTCATCATCGACACGGTGCGGGAAAATCTAGGTGAAGTCACGCTCCTGGCCGTCGGCCGATTGACAAATCTTGCGCTTGCCCTGAGAGAGGCGCCCGACATCGCCACCCTCGTCAAGGACGTCGTCATCATGGGCGGGGCTTTTTCGCTCCGCGGGCACAATGGCAACGTAACGCCGGTGGCCGAAGCAAACATCATCGGCGATCCTCTTGCGGCCGATGAAGTGTTCGGTGCGGCATGGCCTGTTACCGCGATTGGCCTCGATGTCACCCGACAGGTTGTGATGGGACCGGCAGAGCTCAATCGCCTGGCAGCGCATGGTGGCGAGGCAGGCCGCTTTATTGTCGAAATATCCAAGGGATACCGCGCATTCCATGCGCAGTTCGGAATAGACGGCTACTACGTTCACGATGCTACCGCCGCCGTCTACGTGATCGATCCATCCTTGTTCAAGGTGCGATCAGGGCCGATCCGCGTCGCAACGGAAGGAGTTGCGGTCGGGCAGACGATTCAACGCGACTGGGGAACCCTTTATCCACCTGGCGAATGGGATATGGCGCCCGATCAGAAAGTTGCTGTCAGCGTAGACGCCAATCGCGTGCTTGGCATGCTGCTTGGAACGCATATTCCCTGCCTTCTGGCATCGTGAGGGATGACAAGCATGGCTGTTCCGAGAGATGAAAACCTGCTTTTGAATGCACTTCTGGCCGCACTTGAGGACCATATACTGCCTCTGACACAGCAGGGCGTGTCGCGCGGCAACAAGATCTTCGGCGCCGCCTTGTTGCGAAAAGACGACTATTCCGTCGTCCTGGCAGAAACGAACAATGAGATGGAAAGTCCATTGTGGCATGGCGAGATCCATGCTCTCAAGCAGTTTTCCGAACTGCCCGCGGCAGAAAGACCCTCTCCGAAAGACCTGATCTTTCTGTCCACGCACGAACCTTGTCCCATGTGCCTTTCGGCGATCACCTGGGCGGGGTTCGACAACTTCTATTCATTCTTCACACATGAAGATTCCCGCGACGCCTTCAGCATCCCTCACGACTTGAAGATCCTGAAGGAAGTTTTTGGACTGGCCCCTGGACAATACCGGCGCCAAAACGCCTTTTGGGATAGCCGGTTCATTCGCGACATGATCGCCGTTTCAGACGAACCGATGCGTTCACATTTCGAAGAGCGCGCGTCCGTGATAGCCGACAGATACGCTTCATTGTCAGTGCTCTACCAACAGGGCAAGCATCAAAACGCCATACCGCTGAACTGACGCACGGGCTGCGCCTTTCTGCGCACAAAAGCAAATTCACGGGCGGATTCCCGGTTGGAACAGCCGGACCGGCCGAAGCAGATTAATCAATCTCAGATAGGCAGCCGCCTCATGACCAGCGGGGCCTCCGCTGTAGAGGCGAATTTTTAATCGTAGTCAGCCAGGGAGCCACAAATGACAGCCACGTCGACCTTACAGTTCTATCTCAACGGTAAGTCTGTGACTATCGAGAACCCCTCTCCGTCCACTTTGCTCGTTGACTATTTGCGGTCGCCGGAGGTGCGGCTGACAGGCACAAAGAAGCCCTGCGGGCAAGGCGGGTGCGGTGGCTGCACGGTTATTCTCTCGGACTGGCCGGATGGAGCGTCTATCAGACACCGAGCCATCAATTCCTGCCTGCGCCGACTCTGCTCGCTGAATGGAATGGCGATTACAACGATCGAAGGGACAGGCAGCATGCCGGCCTCGTTGGCCGCTTATCCCGCACATCATCCGACGGCCTCACGCGGAGGTCCTGATTTCCAGGATTCCCTGCCCACAAGCCTGGTTGAAGCGATCAAGCAGGTGAAGGCAAGCAACAAGAGCGATCTCACACTTGCCGCGGGGCCGGATATCTCTCAAATCAATCCTGTTGCCCATGCACTTTCAAGCAACAATGGCAGCCAATGCGGCTATTGCAGTGTTGGCTTTGTGATGAACATGTCGGAGTTTATCACAAGCAATCCCCAGGCCACCAAGCAAGATGTCGAAGGTATTTTCGATGGCAATCTCTGTCGATGCACGGGATACCGTCCAATCCTCACTGGCATGAAGACCCTAGCCAGCGACTGGTCCTCGCACGACGAGGACAACCGGATGAAGTGTCTTGAGGATCCGGAAATCGATATTCCAAAAGGAACGCCGGTCAGAATCGACGCGCCAGCCTCAGCATTTCCAGTGGAGCCCCTGGACGTTCCGGGGTCTGTGCAGTGGTTCACGCCATCGACTATGGATGAACTGGCAGCGGACGCGGCCCACCTGACGAATGGCGGCAAGACGTTCCGTTTCATACATGGCGGCACGTCCTATGGGATCTACAAGACCGAATTCGAGACGGTCGATGCCTTTATCGACCTGCGAGACGTACAGGAACTGCAAGGCAAACCTGGCCCGGCATTTCACGATCAGCTTAATTACACTCTCCCCGCCTGCACCACCTACAGTGAACTCATCGAATTTATCGCCAGCCTCGATGATGACTCTCCCGATTTTGCCGCCATTCTGTATATGGCCGAAAGGACGGCGGGACGCATTGTTCGAAATGCCGCGTCGATCGGCGGCAACTTTATGCTGTGGCTCCATCACGTTGCCGGCGGCAGCGGTGAGCCGTTCCCGTCCGATCTGACGCTCGCGCTGATCGGGACAAACCTGACCGTAACCTATTATGAACTGGATCTCGTCAATGGAGTGCCAGGACAGCAATCGACCGATCAGGTCGATGCGCTTCTTACCAGGATTGACGCTGATCCAACCTTTCCGGGCAAAATTGTGATCGTCAGTTTTCAGATCACTCCCGCCCGCACGTCCATCTCGGACCCCTATGAGCGCTACTTTTCCTTTGCCCAGAAGGTGGCATTGCGGGAGGTAAATTCACACTCCATCGTTAACTCCTTCATTTCATTTGATATTGATATTCCATCGGGCAACGCAAAGAGTCCTGGGAAGGTCATATTCGGAGGGATAAATGCCTCCTATTGGAGGGCCTCGACCATTGAGGGCTGGTTCTGGAGTGGCAAGGTTTTCTCCTATGAAAATCTGTTGTCCGCCTGCGCGCAACTCAAGGCAGACGTAACACAAGCTCTGGCGGATTCTGCGGCTCGCAGGAAGGAGGCTCCATGGGAAGGATTTACCGACGAGTACAAGGCGAACCTTGCCGTTGCGATGTTTTACAAGGCGGGTGTTGCGGTCCTTGTCAGATTGGGCTTTGCAATGCCAGTCAACGCCAATTCCGCCAGCGAAATGACCTGGGGGACATGGGCCGTCAGCAACGGTCTTCAGGATTATACCGCACAGGATTTCAAAGCTCCGGTCGGACAGCCATATGTCAAGGCGACGGCCCTGGAACAGTGTTCAGGGCGCACGCACTATACCCACGAGCTCGCCTATCCCCAAGGCACCCTTCATGCCGCTTTCGTCCAGAGTCGCAGCGCGCTAGCCCAGTTTTCATTCCAATGGGAAAGCAACCCGGTTCAGCCTGATGATCTCAGCGACAAGCTGGCGGACATGTTCCCGCACTTCCGCCGATTGCTGACATGCGAGGACGTGCCGGTCCGGCCGGCCAATTTCCAAGGCATGGGCGGCGATCAACCCATGTTTGCCGAAGGCTCCGTTCTTTATTTCGGCCAGGCGATCGCAATGGTGCTTGCCGAGACCGAAGAGGACGCGAATCTGATAGCTGACTATGTTTCCGAATATTGCCTCGGCTATCAGCCGATTAATTGGGACGTGAGTTGGCAAGAACCAATATTGGCGATCGAGGATGCTATTACAAAGGGAAGTATCTTTCCTGATACTCCATCCACGGCAGGCTATCTATGCCACATCTGGAAGATCACGCGCCCGCGCAGTCGATTTGATTGGATGACGTCCCTACCGGCTGTACCGAGCGATTTCGACGCCGAGCCGGCAACGACGGACAACGTGACTGTCGACGGGGCCAATTGCATCCGCGTGGTCAACAATCAGAAAACCGGCGGACAAGCCCATTTCTACATGGAAACGCAAGCCTGCCTGGCAATTCCGGCGGACGAAGGAAGGATCATTGTCAATTCGTCGACGCAGAGCCCGATGGAGATGCATCAGACCGTGGCCTTGGCACTGGGACGACAATACAACAAGGTCAAGATCCAGACGCGACTGCTTGGCGGCGCCTTTGGCGGGAAAACCGAGCAGGCGCGTTTCACAACGGGGCCGACCGCCGTCGCCGCCGCGGTGATGGATGCGCCCGTCCGATTGGCGATGGCCCGCGACAGCGATATGGCGATGATCGGCAAACGGCACGCCCTTTATGGAGTGGGGCAGATAGCCGTCGATGATGGTTCGGTCCGCCCGGACGATAAGGGTAGAATTAAAGGCACGCATCTGACCCTTTGGGCAGACGGTGGTGCCTACTACGACTGTTCGTTCGTGGTCACGAACTGCATCCAGACCCGGATCGATAACGCCTATATGATCGACAACTTCGAGAGCCAGATCGATGCCTGCAGGACCAATACGCCGCCAAATACGGCGATGAGAGCGTTTGGAGACATTCAGGCCACCAATATTCTGGAAAACCTCATAGACGACGCGGCAACCGCGGTTGGTCTTCGCCCGGAGGACTTGCGGGAGAAGAACTTTTACCAGCGTGGCGAAGTCACTCCTTACGGCCAGACCTTGACCGCCTGCTACATGCTTGAAGTCTGGAACTACCTGAAGGAAAAATGCCAATTCCAAAATAAGCTCATGGAGGTTCAGGCATATAACGCCCAGAACAAATGGAGGAAGCGAGGCATCGCGCTCATTCCCGTCAAATACGGATCGGGATATAATTTCGAGCAATTGAAGCAGTCGTCTGCAATCGTCGTAGTCAATCAATCGGACGGCTCGCTCGTCATTCATCAGGGCGGCGTCGACATGGGTCAGGGCTTGCTGACCCAGGTCAGGCAGGTGGCGGCCTATGTGCTCAACATCCCGCAGTCGCTCATCCATGTGGAAAGTCCGCAAACAGATACGACCCCCAACACTAGCAGCTCTGGTGCCTCAACGGGAACGCCTTATAGCGCGGAGGCGGTGAAACGAACCTGCGAGCAACTGCGGCAGGAACTGACCGAATTCGGCTATCGGCTCCTCAAGGACAACGGAAATGACTGGTGCCAAGCACATGGGGTTGACTTCTGGAACTACGGCGAGGCCGGCTGGAACACCGAAGTCACCATCAACGACGTCGCTGCCCTAATCTGGCAAAACCTTGTTTACTACGCCTATGTACAGCGACTGCCGCTGACGGCAACGTTCAACGCCAATATCGAGCACGGCGACTTCGACATGCCGGTCCTGACCTTCAAGCAAGCCGAGGACCAGCCGAATATCCCTGGCATAACGCGAGCCAACGTCACAACGGTCACCGACGTGCAGAACCAGTTCGTGGGGTTCACCTATTCGGCAGCCTGCTCGGTTGTCGAGGTCGACATCCTCACAGGCGAGACGAAGATACGTAGCTCCGACCTCGTCTACGACGTTGGATGGAGTCTGAACCCCGCGCTCGACGTCGGGCAAGTCGAAGGCGCCTTCGTTCAGGGTGTCGGCTTTCTCATGACAGAGGACCTCGTATACCAGCCCGACACGAATGCTGGAAATCAGAAGGGGCAACTCAATACGACCAATACCTGGCGTTATAAGATCCCTGCGCAGGTCACGATCCCACTCGAGTTCAATGTGTCGTTGTTTCCGCGAAACGATCCGTCGGTTGTCAACATCCCTCCGGACGATCAGGGAATCTTCTCTGCCAAGGAAGTCGGCGAGCCTCCCCTGGTGCTGGCAAATTCGGTCTTCTTTGCCATCAAGGATGCAATCCGGGCATCAAGAATAGAACGCGGCCTCTCCGGCCTGTTCAACTTGAGAGCGCCAGCCACGGTTCAGGAGGTGCGCCGCGCATGCACCCTCGACCTGCCTAATTAGGCGGTTTTCCCGGGGACAACCACGAGAAGACTAATCCGCCCGTATAAGGCTTGTGCGTTCGGACGTGACTGTTGGAGCGGCCGAATGCCGGGAGCGGGAAAAACATGGGGGTCACACTGCAAGATTAAGCTTTGCCTGTTTGAGACGGCCGTGCGCAACGGCTGGCGCGTTGCGCTGACGACGATGCTTTGCAAGCCAACGTCTCCGTCGCTGAAAACACTGACGTCTCGGCCGGGCAGCCATCCTTGCGCGCGCATTGCCGCGCGAACGATATCATGTTTGCCGGTAGCGATATTCGGCGCACCGGCAAACTGACGCGGTGCTCGGCCTTGCGCAACAACGCGTCCCATCGCGATCCCGAAATGCCGGCTTTGATAGCCGGGAACCGCGCCAATATAGGCGCCATCGACGAAAACGGAAACGGGAGACGTGCCGGAACGACGAGACGATAGAGGCTCGCGACGTCCCACTTTTCGACCTGATTGGCAACCTTGGCCAGACGGTTACTGAGAGTCCGGTGATTATGGGCTCTTCCCGTCGGCAAAAAGATATCAAGCACACGAGCTGCTTCTCGAAAGGACAGACGGGAGCCAAGTTCTGCCTGAATTCGCTCCAATTCCGGTGTTGCTCTTCCATTCAATAGGGTCGCGACGCGATCGGTGCCCGATCTTGCATTCGATCCGCATTCGCAACGCCTCCACCTGGCACGCGCACACGACAAGGGCCGAAGAGCGAATGGATCGTACGGGATCTGTAATCGTGTATCTGGCGGGGAATATGGCAGTGCCGGCAGTTCCGATCACGCCGGATGGCCTGATCCGCCTGAAACTGCGTCAGCTCCTTCTGCAGACGCTGCTGAATTTCTTTGGCTTCTTGCAAAGAAGGGCCGAAATCGTCGAGACGAGCCTCATCGACACTTCGCTGAACGTTGGCAATTTCGCGACGCTGTCGAACGCCGTCCACTCCTACGAGCTCGACGGAGATGATCATCTTCAATTGCGCGGTCAACGAGTACCTTTCCAAAATGCATTCGATTACCTGAAGATCCTTACCCCCACGTTTTTACCACTCCCGCATTGTTAAAGCAGCATCGACGCACCACGGTCGAGATAGGTATCGAGGAACTGCTCCAGACGCGGATTTCTCGGCTTCTTGAAAACCTCTTGAGGCGGTCCGCTAAACAGTACCTTGCCGTGATCGAGAAAGATGATCTGCTGACCGACGGTCGCAGCGAAACCGATTTCATGCGAGACAACGACCATGGTCATACCCTCGGTCGCCAGATCACGCATGACGTTCAGGACTTCGCCCGTCAGCTCCGGATCGAGCGATGAGGTCGGCTCATCGAACAACATGATCTTCGGCTTCAATGCTAGGGCACGGGCGATCGCCACGCGTTGCTGCTGTCCGCCTGAAAGCTGCGAGGGATAGTGCCCTGCCCTTGCTTCGAGCCCGACTTTGACAAGTTGCACCATGGCCGCATCTTCTGCCTGCTTTCGGCTCATCTTGTGAACCGTCTTCAACGCCTCGCTCACATTGCCGAGTGCGGTCATATGCGGCCAAAGATTGAATTGCTGGAACACCATACCGATCTGGGCGCGGATCGAACGATTGGTAGCCGCCGAAATACGTTCACGGCGTCCTTGAGAATCCTCGGCAAAGCCAAGGACCTCGCCGTTGATGGAGATCATCCCGCGAGTCGCCTCTTCAAGGAAGGCCATGCATCGCAAAAGCGTGCTTTTGCCGGAGCCGGATGGGCCGATGAGACAGGAGACCTGCCCCGGCTCGATGGCAAGATCGATGCCATGAAGGACCGTGGTCTCTCCGAACGTCTTGACGAGATTCCTGACTGCGATAGCGGGGACGCTCATGCGTTGAAAAACCTGAATCTGGAAAGTTTCGTTTCGGCAAGGTTGCCAAGCCAGCCGGTGACTTCGACGAGCACCCAGTAGAAGAGCGCCAGGGCCGAAAGCGCCTCGACGAAGGCATATTGCTGCGATCCGATCGCGCTCAAGGTCGCCGTCAGCTCCGGCACGGTGATGATCGACAACACCGCCGTCTCCTTCATCAGGATGACAACCATGTTCACGGAGGGCGGCAGCACGAGCATCGTCATCTCGGGCAACAGAATGCGCCTGATGATCTGCCCCCGCGTCAGGCCAACGCATTCGCCAGCCTCGATATGGCCCTTCGGCACGGCCTGAAATCCGGAACGGAAGATTTCGCTGAAATAGGCGGCACCATAGATCGAAATACCCATCAATCCGGCGGGCAAAGGATCGAGCTCGAGGCCGATGAAAGGGCCACCATAGTAGACGAGGAAGATCTGGATGAGAAACGGCGTGCCGCGCAGTACCGCCACGATGGCACCAAGCACCTTGTCGACCACCATGCCGCCATATTGCCGGGCGACCGCCATCAGGAAGCCGATGACAGCCGCGGCAATGGTGCCGAGAACCCAGATCATGATCGTTACGCCGGCGCCGCTGAGGATCGCAGGCCACTGCCCGATCAGGACGTTGATGTCGAAGGTCATCGCGGTACTCCGGGCAATCTGCTTTCGATCAGGCCGCCGGCAAGCGTCACCACCCAATTGATCACAAGATAGATGAGGCCGGCCGAGGCGAAGATCTGCAGCGGCAGAAAGGTGCTGCCAGCAAGATCCTGGGCCATGCGGGTGAGTTCGACGATGCCGACAACGGAGACCAGCGACGATGCCTTCAGAATAAGGATCGCCTCGTTGACAAGAGCCGGAAATGTCAGGCGCAGGGCAATTGGAACCTTGATGCGGCGGAAGATCTGGCGCGGCGTCAGGCCAACCATCTCAGCTGACTCGACCAGGCCGAGTGGCACGCTGGCAAAGCCGCCACGCAGGTTCTCTGCCTGATATGCGGCCGTGCAGAGCGACAGGCCGATGATCGCGGCGACGATGCTCGGCACGTTGATGCCAACTGCTGGAAGCAGATTATAGATCAGCAGCAATTGCACCAGCAGCGGCACGCCGCGAAAAAAGCTGATGAAAATCTGGGCAGGTCGCACGAAAAGGCTGCGCCTCGTCAGCAACATTCCCGAAACAAGGATCGCAATCGCAAAGCCGATAAAGATCGACACAAGGCTGATCGTCACGGTGTAGATCGATGCCTGCAGAAGCAACCCGAAGAGCTCGATGGACATTGTTGAGTTTTCGCCCGTGTGGTGACCAGGAAGCTGCGATCTCGGTCTTCGGCCATGCCAGGACAACGGTGTGGCACGGCCGATTTCCTAAGTTTGATCAGAATGCCGGGTCCTTGACGGCGTCAGGCGTGTCGAAGCTCGCGCCGAACCATTTTTTCTGCAGCGTCGCCATGCGGCCGTCAGCCTTGATCTTCAACATGGCGGCATCGATGGCGTCCATCAAAGGTGCGTGATCGGCATCCTTCAAGCCGATAAAGCCGAAATAGGACTTCTTGCCGAAGGGCGGCAGCACGACTTCGAACGTGCCTTCACGCTGTTTGGCGACAAAGGCAATATTCGGCAGCGAGTTGGCGACGCCGGCGATACGGCCGGCCGCGAGATCCGCATAAGATTCCGTAAAGGCCGGATATTCGCGGATATCGGCCTTGGTCGGCAGAGTGTCAGAAAACTCCTTGAGCTGATCGAGCTGCGCGGTTGCCTTGCCGACGCCGATCTTCTTGCCAGCGATGTCTTCCGGCTTGTTGATCGTCTTATCACCCGCCTTTTTCAGGATCGCGATGGTCGCTTCGGCCAGGGGCGGCGTGAAGCGATAGCGCTCCATGCGTTTCTTGGTGATCGTCGCCGGCCCGGCAACGACGTCGAATTTGCCGGCTTCAAGTGCCGGGAAAACGCCGTCCCATGGCAGCGTGACCCATTCGATCTTCACGCCCAGCTCCTTGCCGATCTCATCGAAGAGATCAACGTTCAAGCCGACATGTTTGCCTGCGTCGATGAAATCGAACGGGGCGAAAGCCGTCTCGGTGCCGACCTTTAGCGTGCCCGCTGCCTTGACGGCGGCAAGCGTATCAGCCGCATGGGCCGAAATCGTTGCACCGAACAAAAGTGCTGCGCCAACCAGCCCCTTCAGAAGCGAATTCTTCCTCATGTTTTCTCTCCAGTTTTGTACCCTTCCTTTGGAAGGTTCAGGTTCCCCAGGCATAGTCCCGTCTAGGCGGATTTCTATGATCCGCTTTTGTCTATACAAATAGATACAGACTGGCCTACACTGTCAAACACAAAACACAACAGACGCAAGATTTATGCCGAGTGATGCCGATGAATCTGGCGGACACGGCGCCCACGGACACTGAATTCATTGCTGGAGCAAGATGAGCGTTGGTTCCAATTCATCAGAGAATTCTCAAGGATATCGAAAGCAGGATCATGAGCGGCATCTGGCCGCCCGGTCATCGGATACCCGTCGAGCACGAGTTGCTGAAAGAGTATCAATGCTCCCGGATGACCGTGAACAAGGCGCTTTCGACCCTGGCCGAGCGTGGCATGATCATCCGTCGCCGCAAGCTCGGTTCCTTCGTCGCCTCGCGGCAGATCGACCGCACGGTCATGGACATCCAGGACATTTCCACGGAAGCGGAGTTGGCAGGGCATAAACACAGCCACACGATGCTGATGCGGAAAGTCGAGAGGCTCGATTCCGCCACCGCGATGCGGCTTGGCGAAGCCATGGGAGCCGAAATCCTTCGGCTCCACTGCCTGCATGCGGTCGACGGCAAGGCGAATGCGCTGGAGCGGCGCATCATCATGCTGGACCTGGTGCCGTCCGCAAGAACTGAGAGCTTCGCATCGGTACCCCCCGGCAAATGGTTGCTGGACATGGTACCCTGGTCAAAGGCCCGGCATGTCATTCGTGCCGTCTCGGCCGATGCCACGACGGCACGCCTGCTTGAAACCGAGCGTGGCGAAGCCTGCCTGAAGCTTATCCGCCAGACATGGCATAGCAGCCGCACGGTCACCTATGTCGAGTTCGTCCATCCCGGCGACCGTTTCCAGTTCGCCGGGGACTTTCATCCCAATGAAAGCAGGACCATCGATCAACCGCCGCAAGGAAGCGCCTCTTGAACGAGAAACGGATCAACAGGGCAGTTCCGCTCAAGGGCTTGCAGGCCTTCGAAGCCGTCGGCCGTTGTGGCAGCGTGAACGCCGCGGCGTTGGAGCTGAAGGTTTCGCCCGGAGCCATCAGTCAGCAGATCCGGAAGATCGAAAGCTTTCTCGGCGTGACGTTGCTCGAGCGCAATGGTCGCACGGTGGAACTCACCCAATGGGGACGGCTCTATCATCTGGAAATATCGAAAGGATTCGAGCAATTCGCAGCCGCGGAACAAATCCTGGAACGAGCGCGCAACGAGAATGCCCTTGTACTCAGCGCCCTGTCCTCCGTCGTCAACAAATGGATCGGTCGCCGGATCTTCGACTGGCAGGCCCTTCATCCCAACGCGCATGTCAGGATCGTCGGCCGTGACAAGGAGCCGCGCATGGGCTTCGACGACATCGATTTCCGTATCAGCTACGGGTCGGATGTACTGCAGCATGAACATTATACGGAGCTGTTCCGCGATTGGGTGGTTCCGGCCTGCTCGCCGGCATTGATCAAGGGCGAGATGCCCTCGCCCGCGCGGCTTCTGGAATATCCACTCCTGCACGTCGAATGGGAGCGGCATTTCACGCCCTATCCGAGCTGGCTTGAGTTTGCCGCGAAGAGTGGCGCCGCCCTTGCGGACAGCGCCGCCGGCCTCTCCTTCACTCTGTCGAGCAGCGCAATTGACGCGGCCGTCAACAAGCGCGGCGTCGTTCTTGCACAAATGTCGATGATCGCCGATGAGCTTGAGGCCCAAACGCTGGTCATTCCCGTCGACATCCGCATTGCCTTGCGCGAAAGCTATTTTCTCGCCTGGGATAGGGCAGCCCTGCAAAAGCCCCATGGACACAAGTTCCGTGATTGGCTTCTCGCCATTTCCCGCCAGCAAGCTCAGGCGTCGGCGCCGAAGCCGACACTTTAGAAAAACTAAAACGGAACCCAGCCGCACGATATTGATGAAATTTTGCGCCTGGCGATAATTTACGCATTCGCCTTCAAGGGAACGGCGTGACCGACATGACGGGAGAGTTCGATGGCACGGACCGACAAGATGAAACTTGGAACTTTCGTCTATACGTTCGGCTTTCATCCAGCCTCCTGGCTGCATCCGGCAAGCGATGTCAACGGCGCCAACGACTTCGCGCATCTGCTGGATGTCGCCAAACGATCCGAGGCGGCGAAATTCGATTTCATGTTCATGGCCGATTCTCCGGCAGCTGCCGTCGGCGATCCGAGTGCGCTTGCCCGCATTCCCACAAAGATGAACCGCTTCGAGCCGCTGTCGTTGCTCTCTGCACTGGCCGTCACGACCAACGATCTCGGTCTCGTGGCAACGGTCTCGACGAGCTATTATGAGCCATACAATGTCGCTCGTCTGTTTTCCTCGATCGACCATTTGAGCAAGGGCCGCGTCTGCTGGAATGTCGTCACGTCGGACCATGACGAAACCGGCTATAATTTCAATCGCGAGGGGCTTGATCCGCACGCGCTGCGCTACGAGCGTGGCAACGAGTTTGTCGACGTCGTGTTCGGCCTTTGGGACAGCTTCGAGGAAGGCGCACTCCTTCTCGACCGTGAATCCGGCATCTACTATGACAAGGACAAGCACCACACGCTCAACCACAAGGGCAAGCACTTTCAGGTTCGCGGCCCGCTCAATATCGCGCGCACGCCGCAGGGCCGTCCTGTCATCGCCCAGGCAGGCGGTTCCGAACCCGGAATGGACATGGCGGCACGCACGGCCGAGATCGTCTTCAGCCTCGCATCGAACATCGAGCGGAACCGGTCCTTCTACGACAATGTCAAAAGCCGAATGGCGGCCTATGGCCGCGATCGGGATGATCTGAAAATCATGCCGGGCATTGTTGTCAACGTCGGTGAAACCGAGGCCGAAGCAAAGGCAAAAGTCGACTATCTCATCGACAAGATGCATCCCGATGTCGGGCGGTTGATGCTCTCCGAGTTCCTGGAGGCGGACCTGCGTGGCGTGGCGCTCGACGAGCCTTTTCCGATGGACCGGCTACCGGCGGCGCCAAAGGGATCACGCGCCCTGTTCGACGAGCTGGTCGATTTCGTCAAGAGCGGCCACACAGTCGGCGAGCTGATCCGGCACTATGCCGAGAAGCACACCGGCAACGGCATAACAGGCACACCGGCCCAGATCGCCGACTACATGGAGGAGTGGTTCGAGACGCGTGCCGCCGACGGCTTTATCCTGATGTTTCCGACCTTGCCGTCCAGTCTCGACGATTTCGTGCGGCTCGTCTTGCCGGAGCTTCGCCGCCGCGGCCTGTTCCGCAAGGAATATGAGGGCAAGACCCTGCGCGAAAACCTCGGCATTTCAACGCCGGTAAATCGCTTTGCCAAGACGTGAGGGCCAGTCCGATGGCTGACGAGACTCTGATCAGCGACGCGGAATTCAGGCTATCCATGCGCCATCTGGCCGGCGCGGTCAGCGTCATAACCGTCGGTGACGGACAGGACCGTACCGGCTTCACGGCAACGTCGGTTTCCTCATTTTCGGCGGAGCGGCCTTCGCTGATCGTCAGCGTCAACCGGACCTCCTCCTCCTGGCCGGCGTTACAGCGGTATGGTTGCTTCTGCGTCAACGTGCTTGCGGCCGACCAGCGGGACGTGGCGCAATCCTTCGCCGGCATTGGCGGACGCAAGGGTGTCGATCGCTATGATGGTGCCGGGTGGTATCGCCTCAAGACAGGCTCGGCCGCCCTTGAAAAGGCTCTGGCTGTCCTCGATTGCAAGCTCGAAACCGCTTTCCATCATCACTCCCACGCCATTCTGATCGGGCATATCTGTGCGATGGAAGTCCGGCAGAACGTCGGGCCGCTTCTCTACTGGCAAGGCGGCTATCATGACCTTCCGGCGGCTGCTGATCAGCGCTGCCTAGCGGAGCCGATCCGGCAATAAGCCGATCGAGGCGACATCGGCATTGGCAAAGGCAAGTCTGAGATACCGCTCCTGCCCTTCCCCGAAATATGCTCCGGGAATGCAGACAACACCGCGCTCTCTGGCAAGTTCTTCGGCAACCGCGGACGACGATCGATCCACCAGAGGATGGCGAACAAAGGCGAAATAAGCGCCGATCGCTGCGATCTCCCAGCCCGCCAACCCGGAAAAAGCCGCTCTCAAAGCATCGGCACGGCGGGCGATCTCCAGCCGGTTGCCAGCCCGCCAATCGGCAAGCACCGGCAGAGCCGATGCAACGGCGATCTGAGCCGAACGCGGGGCGCAGATCTGCATATTGTCCATAACCTTGGCGATCTCTGCAATGAGCTTAGGCCCCGCTGTGACGGCACCCAGCCGATGGCCAGGAATACAGAAGGATTTCGAGAAGCTATAGAGAAGAACGAGCGTATCCTCCCAACCCGGCTCCGACAGCAGTGAGTGCGGCCGGCCGTAATCTTCGGCGAGGAAATCGCGATAGGTTTCATCAACGACCAGCCAGGAGCGATATTTCCGGCACAGCATGAAAAGCGCGCGAAGCAGGCCAGGCGGATAGACGGCTCCGGTAGGATTGTTGGGCGTAACCACGGCAAGCATCTTCGCGCCGGCGGCAAGCGCGGCCTCGGCTGAACCGAGATCGGGAAGAAAGCCGGCGACGGGATCGCAGTCGACCAGTCGTCGCCCGATCCCCAGCATCGACAGCGTCGTGTCGTGATTGAAATAGAACGGATTGGTGAGTGCGACGGTATCGCCCGCGCCAGCAAGGGCAATCGCCGTACACATGAATGCCTGATTGCAGCCGGCCGTAATATGGATATTGCCGGCGGATATGTCAGCCCCATAAAGTTCTGCGACATGTGCGGCATAGGCCTGTCGCAGCAAAGGTTCGCCCTCGATCGGACCGTATCCCGTCATCGCGTGTTGTCCGGCCGCCTCACCAAGGAGACGCAGCATTTCCGAATGCGCGGGGTAGCCGGGTACGGCCTGCGACAGATCAATGAGCGGCCCCTTCAGTCCCTTGTATTCGCGGCCCCAGGCAACGACAGAAGGGATGGGTGGAGCCGAAAGGCGGGCAACGAGCGAGTTGGATTTTGCAGCGGTCATATCGATTTCTCTTTGATACCGATTGCTACAACGATACCAATTGCTTTCTCAACCTCTTTGTTGGGCGAGACGGACCTCAAGTGGAGACGCATGCACATGGTGTGGGACAAGATGCGGCTCGAACAGCTGCGCGCGGAATTTTCAGACGCCAATGGCGGCGAAATATTCGACGAGAAGTTTCGCAAGGTGGCGGAGAAAATCATCTCGAAGAATGGCACGAGACTAGCGCCATATGCCGGAATTCCGACTTTCCTCAGCGCGCCTTATATGCAGGTCGCAGCCGACGAGCCGGACTTCGGTAATCTTCAGGTCGCGATCACGGGAATACCGATGGATCTTGGCGTCACCAATCGCCCGGGCTCCCGCTTCGGACCACGTGCCCTTCGCGCCATCGAAAGGATCGGCCCCTACAACCACGTTCTGGGAACGGCGCCGGTCTTCGATCTTCGGGTCGCCGACATTGGCGACGTGCCGTTCCAGAGCCGCTACCGGCTGGAGCTCAGTCACGACGACATCGAAAAACGTATCGGCCAGATTGTCGATGCCGGCGTCGCGCCGCTCTCGGTCGGGGGAGACCACTCCATCAGCCATCCGATCTTGAAGGCAGTCGGCCGGAGGGAGCCGGTGGGTCTCATCCATATCGATGCGCACTGCGACACCAGCGGGGCTTTCGATCAGACGAAATTTCATCATGGAGGACCGTTTCGCAACGCCGTGCTGGATGGCGTGCTCGATCCGACAAGGACAATCCAGATCGGCATCCGTGGCTCGGCGGAATATTTGTGGGAATTCTCCTATGCGTCGGGAATGACCGTGATCCATGCGGAAGACCTCAGCGGAATGGGGATCGGGGCCGTCATCGCCAAGGCCAAATCCATCGTCGGCGACAGCCCGACCTATCTCTCCTTCGACATCGATAGTCTCGATCCAAGCTTTGCGCCCGGCACGGGTACGCCCGAGGTCGGCGGATTGACGACGCGCGAAGTTCTTGAGCTGATCCGCGGGTTGAAAGGCATAAACATCGTGGGCGGTGACGTCGTCGAGGTTGCGCCGCAATATGATGCAACGACCAACACAGCACATGCAGGAGCTCAAGTCCTCTTCGAGATCCTGAGCCTAATGGTATTCAGCCCATCGATCGACAAACGCTGAGCATTACGGGCCAACTAACGCGAAGCCTGCGAATAATTTCTAGGCCAACTCTTCAGCGCGAGGGGATCGTCATCTTGGCATCAACATCACGGGCATCGGTGCGTGATCTTGGATCACGCACCGATGCTGATTGATACTATCCGTAGCATCACAACCATGGCGGTCAGCTTCAAACTACGCGGAAGCCTGCTCAAACATGATATTCTGGGCACCTTCCCATAACACTAAGCGGCCCAATTCAGGGAGCGCGTCCACGTTCGATACAAGCGTGATGAAGTGGTTTCCGGCGAGCTGTCCCATCTTTGACGAGAAATCGACACCGCCATAGGCAAGCAGGATTTCCGTTTCACTGATGCCGCCCGGATAAAGGATAATTTGGCCGGGAGCTGGGTGGCTGGTATGGTTTTCGTAAGGGACGCCGAAATCGCGTTCGCCGAGCGGAATCCAGACGCCCTCGCCCGACCAGCGCACATGAACGATCTTGCCTTCGAAGGGCATCTCCTTCAGAAACGCCTCGCAGGTCTTTGGTGCTTTCGCCGTTTCCAGCACGGCATCGAATTCGAAGGGACCGGCGGTAATTCTCAGTTTCATTCCACTCTCTCTTTTGTCGTTGTCTGAAATTTTGATTTATCCGCCGCCTGGGCATTTGTGCATTTCATGCAGCGGTCCGAGCTTCCATCAATGCCGAAGAATCTTGCCGAGAAAGGCTTCCGTCCTCGGATTGTGTGTGCCGGCGAAGAACTCCTCACTGGGCCGATCTTCAACGACCTCCCCTTGGTCGATAAAGATAACGCGTGTGGCTACGCGGCGGGCAAAACCCATCTCATGCGTCACCACCATCATGGTCATTCCGTCTCTCGCCAGGCCAGTCATGACATCAAGCACCTCGGACACCATTTCCGGATCAAGCGCTGACGTCGGCTCGTCAAACAGCATGGCAAGAGGGTCCATGGCGAGAGCGCGGGCAATGGCCACGCGCTGTTGCTGGCCGCCGGAAAGCTGGCTTGGAAACTTCCTGGCGTGGTCGGTCAGGCCAACACGATCAAGCAGTTGCATGGCTTTGGTTTCTGCCATGGCGGAACTGCGCCCGAGCACGATCTTCTGGGCCAGCATGATGTTGTTGAGGATGCTGAGATGGGCAAAAAGCTCGAAATTCTGGAAGACCATACCGACGCGCGTGCGCAAATTCGGCAGATCCGTTTTCGGATCGCCCACCTCTATCCCGTGGACCTGGATGGAGCCTTCCTGAAAGGGTTCCAGACCGTTGACGCATTTGATCAAGGTCGACTTGCCCGAACCGGACGGTCCACAGACGACGACGATCTCGCCGCGCTCAACCTTGACGCTGCAGTTCTTCAGAACCTGGTAGGTGCCGTAGAATTTGGAAACGCCATTAATCTCGATCATGAGCGGCCTTTCGTAAAACGAGTGATGGAAAAAGGTTGCAGCGCCCGCCCGGTCTCCCGGCCCGAGATGAGCTGCGCGGTAAGCTGGCCGACAAGCGGACCGAGCGTATAGCCATTGGAGGTCACGGCGCTGAAGAAGCCGGGCTGCTGCGGATGTTCGCCGAGGATCGGCGCACCATCGATATTGATGTTCATCGCCGCCCAGCTGCGGATGACATGCAGCTTGCGCAGCGCCGGAACCACATGCTGGGCCACCCAAAGATTGCCTTCGAGGCTCGACAGCAATGGTCGAGGATGCTGGTGTACCGGATCGAGGCCGGCAGTCCAGCCGCCGCCAATGATGAAGTTGCCGTTGGCCGCCTGCTTCAATGTCAGATGGCGATCGGCATGAGCGACGAGGCAGGTTATCAGCGGGGCAGCCACCTCTGTGACGACCATCTGCAGCGGCGCGCCGAACACGGGAATGTCGAGCCCGAGCATGGCACCGATGCGCGAAGAAAAGGCGCCGGCCGCATTGACGATGCGTTTCGCCCTGATGATGCCGCGCGATGTCCGCACCTCGAAGCCGGACGACGCCGCGGCGATGGCGACAACCTCGCATTTCTCGATGATGCGGGCTCCCCTTGCGCGCGCGGCCTCAAGGATATGCTGGGTCGCAACGAGCGGATTGATCTTGCCCTCCTGCGGGCAATAGGCAGCGCCGAAGAAGGTCGGCGACAATCCCGGCTCCAAGCTACGCAACTCCTCGCGACCGATCAGCCGGCAATCAATGCCGGCGCGCTGCTCGACAGCAACTTTTTCGGCGAGAAAACCCATGTGCGCCTCGGTCTCGGCGACCATCAGGCCGCCGGTTACCTTCATCTCGAAATCGCGGCCAAGCTCCTGCTGCAAGGCAGCCCAAAGTGCGATGGAATCCCGCTGCAGAGGCAGGGTTTGCGCCGCCGGCCCGCCACCGCCTTCCGCGCGTGCGCCATGGTCGAAGGATAGAAGCTGTGCATGCAGGCTGCCGGCATTGCCGCCGGAGGCAAGCGAATTGGCAAAGGCGCGTTCGACAACTGCGACGTCCTCGCCTTCGCGTGCCAGAAAAAGCGCCGTCGACAGGCCGGCGATCCCCGCCCCGATCACCAATGTCGACGTTTCACGGAACGGCAAGGGCTCAGCCGATTGCAACGGCTGCCTCTCGGGCAGCATTGCGCGCTTGTGTCCTCCCCATTCGGGCTTTTCGACGGCGAGGGCTGCCAGGGGAATGGGCCGTAGCGGCATTTGTGGCGCTAGAAAACCCTGCATCTCTCCCGCGTTGCGCTCTTCGCGTGCAAAATTAGCCAGCATATGACCACAGTAACGGCTCTGGCAGCGTCCCATGCCAGCGCGCGAAAGTCGTTTCAACGTGGCGATATCCGCCGCGCCTCTTGCAATGATCGCCTTTAGGGTGCCGCCCGTTACACCTTCGCAGCGACAGATGATCGTCCCGTCGGCAAGCGTCTCGCCTCGATCGACGGTTGCCGGCTCGAAAACCTTCCACAGAGCAGCCTGGAAGGCACGATGGCGGGCAAGCCTGCGCTCGGTTTCACAATCGGGCGTGCCGCCGAGACCCAGCTTGCGCACAATAGCGAGCCCGGCCAGCCGGCCTTGCGCCCTGGCGATATGAGCACCGCCGAAACGTGCAGCCTCGCCGATGACATGAATATGTGAACGCGTCGTCTCGCCATCATCGGCGCTCGCAACTGCAAGCTCGCCATCGGCGACTGCGTGACCGCAGCCGAGCAGCCGCGCAAGTTCGTTCGAGGAAGCAAAGCCGCCACCAATCAGGACACTATCGGCATCCAGTTTTCTGTCACCTTTCGGGCCGGATATGATGACGGAGTGGACGCCGGCGGGTCCATCAACCGAGGCAATCCTGCTTTCCCAGTAGATTGGGATACTGGCTGTCTGCAAAGTCGCAAGCTGCCGGGCGCCGTAAACGGCAAGACCGCCGTGAAGCTTCAGCAAATTCAAGGCTTCGAGCGGCTTCGACCATGGCGACGCTGCGGCTTCGACCAGCGCGACTACCGTGCCGCCCGCCCTACGGATCTCGTTGGCGACCTGGATATTAAGAGGTCCGTTGCCGGCAATCAGAATCCTGCCGCGGGGTACTGTGCCGTAGCTTCTAAGGAGGGTCTGCGCCGCCCCCGTGGTCATGACGCCCGCACGCGTCCAGCCCGGCACCGCGTATGGCCGTTCATAGGCACCGGTTGCAATCACGATCATTCGAGGCCTGCAGTAGAATGCACCCGACGGGTTGTGGCAGGCAATGACGGTGCCGCCTTCACCGTTTTCAGCGCCCCAGACGACCGTTTCGCCGATCAGGGTCGCTCCGGCCTCGCCGGCACTTCGGATCAGGCCCAGTCCCTCGCGGGCCTGGGCATCGCGTTCCAGCTGCGCCGCGGCCGTCGATGTCGCAGGCTGCTTATAGTACTGGCCGCCTGCAATCTTGCGTTCATCGACAACCGTGACCTTGGCACCGGCGCTTGCAGCCGCTTCTGCAGCCGCAAGACCGGCTGGGCCGGCGCCAATGACCAGCAAATCCATCTCGATGGTCGCGATCGACCCGGGGACGTTACAGAGATCTGCAATGTCTCTCGACGCGATAGCCGGACGCGAGGATGGCTTGTGGACCTGCATGCCGGCCTCGACGGTCGTCATGCAGGCGCGTTGGCTGGTTTTACCGTCGACCGTCACGAGACAATCCTGACAAGCGCCCATGCCGCAGAAAAGCCCGCGCGGCTCACCCTTCAAACCGCGCGAAAATCCGTGATGGCCGCCGGCCTCGATCGCGGCGGCGATCGTCATTCCGCGCTCGGCATGAAGAGAACGGCCATCGACAAAGAATTCAATGGCCGTTTCAGCCATGGGTCGAGGAGCGGGCGACAAAGACGACATCCTCAGGCGTCGAATTTCAGGCTGAAATCCTGAACCAGTTTTTTCATGGCCGCATCCTGTTCGGCGGAGAGAGGCAGACGCGGCGGCCGCGGAGCACCGGCGCCAAAACCCATATGCCGCAACAACGATTTCGAACCGGCGACATAGGCCTGACCGCCGACGGCTTGAATGATCGGCAGCCAATGGAGATAGAGCGCACGGGCCTCATCGATCCTCTTCTCGTCGGCCACCAATTCGAAAATACGCGCCATCGGTCCTGGAGCGACGTTAGAAGCGACCGCCACCCAGCCCTGCGCGCCCATAACGAAGGATTCGAAGCCTAGAATGCCGCCAAAAACCGTCATATTGTCGCCTGCGAGCCGGATGATATCACGCACGCGCGTCACCTCCAGCGTCGACTCCTTGATATAGTCACAACCATCGATTTCAGCGATCCGTTCGACCAACTCCGGCTTCAGGTCGACATTGGCCGTTGCGGGATTGTTGTAGACCATGATGGGAATGGAGATGGATGATGCGACGGTGCGATAGTGGTGTACCAGTTCATCGTCGGTCGGGGTCGAATAAAACGGCGGGATAATCATGACGCCGTCGGCACCTATCGCTTCCGCCTTGCGGCTGAGACGAACACATTCCCGCGTATCTTCCGCGCCGGCGCCGATCAGGACTGGCACACGGCCGGCCACAGTTTCGACCACGGTGCGTGCAACGCCATCGCGTTCGTCCTCGCTGAGCGAGAGAAACTCTCCCGTCGACCCCAGCGGTATCAACCCGTGGATGCCTTGGCGAACCTGCCAATCGGTGAAAGCGGTGAGCGCCTTCAGATCCACCGCGCCATGCTCGTCTAGCGGCGTGATCATCACGGTATAGACACCGCGAAATTTCTTGGTCATGTCGATTATCCTGCTTTTAGCGCTTTTCCGTCATGGACAGCCGGGAGTCTGCCTGACCGAAGCGTTTCTCGATGTGGCGCTGGAAAAAGTCCCAGAGCGTGGTCAAAAGGAGATAGTAGATGGCCGCCACCGAGAAGAGCTCCAGCACCATGAAGCGCTCCTGGATAAGGACCTGGGTGCGGCGCAGAAGTTCTTCCATGGAGATGACCGAGGTCACCGATGTCGTCTTCAGCAGGCCATTGACCGAATTTCCGAGCGGCGGAATGATCACCTTGAACGCCTGCGGCATGACGATATGACGCATGATCTGGCGCTCGGTCATGCCGAGCGCGCGCGCGGCTCTCGCCTGCCCTTCGGGGACGGCTTCGATGCCGGCACGAATGATCTCGGCCAGATATGCCGCCTCGTTGAGCGCGAGCCCGATCAGCGCGGCCTCGACAACCGAAAATCGGATGCCGAACTGTGGCAATGCCGTGTAGATGGCGATCAGTTGGACAAGCAAGGGCGTGCCGCGGAAAAGCCAGATATAGGCCTTGGCAATAAGCGGAACCAAACGCGCCTTGGAACGCCGCATCAATGCCAGGGCAAATCCGAGGATCAGGCCGGCACTCAGCGAGACGACCGTCAACCATATAGTAGTGAGTACACCCCCGAGAATGAAGGGGTTGAAGAGATATCCGAAGAAACCCGACCAGCTCCAAAGCTGCATGAACGTAACCTTCCTTCCGAAGCGCGCGGCCAGGCCGCGCGCAGCCCTTCCGATGGACCGATCAGTCCAATCAGCGGCCGGGTCCCTTCACGGAATAGTCGCCCGTCACCATTGGCAAGCCATACTTGTCAAACAGCGTCTTTAGCGAACCATCGGCCTTCATCTCCTGAAGGGTCGTCGAAACGGCATCGGCAAGCTTGGGGCTCTTGAAGGCAACGGCGACGGGGGCGGGATAGAGGCCGCTCAGGGCGCGTTTGAAGTCGCCGCGCGCATCGTAGTCCTTGGCGACGGCGTCGATCGAGACCACACCTTGAACCTGGCCGGCGCGAAGCGCCTGATACGCGAGCGCGAAATTGTCAAAGGTCAGGATCGTCAGACCCGGCTTGCCGGCATCGCGCAACTCCTTATCGAGCAGACGCGTCTTGGTCTCCTCGAAGCCGCCGATTTCGACGCCAATCGTCATGCCGGCCAAATCGTCCTTGCCAGTGATCTTCTTGTCGTAACCCGGCGCGACGGAAACACTGATCGCCTGATCTTCGTAAGGGATCATCTGCATGATCTTGGCGCGTTCTTCGGTAAAAAAGATGCCGGTATCGATCATGTCCCAGCGGCCGGATTGCAGGCCCGGCACCATGGCCGAAAACTCGATGCGAATATATTCGGGCTCAAGGCAGAGGCGTTTGGCGATCTCGGTGCCGAGTTCGATGCGCATGCCTTTCAGGTCGCCGCTGGAATCGACGAATTGCAGGGGTGGCAAGGTCGGGTTCGTCGACATGACGAGTTTGCCGGGGGTAATCAGATCACCTGCCGCGACCTTCGGCGTGCAGGATTGAGCGAGAGCGACCGATGTCGTCAAGGATAGAAACGAAGCGGCGAGCAGGCCGCGTGACATTGAAAATCGAAACATGCTGACCTCTGGAGTTATTTTTTGTTGTGCCCAGACACTTGCATTCATCTGGTATCCCACTTTTATACAAATCTTTCCCATCGATGCAAGAGATGACTCGATTGCCGTTAGAAATTTGTAAGAACGCCTTGGCGAACCGCCTCGAGATGACGCATCATCGCTTGACGCGCGGCCTCCGGATCGTTCCCCGCCAAGGCCGCGAGAATGCCGCGATGCTCGGCAACGCCCGGCTTGGCCCGGACGACAGCCATCTGCCGCTCGAAAATCGTGGTATAGCGACGCATTTCACCGATGGTGGCAGCCATAAAACCATTGCCACTCACATCGGCAATCGACATGTGCAAGTTATCGTCGAATTGCCAGACAAATTCCGGCTCCGGCTCGTCATCGGCTTCGATCGCGTCGAGCATCGCTTCCAGCGAATGCAATGTCGTCGGAGCCATACGCGCCGCCGCCGCTGCCGCCGCACTCGGTTCCAGCAACATGCGCATCGCAAGGCTATCGAGATAATCCTTCAAGGTAATGACACGCACGCACAGGACGCCCTTGTCGTTGCGGACAAGAAGCCCCTCGCCTTCGAGACGACCAAGCGCATGGCGCATCGGCGAGCGGGATACCGCATATTGACTTGCCAGCCGCCTTTGCTGCACCACCGATCCGCCTGCAAGCCGCGCCGAGAGGATTTCCGCCAGAAGCAGCCGATAGGTTTCCTCAGCCAAGCTTTCCTCGGCCGCGTCGTTTATCCGGTCGTCCATGACTCCCCTTTTTGCTTCTTCCTAAGTTCAGCTACCATATGTAACACCAATTGCGCCAAGGGAAGCCGGCCGTTGCCAACGGTGCCGACCATACGCAGAGCGAGGAAAAGGTGAGCGACATTCCAACCATGCAGAACGGCATTTCGACCGGCGGGCAGCACAATCTCGCCTCGCTTGCATATAAGGCAGTGTCTGACATGATCCGCCACCGCCGGCTCAAAGGCGGCCAGGTCATCGTCGAGGCGAAGCTGGCCGAGGCCTTGGGTATTTCCCGGACTCCCTTGCGCGAAGCCCTGCAACGGCTGGAAGGCGAAGGCTCGGTGCGCAAGGGAGACGGCCGCAACTATGTTGTTCGCCGCGTCGATATCGGTGAATATCTGCAGAGCCTACGGCTGAGACTCCTGATCGAGCCTGAGGCTGCCGTGTTGGCGATCCCCAACATCCCACGGCGGCAACTGATCGCTGTCCGGCATGAAATCAACGACCTTCTCGGCGCCACCGCCTATCACACGGACGCCCATTGGGTATCGGACGACAATCTGCACAATCTCATCATTGATCACTGCGCCAACGCGGTGATGGCGAAAGTCTTGCGGGAACTGCGCGCCACCACGCGCCTGTTCGAGATCGATCGACTGAAAGATCGGCTCAAACCAGATTCGACAGAGCATCTGCTCATAATTGAAACATTGGAACGCGGCGATGTGGAGCAAACACGCCTTGCCGTGGCTGGCCACGTTGAAAGCTTAATCAATTTCGCTCGAGAGCAATTGGAATGACTAATGCTCTTGAACAGAATCGGACCATCGGGGGCCAAGTTGATTTGACTAAGCTCTTGATAAGTATGCCCCTGCGCGGCGGCGTATCAAAAAGGAAGGAGCGGGCTGGTTGCCAGGACGCCCCAGTCGGAAGTCCACCCAATATCGGTCCTAACATCATTGTGGGATTTCGTCGTAGATCTTCTTGAAATGAATGTCGGATTCTGTTGTCGAAACGTCTTCGAGCCAGTGGAGATTGGGATAGCGCAATGGGTGATACGTTGACCTGCATGTCGTGCGGATTAGACAAAACCGAGTCAGTCGTCCACGGTGGCTCGTACATTCTTCGATGCGCCGCGTGCGGCGAAGCGGTTGTCGCGACATCGTTCATGGCGATGCTCCACTCGGAACACGAGTGGGCCGCCTTTATCGATTCGGGTCCCGGAAAAGTCCCTCGGCCAGAGGCGCTCATCGCGCGTGGACCGCTTCATCAGATATCAACGGCAATCAACGTCGCAGCATGTAATGGAAATCCGATACGTCTAATCCCCGAAAAAATGGATTGAAGCGCCGCCCAAGCGTCCTTTGCTCTGGACCACATAGGTGGACCCCGCCACCGCTTGTCGAAATGAGGAAGCGTCGACTGCGGCCGAGAAGGAGTGACCGATTTGGGGCTGAAAGCGGACTGGCATGCCGGGGAAAATAGATATGATATCAGCGTCAGATGAATGGAATCTGCGCTCTTGTCATGAGGGCCATGCGCTGCTGCAGCGGCGCGCTCTACCGGTGTGGATATAAGACAACCCGATAGCCCAACAGTCGGGAGAAATACCATATTGCACAGATGCGATGAATGTGGGTGGCGAGAGGGCTCTGGCGGCGCGGACCGTCCAGGCGCCTTGCGCAATCTCAGTCATTGCATCTCACATATTGGGATAGACCGGTCCTTCGCCGCCCTGCGGGG
>NZ_JBIVYI010000016.1:0-111088 GCF_044769665.1 Rhizobium sp. NPDC090279 | reverse complement strand
CTTCGAGGCCTTCATCGAATTCTCCTCTCTTCCCCGCAGGGATCATAAGTGGAAAATTCCAGTTCTAAATGGCCTAATTTAACGGGGGCACGTCACCGTTCAATCGATCGAAGGCGGATGGAAATGCAGATCTCTTTCCTCATGGCTTGTGTCGTCTTGGCCGCAGCGTCGTGCGTCTCGGCGAACGGGCTAGGCCCCGAGCCCAATGACCGGCGTCCTGTTATCGTCCGCGAAAAATATGATCCATGCACCGATGGCCGCATGAGCGACGGGCGCCCGAGGAGTTGCGAGGAGGTTCGGCGGGCCTTGCGGCATGATCGATGGCGCGGCTGGCCCGATGAAGACTACAGCCGTGCAAGACGCCCCTACGTCAATCCGTGCACGGACGGGCGCTTCAGCGATGGCAGGCCCCGCTCCTGCCGCGAGCTGCTGGACTGGTTGGATTCGCAATGAAGACGATCCTCGCCTTGTCGTCTTGGCCGCTTGTGTTCTTCTCCGGCCTGCTTCTCACCCATCTTGCCTTCTCGAGCGAGCGGCCGATGCTTGCCTTCGTTCTCGTCTATGCCGGCGAAGTGCTGCTGCTCTTCTTGCTCGAGCGCTACATTCCCTATGAACGACGCTGGCTGCTGTCCGATGGCGAAACGGCGAATGATATCGCTCACACACTTCTGACCAAGGGGCTTGTGCAGGTTGTGGCGCTGCTCGGCGCGGTCTTCCCGATGCTGGCGGCGATGATATTGCAGCCGCTTGCCAATGCCAGGTTCGACCTGTGGCCGACGGCGCTCCCCTTGCTTTTGCAAGTCGCGATCGCGGTGGTCATTGCGGAGTTCGGCCTCTATTGGTCGCACCGGATCGCTCATGAAAAGCTGTTCTTCTGGCGTTTCCACGCCCTGCATCACAGCGTCGTCAGGCTCTGGGTCGTCAATACCGGCCGCTTCCACATTGCCGATTCGCTCTTCAAGGTCGCGCTCAGCCAGCTGCCGCTCTACCTCATGGGCGCGCCGCTGCAGGTCTTCTGGTGGCTCGGCGCGGTCACCGCATTCATGGGCATTCTCACCCATTGCAATGTCGACATGCGAACCGGCTTCTTCGACTACGTTTTCAGCACGCCGCGCCTGCATCGCTGGCATCACTCCAAGGACATGCGCGAGGGCAACACGAATTACGGCGAGAATGTCGTGTTCTTCGATCTGCTGTTCGGTACCTATTTCAATCCGGACCGCCCGTCTTCGACCGATATCGGCATTCGCGGCCAGATCGCGAAGAGCTTCATGGGCCAGCTCGCTCAGCCTTTCCGCAAGGAAGGTGTCCGTCAAATTCTCGGCCGCCCGACAAAAAGCGCCTGAGGCCGCAATGCGCAATGCTGGTGTAATCCAGCAGACGTACCCCTGCCTGCGATCCCTCTCCAGTTGCAAAGGACGTTGCTGATGCCTGCCAACCGCATGAAGCGGCTCCCTGTCGCAATTGCCGCGCTCTCGATCCTGCTGATCCTGTCGGCCTGCGCCTCGCAGATCATGAAGAGCTATATCGGCGCGCCGATCAGCAGCGTGATGCTCGATTACGGCCCGCCCGACAATGTTTATGACCTGCGCCCCGGCGAGCGTGCCTATCAATGGCGCAAGCAGAAGACGCAGGTGGTTCCGGGCCAGTCCAGCGGCGAAATTAAGGAGACGCGCCGCGGCAAACGCTACGAAGTCACCGAGACGCCCGGTTATGTCGAGCATACGGAGTGCTTTTACACCTTCCATACCCGAAGCTCCGGCGCCGATTGGTACGTGACGAGCTTCCGCCAGCCCTCGCTCGAGTGCGAATGATTCTCCAGTTGCAGGATTCCAGAATATGAAACGCAGTTTCTTGACCATGGCCGCCCTGGCGGGCCTCTCCTTTGCGATGGCAATTCCGTCGCATGCCCAGGAAAAACTGGGCCAGGGTGCTGGTCTCATCCGCGTCGTTGGCGACGGGCAGGCCGTCCGCAGCCCGGATCTAGCCGTTGTCCGTCTGACGGTGTTGCGCCAGTCGGCCGAGGCGAGCCCGGCGGTCTCGGCCTCCACCGAGGCAACCCGCAAGCTCATCGATGCGCTGACCGCCATGGGCATCGACCGAGACGACATGCAGAGTGCGGATTTCCAGATCTCGCCGCGCTTCGATTATACGGCGAAGCCGGACGGCATGCCGCCATCCTCCGCCATTGTCGGCTACGATGCCCGGAACACGCTGATGGTGCGTGTTCGCAAGGTGGCGGAGGTCGGCAAGGTCCTTGATGTCGCCTTGAAGAACGGCGTGAACGAGGGCGGCTCCGTCGATTTCTTGGTGGAGGATGTGGCGGGCGCGGTCGACGAGGCGCGCAAGAATGCCATTGCAGCAGCGATGAAAAGCGCCAGTGTCGTGGCGGAAGCTTCCGGCCTAAAACTCGGGCCGATCGTTGCGATCGAAGACCAGCCGACCGCGACCGTCTTCCCCTATGCGTCGACCGAAGCGAGATTGCGCGCCGCGAGTTCGGATGGCGGTGTTCCGATCGTGTCAGGCAAGAATATCATCACCGCGCGCGTTGCCGTGTCCTATCTGACCGCAAGGTGAAAGGCGCGATCATGAGAAAGACGAGCTTGCTTGCAGCCGCGGTCTTCATAGTCGCTCCGGCCGCCGCGAGTGCTGAAACCATATCTGCACGATCGTGGAGGATGTCGGAAGCGGCAAGGCTCTTCTGAGAGAGGGCGATTGCGACCGCACGCTTTCTCCCGCTTCGACATTCAAGCTCGCTCTCAGCCTCATGGGTTATGACGCCCATATTCTCAAGGACGACTCCAAACCTGTCTGGCCCTATGTCAAAGGCTATTCGGATTGGTCGGCGACATGGGAAGACAAGGCGACGCCGCGCCTCTGGATGGAAAAATCGATCGTCTGGTATTCCCAGCGTCTCACGGAGGCGCTCGGCCCTGGGAAATTTCAGACCTATGTCCGGAAGTTCGATTATGGCAATCGCGACGTGTCGGGCAATCCCGGCAAGCATGATTGGTTGACGCATGCCTGGCTCGGCTCGTCATTGAAGATTTCGCCGGTCGAGCAGCTGGTCTTCCTGCGAAGGTTGGTCCGCCGGGAGCTTGATGTCAGCGAGCGGGCCTATGAGATGACGGCAAGGATAGCCGACTATGGAATGCAGCCGTCGGGCTGGCATGTCTTCGGCAAGACCGGCTCTATGCCGGCGTCAAAAGCAGGCGCGCGCCCAGACCGCAACAAGATGTACAGTTGGTTCGTCGGCTGGGCCGTCAAGGGAGATCGTCGGATCGTCTTTGCGCGCCTCGTCGGCGAAGAGCTGAGGATATCGGGATCGGCCGGCAGAAGGGCACGCGACGCGCTGTTTACGGATCTGTTTTCCAAGCCCGACACTCTCTGATCGGCATGGCTGTTCTGCTCAGAGCCTGGATATCAATTCCCATCCTTATCCTCGAATTCGCCCCATCGCCAACGCCACGGGGCATCGCTTTTCCACCAGACGACGAAAACCATCAGCGCGGTCGGGATGCCGATCGCCACCGCATAGGCGGCCGGTCGGCTGCCTACATGGGGCGCGACGATGGCGATCATCGCTATCAAGGCGAGCACATAAATTACGGTTGCGACCCAGCCTTGCCAGCGGCAAGGCAGGCCAGCTCCATAGCCGTAGGCCTTCACGCGGAACCAGGGTACTTTCGCTCTCATTCGGCGGCATCCTTCATCCGCGCGGCGTCCGATCGATCCGCTTTCCCGCTCAACATTGTCCGGCAATTGTCGATCAGCGACAAGGCCACCGGCACGAAGACGAGCGTCAGTGCCGTCGAGGAGACAAGGCCGCCGATGACGGCATGGGCCATCGATGCCCGCTCCTGCCCGCCTTCGCCGAAGCCGAGCGCCAGCGGCAACATGCCGATGATCATGGCCGAGGTGGTCATGACGATCGGCCGGAAGCGGACAATACCGGCATCGATCAGGCTCTGCTGCACGCTTGCGCCGTCCCGCCGCCGCTTGTTGGCATGATCCACGAGCAGGATGGCGTTTTTCGTGACGAGGCCCATCAGCATGATGAAGCCGATGACCGAGAAGATGTTGATCGTTGATCCGGTTACGAGAAGGCCCGCCAGCACGCCGCTGATCGAAAGCGGCAGGCTGGTCATGATGGCGATCGGCTGCACGAAAGAGCCGAATTGCGAAGCAAGGATGAGATAGATGAACGCGACGGCGAGGATCAGCGCCTGCACCGCGTAGCCGAAACTCTCCGCCATGTCGTCTGCCTCGCCGCCGATGGCGATGCGATAGCCGGCGGGCACCTTTTCGGCATCGATCACGGTCTGGACCGCGCGGACGACCTCACCGAGAGGCCGGCCGTTCAGATTGGCGGAGAGGCGAACCTCGCGATCGCCATCGCGGCGACTGATTGTCTTCGGCGCTAGGGTTTCCGTGATATCGGCCACCTGGGACAGCGGCACGGTGGCTGCCGGGCCCGTTGCACCTTTGTGATCGACGGGAATCGGAATCTGCGCGAGGTCTTCGACTGTCCGACGGCCTGTTTCCGGCAGCCTGATGGCGACGTAGCGCGATTCGTCGCCGCCATGCGCCCAGCTGGTCAGCTTCTCGCCTGCCACCAACGGGCGCAGGTTGCGCTCGATGGTTGCGGTCGAGATGCCAAGGTCGGCAGCTTCGTCTGCACGCAATCGGACCATCAGCATCGGCCGTTTCTTGTCCGCGGAGGATTCGAGATCGATGATCCCGGCGATCTTGCCGAGCTTGACAGTCAGATCGCGCGATATCTCCTCAAGCACGTTCAGGTCGCCGCCGAGGATCGATATCTGCATCGTCTTTGCCTGCGAACCGGAGCCGTCTCCGGGTTGCCCGACCTCGATCCTGCTGCCGGCGACAGGGCTCAGCGCTTCTCGCAGCTTCGGCGCGATCGCCACCGAGGTCATCGTTCTCTTTTCCGGCGCGACCATCGACGCCGTAATTCTCGCTTCGTTGGTGTTGGCACCGTCGCCGCTGTTCACGGTCGAATAGAGATTGCTGATATCCGGAAACTGTCGCAGGACGTCTTCGGTCTGCCTGATCTTGGCGGCGGTGTAATCGACCGACGATCCCTCGGGCAGGGTGAGGCCGACGGCGACCATGCCCTGATCGGATTTTGGCACGAATTCCATGCCGATCCGCGGAATGAGGCAGAGGCTTCCGGCAAACAGAGCGAGGACGCAGACGGAGGTTATGGCACGATGCCCGAGACACCAGCCGACCACGCCGCCATAACGATGCGCGATCCGCTCGAATGCCCTGTCGAAATGGTCGAGCAGGGTCTGCAGTCGCCCCTTGCGTTGCTGCTTTGGCTGATCGGCCCAGACGCTCGAAAGCATGGGATCGAGCGTGAAGGACACGAAGAGCGAAATCATGACGGCAACCGAGACGGTGACGCCGAACTGGAGGAAGAAGCGGCCGATCACCCCGCCCATGAAGGCGACCGGAAGGAAGACGGCAACGATGGAGAATGTGGTTGCCAAGACCGCCAGGCCGATTTCGGTCGTGCCATCAAGTGCAGCCTGCCGTCGATCCTTGCCCATCGCCGCATGACGGCTGATGTTTTCGCGCACGACAATGGCGTCGTCGATCAGGATGCCGATGCAGATCGACAGCGCCAGCATGGTCATCAGATTGAGGCTGAATCCGAGGGCGGCGATGGCGGCGAACGTGCCGATGACCGCGACCGGCAGGGTCAGCGCGGTGATGATGGTCGAGCGCCAGGAGTTGAGAAAAAGGAGCACGATGACGATCGTCAGCGCGCCGCCTTCGACGATGGTGCGTTGAACGTCGCCGATCTGGCCGACGATGGTCCGGGAACTATCCTGCGACACGACAATGCCGATATCCCGCAACGCGTCGTCCTTCCGAAGCTTAGCCAGCTCCCGTTCGACGCCCTTGGCGACTTCGACGGTGTTGGCGCCTTCGAGCTTGTTGATGTCGAGGCCGAGTGCCGGCTTGCCGTTGAACCATGCCTGGCTTTTCGGGTCGGCGCCGGCCTCCATCACATCGGCGACTTCCAGGAGACGGACGGCGCGGCCGGCGCTGTCCTGGGCGATGACGATATCGGCGAACTCCTTGATGCTGCCGGGCTGCACGCTGACGGTGATGCTGCGCTCGCGCGTCGAGGAGACGACAGAGCCGATGGCGCTGTCGCGCGTTGCCCGCTGTATGGCCTCGATCAGGTTCGGGATCGGGATGCCGAAGGATTGCAGCTTCACCAGATCTGGCTGAATGCGCACCTGGTCTTCGCTGCCACCGACCAGCGTCACCTGACCCACACCCGGTACGCGCCGCAGCCTCGGCACGATCGTCGTGTCGGCAATCTGCGTCATCCGGCTGATGGAGACATCGGCGGAGAAGGCGGCGAGCGACATGATCGGCGCGTCCTGGGGATTGAAGCGCGTCACCAGCGGCCGATCGGCCCCGTCGGGAAGCGCGTCCTGCAATCGCGATACGCGGTCGCGCACCTCGTCGGCTGCCGCTCTGGACGGCGTGTCGAGAGTGAATTCCGCAATGACGAGCGAACTGCCCGTCGAGGATTGCGACGAGATCTTCTTGATGCCGGAAATCGCGCCGATGCTTTCCTCGATCGGCCGGCTGACCTGCTGTTCGACAGCGAGCGCGGATGCGCCGTCGTAATTGGTGGAAACGACGACGGTCGGCAGATCCACGGAAGGCAGGAGGTCGACGGGCAGGCGCGACCAGGCAACGATGCCAAGCACGACGATACCAACCATCATCATGGTGGCAAAGACCGGCTGCTGAATGGAAATACGGGCAAGAAACATATGGGGTAATCCTCAGCGCCCTGCGATCTTGATCGGGGTGCCGGTCGCGACATCCTTGAGGGGGATGGTGATGATGGTGTCGCCGTCGTCCAGGCCGCTGCGAACCTCGACAAGATCCTCTCCGATTCTGGCATCGCCAAGCTCGACGGGTCGTCGATGCACGGTGCCATCGGAAACGATCCGGATGAAGGTGTCGGCGCCTTCCCAGGCAACGGCTGAGATCGGAACCGCCACGATGTTTTCATGGCTTTCGATCTGGAGCGTGCCGTGGCCGAACATGCCGCCGCGAAGACCAGGGATAGTCCGGTCGAGTCGCAGGAAGACTTGCAGCGAGCGCGAGCCGTCGATGGTTGCCGGGCTGATCCTGTCGAGCCGGGCTGAAAGCGGCCGGTTCGGCAATCCCTCGATTTCGATCTCGGCCATCTGCCCGATCAAGAGCCCGGCGCTTTGCTGCGGAGGCAGGAGAGCCACCAGATCCAGCCTGGAGATATCGACGATCTCGAACAGTTCTGTGTTGATCGACACGGCCTGGCCGGGATTGATCTTGCGGCTGTTGACGATGCCGTCGAACGGCGCGACGACGACCGCGTCATCCAGCGCGCGGCGGGCTTCGGCTTCTTGCGCCTGCAGTGCGCGCAGCTCCGCCTTCTGTACCGCCACGTCGGTTTCGACCTCGGTCAGCTTTGCCTGGGCGACCCCTCCCGTCGCGGCGAGGCTGCGCGTGCGTTCCAGTTCTTTCTGCGCGCGCAAGAGCGTCGCTGCCTTGGCCTCGGTGGTCGCGACCAGCTTGTTGAGCGCCAGCGTCAGCGTTTCCGTGTCGAAGCGCGCGATGACGTCGCCCGCGCTGACGACGTTTCCCACATCAACATCGACAGAGGCAACCGTTCCGGACAGCCGGGCGGTGAGGGTAACGCGGCGGGCCGGCTGGATGAAGCCGTTGATGCGAATCCGCTGGCTGTAGCCCTGCCGGCGGACCTGCATGACTTCCATGGGGGCGACTTCCACCGTCTTCATGCTGGCGGCTTGCACGGCTTCGGAAGAAGCATTGCGCGCGTCGTTCTTGGCGGGCGCGATCACGGCACCTGCAACTCCCAGCGCGACCAGCGCGAGCGTGATCGATATTTTCGTGACGAGACTCATCATAGCACCCAACATCGTGCTTGCATTTCACGATCGAGAGCGGCGAGAGGATTGACTCGGGGTTTGATCAGCCATCCTTCGCCGCTCTCCGTCCGGCCTGCCCTGGCTTGAAGGGCGTGCCCGACCTCTGCAAAGAATGTCGATCAGAAGCGGTAGTTCAGGCCCGCCTTGATGACGTGGTCGCGCAGATCGGTCTTCGACCTGCCGCTCGACGATGTCGTCGATACGTCGTTGGTCATGACGTAGTTGTATTCGATCTTGGCCGACAGGCCGCCGCCGAAGCCCTGTTCCAGGCCACCGCCGACAAGGTAGCCCTGCTTCCAGCCGCCCGAAGTGGAAACGCCCTTACCGCCTTCGAACTTCGTCATTGTCAGGCCCGCCGTGCCGTAGACGAGCGTGCGATCGAAGGTCAGGCCGGCCTTCGCCTTGGCGGCGCCGCGAAAGCGTTCTTCCACCTTGCCGTTCGGCACGTGCAGCTCGTTGTTGCCGAGGTAGGAACCTTCCAGTTCGGCACCGATAATGCCGGGCCCCACCTGGAAATTGTAGCCGGCTTGCACGCCGCCGGTCAGACCCTTGCCGCTGGCAAATGGATTGAATTTCGGCGAGGCGATGCCGCCATGGGCGCCGAAATAGGCGCCGCTCCACTGGAAGGCCGGCGGCCGGTCGTAGGCGGAGGCATCCGGAGCCTGGTAGGTGGTGAGATCGGCGGCGAAGGCGTTGGTCGCGGCCGTCATGGCCAGGGCCGCGAACAGAATCGATTTTGCGCTGAGCGACATTGCTAACTCCATACGAAACCCATGCGCCATCCCTAGGCGCTCGCAAGGTCTCTGTTTGCGTTGGAGAACCGGACATCGGTTCCTGCTGTTCTCCGGTGCCGACCGTCTTGGGGAGCGGATCGCCACCAGGAGATGCAGGTTATTTTGCCTGTGAGAATTGCGGGTACATTGCAGGATTTAAAAATATTGAAAAATTATCAAGTATTTCTATGCAGTTGAATGGAATTCTTTAACTATTTTTTAAGGATTGGTCGCCGTTTCACCGCTAGTTCGGGAAGGATAGACGAAAGCAGGCGCCGCCCTGCGGGCCGTCCACGGCGACCACGTGGCCACCGTGCCGCTGCATGATCTCCTTCACCAGATTGAGCCCGAGACCGGCTCCATGCTCGTGCGGCTGAAGGCGATGGAAGGGTTCGAAGATCCGCTCCCGCTCCGCGACCGGTATGCCCGGCCCTTCATCCGTGATCTCGATGACGGCGCCCCGGTCGATCCTGATCGTAATGTTTCCCTTGCCTCCGCCATGCTCGATCGCATTCTGCACGATATTGAAGACGACACGCTGCAAAGCCCCCGCGTCACCCTGTATGACGAGGTGATCGAGCCCGGTCTCCAGCGAGAGTTCATAACCCTGAGCGATTGCCAGCGGTGCCATGTCGGCCGCGACGTTGCGGCAGATTTCCACCAGATCGACCGGCGAAAAGCTAGCGCCGCTGACATCCAGCCGCTGCAGGTCGAGCAGCTGTTCGGCAAGCGCGGCGATGCGACCGGCATCGGAGAGGAGGCGGGTGCGGATCGGCCCTTCCGCGATCGTCTCGACACGCGTCTGCAGAATGGCGACGGGCGTGCGCAGCTCGTGCGCCGCATCGAGAATGAAACGCTGATGGCGCTCGTGACCGTCATCGAGGCGTTGCAGAGCACCGTTGATCGCGTTGACGAGCGGGACGACTTCGCTCGGAATGCCGCTTTCCGGCAATCTGTAGCCGCGCCGGTCGATATCAATGATCTCCGCCTCCTTGGCGATGACGGAAAGGCGGGAAAACGCTCTGCTGACGATCCACGGGATGGCGATGATCGTGACGATGACCAGCAAGATAAGGATCGGCACCATCAGCAGGTTCGTGAGCAGAAAGACGGCATATGTCAGGCTGAACACGTCGCCCTTGCCAAGCACGGTAAAATTTCCCGCAGGGCCGGATGCGCCGCGTATGGCCGCCACGTATGAGAAGGGCGCCCTGGTGTCTCGGATGTCTCCGAAGCTTATGCGATCCAGGTGCTCCGCCATCACGGCATAAACCGTCGGGACATTGCCGGTCTGAATGATCTCGCCTTTGTCGCTGCGGGCGACGAACCAGAAGTTCACTGAACGTTGCCGAAGCGTCGCGAGTTCTTCCGTTTCGTTGAGAACGAGACTGTCATCGGCTTTGCGTTCGATCGCGCGCGCAGCGACATTGGCAAATTCCGGATCGGAGAGGACGACGCCGTCATTCGTCTGTAACAGATAGGCGACGAAGGCGGCGCTGAACAGAAAGAGAATGCCGACCTGGAAGAGCAGAAGCTGGGCAATCAGTCGGCGCTTCAGCGATTTCGATGTGAGAAGCTTCATGCAATTGGCCTCAACAGGTAGCCGACACCGCGAATACCGTGGATTTCGACGTCGGCCTGCGCGTCGGCCAGTTTCTTGCGAAGCCGCGATACATGCGAATCGAGTGCATTCGACTGTATCTCGTCGTCGAAGGTATAGACGGCCTCTTCCAGTGCGGACCTGAGAACGGTTCTGCCCTGGCGGCGGATCAACGTTTCCAGGACGAGAAGCTCGCGCCGGGGCAGATCGAGCACCTTGCCTGATATCCGCGCTTCCCGGTCATCGAGGTTGAATTCCAGCTTGCCGAGTTTGGCGACCATCGGGGCGACGGCCGCGGGCCGGCGCATCAGGGCGCGGATGCGCGCCAGAAGTTCTTCCAGGGCAAACGGCTTGGCGAGATAGTCGTCGGCGCCATAATCCAGACCTTTGACACGGTCTGCAACGGAGCCGCGGGCGGTCAGCACGATGACCGGCGTGGTCGCGCCGATCGCCCGCAGATGCCGGATGAGTTCGAGCCCGTCGCCATCAGGCAGCTGCCTGTCGAGCACGATCATGTCATGGACATGCTCCGCGACGGCGCTTCTCGCAAAGTCCAGGGTCGGCGCGTGATCGACGATGATGTCATATTGATGCAGGGCGGTCGCAAGCGCATCGGCCATCTGCGGCTCGTCCTCTACAAGCAAGAGGCGCATTCTTACCCTCCATAAACGAAATAGTGTCGTCCAGACATAGCGATGAACATTACGGCATCATTGCGCGCGATCCGTCGCCTGCCGTATCGCCGGCCTTATTCTGTCTGTTTCCGGCTAATCACCTTCGATGCAATCCAGCCATGCCGAGCTCACGGCGGCCGCCAGCGACAGCAGGAAGGCAATGAAGATGCAGGTCGGCCGGAATGAGCCGAAGCCGATCGCCGCACCGGTCAGCAGGTACTCCAGCGGCAGAAACAACAGAACGATCGAATAGGAAAGGCCCATGACATGGGGCCTGCCGACACGTGACGTCTTCAGCTGCAGGATAGTGGCAAAGGCGGGCGAGAGCCAGCCGTTTGCCAGTCCCGAGATGAGACCGGCAAGCATCATCGTCAGCGGCGAGATGTCGATCCACAGGACGCCCACCGCCGCTGCCAGGCCAAGCAGGGCCTTTGACACGATGGAGGCGGGCGCGGGCATGGTTTGGCGCGATGCCAGATGCAGGTTCATCACGACCGTGCCGGTCGCCGCGGCACCGATGAACAGACCGAGCCACGCCACCGATTCGCCATGCAGCCGCAAGGCGGCCGGCACGAGAAAGATCTGCAACGTTATGAAGAAACCGAGGGTCGCGCTTGCCCAGAGGGTGAACGCCGGCGAAGCGGCCGATCTTCGAAGCTGCCTTCCCGCATGGAGGGTATCGGCAAGCGTCGGCGCCGGACCCAGGCGGAATCTCGGTAGGCTGAAGGACAGGAGCATCATCGCGACGAAGTTGCTGATCACGATCCACCATGCCGCATTCTTCGAGCCGATGACGGCAATGATGAAGGCGCTGACGGCGGATGCCGTCAGCAGCACGAGGCCGTCGATCATATCGTCGATGGAGCTGGCGGCATTGGACGACAATCGCGAAAGGCGGGCGATTTCGGGCGTCTTCGCTTCGGTCGCGACGGTCGCCGGTCCATCGAGGATCGATCCGACTAAGCCGAGAATGAGGAAGGTGCCGGGGCGCAGGAAATCCGCCATGTAGAGCACCGCAATCACCAAGGAAGTCAGCAATCCGATCTTGGCGGAAATGAGCGCCGTGTAGCGGATTCCGAGCATTTCCGCCACGTAGCCGCCGAAGATCATGCCGACCAGAAGCACGGTAGCGTTCATGAAGACCATCAGAGCCATGCACATCACGCTGCCGGTGAGGTCATACATGATCCACGGATATAGGACGGTCGCAAAGGCATGGCTGCAGTTCAGGGCGACGTTGCTCAATTGAAGCCCGACGAAGGGCCATCGCGTGCTGCGTTGAAGTTGTAGAGACACGGTTCTTTCCCGACGATTGTTCGCGTCCTCAGGTTCGGAGCTCTGCCTTGCGGTAACATTACGGAAAACAAAATTCCCGCAGGCTATCGGCGAACCGTCCATCGTGGTCGGGGATAAGCTTGGTCAAACTGCCTTTGCGACCGGCGCCGGCAAAATATCCGAAGGCAGGTCTATGGTCAGGCGTGCGCCTCCCATGCGGCTGGCACCGGCTGTGACGCTGCCGCCATGCAATTCCACGATCTGCCGGACGAGATGCAGGCCGAGGCCCGTGCCGCGCGGCCGCGGCCGCAGCCGATAGAAAGGCTCGAAGATTCGCTCGCGCTCGCCGGACGGTATGCCCGGTCCCTCGTCGTTCACCTCCACGAGACCGGAGGATATGTGGACGCTGATCGTCCCTCTGCCGCCGCCATGATCGATGGCATTCTGGATAAGGCTGGTCATGGCGCGCTCGAGCGCCGCCTCGTCGCCGTTGACAGGAATATCAGGCCCCGAATGGGTCAGCTCCAGTTGGTAGCCGGCCGGAAAGGCAAGCGGCGCCATGTCGCTCACCACGCGCCGGCCGAGCGTCAGTAGCGAGACCGGGCGAAATTCGACATTGTCGCGCCGCAGCCGCTCGATATCGAGCAGTTGCTCGGTGAGGGTCGTCAGCCGCGCCACGTCGGCCACCAGCTGCACGCGTTCGGGTGTATGCGGCAGGGCGGCGACACGGGTGCCCAGAATGGCGATCGGGGTCCTGAGCTCATGGGCGGCATCCGCCAGAAAACGCTGATGCCGCTCATAACCTTCATCAAGCCGGCGAAGGGCCTCGTTGACCGCACGAATGAGCGAGGCGATCTCGGGCGGCGTGCCGGTGGTTTCCAGCCGGACGCCGCGTTGACCGATATCGATCAGGGCTGCCTGTTTCTCCGCCTTCGCAATGCCGGCCACCGCACCGCGAACGACCAGCGGGGTTGCGAGCAGGATGCCGAGAGCGATGACGATCATGATCGGCAGTCCGACCTTGAGGAAGACCAGCAGCAGTCCGAGCGCCACCATTGCCGGCGGCGCCCTGCTTTCGGTGCCGGTCAGGATCTGCATCTCGCCCGCCGACGTATAGACGGTCCGCATCCGTGCTTCCGGCCGGTCCATCGCGGCGGCGTCGACCGTCGAGCCGAAGCGAGCCTGGCCGATACCGGTAAGCGTTTCGCTGATGCGGGCAAAGATTGCCGGCACGGGACCTTCGGAAACCTGCAACCCCTTGATATCGCGTATGATGAACCAAAGGCCTGGTTCGGTCGCACGCAAAGATTGCAAATCCGGCGTATCGCGCAGCTGCAATCGGCCGGCCGCGTCACGTTGGATGGCGTGCTGCAGGGCTTCGATGGTCCGATCCGTCGAGCGGAAGGCGAAGAGATCGCCTTTGGCGAACATGATGCTGAGGACGAGGACCAGTATCAGGCTCTGGAGGATCAGCAGCCGGCGGATCAGCTGCCATTTGAGCGAGCGACCGGCCGGTTCCTTCATGTCTGCTCCATCAGCATATAGCCGACGCCGCGCACACCATTGATGGTAACGCCGGCGTCCGCCTCGGCGAGCTTGCGGCGTAGCCGCGAAATATGGCTGTCGAGGGTGTTGGACTGGACCTCGTCGCTCATCCCGAAGACCGATTCCATCAGGATTTCGCGCGGCACCATCCGGCCGGCACGCCGCATCAGCGCCTCCAGCACCAGCAGCTCGCGCCGCGGCAGGTCGAAGCGCATGCCTTCAACTCTGGCTTCGCGATGGTCGAGATCGAGCGTCATCCGGCCGAGCCGGACGCTCATCGGGCTGACATGATCGGGCCGCCTCATGACAGCGCGCAGCCGCGCCAGGAGCTCTTCGAAGGCGAAGGGCTTTGCCAGATAATCATCGGCGCCGCCATCCAGCCCGGCGACACGCTCGGCAAGCCGGCCACGCGCCGTCAGCACGATCACCGGCATGCCTGATTTGTGCCGGCGTATCTGCGGAATGAGGGAGAGGCCGTCCCCGTCCGGAAGTCCGCGGTCCAGGATGATCGCATCGTAGGAGCCCGTCAGGATCATCTCCATGGCAGTCACTATGCCGTCCGCATGGTCGGTGATCATGTCGTGCCGCCGCAGAGCCGCTTGCAGGGCCAGCGCCATTTCCGGCTCGTCCTCCACCACCAGCAGCCGCATCGTTCATCCCTTCATATCCCACGCCGAATGTTTCGTGCCCGCGCCACATTGCGGCAACATGACGTCTTGAAGCAATGCAGGCGTCAGACGATCCGCGGAAACCCTTGTGGGAAAAAATCAATCGACAAGGGATGAACCGACATCATGAAAGACAGCCTGCTTTTCCTGCGCCATTGGGCCACCGCTCCCCTTCGCACCGCAGCCGTCGCGCCGTCGAGCCGTGCTCTGGCAAAAATCATGACGCGGGACATCACGGCCGCGACCGGGCCGGTTATCGAGCTCGGTCCCGGCACCGGAGTGTTTACCCGCGCCCTGCGCGACCGTGGTGTGGCGGAGCACGACATCACCCTGGTCGAGCTCAATCCGGACTTTGCCGTGTTGCTGAAGCGCCGCTTTCCGGCCGCGTGCGTGTTGCAGATGAGCGCAGCCGATATTACGGCGTCACCCGCATTGCGTGAGGGCGGCGCCGGAGCAGTCCTCAGCGGTCTCGGCCTGCCGTCGATGCCGACGCGCCAGGTCGTGAAGATCATGCAAGGCGCATTTCGCTGCCTCGGACCGGTGGGCTCTTTCTATCAATTTACCTATGGTCCCCGCTGCTCCGTACCGGACGACGTCCTGAACTTCCTCGGCCTGCAGGCGGAAAGAGTGGGTGGAACCTTCTTCAACCTGCCGCCGGCCTCCGTCTACCGGATTACCCGCGCGCGCATCTCGTCGAACGACAGAGTCGCCGACCGGGTGTCAGGCGATGCATCATGCTGCCAGCTCGATGTTTTTAGCGACTGACAGGACGTTGTTGGAAGCCCGGCAAGCCTATTCGCAGCGGCGGCCGGTAGCGCGATCGAACAGATGCAACGCATTGGCGTCGAATCCAAGCCTCAGCGTCTGTCCTTCGGCAATGGCGGTGCGCGGCGGCAGGCAGGCCATCAGCCGCTGCGAACCCGCTTGCGCCGTCACGATCAGTTCCGGTCCCGTCAGTTCCGCGACTTCGCAGACGGCCTCGAGCTTGCCGTCTTCATCGAGACGCAGCGTTTCCGGCCGGATACCGACGACCAGCTCCTGACCCTGTTTGATCCCGGCCCTTGTCGCAGGAATTGGCAGCATAATCGATGTCCCGTCGATGCAAAGGGCGCCCTGATCGGCGGTCGCGTTCAAAAGATTCATCGGAGGCGCTCCGACGAAGGTCGCGACATAGAGCGTTGCCGGATGATTGTAGATCTCGTCCGGCGTGCCGAGCTGCTCGATGCGGCCATCGCGCATCACGGCGATACGGGTCGCGAGCGTCATCGCCTCGATCTGGTCGTGGGTCACGTAGACGACGGTGGTCTTCAGCATCTGGTGCAGGCGCTTCAGCTCGGTGCGCATCTCCATGCGCAGCTTGGCGTCGAGGTTGGATAGCGGCTCGTCGAACAGGAAGACCTCCGGCTTGCGCACCAGCGCGCGGCCGATCGCCACGCGCTGGCGCTGGCCGCCGGAAAGCTGGCTCGGCTTGCGCTCCAGCAGTGGTTCGATCTGCAATAACTTCGCTGCCTCGCGCACCGCCTTGTCGCGCTCGGCGGCAGGCACCTTGCGCATTTCCAGGCCGAAACCGATGTTGCGGTGGACCGACAGGTTCGGATAGAGCGCGTAGGACTGGAACACCATGGCGATGTCGCGGTCCTTCGGATGCACGCCGAGCACGGAGCGATCGCCGATGCGTATATCCCCGCTCGTCGCCTCGGCAAGCCCTGCGATGATGTTCAGAAGCGTGGACTTGCCGCAGCCGGAAGAGCCGAGCAGCACCAGGAACTCGCCGCTTTCGAGCGAGACATCGATGCCCTTCAGCGTCTCGACTTCGCCGTAGCTCTTGCGGATGTTCTGGATTTCAAGCGCGCTCATCAAACGGCCTCCTCGGATGCTTTGGCCGGGCCGTAGCTGCGCGGCAGAGTGGAAATGGCGCGGGAAGCGACCGCGGTCCCCGCCGAAAGGCAGGTCGCGAGCGGCTCGCCGCGGGCAAGGGTGGCCAGGAAGCCGGCATTGAAGACATCGCCGGCGCCGATCGTATCGACGACCGTGACGCGTGGAGCGGCGGCAGAAACGGATGTGCCGTCGGCGCTGATGGCAATCGCGCCTTCCGGGCCGCGCTTGACGACGAAGATGGCACCATCAGGCATGTGCGACCGAAGAGCGATTGCGGCCTCGATTGGATCGTCCATGCCGGCAAGCGTCGTCGTTTCGACTTCGTTCATCAGCGCAACGCCGCAGCGGGAAAGCCAGCGTCGCGTGGCGTTGCAATTCGCCTCCGTCCAGCCGTCAAGCGGCCAGCCGGTATCGAGAGCCACAATGATCCGGTGCTTGTCGGCCCAGTCGAACAGCGCGTCGTACTCCCGGGTGAGATCTTCGGTGAGGAAGGCGCCACACAGCAGCGCATAGCCGCCGGAGAGCTTTGTTCCGTCGAGCACCGCATACACATCGGCCAGATTGAATCGCGGCAGGTGGCCGCGCGTGGTGAAGAAAGTGCGCTCGCCGTCGGGATGGGTGATGCCGACCGAGAGCGTCGTCCCCTCGGGGCTGACAGGCCATTTGCTGCTGCGGGTGCCGAATGCTTCGCTGAGCCAGCGTCCGAACTGGTCGTTGCCGACATTGGCTGATATCTCGTAGTCGACGCCGAGGCCTTCCCAGGCGAGCGCGCTATTGCCCGCCTGGCCGCCGACGCGCAGCTCGTCATGATCGACGATGATCTCGGTGCCGGCCTTCGGCCAGGGTGCCGCCGGTCCCAAGATCAGGTCGATGTTGACGTTGCCGATCACTGCAAGCGGCTTCATTCATTCGCTCCGGGTGATCTTGGTGGTGCGCACCGGCGTACCGGCATTCTCCACCCGCGCATCGGCGAAGGCGATCATCAGCGACTGTGCCACGGGCAGCATCTGGAAGATGGCGGCAAGGCCGATTTCCGGCTTGAAACGCAATGTGACGCAGCCGGGGACCGGTTCTTCTCGAGAACCGTCGAAGACGATCACGGGCGCGCCCGTTTCGGCGGCGGAGATGGCCATGGCCGTCACCAGGTCGGCTGTCGCATCGTCACCACGGAAGAGTACGACGCCGATCGACGGTCCGAGCATTTCCATCGGCCCGTGCCGCAGCTGGCCACCCTCGAGCGAGAAGCAGGGGCGGCGGGAAAGTTCGGTCAGGCCGAGCGCCAGCGCCTCGGCAACGCCCTGCAGGCGACGGCCCGAGGTGACGACGGTGGCGACATCGGCAAGGGCGGCAAGCGCCGGCTCGATATCGAGGGCCTGCGGTGCATGCAGCACTGCCAGTGCGCTTGCCGGATCTTGCCCAAGCGCGGCGAAGATCGCCAGATGCAGCGCAAAGCTCACCGTGAGACTGCGCGTAGCAGCAAAAGCAAGCTCGGTGCCGCCGGCGCCGACGAGAGAAGGCGCGGTTCTGGCGAGGAAGGAGCTGCCCTCCAGCGTCAGGCCGAACGTGTCGGTGGTGCCGCCCGTCTCGTCGAACCAGCGTAGGACTTCGGCACTTTCGCCGGACTGCGAGGTCATGAAAATCGTACGCCCGTCGAGCGACAGCGGCTCGCCGAGCTGTTCGGAGAGCGGCAGCGCGATCGCATCGATGCCGGCGGCGCGGTAAAGCGGCTCGACGGCACGGTTGACGGCATGGGAGGCCCCCATGCCGAGCAGCAGCAGTTTGCCGGTACGCCTCAGCGAGGCGGCGGCCTTGGCAGCCATATCGCTGCTGGCCCCGAAGGAGGCAAGCGCATCGGCGTGTTGACGGGCCATTTCGCGATCGATCGCGGCAAGGCCGGCGGGGCGTGTTTTCTCTGTGCTCATGGTCATCCCTTGACGCCGCCATTGGTGAGCCCCGAGATCAGGGCACGTTGCATGACAAGGCCGATCAGCACCGGCGGCAGGGCGGCCAGCACGCCGGCAGTCGCGATCAGTCCGTAATCCGAGACACGGCCGCCGGCGAGATCCGCTATGGCGACGGTGAGGGTCTTTGCGCGCTGGTCGGAGGTGAAGAGCAGCGCATAGAAGAATTCATCCCACGCAAGCAGGAAGGCAAAGAGCGCCGAGGTCGCCACCACGGGCATGGCAAGCGGCAGTGTGATGATCTTCAGTGTCTGGAACAGCCCGGCGCCATCGATCATCGCCGCAGCCTCGATCTCCTTCGGAATGGAATCGAAGCCGGACTTCATCAGCCAGGTCGTGAACGGCGCCAGGATCGTCAGATAGACGAGCGCCAGTCCGAAGACGTTGTTGAGCAGGCCGAGATAGGCAAGGCCCATATAGAGCGGTACGGCGAGCGCGACGGGCGGCAGCATATAGGTGGCGATGACCATGGAGAGCGACCATCCGACAGACGGCGTGCGCGATACGGCCCAGCCGGCGGGTATGGCGAGCGCGATCGCGGCGATGGTCGCCATCCCAGCCACTTGGATGCTGTTGCGCAGCGATGAGGTGAAGGCGGCGCCTTCGCTGTTCTCCAGGGTCGACAGCAACACCCTATAGCGCGAGAAATCAGCCGTCTGCGGCCACCAGCGCAAGGGCTTGGCGGCAAGATCGGCAGCCGGCGAAATGCTCATGATGAACAGCCAGGCGATCGGCGCCAGGATGACGATGGCGAGCAGAATGGCGCAGACATAGATGAAGCAGGTGAAGAGCGGGCTCTTGCGTTCCATCAGGTGGCACTCCCTGCGGTTTTGCGAACAAGGGCGGCGTAGGCGGCGGCTAGCACCGTCACCAGCAGCGTGACGATGAGGGCAAGCGACGCGCCGGACCCCGCTCGCTGAAAGGAGAAGGCTTCCTGATAGACAAGGATCGACAGCGTGCGCGTGCTGTTTGCCGGGCCGCCGCGCGTCATGACCCAGATGATGTCGAAAACCTTGAAGGCCTCGATGGTGCGCAAAACCAGCGCCACCATCAGCGGTCCCACCAGATAGGGAAGGATCACGAAACGGAAACGCTTGAAGGGCCCCGCGCCATCGACCAGTGATGCCGCGGTGATGTCGCGGGGCACGGCCTGGAGTGCTGCAAGCGCGATCAGCGCCACCAGCGGAAAATTCTTCCAGCAATCGGCAACAATCAGCGCCGTTAGCGCGGTGCCGGGCTCGCCGAGCCACGAGCGGTAGGCGTCGAGCAGGCCGAGCTGGGTGAGCGCTGCGTTCAGCGCGCCGTATTCGGGATTGTAGATCAGCCGCCACAGCGTCGCGTTCACGACTGTTGGCAGCGCCCAGGGCAGGATCATCAGCGCGCGCAGCACGCCGCGGCCTTTGAACTCCTGGTTCAGCAGCAGGGCGGCAAGCACGCCGAGCACCATTTCGGCGGCAACGGAGATGATCGCAAACCAGGCCGTGGTGATCAGCGTGCGCTGAAAGTTGGAATTTGCCAGCATCTTTGCGTAATTGTCGATGCCGACGAAATTGCCGCCGGTGCCGACAAGCTTTGCATCGGTGAAAGAAAGGCCGACCGTGTCGACGAGAGGCCAGCCGATGACTGCGATCATCACCACGAGCAGCGGCAGCATCAAAAGCCAGGCGCGAGTTGTCATAGAGGTGCCGGACATGACGGGCCCCTTCTTTCATTCTTCATGGAGGATTGAGAGGCGGGCGGTGACTGGCACCGCCCGGTAAGACTATCAGAGACCGCTGTTTTGGGCAGCCGTCTTCAGCGCATCTTCCGGAGAAGACTGGCCGAGCAGCGATTCCTGGATCGCCTGCTGAAGTGCGGTCGACAGTTCCTGATACTTAGGCGTCGTCGGGCGCGGATACATGGCAGCGAGGCCGACCTTCGCGGCCGCGATCAGTTCTTCCTGGTCCTTGGTGACGGCCGGGTCGCTGTAGGACGATGCCCAGATCGGCAGGCTGAGCTTGGCGTACTGGTTCTGCGTCGCCTGCGAGGTCATGAAGCTGATGTACTTCCAGGCTTCGTCCGGATGCTTGCTCGCAGACGTGATGCCAAGGCCCATCGAGCCGTTGACGGCTGAAGCCTCGCTCTTGCCGGCAACGCCCGGCGCCGGCACGACGCCGACCTTGCCCGCGACCTTGCTGTCCTTCGGGTCGTTCGCCATGTTGTACATATAGGTCCAGTTCAGCGCAAAGGCGGCGTCGCCGTTTTCGAAGACCTTGCGGACATCCTCTTCGAGGAATTCCTTCGAGTTCGGATTAGTGAGGCCGGACTTGTAGCTGGTGACCATGTATTTCAGGGCATCGAGGCCGCCGCCGCTCTGGAAGTCCGGCTTGCCGTCCTTGATGAAGTCGCCCTTATAGGCGCTGACGAGCGTCGCGTAGTCGCAGATCGCGGCTTCGGCCTGCGACCAGCTCCAGGCGATCGGCGTGGCGAGAAGACCCTTGTCCTTGATGATCTTGGCCTGCTCGTTCAATTCGTCCCAGGTCTTCGGCGGCGTCTTGATGCCGGCCTTTTCCAGGATTTCCTTGTTATAGAACAGGTACTTGGTATCGAGAATCCAGGGCATCCCATAATATTTGCCGTCATACTGGACCGTCGTCCATGCGCCCGGCAGCACGCTCTTCTTCGTGTCGTCGGAAATGCGCGAGGACACGTCGACCAGAACCTTGTTGGTTGCGTATTCGGCCGGCCAGATGACGTCAAACAGCACGACATCGTAGCCGCCGCCGGACCCTTGAGCCAGCACGGTCTTGTCGTGCAGGCCTTCGTAAGGCACGAATTCGAGATTGACCTTCACGTCCGGATTGGCCTTGGAAAAGGCATCCGTCATGGCGCGCACATCGGCTTCGCTATAGGCAGCCTGCGCCATGAAGAGGGCATTGATCGTGGTTTCGGCAAAGGCATGCGAGGCGAAAGATACGCCGATCAGCGCTGCGCCGAGCAATGTCTTGTTCAATGATTTCAACATTCCATCCTCCAGTTTTTTTGACAGTCACGCATTTTTTCCAATGGCGGCGGAAGGCGTCGCCATCGATTGTCGATCAGGCAATTGGCCGGGTCGGCTGCCGACATCGATCGGCGTGTCCTTGGAGCCCGAAGGCTCGCTCAAGTTCCCTGATGAAACTCTGTGGTTTCTTTTAAGTCAATTGTCTTGACTAATTTGTTCTTCAATATTCTATTGGTGTCAAGAGGCAAAAACAGATGAACGATATTCGCCCGATCAGGGCTACGAGCGGAACGAACCACGAAGGCACCAGCGCCCACAATCGGCGGGTGATTATCGACGCCCTGCGGCTCAACGGAGCGCTCTCCCGCGCCGATCTCGCACGCGCCACCCGCCTGACGAAGCAGACGGTCTCCAACATCATGGAGGAGCTGGAATACGACGGGCTGGTGACCTCGCGGGAAACGGTGCGCCGCGGCAGGGGCCAACCCTCGACACCCTATGGCCTAGTGCCGGAAGGCGCCTTCGCCATCGGCCTGCAGATCGACCGCCACATCACCCGCGCCATTGCCGTCGATCTCGTCGGCAATGTCCTGATCCGCAAGGAAGCGAACCTGCCGGCCGGCGGACCGGCCACGGGCACGCGCGTTGTTTTGCAATTGGTGCAGGACGTGCGCAGCGAATTGAAGCAGCGCGTGGCGCAGGCGGAAAAGCGCCTCGTCGGCCTCGGCGCGGCGATGCCGGGCCCTTTCGGCATCGAGCAGAAGGATGCCGACAATCCCTGGATGATGGGTGCCTGGCAGCGCTTTCCCCTGCTGGAAACGCTGTCGGCGGGCACCGGCCTCAACGTCACCCTGCAGAACGACGCCGCCGCCTGCGCGACGGCCGAGCGCATGGTCGGTGCAGCCCATGGGCTCGACCATGCCGTCTGCCTCTACGTCGGCTACGGTATCGGCGCGGGGCTGATCCTCGGCGGCGAGCTTTATAGTGGCGCTCATGGCAATGCCGGCGAAATCGGCATGGCGCTGTTGACCGCCGGCGGGCGGCAGACCCAGCTGGAGCATCGCGCCTCGCTCGCTTCGCTCTACGAGCACCTTGGCGTCGATCCGATGGCGCCCAACATCTATTCGCTGATAAGCGAGCGCGCTGCGGCCGACGATCCCGATATTCTCGCCTGGATCGAAAGGGCGGCGATCGATCTGCGCTGGAGCGTGCAGCTCATCGAAACCATCTTCGATCCGCAGACGGTGATTCTGTGCGGCGGCGCGCCGGCATCGCTCGCGACGCGGCTGATCGCCGCCATGCAGCCGCTCTTGCCCTCCAATGCCGATCGTCCCGACCGGCTGCTGCCGCGTCTGCAGCTCGGCATGACCGACCCCTGGGCAGTGGCGCGCGGCGCGGCGGCGGAGCCGATCGGCCACGCCTTCGATCCGCGCTTCCAGGCGATCCTGAAATCCTAAAATTCAGGGATGGCGCGGGCTGGCGCCGAGGCGGGCAAGCACCTTGTTCGGAATGCCGTAGCGCTGGATGATGTCGCGGCCGTTGCGCAGGCCGCAGATCTCGCGGTGGATGAACATTGCCCAGACGGCTTGCGCGGCGGTATCGACCAGCTGCTCGTGTTCGATGCCGTGCTTGCCCTTGGCTTCGCCCTCCTGCAGCGCGGCAAGCGCCGCCTCAGCCTTCAGTCCGTTTTGACCGAGCGTGCTGGCGCGCTCCGACATGATCTCGTATTCGAGAATCCCGAGGCCGGTCGCAGCCATATGGGATGGATTGAAATTGCGCGGCGGGCGAACTGTCATCTCGGGCTCCGCATGCTGTGCTCTGTCCTGTCTGGGTTCTACACAATTCCAGTCCATTTCCCAAGCGAGACCATGTTGCTTGCGCCACCTTCATCCCGAGCGTCCGGATTCGGAAATGCCGGATTTCCCGTTCAGGCGTCTCTTTTCGGGTGGCTGGAGCCCGCCATTTGAGGTCCTATGCAACCATAAGCGCTCCATCGAGGCAATCTCGCCCGATGCCATAGCGCAATTCAAGGAAAGGATATCGGCATGACCAAAGCTCTGAAAAATGGACAGAAGCACTATGTCTATCGGATCGTGAACTCGCCCGTTGGCGCGCTGAAGCTCGTCGGCAGCGATGATGGGCTTGCCGCGATCCTCTGGGACAACGACCGGCCGGGTCGCGTACCGCTGTTGATTGTCGCGGAAGATGACAATCATCCGGTGCTCTTGGAAACCGAGCGTCAGCTGCGCGAATATTTCGCCGGCGAACGACAGGTTTTCGACCTGCCGCTCGATTTTGCCGGAACGGAGTTCCAGCAGAAGGTGTGGCAGGCGCTGCTCGCCATTCCTTTCGGCGAGACGCGCAGCTACCGCCAGATCGCCACCGAGATCGGCTCGGCAAAGGCGATCCGCGCCGTCGGCGCCGCCAATGGTCGCAATCCGATCTCGATCATCGCGCCCTGCCACCGTGTGGTGGGTTCGGCCGGCGATCTTAGGGGATTTGCCGGCGGTCTCGAGCGCAAGGCCTATCTGCTGCGGCTCGAAGGGGCGGATACCAAGACATTCGATTTCGCCGCCTGATCTTTCGACGATCATTCAGGCATATATCAAAAGGCCCATCCGGTTTCCCGGATGGGCCTTTTCTTTCGGTGCGTTGTTGAAGGCGTAAGGCCTATCTTAGCCTTCGAGCCACTTCACCTGCTCCGGCGTCAGCTTGATGTCGAGCGCCGAAAGGCTGTCTTCCAGCTCGGCGATCGTGCGCGGGCCGATCAGCGGTATCACAGGGAATGGCTGGGCGACGACATAGGCAAGCGCGATGTGGATCGGGTTGCGGCCAAGCTTCTGCGCCAGTTCGATCGCCCTGTCGCGGCGGCCGAAATTGCGGTCGGAATACCAGACACGAACCAGTTCCTCGTCGTCACGCTTGTCGCGGCCGGCGCGGTCGGTGAAGAAGCCGCGGCCCTGGCTCGACCAGGCGAAGTTCGGGATCTGCTTGGCGTTCAGCCAGCTCTTCCAATCGTCGTCCGAGGCGGCGATGCAGCCGGCCCAGATCGGGTCGAGCATTTCGGCGAGCGAGAAGTTGTTGGAAAGCGCAGCCGGAGCCGTCTTGCCGTTCTTCTCGGCGTAGGCGATTGCCTCGTCGAAGCGGGCGCGCGTCCAGTTCGAGCCGCCAAAGATGCCGCGAATGCGGCCGGCCTTCACCTCGGCATCCATGGCATCGACGAACTCGCCGACCGGAATGTCGGTGTTGTCGCGGTGCATGAAGTAGATGTCGACATAGTCGGTCTTCAGACGATTAAGGGACTGGTCGAGCTGCTTGGCGATCATGTCCGGGTAGCAAAGTGGCGAATGGGCGCCCTTGCCGATCAGCACGATCTCCTCACGCGGCACGTTGCGGCTGGTGTGCCAATCGCCGAAAATGCTCTCCGTCTTGCCGCCGCCATAGACATAGGCCGTGTCGAAGGCGTTGCCGCCGGCCTCATAGAAGGCGTCGAGCGTTAGCGAGGCGGCGGCGAAATTCGGGAAGAATTCGAAGCCGAGCGTGACGAGCGATGCGGGCTTGGAGATGCCGGGAATGCTGCGCTTCGGAATGCTGTTGCCCTTGATGACGGTGGCGCCGGCGATATTCTTCGTCCGCTTTGCCGCCTTTTCGACACCATATTCCAGGCCGATCGAGGCGCGCCATTGGTCGAGAACCCGGAGATTGCCGATCGAATCGGCCCAATTGATGCCGGGATAGGCGAATTCCTTTTGTCCGGCGCGGATGGCGTCGCCGGCGGCATCGACCTCGAAGGAATAGAGCCAGCGCTCTTCCTTGACCTCGATGGTCTGGGTTTCGCCGCCCTTGATGAGCTCAATCTTGCCGACGCCGCCCTTGTGGCCGGAGGCGAACCAGAAGTCGGCCACTTCGATACGGCCCTCGGAGCCGATGATGCGCAGCGTGTTGTCCTGGTTCGCCATGATCGAGCAGGACACTTCGGCGATGACGTTGTTCGGGAATTTCAGAACTGCGGAAGCCCATTCGTCAACGCCGGTCTGGCCGAGATGGCCGACACCTGAGACCTTGTCGGGATCGAGGAACGGCTTGCCATCGGCCGCACCGGCAATTAGGCGTGCCATCGAGACCGGATAGCCGCCGACATCGAGGATGCCGCCGCCGGCAGTCTCATTGGCAAACAGCCGGTGTTCCGGATTGACCTTGCCCATGTTGAAGCCGAAGGACGAGCGGATGATGCGCAGATCGCCGATCACGCCGCTCTTGATGAGTTCGATCAGCTTCGCCGTCTGCGGATGGACGCGATACATGAAGGCTTCGCCGGCAAAGATGCCGGCCTTCCTGGCTTCGTAATAGATGGCCTCTGCGTCGAAGGCCGAAAGCGCGATCGGCTTTTCGACGAGCACGTGCTTGCCGGCGCGGATCGCCTTGATTGCCCATTCGGCATGGCCGGTGTGCGGTGTGGCGATATAGACGGCGTCGATGTCCTTGTCGGCGAGCAGAGCCTCATAACCGTTGACGATACGGGCGCCGGGAAAACCGTCGCCAAGACCCGGCTTGTCCGGGTTGCGACTGGCGATCGCCACCAGCTTGCCGCTACGGGAATGAGCGACGCCCTCGGCAAAAGTCTGGGCGATCCTGCCAGGGCCGATAATGCCCCAGCGGATGGATGTATCTGTACTCATGGAACGATCCTTTCGTAAATCTGCATGCTGTCTTGGGAGTATGGGCAGTGCCTACCGCAATCGGTTGCCGGCACTGTCGAAGAGGAATGTCTTGGCCGCGGAGAGCGCGACGGTGAGCGTGTCGCGATTGCCCGTATTGCGGGACTCCTCGCGCTCGATAACGATCTGCTCACCGCTTTCGATATTGGCGTAGATGTAGCTGGTATTGCCGAGATGCTCGGCGACATCGACATCGACGATCAAGTCCACGTCGCCGCGCCCGGCCTCGAGGAAATGTTCTGGACGAACGCCGATCGTCACCTGTTGCCCGACCTCCACCTTTGCCGAGGTGATCGGCAATGTCAGGCGGACATTGCGCTGGCCCTTGAGTACGACGGCTATGCGGCCGGATTGATTGTCCGTGACCTCGGCTTGCAGGAAGTTCATCTTCGGGGAGCCGACGAATCCGGCTACGAACTGGTTGGCGGGATCGTCATAGAGGTCGAGCGGCGCGCCTACCTGCTCGATGTTGCCGCCGCGCAAGACGACGATCTTGTCGGCAAGCGTCATCGCTTCCGTCTGGTCGTGCGTGACATAGATCATCGTCGTGCCGAGCTTCTTGTGAAGGCGGGAGATTTCGACGCGCATCTGCACGCGCAGCTCGGCGTCGAGGTTGGAGAGCGGCTCGTCGAACAGGAAGATCTGCGGTTCGCGCACGATGGCGCGGCCGATGGCGACGCGCTGGCGCTGGCCGCCGGAGAGCTGCTTCGGCCGGCGCTGCATCAGCTCTGATATCTGCAGGATCTCGGCCGCCTGCTTGACGCGGCGGTCGGTGTCGGCCTTCGGGTTGCCGTTCATCCGCAGGCCGAAATTGAGGTTCTGCTCGACGGTCAGGTGCGGATAGAGCGCGTAGGACTGGAAGACCATGGCGATGCCGCGATCGGCCGGCTCCACGTCGTTGACCACACGGCCGCCGATCTTCAGTTCGCCGCCGGAAATATCCTCCAGCCCGGCGATCATGCGCAAGAGCGTGGACTTGCCGCACCCGGAGGGACCGACGAAGACGACGAATTCGCCGTCCTTCACATCGAGATTGGCGCCGTGGATGATTTCCAGAGAACCGTAGCGTTTGACGATATTGGTAAGGGACAGTTCAGCCATACGGGTCTCCCGGAATTATTTGATTGCGCCGGCGGCGATGCCGGCGATGAAGTGGCGCTGCAGGAGAACGAAGATGATGAGGATCGGCGCCGTCAGCATGACCGCACCGGCCATGATGCCACCCCAGGAGACCCTGGTAAGGCCGATCAGCGTTCCGAGCGCCACGGGCGCGGTCATCATTCCCGGCCGGGAGTTGATGAGCAGCGGCCAGAGGTAGTTGTTCCAGGAGGCCAGGAACAGGATGATGGCGAGCGCCGCCATGGTCGGCCGTGCGAGCGGCAGGGCGATGCGCAGGAAGATCTGCCATTCCTTGACGCCTTCGACGCGGGCCGCATCAAAGAGCTCGCCCGGCATCATCGAGAAGGCCTGGCGCATGAACAGTACGCCGAGCGAATTGAAGAGCGGCGGTACGATCAGCGCAACCCATGTGTTGGCGAGTCCGAAATCGCGCGCCACCATGATGAATTGCGGGATGATGACGACGGAGTAGGGCAGCGTGATTGTGCCGAGGATGATGCCGATGACACCGGATCGCCCGGCGAACTGGTAGCGCGCCAGCGCCCATCCGGCCATCGATGTCAGCATGACCGAGAGAAAGGTGTAGACGACGGCAACGACGATGGAGATCGTCATGGCGCCGATGAAGTTGGTGTCCGCCTGCAGGTTACGGACGTTGTCCATGAAACCTGTCGACGGCGCCAGGATGATGCCGGGGCTGAAAATGCCGTAGTCGGGCATGGTCGAGAAGACGAACATCATCCAGAGCGGAAACAGCCAGATGATGGCGAGTGGCACCAGCAGGCCGTGCAAGGCAAGGGAGCGGATCAGATTGGATTTGGACTTCGATTTCATTTCGGTTCGCGCCCCACCCAGAGATTGAGAAGAGAAATGGCCACCGCAAGCGCCGCCATCGTGTAGGCGATCGCCGAGGCATAGCCGAAGTTGGTCGACTGGAAGGCCTGGCGATAGAGCAGCAGTCCGAGCGTCTCCGTACCGCCGCCGGGACCGCCTCTGTTGGTGATCAGATATGGCTCGGTGAAGAGCTGCATGGTGCCGATGACGGAAAGGACCACGCAGAACAGAATGATCGGCTTCAACAGCGGCAGGGTGATATGGATGAACTGCTGGAAGCGGCTGACGCGGTCGAGGGTCGCAGCCTCGTAGACATCCTCGGGGATCGATTGCAGCCCGGACAGGATGATGATGGCGTTATAACCCGCCCAGCGCCAGGTGACGGCGATGATGATGAGCACCATTGCGGCATGCGATTCCGCGAACCACGACACCGGTGCAAAGCCGACCGCGCCGATCAGCTTGTTGATGATGCCGAAATCGACGTTGAACATCAGGCGGAAGACCGCGGCATAGGCCACTTCTCCGACGACGACGGGCGCGAAGAAGGCAAAGCGAAAAATGCCACGGGCCTTCAACAGCGGTGAATTCAGCAGCACTGCCATGACCGTCGCGAGCGTGATCATGACGGGTACCTGGACGATCAGGATGATCAGCGTGTTTTGAAGCGCATTGTAGAAGGCCGGGTCGCCGAACAGGCGCCCCCAATTCAGCGACAGATTGAAGGTCCACGGATTAACCCGGGTGTTCTGGAACGAAATCAGGAACGAATCGATGATCGGCCAGACCCAGAAAGCGGCGAACACCAGAAGATAGGGTGCAAGGAACGCATAGGCGCTCCGGTTTCGCAACCGCATGAAAGCCTTCTCCTTTATGCGCAGGGAAATGATGCGTGACGTCGCATCCCCGCCGCCCTAGAGCGTGACGCCGAAAAGTGTAGGCGGTTTTCGGACGACGTCACGCTCTACTTCTTTGATTCTAGAGCGGATTCAGATTTAGGTCGAACAGACCTAAAATCATCCGGCTCTAGGGCGGCGGAGATGCCGGGCGCGGCTTGGGAAGCACGCCCGGCAGTATCACTCATTTCGCAAGCGGCAGACCCGTCGCCGAGGCGATCTGCTGGGCTGCATCGTCGAGCGCAGCCTTGCCGTTTGGATAGCCACCGGCGAGGTATTTCGTCTGTACGGCCTTGATGACTTCATCGGCGTCGCTGAAATACTGGGTGCCGGGGTTCGGACGGATCTTCGGCAGGGTGGCGAGGATATCGGTCCAGATCTTTTGCCCGCCCCAGTAGGGCTGCGGCTGGTTGACGAAGGGATCTTGAACCGCGGTCAGCAGCGACGGCACGAGCCCGAACGACTTCAGCATCGTCACCTGGCCCTCATTGGTGCCAAGCGTGTAGTCAAGGAACTTCCAGGCTGCTTCCTTGTTCTTGGAGCCGTTGGCGATTGCGAGTGACGAACCGCCGAGATTGGCTGCGTGCGGGCCGTCGGCCGTCATGCTCGGCATCGGATAGACGCCCCATTTGCCGGCCAGATCCGGCGAGGTGGAGCGGATGGTGCCTTCGTACCAGCCGCCATAAAGCTGCGATGCCACCTTGCCGGCGGTGTTCGACTGGATTTTCTCGTTCCAGTTGGCGGCGGTCAGCAGGCCGGCATCCTTGATCTCCTTCACCTTATCCAGCGCCTTGACGCAGGCAGGCTGGTTGACGGTGATGCTCTGGCTGTCATCCGAGAAATAGCCGCAGCCCTGTTCATTGGCGAGCATGCGGAACCATTCGGTGTCGCCGTTGAGATCGGCCTGCGCCATGACGACGCCAGGATTGGCGGCGGAAATCTTCTTGCCGGCGGCAATGAAATCGTCCCAGGTCTTGATCGTTGCGGGATCGACGCCGGCCTTTTCATAGATGTCGCGGCGATAGAACATGGTGACCGGGCCGGAATCCCAGGGCATGGCATAGGCGGCGTCACCCACTTCGAGCTCGGCGCGCTTGAAATCCGGGAACTGTTTCTTCAGGTCGTTGTTGTAGCCGAGCTTCGTCAGGTCGGTCAGGCAGTCGGGAAAGCGGTTCCAGAAGATCGAAGCCTTGTGGTTTTCGATCGACATGACGTCGGGCAGGCCGTCGCCGCCGGCGGCGCAGGCGGCCAGCATCTTGTCGAAGACCTGCGGATTGCCGATGTCCTGCACATCGACCTTGATATCGGGATATTTCTTATTGAACCCCTCGACCGTGGATTTCAGCGCCGATGCGGCGATGTTCCAGCTCCAGACTGTGATGGTCGTTTGTTCCGCATAGGCAGAACCAGAAGCGAGCAAGGCGGCAAGCGCCGTCGCCCCAGCAAGTTTTAAACGCATTGAAAATCCTCCCTTTTCAATTGCTGTCCTCAAGAGAACACGCTTAAACTAGCTGTCGGTACGCTTCTGTCTCCTAAAAAAGGAACATTGACTTGGCGAAAAGTAAGGTAGGTCAACGAGCGGTTTATCAGCCGGGTGCGAGCAGCGTCGAAGGGCTCCCAAATGTCCTGCAGATGTTTCATAACCACCCGTTGCCGATGGCAAAGCCGCATTGGCACGCGCAGGTGGAAGTCAACTACATCGTCCGCGGCACTGTGCATTACCGTATCGGCGATCACGAGCTTACTTTGAGAGCGGGCGAGATCTGCCTTTTCTGGGGAGGCCAGCCGCATCTGTTGGACGAGCTGTCGGAGGATGCGATCTATGCGGGCGCGCATCTGCCGCTGGTGCATTTTTTCCGTCTGCACCTGCCGCTCGATATCTCAGGCCGCCTCATTCGCGGACAGGCGTTGATAAGCTCGGCAACGGATGCCGCCGATGACGAGAATTTCGCCAGATGGCACCGCTATGTCATGTCCGATGACGGCGCCAAGGCGGAACATGCGGTCGCGGAACTTCTCCTGCGCCTGGAGCGCATCGCCTTCGAGCCCTATCGCATGGTGCCCGAGAAGCAGCAAAACCTGAGCAACGAGCAGGTACATCCGCAATCCTCGCGCAGCCTGGCGCGGATGTGCGATTTCATCGCCGAGAATTTTCTGCATGACATCGATACCGTCGACATCGCCAAGGCGGCGCATCTCCATCCAAAATACGCCATGAACCTCTTCAAGAAATCGACCGGCATGACGCTTGCCAAATATGTGAACCTGCTGCGTCTGTCGCGCGCCCAGGCGATGCTGATGCGCGACGGCGCCAATGTGTTGCAAGTTGCCATGGACAGCGGCTTCGGCTCGATCAGCGCCTTCAACAAATCCTTCCGCCATATCGCCGGCATGACGCCCTCCGATTTCCGTCGCGACATGCGCGTCCTTTCCGCGATGAACGTCGAGGCCATCAAGCCATCGATGCCGCGCCTGCCCCAGCAATATCATCGCTAGGGAGACTTGCAGTTACGGGCGATCTCGCGCATTGCTCCTGACCGGTTGAGGGAGGAGAATCTCATGCGGCAGTTTTCGGCTTGTATCGAGTGGTTGTTTGCGCGCGACGGCGACGTCTTCGCCGATCGTATCCGGCTGGCGCACGAGGCGGGGCTGAATGCGGTCGAGTTCTGGCACTGGACGGACAAGGATCTCGATGCGATCGCCGCCGCCGTTGCGGAGACCGGCATTGCGGTTTCGGGCATGGTGGCTGAACCGATGATCGCGCTCACGAATCCGGCAAACAAAGAGGCGTGGCTGCGGGGCCTGCGAGACTCCGTAGCCGTAGCCCAGCGCCTTGGCGCAAGAGTTCTCATCGCGCAGGCGGGCGATGACCTGCCGGGCTATTCCCGTGTCGAGCAGCGGGCGGCCATCGCCGCCGCCCTCCGCGCTGGCGCCGACATTCTTGCAGGGTCCGGCATCCGGCTGGGCCTCGAGCCGCTGAACACGACGATCGACCATGTTGGCTACTATCTGTCTTCGACGGCGGAAGGGCTCGATATCGTCGATGAGGTCGGCCGCCCGGAAATCGGCATCGTCTACGACCTCTATCATTCGGCCGTCATGGGGGAAGATACGCGGGAGGTCATCGGCAACCGGATCGACCGGGTCGTGCATCTCCATGTCGCCGATCATCCCGGCCGCAGCGACCCCGGCAGCGGCCGCATCGATCTGGCGGAACGGCTGGATTGGCTATACACGCAAGGCTATCGCGGCAGGATCGGCCTGGAATACAAACCGGGGACCAGCGATGCCGCAGCCGTTCGCGCGGTCGTAAAATCGCTCGGCGGCTAAGGCATCCTTGTGAGCGGGCAGCGAGAAGCTACACCGGCTCCAACATGCCGAAGACGGCAACCAGCCCGATGACGACAATGCCGATGACGATCTCGGCGATGCTTCCAAGCCGAAGAGCTAGCAGCGCGCGCTCCGGTTTGCGACCGATCCAGGGAACGAAGACGTAGCGGTTGACGATGGCGAGCACGGCCATGATGGCGACCAGCGCGATCTTGATGGCGAGCAGCATCTGATAGGGCGAAGACCAGTCCGTCGGCAGCCGTTTCAGGATCAGCAGCGTATTGACAATGCCGGAGAGGATGACGAGCGCGACCGCAACGTGGCCGGCATTCGAGAAGCGGCGAAGCGCGATCCGTGCTTCCGCCCTGCATTCCGGACGGCCGAGAAGCCTGAGAATAGGGATCAGCGGCAGCAACGCCCCCAGCCAGCCGCCGCCGGTTAGCACATGCAGGATATCGTTGGCCCGATGCGCCTGCCGCATCCAGCCTTCCAGCATCGAGGCGTGTCCCGTCAAGGAAAGCGAGGCGAGCCCAAGGCCCGCCCCCAGGGCCAGTCCATAACGGCGCTTGCCTTCCGGCAACAGGAAGGCGCCGACCATCACCATGGCCGCAAATGCCTGTGCCTGCCAGGCGACGCCGACCGTAGTCTCGAAGAGCACATCATGGACCATGCCGGCATCGAGCGCATCGCTCCACCCGTTGCCGATATTGGCGGTCATGATCGGCAGGGCCGCCAACGCCGTCAGGGCTGCAATCACGGCAGCGATGAAAAACGGCCTTGCCGACATGCGCCACACGCTGTCGGCCAGCGCTTTCGGCACAAAAAGGGCGAGATAGGCGCAGGCACCCCATAGAAGCATCAGGGACGCATCATGCAGGAAGCGGCAGAGTTGAAGCGCTGTCGTCGTATCCATCAGGACTTCACGATAAATTCATAGGCGTCATGGGTGCGACGTTCCGGTTTGGAGCGGTGTCATTTGCGCTGGCAATCCGGCAGCTCTCGTGCCGAAGCGGCCTGACATCGCGCCTTTCAGGGGTTGAACGGCAGGAATTTCTCGCGCCATCGTGGTTAGCGCGATAAGATTGCGGATACGCACTGTCAACTTTCTCCATGCATAAAGGCGCCGTTCGGGACGCTTTGCCGCAAGGCGAGCCGGTGCCGCAGGCCTAGACCCGCTACCGGAACCGTCATCGGCGATGATTTCCGCCTCTCTGGCAAAGAATCGTCGCTTTTGAGTCCTTTTTGCAGACACGGTTAAGGCGTTCCGGGGCGTGCGCTCGAAAGGCAGTTTCATGGCGGCATCTAGGATACGCGAAAAAATGACGAATGGCTCTGGTCATCGTCGGCGCCGCGAGTGGCTCGAACGTCTCGACGTGCCCACTTATGTCATTGGCGATGTCCATGGCCGCTACGATCTCTTGAGTGCGCTGGAGCGCAAGATCGTTGCCGACGCGGCGGGACTTCCCGGCCGAAAGCTCATCGTCATGCTGGGGGATTTCATCGATCGCGGACCGGCGTCCGCACAGGTCGTCGGCCGCCTGATGGCGCCACCGCCCAGCGGCTTCGATCGCATCTGCCTCACCGGCAATCATGAGATGGCGATGCTTTCCTATGTCGATGGCGAGATATCGCTTGAGGATTGGGTGGCGCTCGGCGGCGACGCGACGCTTGCCTCCTATGGCGTGGATATCCTTCAGTTGCAGCAGCAATATCCCAAGCAGAAAAAGCTCGACACGTTTATCCGAACCTGGCTGCCCGACGACCACGTCAACTTCCTGCGCCGTTTGCCGATCCTGCTGGACACGCCGAAGGCGCTGTTCGTCCATGCGGGTATCGATCCCGACCGGCCGATTTCCGAGCAGCAGGACGATGATCTCGTCTTCATCCGCTCGCGCTTCTACGACAGCGCCCAGCCGCTGCCGAAGCTGATCGTGCATGGACATACGCCGATCCGGCAAGCCGAAGTCAATGGCCTGAGGCTCAATCTCGATACCGGCGCTTTTCACACCGGCCGATTGAGCGCGGCCCGGCTGTGGCAGGGCCGCGTTCACATCACGTCTACTTGATAGTCGGCTATAGATTGCCGATGCAGAGATATTTCATCTCCAGATAGTCGTCGGCGCCGTGGCGCGAGCCTTCGCGGCCGAGGCCGGATTGCTTGATGCCGCCGAACGGCGCCGTCTCCGACGACATCAGGCCGGTATTGATGCCGACCATGCCGTATTCCAGCGCTTCGGCAACGCGCCAGACCTTCTTGAGATCGCCGGCGAAGAAATAGGCGGCGAGGCCGAATTCGGTATCGTTTGCCTGCGCGATCACATCCTCGGCGCTCTCGAAGCGGAAGAGCGGCGCGACTGGCCCGAACGTCTCTTCGCGCGCAACCTTCATGCTCCGGTCGACGCCCGTCAGGATGGTTGGCGCGAAGAAGGTGCCTGCACCCTCGATGCGCTTGCCGCCGACGACGATGCGGGCACCCTTCGAGACGGCATCCTGAACATGGTCTTCAGCCTTGGCGACACCCTGTTCGTCGATTAGCGGCCCAACCGATACCCCCGGCTTGAAGCCATCGCCGACGGAGAGTTCGTTTACCTTGGCCGCAAGCTTGGCGGCAAAGGCGTCATAGACATTGGACTGCACGTAAATGCGGTTGGCGCAGACGCAGGTCTGGCCGGCATTGCGGTATTTCGAAGCCATGGCCCCTTCGACGGCGGCATCGAGATCGGCGTCGTCGAAAACGATAAAGGGCGCATTGCCGCCGAGTTCGAGGCTGACCTTCTTGATCTGGTCGGCGCACTGGCGCATCAGGATGCGCCCGACTTCGGTCGAGCCGGTGAAGCTGATCTTGCGAACCTTCGGATTGCCGCAGAGCTCACGGCCGATCGCCGGGCCGTCGATGCCGACGATGATGTTGAGCACGCCGGCCGGAATGCCCGCCTCCTCGGCAAGCACGGCAAGCGCGATCGCCGTCAGCGGCGTCTGCTCGGCGGGCTTCGAGACAACCGTGCAGCCGACGGCAAGCGCCGGCGCGATCTTGCGGGCGATCATCGCTGCCGGGAAGTTCCAGGGCGTGATCGTGCCGACGACGCCGACCGGCTGCTTGATGACGACCATGCGCTTGTCGTTGGACGGCGCGGGTATAGTTTCGCCGTAAATGCGCTTGGCCTCTTCCGCATACCATTCGACATAGGAGGCGGCATAGAGGATCTCGCCTCTCGCTTCCGGCAGCGGCTTGCCCATTTCCGCCGTCAGGATCGCGGCCAGCTCGTCGGCATTGGCGACCATGAGGTCGAACCATTTGCGTAAGGTTGCGGCCCGCTCCTTGGCCGGGCGGGCAGCCCAGGCAACCTGGGCGATATAGGCGGCATCGATGGCAGCCGTCGTCTCGGCGGCGCCCATATCGGGAAGCGTCGCGAGCACTTCGCCGGTGGCCGGATTGATGACATCGAATGTCTTCGTTGCCCCGCCCGCCGTCCAGACGCCATTGATATAGCCGGCGGCGCGCAGGAAACGCGACGAGAAGGGGACATGCTTGGTCATTGCTGTTGTAAAGGACATGCTATGCACTCCGACAGGTTTCGCCCGGCAGGCCGCACGGGCGGATAAGGGAAATGGGTGGGTCGCGTCCGTTAGCGGGAGGCGCTTGCCTCCAGCAGCGATGCCTCGAGAATGTCGAGCGCCTCGCTGAACACGCCGTCCTGAATGGTGATCGGCGACAGGAAGCGGATGACATTGCCGTGGACGCCGCAGGTGAGCAGGATCAGTCCCTTGTCGAGCGCGATCAGCCGCACCTTGTTGGCGAAGTCGGCACTCGGCAGCTTGGTCGTCGCATCGTTGAACTCCGCGGCGTTCATAAAGCCGGGGCCGCGGATGTCGGCGATTTCAGGCACCTTGTCGCGCAGCGATTCCAGCCGCTGTTTCAGCCGCGAGCCGAGCTGGTTGGCGCGGTCGCACAGGCCCTCGTCGGCGATGATGTCGAGCACGGCATGGGCGGCGGCAATGCCAAGCGGATTGCCGCCATAGGTGCCGCCGAGGCCGCCCGGTCCCGGCGCGTCCATCACCTCGGCCCGGCCCGTGACGGCGGCAAGCGGGAAGCCGCCGGCAAGGCTCTTCGCCATGGTGACGAGATCGGCCGCCACTTCATGATGATCCATCGCGAACATCTTGCCGGTGCGCGCAAAGCCGGTCTGCACTTCGTCGGCAATCAGGAGAATGCCGTGCTGGTCGCAGATCTCGCGCAACGCCTTCATGAAGGCCGCTGGCGCCGGATAGAAGCCGCCTTCACCCTGCACGGGTTCGAGAATGATGGCCGCCACGCGCTGTGGATCGACATCGGCGGCAAAGAGCTTCTTCAGCGTTGCCAGCGACTGTTCGACGCTGACACCATGCAGCGGCACGGGGAAGGGCGCATGGAAGACATCGCCCGGCATCGGGCCGAAACCGATCTTGTAGGGCGCGACCTTGCCGGTCAGCGCCATGCCCATGAAGGTGCGGCCGTGAAAGCCGCCGCCAAAGGCGATGATGGCGGAGCGACCGGTGGCGGCGCGAGCGATCTTGACGGCATTCTCGACCGCTTCGGCGCCCGTCGTCACGAAGATCGTCTTCTTGGCGAAATCGCCGGGGACGATCGCATTCAGCCGTTCGGCGAGATGCACATAGCTTTCATAGGGCACCACCTGATGGCAGGTATGGGTGAAGCGGTCGAGCTGTTCCTTGACGGCGGCAATGACGCGCGGATGGCGGTGGCCGGTATTCACCACGGCGATGCCGGAGGCGAAGTCGATATAGCGATGCCCTTCCTTGTCCCAGATCTCGGCGTTTTCGGCGCGATCGGCATAGATCTGCGTCGTCATGCCGACGCCGCGGGAAATGGCGGCGTTCTTCCGCTCGGTCAGGGTCATTGCAGTGCCTCCCACAAGATAGTTTCGAATTATCTTGCAGAAGTTCTGCAAGTTATTTACAAAACTCCTACATTTTTCCTGCAAGATTTCAAGCGCGATTTTGTGCGGGTGACAAGAATACGCCGAAGGGATCACATGCGGCCGCGCGCATCTTTTAGGACGCGCTATGGCGCTCTATCCATGCTAGACGGATCGAAAGACAAGATAATCAGGATCATTGGCAAATGAGCAGCATCGAACCGGAGCGCTATCCAGTGCGCTACAAGGTGGCGGAAGCGGCGCGTCTTGCCGGCGTATCGGCCTCCACCCTGCGGCTATGGGAAAGCCAAGGCCTGGTCGTACCCTCCCGCTCCGAAACCGGGCACCGGCAGTACAGCGCCGAGGATGTGGCGCGGTTGAAGCGCATTTCCTGGTTCCGAGCCGAGCGCGGCCTCAATCCGGCAGCAATTCGCGAGGCACTCGAGACGGAGGAGGGCGCCGCCGGCGGCCCGGAGAATGGCGAACAATCGGCATCCTCGGATATCGGCCGCAGGCTGCGGTCGCTGCGCCATGCCGCCGGCAAGACGTTGGAACAGGTCGCCGCCGATATGGGCATGACGTCCTCGACGCTCTCGACCTTGGAGCGGACGTCGCAGGGCGTCAGCTTCAAGACCCTGCATGATCTCGCCGATTATTACGGGACGACGGTGTCGCGCCTGTCGGGCGAGGAGCGCGAGGATGTTCCGGCCCTGATCCGATCCGGCGAATGGCGCGCCTGGCCGGCGACGACACCAGGCGTCACCGTCCAACTTCTCGCAGAGGGAAGGACGATGATGGATTGCCATCGCTTCGTGCTCGCACCTGGTGCCGCAAGCGAAGGCGCCTATCGTCACGAAGGCGAGGAGTTCATCCATGTCCTTGTCGGACGCCTGGAACTGGTGCTCGACAGCGACCAGTTCTTCGATCTTCTGCCCGGCGATTCCCTTTATTTCGAGAGCCGCCGCTATCATTCCTGGCGCAACCGCCACGATGGCGAAACCATATTGCTCTGGATCAACACGCCGCCGACATTTTGAGCGGCGTTGGCATGGTTATCCGGTATCGTCATCGCCCCGTCTGTTCTATAGAACGGACGAAAATTGAATTCAAAGGACAAAGCCGGGAGAATCTCATGGCTGCCACCATCCGCTACCACGAAGGCGATATCTCCGACGCCGATGCCGCCCGTTACACCGGCGCCATAGCCATCGACACGGAAACCCTCGGCCTCGTTCCGCGCCGCGATCGGCTTTGCCTCGTGCAGCTTTCGCCGGGCGACGGCACCGCTGACGTCATCCGCATCGCCGCCGGCCAGAAGCAGGCGCCCAATCTCGTCGCCATGCTCGCCGATCCCACGCACCAGAAGATCTTTCATTATGGCCGCTTTGACATCGCTGTCCTGTTCCATACCTTCGGTGTCACCACCACGCCGGTCTTCTGCACCAAGATCGCCTCGCGCCTCTGCCGCACCTACACCGACCGCCATGGCCTGAAGGATAATCTCAAGGAGATGCTCGACGTCGATATTTCCAAGGCGCAGCAGTCGTCCGACTGGGCCGCGGAAACGCTCTCGCCAGCGCAGCTTGAATATGCCGCCTCCGACGTGCTCCATCTCCACGCGCTGCGTGACAAGCTGACGCAACGCCTGTTGCGCGACGGCCGCATGGATTATGCGGATGATTGCTTTGCCTTCCTGCCGACGCGAGCCAAGCTCGATCTTCTCGGCTGGGAAGAGGCGGATATCTTCGCGCATAGCTGATTGCCACCGGCGAGGGGCGAAATCCAAAGGCCGGTGCCGCGGACATGGCATCGGCCTTTTCATTTTAGCGATCTGTTAAGGACTAGACTGCTATTTTGCGGATGATTTCCAGTTTTGCGCGTTCGCGCCTCGCCACTTCGGCCATCTGGCGTTAGGAGATCCACAGGCCGCATGAGCGGACCTAGATTGAACCTGCCCTCCCGCTTCCATCGTCGCCTTGCCAGACAAAGGAGCATGTCATGTTGCTTCCCGTTGGTGCCGTGTCCGCTGTGGGTATGTCCGTTGATAAGCCGATTGTCGCAACGGCTGAAACCTCCGGGCTTCAGACGACGGCAACGCCGCTTGCCGTTCTGTCGAGTACCGTCAATGCCAGCGTCGAGGGCAAGCTGAACATGCTGCTGATGGCGGCTCGCGAGCGCATGCTCGACAGCCTGCTTTCCGCGATCGATGCCGCCAGCAAGGTGGTGAATGTGTCCCGTCAACCGGGCGAGAGCAATACCGTCTATGCGCAGCGCGTTGCCGCCGCAATCCGCAGCCTGACGCCGCCGCAGCTTGCCGCCGCGCAGCAGCGCATGGATGCGCAGATGCGAACGCCGTTGCCGTTGCCGCTTCTGGCGTCAGCATTGCAGGACCCGGAAAGCCCGCAGGCGGTTCAGCTGGCTCTCAGCCTGGAACAGGCATCGGCTGCCGAACCGGATGCCGCGCTGAAGGCCGTCGTCAATTCTTATGGTCAGAATGCCGCCGAGGTGGAAACGCCAGTTCCGCAGGCGCCGACATCGGCCCCGCTGCAGAAGGCGGCAAATCTAGCCGCGCTGGCAACGGCGCTTGCCGTGGCCGCAGAAGAACCGATTTCCGCTATCCCCGCGCCTGCGCCTACGATGACCACGACGGCGACGGCACAGCCGACGCCGCAGCCGGGCGTTCCCGTTCAATCTCAATCCGCGCCGGCTGCTGCCCAGACGGCCCCCGCACAGCCGCTCGCGCAAAACGGAACTGCCGTAGCCCCGCCAGCCGCGCCAGTCGGTAGTAGCGGCATCGCAACCTCCACGGTCCAGCCTTCCGAGCTCGCGTCCCTTGTCGATGATCTGACTGCGGGTGTAGTGCTGACCGCGATCGCCGCCGAAGCCGAACTTCCGATCGAAGTCGCATTGATCCGGTCGCCGCTGACGCCGCCGCCGGTACCGCGCGATATCCAGCAGATCGCAGCCGATATCAAACAGGGCCTGCAGGTCGTCATCAGCCCGCCCGCGATGGCGACCGATCCCGACCTTTTGCAGATCATCAACAATCCCTCGTCTTCCGTTGAGAAGATCATTGCGCAGGCGCTGACCGGCAATGCGGCGGCGCAAGCGTCTTCCGCGCAGCCGCCGGCCGTTAGTGAAAGCGCCAGGGGCCCGGCTGCGGCAACGGCCGTGCCGGCGTCATTCGCGGGCCAGCCCGAAGCACCCGCGGACGCTGCTCTATCTTCCGGCAAGCCACAGCTGCAGGCGTCGTCCGCAGCACCCATGGCACTCTATGAGACCGCGGAGCCGGCGGGAATGACGGCGCCTTTGCCGCTCGGCGTTCCTTTCGTCGTGGCGAATTATCTGCCGACAGATACCCCCATCAAGAACAGCGAATCGAAACTGCTCAATCGCGTCGATCCCGTCGGCGATGAGGAGGGCGGGCAGGCTCAGGATGAAGAGGCCCCGCAGGATCAGGATGAGAGCGAGGCTCATCCGGAGGAAACATCGGCGCAAGCGGTAGAGGAGACTTCCGGCGAAGCGGAAGCGGGATCAGCCTCCGCCCAGGACGATGGCGCTGCGCCGGAGCTCGTTGCCTTGCCGCAGCCTTTGCGTGACCCCTTGCACGACCATGCCTTCGATTTTTATCGGCGCATGGTGGCCTGGGAATAGAGCAATTCCAGGAAAAGTGCATAGCGGTTTTCCGTCCGGACTTGCGTAAAAACAAAAGGATAGAGCGTTTTCGCGATTCGAAGAAAAGCGGAAAGGCTCTAGAAGGCGTCGAATTGGAATAGCCGGCACGGACGTGGCGCGACGGACATAAGAAAAACCCGCCGGATCGCTCCGGCGGGTCTTTTATTTCCAGGCTTCTACCGAAGATTATTCGGCGTTGCGGTTCTTCAGAGCCGCACCCAGGATGTCGCCGAGCGAAGCGCCCGAGTCGGACGAACCGAACTGAGCAACGGCTTCCTTCTCTTCTGCGATTTCCAGAGCCTTGATCGACAGCATGATCTTGCGGTCCTTCTTGGAGAAGTTGGTGACGCGGGCGTCGACAACCTGACCAACAGAGAAACGCTCCGGACGCTGTTCGTCACGGTCACGCGACAGATCGGCGCGGCGGATGAACGAGGTCATGTCTTCGTGGTTGACGAGCTTGACTTCGATGCCGCCGTCGTTGACTGCGATGATTTCGCAGGAAACGACTGCATTCTTGCGCAGGTCGCCGGAAGCGGCTGCTTCGCCGACTGCATCCTTGCCGAGCTGCTTGATGCCGAGCGAGATGCGTTCCTTCTCGACGTCGACGTCGAGAACGACAGCCTTGACGACGTCACCCTTGTTGAACTCCTCGATGACCTGTTCGCCCGGACGGTTCCAGTCGAGGTCGGAGAGGTGCACCATGCCGTCCACATCGCCGTCGAGGCCGATGAACAGGCCGAATTCGGTCTTGTTCTTGACTTCGCCTTCGACTTCGGTGCCGGCCGGATGGTTGCGGGCAAATGCAGCCCACGGGTTTTCGAGCGTCTGCTTCAGGCCAAGCGAGATACGGCGCTTGGTCGGATCGACTTCGAGAACGACCACTTCGACTTCCTGGCTCGTGGACAGGATCTTGCCGGGGTGAACGTTCTTCTTGGTCCAGGACATTTCCGAGATGTGGATCAGGCCTTCGATGCCCGGCTCCAGCTCGACGAACGCACCGTAGTCGGTGATGTTCGTGACGGTGCCGGAAATCTTCTTGCCTTCCGGATACTTGGCCTGGATGCCATCCCACGGATCGCTCTCGAGCTGCTTCATGCCGAGCGAGATGCGGTGGGTTTCCTGGTTGATGCGGATGATCTGTACCTTGACCTGCTGGCCGATGGACAGGATTTCCGACGGATGGTTCACACGGCGCCATGCCATGTCGGTGACGTGCAGCAGGCCGTCGATGCCGCCGAGGTCAACGAACGCACCGTAATCGGTGATGTTCTTGACGACGCCGTCAACAACCTGGCCTTCTTCGAGGTTCTGAACGATTTCAGAACGCTGCTCGGCACGGGACTCTTCCAGAACCGTACGACGCGAAACGACGATGTTGCCGCGGCGCTTGTCCATCTTGAGGATTTCGAAGGGCTGCGGGTTGTGCATCAGCGGGGTGACGTCGCGGATCGGACGGATGTCGACCTGCGAGCGCGGCAGGAAGGCGATAGCGCCGTCGAGATCGACGGTGAAGCCGCCCTTGACCTGGTTGAAGATGACGCCTTCAACGCGTTCGCCAGCTTCGAACTTGACTTCGAGCTTGATCCAGCTTTCTTCGCGGCGAGCCTTTTCGCGCGAGAGAACGGCTTCGCCAAGCGCGTTTTCGATACGCTCGACGTAGACTTCGACTTCATCGCCGACCTTGAGCGTGCCGTCCTTGGCGCGCGCACCGAATTCCTTCAGCGCGATGCGGCCTTCGACCTTGAGGCCGACGTCCACAACGGCGACGTCCTTCTCGATGGCGGTGACGATGCCCTTGGTGACATAGCCTTCGGCCAGGTCATTCTTGGCAAAGGACTCTTCGAGAAGAGCTGCGAAATCTTCGCGAGAGGGGGTTGTTACAGACATAAAATCTCCTGGCGTGTCCCGATCATGCAATCTGGACACTGACGCGCCGGTGGTTCGCGTTAAACGGGCCTGACCCCAGTCCGCCTCCCTATCGGGAAGCTATCCGGCGCTTGGACGGAATGTCAGGCTTATATAAATTGGCGGCTCCGTGCGCTAAGCACGCGAAAGCCGCTCGCATTTTCAGGCATTTCGGCTCAGAGCGGTGTCGACGATCGACTTTGCCGTCTGAAACGCCGCTTCTATACTCATTTCTGAGGTATCAAGCAAGTATGCGTCTTCGGCCGGCTTCAGCGGGCTGTCGGTGCGGCCCATATCCCGCTCATCGCGCCGCTTCACGTCTTCGAAGATGGCGTCGTAATCGGCATTGCCGCCGGCTTCGACGATCTCCTCGTAACGGCGCTTGGCACGGACCTCGGCCGAGGCCGTCACGTAGAATTTCACCGGCGCTTCCGGGCAGACGACGGTGCCGATATCGCGGCCGTCAAGCACTGTGCCGGGCTCCTTGCGTGCGAATTTCTGCTGCATTTCGCGTAACGCAGTACGCACGGTCGGCATGACGGCGATCTTCGATGCAGCTTCGCCGATCTCGTGTCGGGAAAGAACGGCCCGGTCGAGCCCGGCCAGATCGACCTTGCGCGCGATTGCCTCGGCAACGGCTTCGTCATCAAGCGGCAATCCTGCATCGAGCAGGGCCTTGGCGGTCGCGCGGTAGGTAAGGCCGGTATCGAGATGATGATAGCCATAGGCCTCGGCGATCCGACGTGCCAGAGTTCCCTTGCCGGCAGCCGCTGGTCCGTCGATGGCAATGATCATGTCTTCTCTGTCCCTAGCCGGTCTCTCGTTATTTGCTGTAGCGACGCACCAGATCGGCCATTTCAGCCGCCTCCGTACGATCGATCGTCGTAAGGCCCTCGGCGACGCCCTGTCGATCAGCCAGCGGCCGGTTCTGGCTCACCTTCCATTTGCCGTCAATCGTCTCGATGTCGATTTCGATGCCGACGATGCCTTTCATCTGGGCTGCGATGAATTCCGGTGGGGCGTCTTCCACCGCCCAGGGCTGCGCGCGGTCGCTCTCGTTTTCCCCGGTCAGCGCGCCGATCTGCGCACGCAGCCAGGCGGGGTCCTCGATCGTCCGCGCGGCTCCGCGCACCTGCACGATCGCATAGTTCCAGGTTGGCACCACCTTGCCGGTTTCCCGCTTCGTCGCATACCAGGATGGCGTGATATAGGTGTCGGCGCCCTGGAAGACGACAAGTACGGGGGCGCCCGCCGCAATCTCCTTCAGCTGACCGTTCGCTCTGGCGAGATGCGCTTGCAGCGTACCCTTGGGCGAGAGCTCCGTATTCAGGTGGAACGGCACGGGATTGGCGATCAGCCCGCCATCGCCGGCCGTAATGAGCAGTCCCAGCGGATGGGCGCGGATCAGCTGGTGCTGCGTGCCGAGATCGTCTTCGCGATGATGTGGAGGCTGATACATGGCTTCGGTCCGTTTTGCTGCGCAATCTCCAAAACCCCGCATGGCAAGGTTTCGAATGGCCAATGGCGCGGTCTATCAGTCTCTGGCTTCGATCGTCGCGCCCAATCTTGTCATCATAGCAAAAAATTCCGGAAAGCTGGTAGCGACCATGGCGGAATCGTCGACCGAAACCGGATGTTCGCTCGCCAGCCCCATGACGAGGAAACTCATGGCGATGCGGTGATCGAGATGGGTCCTGACGTCGCTACCGCTGGCATTGCCAAGGCCCTTGCCCTCGGGCCTGCCCTGAACCGTCAGCGAATCCTTGCCTTCGATGCAGTCGACGCCGTTGAGCTTCAGCCCCTCGGCGACGGCGGAGAGCCGGTCGGATTCCTTCACCCGCAGTTCTTCCAGCCCCTGCATGATCGTCGTGCCGTCCGCAAAGGCAGCGGCGACCGCCAGCACGGGATACTCGTCGATCATCGACGGCGCGCGCTCCGCCGGAACGGTAACGGCCTTGAGCGCCGAGGACCGCACGCGCAGATCGGCGACATCCTCGCCTCCCGTCACGCGCGGGTCGAGCATCTCGATATCCGCGCCCATCTCCTGCAGCGTCAGGATGAGGCCGGTGCGCGTCGGGTTCATCAGCACGTTGCGGATGGTGATGTCGGAACCGGGCACGATCAATGCGGCTACCAGCGGGAAGGCGGCGGAGGAGGGATCGCCGGGAACGTCGATCGTCTGGCCCGCGAGCCTGCCCTGGCCCTCGAGGCGGATGGTGCGCACGCCTGCCGCATCGGCTTCGACCGAAAGCGCCGCGCCGAAGCCCACGAGCATCCTTTCGGTGTGGTCGCGGGTCTGGACGGGTTCGATGATTGTCGTGATGCCGGGCGCGTTGAGACCGGCCAGCAGCACGGCCGATTTGACCTGCGCCGAGGCCATCGGCACGCGATAGGTCAGCGGGCTCGCCACAGGAGGCCCATGCAGGATGACGGGCAGCCGGTCGCCCTCGGCGGCCCTGACCTGCGCTCCCATCAGGCGCAGCGGATCGAGAATGCGGGCCATCGGCCGCTTGGAAAGCGAAGCGTCGCCGATGAAGGTGGTTTCGAAATCGTAGGAACCGACGAGGCCCATGGTCAGGCGGGAGCCGGTGCCGGCATTGCCGAAATCGAGCGGTGCCTCCGGCGCCAGCAGCGCGCCATTGCCGGTGCCGCTGACGATCCACGCGTCGCCGTCCCTGCGGATCGCAGCGCCGAGCGCCTGCATGGCCCTGCCGGTATTCAGCACATCCTCGCCTTCGAGCAGGCCAGTGATACGGGTTTCGCCCGCGGCAAGGCCGCCGAACATCAGGGAGCGATGGGAGATGGATTTATCGCCGGGAATGCGGATCGAGCCGAAAAGGCCGGCCGAGCGGCGCGCCACGGCTGGCTGGGGAAGAGTATCGCGCGGCATGGGCAATTCCTTTGCGATGCCGGTATTTCCGCCGCATTCTGTGCTGGCTGCTATCGTCCTTGGCCAGATGTTCTGCGGTTCACGCCAGCTGGTTAGCACGGGCCCGTTCCCCAGTCATCCCGCCATGTGCGAAAAGCGCGTGCAAAGCGGCATGAAGTTTAGCTTTGACAGATACGGCCGCAACGATTAAGGGGACCGGCTGATATTTCCCTTAAAACGCCGGCTTCCCCGGCATTGCCGAATTTTCATTCGGCCATTGATGAGGCTTTGACAGTGGCGAAAACGGAACTTGGAACAAAACGTACCGACCCCGATACCGGCAAAAAGTTCTATGACCTGAACCGGGACCCGGTGGTCTCGCCCTATACCGGCAAGTCCTGGCCCTTGTCCTTCTTCGAAGAAACTTCGGCTTCGAAGGAAGTTCCGGAAGAAGAGGAAGTGGCCGAAGTCGATACCGAAAACACCGAAGTCGAACTGGTATCTCTCGAGGATGCCGACGAAGCTGCAAGCGGCGACGATATTCCGGATATGGGCGACGACGATGTCGAAATCGGCGACGATGACGACGATACCTTCCTCGAAGCCGACGAAGATGAAGACGATGACGACATGAGCGACATCATCGGCGTCACCGGCGACGAAGACGACGTCTGATCTGAAAGACAATCGGCCCGGACTTAAGAAAAGTTTCCCGGGCCGAATTTTTCGGCTTGCTATCTGTGAAAACCACAAGTAATAAGCCGCCACCCCGACGGGCAAAGCGCTTCGAAGGGACCCAGGGCCGGTCAAACGGCACCATCTTGATGGGGCTATAGCTCAGCTGGGAGAGCGCTTGCATGGCATGCAAGAGGTCAGCGGTTCGATCCCGCTTAGCTCCACCACGCTTCGCCCTTACGGGCTTCGCGTGGCGCAGCCGCGGGAAACCGTTAGGCCGAAGCAGTGCCCGGCATAGCCCGCAGGGCGACGACGGGCTGAAATATTGTCAAACATTTCCAGCTACAACGACAAGCTCGATTGCGTATAGAATTTGCGTTCGAATCACCGGATGCCAATTGATCGAGATGCGGATGTGGTACGTTTACATCCTTCAAAGCGCGAATTTTCCAGATCAGCAATATACCGGATCGACCTCGGACCTTAAGCAACGGCTTGCCGACCACAATACCGGTAAGTCGACCCATACCGCAAAGTTCACGCCATGGGTTCTTCATTGGTATTCGGCGTTTCCGGACAAATATCGCGCATTGGAATTTGAGGCCTATCTAAAATCACACTCAAGCAGAGCCTTTGCAAAGAAGAGGCTGCTTTAAACAAGCTTGTCCGCTTTTCGCATATCGATGATTTGATAAATCCTCCGCATCCGCCCAACTTCATGCTAGCCTCCCATCCTCCTTAACCCACCTCGAATCGCCAATGACCAGACAGCGCCGCCGTCGTCTCATCCGGACCCGCCGTACCGTGACGGGGCTTTCGCTTGTCGCCTCGATCGCCTTTCTCGCCGGCATGACCGATGCCGTCGGGCTGATGCTCACCGGGAATTTCGTGTCCTTCATGACCGGCAATACGACGCGGGCGGCGATTGCGCTCGGGACGGGGGATTTCGGCCATGCGGCGGTGCTGTTCTCGGCCATTCTGACATTCATTGCCGGCAATGCGCTCGGGATCGTCGTGGCGCATGCCGCAAGCCGGCGGGCTTTCGTCGTGCTGGCCTGCGTCAGCATCCTTCTGGCGACAGCGGCGGGTTTTGCGGCGCCGTCGCTGGTTCTGGTGCAATTCTATCTGGTGGTGCTTGCCATGGGCATGGTCAATGCCACGGTCGAGCACATAGAAGGCCTGCCGATCGGGCTGACCTATGTGACCGGCGCTCTCTCGCGGTTCGGTCGCGGCATCGGCCGCTTCCTGCTGGGTGACCGGGATTTTGCCTGGAGGGTGCAGATCGTGCCCTGGAGCGGCATGATATCGGGCGCGGTCATCGGCGCGCTACTCGCCAATGCCCTCGGTGCCGGGGCGCTCTGGCTGGTTTCGTTGGTTGCGCTCGCGCTCGCGCTTGTCACCCTTTTGATCCCCCGCCCGCTGCAGCGCCGCTTCAACCAGCGGCTGATGATTGCCGCTCCAATGGCGCAGCGATCGAAATAGCCACATTGCAGCGCACAAAATCTGCTAGGGAGGAAAGCGAATCGTTTTGCCGACAAGCGTAAGGATGTGCCGTGTTCGTTTTTTCGAAACTTGTCTGGATCTTCGGTCAGCCTTTGTCGCTGGCGTTCCTCTTCGTTCTCCTGGCCTTCATTGCCGCGCTCCTGCGCTGGCGCGTGACCACGATCACCTCGGCGCTGCTATCGGCGCTGATCCTGTTCGTCTCGCTTTATACGACGGCCGGCGCCTATATCGTTCAGGGGCTGGAAGAGCGCTTTCCGCACGCCGCCGCCGATCCGGCCGATCTCAAATGCATGATCGTGCTCGGTGGCGCCACGCAGAACGAAGTGACGACCGCCCGCGGCGGCTATGAGCTCGATTCGGCCGGCGATCGCCTGATCGAGGCGCTGCGGCTGGCGCAGAAATACCCGCAGGCGCGCATCGTCATTTCGGGCGGCGATGGCTCGATCGGCGGGACGTATGAGGGCGATGCCGTCATTTCCGAGCGTTTCTTCACCGCGCTCGGCATCCCGACAAGCCGCATGGTCGAGGACAAGACCTCGCGCACCACCTTCGAGAATGCGGTCAACACCAAGGAGCTGCTCGCCCAGAACGGGCTTTCGGATTGCCTTTTGATTACCTCCGGCTTCCATATGCCGCGCTCGATGGGCATCTTCCGCAAGCAGGGCATCGACGTTGTGCCCTGGCCGGTCGATTATCGCAGCACCGGCAAGGAAAGGCTCGGCCTCGATTTCACGCAGCCCTCGCGGAATGCGCAGCTCTTGGCGACCGGACTGCGTGAATGGGTCGGCCTCGTCGGCTATTACCTCGTCGGCCGCACATCGGCGCTTTACCCCGGACCGTGACTACGTGTCCCGGACCGTACAATCTGTCCGCGCCCTGATGGCTACTTCTTCGAGATCGTGACGAACTTGACGCCGCGCACCCTGACGGTGATTTCGCAGACGGCCTCGCCATCCTTGCGGTCGCAGAAGCGTGGGTGCATCTTCATGACCAGCACCATGTTGCCGAAACGCTGGATGAAATCGTAGCCGTAGGTCTGTGCCGTTGCGATGAGCAGATATCCACCCTCGGCCACCTGGACATAGAAATTGTAGGGGCATCCCTCGTCGGTGCAATAGGCCCTTTTTTCGCCCTTGCAGGTGATCTCGCCCTCGTTGATGACGATATCCATCAACTTGTCGTTGTTGATGTCCTGCTCGGTGGCGAAATGGTCGCCGAAACTCACCTGTCCGTCACAGCTCTTGGTGAAGTGATCCTTTTCGAAGGCCACGGGGTCCTGCAGGATCGATTGCTGTGCCTCGGCCACGGCGGGCATGACCACGAATGCGACGAGGTTGAGGATTACGATCAACAGGGATTTCACGGGGGATTCCTCTTCGAAGCGCCGTTGCGGCCACGATAACAGCCGTAACCGCCGCGACATCTTTGCACGCGCCTGCTTGCGCGGCCCTTGCCGTCGTGATTCATTTCGAAGAAATCGCCGGTGTCCCGTTGGAGTGTTCGATGTCGCTTCTCTCGTTTCTTGACTATGCCGGCGTCGCCCTTTTTGCCGCAACCGGCGCGCTCGCCGCCTCGCGCAAACAGCTTGATCTGATCGGTTTCCTGTTTTTGGCGGCGGTCACCGGCATCGGTGGCGGCACGCTGCGCGATATTGTCCTTGGCCGGGTGCCGGTCTTCTGGGTGTTGAACCCGACCTACATCATCATCTGCGCGGTAGTGGGGGTGTTGTTTTTCTTTACCGCGCACCTGTTCGAATCGCGGTATCGCTTGCTTCTATGGTTTGATGCTGTCGGGCTATCAGCCTATTGCGTGATGGGGGCGGCCAAAGGCATGGCGGCCACGGGTTCTCCGACTGTCGCCATCGTCACCGGCGCGCTGACGGCCACTTTCGGCGGCATCCTGCGCGATCTGTTGGCGAATGAACCCTCGGTGCTGCTGCGGCCGGAAATCTATGTGACGGCCGCGCTCGTCGGCGCCGGCGTCTTTACCGCCGCCAATGCGACCATGCTGCCGCTCTATGCGTCGGCTGGGCTCGGCGTTGCCGCAGCCTTCGCGGTGCGCGGCGGCGCGCTCTGGTTTGGCTGGACCTTCCCGACCTATCATCACAAGCCCGGCCGGCATCCGGATGATGTCATGTGAAATGGGAGGCAGTAGGAATTAGGCAGTGGGCAATAGCAAAACGGGATGAAACAATTCTACTGTCTATCCTTAACGCTGCTTGCGGCGCAGGCGGATCACGACGTCGACATGGGCGATTTCCATGCCCTTCGGCGGCTCCGGCAAGTTGGCAATCGTCAGATTGCTGATCGGAATATCCAGCACCTCGTTGTGACCTTCCACGAAGAAGTGATGGTGGTCGGACACGTTGGTGTCGAAATAGGTCTTGTTGCTCTCGACGGCGAGAACGCGGATCATGCCGGCTTCGGTGAATTGATGCAGGGTATTGTAGACGGTCGCAAGCGAAACGGGTACGCCCGCGGCAACGGCTTCCTCGTGAAGCTCCTCGACCGTCAGATGCCGGTCGCCCTTGGCGAAGAGAAGATCACCCAGCGCGATCCGCTGCCTGGTCGGCCTCAGGCCGACATTGCGCAGCCTGGTCTCGATCGCGATTTCGGCCTCTACCGCCATTCAGGGACTCCGGATTCCAGATTTCTATAATTCTTCACTAAGCCATATAACTTTTGCCTTGATTGCTTTCAATAGTTTCAATGGGGTGGGAAGGTGCTCAAAAGCCGGAAAAATCGGGCTTTTGCCGCATTTGGCACTGGTAGCGGCTCTGGCGTTCCTGTATGCGACCACCACATAGGAGCTATTGCGTTCGATTGGACGGGCGAATGAGAGTGTGATGGTTGCGCTTCATTTTCTGTCGATCTTGCACTAAAGCTTCACATCCATCGGCATTCATGCGGGGGAAACGGGATTTTTATGACGACGAGACAATCCAGCTTCAACTACGAGGAAATCCTGGCCTGCGGCCGCGGCGAGCTGTTCGGCCCGGGCAACGCACAGCTTCCCCTGCCACCGATGCTGATGGTCCACCGCATTACTGAAATTTCCGAGACCGGTGGCGCCTTCGACAAGGGCTTCATCCGCGCCGAATACGACGTGCGTCCGGATGACTGGTACTTCCCCTGCCATTTTGCCGGCAATCCGATCATGCCGGGCTGCCTTGGCCTCGACGGCATGTGGCAGCTGACCGGCTTCTTCCTCGGCTGGCTCGGCGAGCCCGGCCGTGGCATGGCGTTGTCGACAGGCGAAGTGAAGTTCAAGGGCATGATTCGTCCGGACACGAAGCTTCTCGAATACGGCATCGACTTCAAGCGCGTCATGCGCGGCCGCCTCGTCCTCGGCACCGCCGATGGCTGGCTGAAGGCCGATGGCGAGACCATCTATCAGGCGACGGACCTGCGCGTGGGCCTGTCGAAGGACAAGGTTGCCTGAACTGCGGCACCGCCGCCTCCACCAAGACAGATGTTTTAGAAAAGGTCATCGACATGAGACGGGTAGTTGTTACGGGTCTGGGTATTGTCTCTTCGATTGGAAACAATGCTCATGAAGTGACCGCCTCGCTGCGCGAAGCCAAATCCGGCATTTCCTTCTCCCCCGATTTCGCCGAACACGGCTTCAAGTGCCAGGTCTGGGGTGCGCCGAACATCGATACGACCGACCTGGTGGATCGCCGCGCCATGCGCTTTCTGTCGCAGGGCGGCGCCTGGAACCATGTCGCCATGAAACAGGCGATCGCCGATAGCGGCCTTGAGGAAGGCGATATCAGCAACGAGCGCACCGGCATCATCATGGGCTCCGGCGGCCCGTCGACCCGCACGCTGATCGAGGCGGCCGACATCACCCGCAAGAACAACAGCCCGAAGCGCATCGGCCCCTTCGCCGTGCCGAAGTCGATGTCTTCGACCGCCTCGGCAACGCTTGCGACCTGGTTCAAGATCCACGGCGTCAACTATTCGATCTCGTCCGCCTGCTCGACTTCGGCGCACTGCATCGGCAACGCCGCCGAGATGATCCAATGGGGCAAGCAGGACGTGATGTTCGCCGGCGGCCACGAGGATCTCGACTGGACCATGTCGAACCTATTCGACGCCATGGGCGCGATGTCCTCCGACTTCAACGAGAATCATCCGGAAACGGCCTCGCGCGCCTATGATGCCAAGCGTGACGGTTTCGTCATCGCCGGCGGCGCCGGCGTGCTGGTTCTGGAAGAGCTTGAGCATGCCAAGGCACGCGGCGCCAAGATCTATGCCGAGATCGTCGGATACGGCGCCACCTCCGATGGTTACGACATGGTCGCACCTTCGGGCGAGGGCGCGGTGCGCTGCATGCGCCAGGCAATGGCCACCGTGAAGGGCGACATCGACTACATCAATACCCACGGCACCTCGACGCCGGTGGGCGACAGCAAGGAAATCGGCGCGATCCGCGAAGTCTTTGGCGACAAGATCCCCCCGATCCAGTCGACCAAGTCGCTGACGGGCCATTCGCTCGGCGCAGCGGGCGTGCAGGAATCGATCTATTCGATCCTGATGATGCAGGAGCGCTTCATCGGAGAAAGCGCTCATATCACCGAACTCGATCCGGAATTCGCAGGCGTGCCGATCGTGCGCAAGCGCATCGACGATGCCAAGATCGACATCGCTCTTTCGAATTCCTTCGGCTTCGGCGGCACCAACGCCACGCTCGTATTCCAGCGCTACAACGGATAAGGCAATGACGGGAATCATGCAGGGTAAGCGCGGCCTCATCATGGGCGTCGCAAACAATCACTCGATTGCCTGGGGTATTTCAAAGGCGCTCGCAGCCGAAGGCGCCGAACTGGCTTTCACATTTCAGGGCGAGGCGCTTGGCAAGCGCGTCAAGCCGCTCGCAGCCGAAGTCGGCTCGGACTTCCTGCTGCCTTGCGACGTCGAGGATCTGGCGTCTGTCGATTCCGTCTTTGACGCGATCAAGGAGCGCTGGGGTAAGCTGGACTTCATCGTCCATGCCATCGGCTTTTCCGACAAGAACGAGCTGAAGGGGCTCTATGCCAACACCACGCGGGAGAATTTCACCCGAACCATGGTGATTTCCTGCTTCTCCTTCACCGAGATCGCCAAGCGCGCCGCCGATCTGATGACCGACGGCGGCAGCATGCTGACGCTGACCTATAACGGCTCGACGCGGGTGATTCCGAACTACAACGTCATGGGCGTCGCCAAGGCGGCTCTGGAAGCCTCAGTGCGCTATCTCGCCGCTGACTACGGCCCGCGCGGCATCCGCGTCAACGCCGTTTCCGCCGGCCCGATCCGGACACTGGCCGGCGCCGGCATTTCGGACGCCCGTGCTATCCTGTCGTGGAACCAGCGCAACGCCCCGCTGCGCAAGTCCGTCACCATCGACCAGGTCGGCTCGTCGTCGCTCTATCTCCTGTCGGATCTCTCGGCTGGCGTGACCGGCGAAATCCACTTCGTCGATGCCGGCTATAACATCACCTCGATGCCAACGCTGGAAACGCTGTCGAGCGCGGACGCTGAGTGAGTTTGTCGATCTGAATCGTCCTCTCGGTCCTTGGCCGGGAGGATCAAAGCTCCGGATATCCTTCCAGAGGATTCCCGATGACGTCCCACGACCCAAAATCCTTCGCATCGACTGACCGTCTCATCCTGCGGGGATTCATTCCGGAGGATTTCGAAGCCTACAGCGCTTATCGCTCGCTGCCATCCGTTTATCGCTATCTCTATAGCGATCCGCCATCGGAACAGGAGATGCGGGAGCGTTTCGACGCCGGCTTCAATACGCGCCTGTCGGAAGACGGGGATATTCTCCGCTGCGCCGTCGTTCGGCGCGAGGATGATGCCCTGGTGGGTCAGGTCAGCCTGAAGCTTGCCAGCAAAGCCGCCCTTCAGGCCGAAGTCGGCTATATCTTCAATCCGGCCTATGCCGGCAAGGGTTATGCGACAGAGGCGGCCGAGGCCATCATCACCCTTGGCTTTGAAAGATTCGGCTTCCACCGGATTTTCGCGCGGCTAGACGCGAAAAACACGGGCTCCATCGGCGTCGTCGAACGGCTCGGCCTGCGTCGTGAGGCGCATCTGATTGAAAACGATCGTTTCAACGGCGTTTGGGGCGACGAATATGTCTATGCCGTGCTGAGCCGCGAATGGGCTGTACGAGCGCCGAATCGGGCGCGTTAATCTCCATTCGGTAAGATTTTACGAAAATTTTAGGTTAATTCTATCTTGCCGGGGATGGCCCGTTACGGCCGGCCGGAATTCCGATACAAGGCGGGCAATCAACAGTATTGCCTGCATGTCCATCGGCGTTCATTGACCATTTACGGGAACCCCAGCCGTGAACACCATAACTGTTGCCAGCTCCAAGTCGCTCGATCCATTGGACGAGACGGCATCGATCCAATCCGCTGCCACGACAAGGGCATTCGGACCGGATCTGTTGCGCGCGCTTGCCATCCTTCTCGTCATGCTGGTACATCTGCCGGCGGAGGCGACGCCGCTGCCGCTCGCCGCGATCAGGCCCTATGGCTGGATCGGTGTCGACATCTTCTTCGTGCTGAGCGGCTATCTCATCGGAAGCCAGCTGATGGCGGAGGTCGCCCGCCGCAATGCCATCGACTTCAAGACCTTCTATCTGCGCCGCGCATTTCGCATATTGCCGGCCTTTCTGCTCGTGCTTGCCGTCTACGCGCTTGTCCCCTCCCTGCGCGACGCGCCGGCGATGCAATCGGTCTGGCGGTTCCTGACCTTCACGGTCAATTTCGGGCTCGACCCACGCTCTGGCGGTGCCTTTGCAGAAGCCTGGTCGCTGGGCGTCGAGGCGCATTTCTATCTTATCCTGCCGATTCTCGTCGTCTTGCTGAAGCGGCGCGCAACGCCGGTTCTGATCGCCTGTCTCTTGGCGACAATCGTTATCGCCGGCATGGGCTTGCGGTTTGCCTTCTGGCAGAGCGAAGTTGGCCCTGCTACCGAAATACAGGCCTACAGGGAGGCGCTCGCCGCTTATCTCCGGGATGTCTATTACCCGACGTATAATCGACTGGATGGACTGACCTTTGGCGTCGTTCTGGCGGCGATCCGGCTCTTCAGGCCGCTGCTATGGGAACGATATATGTCGCCTTACATCGCGTTCGGCATCGGCGGCATGCTGGTGACGGCGGCGCTGGTGATCTTCTCCGTCCGCGGGCCTCTTGCGCAAACCAATCTGCCGCTTGTGTTTCAGCCTCTCGCAGGCACGGTCGTCGGTTTCCCGCTATTCTCGGCGGGCGTGGCCTTCGTTCTCGGCGCATTGGTCGATCTGCAGCCCAGGATCGCGCGCTGGCACCTTCCGGCCATATCCGGCATCGCAACGCTCTCCTACAGCCTCTACCTGACCCATAAGGGCATTTATCATCTCGACCGGATGGTGTTCGGCAGAGACAATCTTCTGGGGCTGTCGGGCTTCGTCATCTATCTCGCCACCTGCTTCCTTGTGGCGGCGACGCTCTGGTTTCTCGTCGAAAGAAACTTCCTGATCCTGCGGGATCATTTGCCGTCGCGTGCGCGGCGAAGCGAGGATGTCTAGCCCAGAAAGAAAAGGCGGCCGATCGGTCGCCTTCGTCGCCTATTTCTTTGCCCAGAGCACCTTGAAGCGGGCGTTACGGCAGGTCTCGCCGAATTCCCTGAAGTTTTCCGCCAGCACCGGCTCATAGGGCAGGCCGCGATTGGCGACCAGCATCAGCCGCCCGCCGCCACGCAGCGCCGAGGCGGCGGTCTTGATCATCGCCTGGCCGAGCGAAGGCTCGGCGGCGTGGCCTTCATGGAAAGGCGGGTTCATGATGATCAGGTCGTACTTGTCCTTCACCGGCTCGCTTGCCAGATCGTGCCAGAAGAAGCGCTGGGGGACCTTCGGGCAATTATCCAGCAGATTGGCGCGGGCGGCTTCCAGAGCGCCGTAGTGGGCCTCGTAGAGGTCGATGCGCGCGAGCCTCGGCGATTTGGTCGCAAGCTCGACGGAGAGATAACCCCAGCCGGCGCCGAAGTCGGCGGCATCGCCGGTAAAGTCGGTCGGCAGGCGCGAGGCCAGCAGCTCCGAACCGGCGTCGATCCGGTCATGGGAGAACATGCCAGGCGCCGTGGTGAAGCGATCCTCGACGCGCGTTGCCGGCTTCACCAGCTGCGCCGTCTGGGCCTTGACGTCGGCGGGACGCGTGAACCACAGGGCGACGCCGTGATATTTCGGCATGTGCTCGACGGTAAGGCCGAAGCCTTCGAGGCGCTTGCGAAGCGGCTGGATGCCGTCTTCCTTGCCGCCGGCGATGACGATGAGGCCACCCTCCTTCACGCGCGAAAGCGCTTCGGCGATATGGCTCTCGTTCTCGCCCTTGTGCTTGCCGCAGAGAACGAGCGCGCCATCATAGCTTTCGCCTTCGATTTCCGGCGTCACGTTGATGCGTTGCGCCTGCAGCTGGCGATAGAACGGCCTGAAGCCCTGGACGGCGGAAAGCTCGGCGGTAAATCCTTCAGGCAGCGCAAAGCCGGCTTCGGCGCCGAGAAACAGTATCCGCTCGCCCTCGCCGGGCGCATCTACGGTGCCGGAGGCAAAGGGATGAAACAGGGTCTTCAGGGCGTCGCGGCTCATGGGCGTGGTCTCGTCATGGGAATGGGTTTCGTCTGTCGGATATGCGCGGCATTTTCTGGTGCTTGCCCCTCACCCTAGCCCTCTCCCCGTTGTGACGGGGAGAGGGGACCACGGAGCAAGACAACATACCTCAACCCTGTAAGGAGAGGATGATCTAGCACAGTCGTTGTCCCCTCTCCCCGCACGCGGGGAGAGGGCTAGGGTGAGGGGCTGGGCACATAGCTTCAGCGAAAAGCAGGCTAGGCTGACAGCAATAATATAAAAAGGGCGCGGAAAATATCCCGCGCCCCGGAACCTGAGTGAAGGCGCAGCTTACTCGGCTGCGTCGTCCTTCTTCTTGTCGGCGGCGAGTTCCTGGCCGGTGGCCTGGTCGACGACCTTCATGGACAGGCGAACCTTGCCGCGCTCGTCGAAGCCGAGCAGCTTGACCCAGACCTTGTCGCCTTCCTTGACGACGTCCTGCGTCTTTGCAACGCGCTCGGAAGCGAGCTGCGAGATGTGGACGAGGCCGTCACGGGCGCCGAAGAAGTTGACGAAGGCGCCGAAGTCGGCGGTCTTGACAACAGTGCCTTCGTAGATCTGGCCGACTTCCGGCTCAGCGACGATCGAATGAATCCACTTGCGGGCCGCTTCGATCTCCTTGCCGGAGGACGAGGCGATCTTGACGGTGCCGTCGTCTTCGATGTTGATCTTGGCGCCGGTCTTTTCGACGATTTCGCGAATGACCTTGCCGCCGGAGCCGATGACTTCACGGATCTTGTCGACCGGGATGTTCATGACTTCGATGCGCGGAGCGAATTCGCCGAGCTGGCCGCGGCTCTCGGTGATGGCCTTGGACATTTCGCCGAGGATGTGGGTGCGACCGCCCTGTGCCTGGCCGAGAGCGACCTTCATGATCTCTTCGGTGATGCCGGCGATCTTGATGTCCATCTGCAGCGAGGTGATGCCGTCGGCAGTGCCGGCGACCTTGAAGTCCATGTCGCCGAGGTGGTCTTCGTCACCGAGAATGTCGGAGAGAACGGCGAAGCGCTCGCCTTCCAGGATCAGACCCATGGCGATGCCGGCAACCGGCTTGGCCAGCGGAACGCCGGCGTCCATCAAAGCGAGCGAGGTGCCGCAAACCGTTGCCATCGAGGACGAGCCGTTCGACTCGGTGATCTCGGAGACGACGCGCAGCGTATAGGGGAACTGTTCAGCCGTCGGCAGCATCGGGCGGATAGCGCGCCATGCGAGCTTGCCGTGACCGATTTCGCGACGACCCGGGGAACCCATGCGGCCGGTTTCGCCAACCGAGTAGGGAGGGAAGTTGTAATGGAGCAGGAAGCGCTCCTTGTACATGCCCGTCAGGCTATCGACATACTGTTCGTCTTCGCCGGTGCCGAGCGTGGCGACGACGATTGCCTGCGTTTCACCGCGGGTAAACAGCGCCGAACCGTGCGTGCGCGGCAGCAGGCCGACTTCCGAGACGATCGGACGAACGGTCGACAGGTCGCGGCCGTCGATGCGGCTCGAGGTGTCGAGGATGTTCCAGCGAACGATCTTGGCCTGCAGGTGCTTGAAGACAGCACCGATGACTTCGGCGGAGTACTTCGGCTCTACGCCTTCCGGCAGGAAGTGTGCCTTGACCTTGGCCTTGACGGCGTCGACGGCAGCGTAGCGCTCGGCCTTCTGCGTGTTCTTGTAGGCGGTGCGCAGCTCGGCTTCGGCGATGCCGAGCATTTCTGCTTCGAGTTCGGAATAATCTTCCGGCGTGAAATCGCGCGGTTCCTTGGCGGCAACTTCGGCGAGCTTGATGATCGCGTCGATGACGGGCTGGAAGCCGCGGTGGCCGAACATGACGGCGCCGAGCATGACGTCCTCGGGCAGTTCCTTGGCTTCCGACTCAACCATCAGAACGGCGTCCTGCGTGCCGGCGACGACGAGGTCGAGGGTCGACTCGTCCATCTCGTCGAGATGCGGGTTCAGCACATATTCGCCGTTGATGTAGCCGACGCGAGCGCCGCCGACCGGGCCCATGAACGGAACGCCTGACAGCGTCAGGGCAGCCGAGGTAGCGACCATCGACAGGATGTCGGGGTTGTTTTCCAGGTCATGCTGGATGACCGTGACGACGACCTGCGTGTCGTTCTTGTAGCCTTCCGGGAAAAGCGGGCGGATCGGGCGGTCGATCAGGCGGGAAACGAGGGTTTCGTTTTCGCTCGGACGTCCCTCGCGCTTGAAGTAGCCGCCGGGGATCTTGCCGGCTGCGTAGGTCTTTTCCTGGTAGTTGACGGTGAGCGGGAAGAAATCCTGGCCCGGCTTCGGCGACTTGGCGGAAACGACGGTGGCAAGAACCACGGTCTCGCCATAGGTGGCGACGACGGCGCCGTCAGCCTGACGGGCGATCTTGCCGGTTTCGAGCTTCAGCGGGCGACCTGCCCACTCGATTTCGACAGTATGGATATCGAACATATCTTGTCCTTACATTGTGCGGGAAAAGGCGCCGTCGCCGACGATTTCGGCAAGGCACATCTTCAACCACACGAAATGTGACGCATCACGGGCAAGACAACGAGAGGCTTTCGAAAGTCGGCCGAAGCGTCGAGCTTCGGCTGAAAGCATCCGGCAATCCTGCCCCATGACAGGTCAACGGTTGTTGTTGGCAGCGCCGGCCCATCCGGGCTGCCGGCAGCTTCGCATCGCGCAGACACAGGGCGCGAGGGAAGCTGGTCTCAAGGGTTCATACCCTTCATAAGCATCCGGCGGACGTTCAGGTGAACGCCCGCCGGAAATTCTATTAGCGACGGATACCGAGGCTGGTGATCAGCTTGGTATAACGGGCTTCGTTCTTCTTCTTGAGATAATCAAGAAGCGAGCGCCGGCTGGAAACCATCGTCAGAAGACCACGACGGGAGTGGTTGTCCTTCTTGTGGTCCTTGAAGTGGTCCGTGAGGTTGTTGATGCGCTCGGTCAGGATCGCAACCTGGACTTCCGGAGAACCGGTGTCGCCTTCGACGGTAGCGTATTCCTTGATCAGCGCAGCCTTGCGCTCAGCAGTGATCGACATCGGATAGTCCTTTCTATGAGAGGAAATTAAAGTCGCCAAACGCCGGGATGTCGTCCAGCATTGGCCGCGAATGCAATCAGGCATGCCTGATGCTGGCGCTGCCTATAAACCAAATGAGCGGCAATGGAAAGAGGCTTCTCCCCCAGGAGGTTTTCCGCGCGCTTCAGCGCCCCGCCATGGCATCCCGGATCATGGCATCATAGCCCTCCGGATCTTGCAGCATGGCGAAATGGCTTGCGTCCTTCAGGATAACGAGTTTCGCGCCCGGAATTTCCTTCGCCATCATCTGCGTATGGTCGAGCTTGACCGCCTCGTCATGGTCGCCGATGGCAAGCGTCACAGGCACCGAGATCTTTCCAAGGTCGGCTGCCGTCCACGCCGGTTGCGTCGCCCACATCTGCGAGATCTGATTGACAAAGGCGTCGTATTCGGTCGGCGTCGGGGACAGTTTCTTGTAATATTCGCCGGCGACATTGATGTAGTCGTTGAAGGTCTTGTTGTTCATGACATCGGGTTTTACCCCGTCGGTCGTGACATTCGCCGCCTGGGCGATCACGCGCGTCAGCTTGCCGGGGTATTTCATCGCCATGTCGATACCGATGATGCCGCCATCCGACCATCCGACGAGCGTTACCTTGTCGATCTGCAGATAGTTGAGGAGCGCGACGTAATCCGAGGTCATCAGATCGTAGCCGAACGGCTGCTGGCTACGCGTTGAGCGGCCGTGGCCGCGGCTGTCGGCAACTATGACCAGATGATCCCTGGCGAAATCGGCGACCTGGCGGCCCCAGATATCGGCATTTCCCAGTCCGCCATGGATGAAGAGGATCGGGTCACCCTCGCCATATTCGGCATAATACATCTTGATGTCGTTGACATCGGCCATGCCGCTCGTCTTCGGCTGCGGCACGGGCGGGAAAGCCGGTAGCCCGGCCCACCGCTCGGCGGAATGGGCGCTCGCAACTGTCAGGAACAACGAAAGGAACGCCAGTATACCGATCGCAACTCTGCGCATGTTCGCCCCTTTGAGCGGGCCGTCATGGCCCGCCGGGAAGCATATCGCATCGCTGTTGCCTCGCAATAGCCGCCTTTGTCCGGCGGACCGAATGGCGGTCAGCCGAACACGCGCTTGGGGCGGAATTCGCCCTGGCCGATCTCGCCGATCGCGATCAGCTTGCCGCGCGCCGTGGCATAGGCCTCCGTCTCGGCGACCGGCGCATCGCGGCCGCGCACGAGAATGGGGTTGCCCATCTTCAGGCGGTGTGCCTGGTCGTCGCTGATGACGAGATGCGGCAGCGAAGACAGGGCTTCGGCCGTGTCGATCAGCAGGGCATCGAGGGCTGCGAGCCGCTCGTCCGCATCCTCGATCTCTTCCAGCGCCACGAGATTGGCGAGCGGCACCATCGTCTCCTCGGCAAAGGGAGCGACGAAGCTGCGGCGCAGGCCGGAAATATGGCCGTAGCAGCCGAGCTCGCGGCCGAAATCTCGGGCAAGCGCGCGCACATAGGTACCCTTGCCGCACTCGACTTCGAAATGCGCCGTGTTGGCATCCGGGCAGGCAAGCAGCGTCAGGCGGAAAATCTCGACTTCGCGCGAGGGAATCTCGACCGTCTCGCCTTCGCGGGCCAGATCGTAGGCGCGCTCGCCGGCAATCTTGATGGCGGAGAACTGCGGTGGGATCTGCTGGATGATACCGGTATAGTTCGGCAGCAGCGCGCGAATGTCGTCTTCGCCCGGACGCTTGTCGGACGTGGCGGTCACGTCGCCTTCCAGGTCGTCGGAAGCGCGCTCCTCGCCCCAGGTCACGGTGAATTCATAGATCTTGCGGCCGTCCATGACATAAGGGACCGTCTTGGTGGCATCGCCGAGCGCGATCGGCAGCATGCCGGAGGCAAGCGGATCGAGCGTACCGGCATGGCCGGCCTTCTGGGCCTTGAACAGCCACTTGATCTTGGAAACGGCTTCGGTCGAGCCGAAATCAACCGGCTTGTCGAGGATGAGCCAGCCCGAAATCGGGCGGCCCTTGGGCTTGCGTTGCTTGGACATTCTCTGTCTCTGTTATTGATCTTGGTCGTTGTCGTCTTCGAGATCGCGGCTGACCTCGGGCGAGCGCAGCAGCGCGTCGATCTTCTTGTAATTGTCGAAGCTCGTATCGTCGCGGAAGCGAACTTCCGGCATGTACTTCATCTGGCGAAGCTGCGGACCGAGGCGGCCGCGGATATATTTCGCATGGCGGTTCAACGCCTCGATGACGGCGGCATGGTCGGAAACGCCGAGCGGGGTCACAAAGGCGGTCGCGATCTTCAGATCCGGCGACATGCGCACTTCGGAAATGGAGATCACGGTGCGCTCGATCAGGTCGTCGCGCACTTCGCCGCGCTGCAGAACCTGCGTGATCGCTGAGCGCACCTGCTCGCCGACGCGAAGCATGCGCTGCGAGGGCGCGGAAGAAGTTGGTCTGGTCATGGTTGTTCCGTTAGCAGCGTCCCGTGGACGCGATAAAGGGGGTCAAATGACTCGATCCGGCGCAAAGGTCAAGGCTGGACAGGGTTTGCGGCCCGCCAGAAGCCGAGAATCCTCGCGAAAGCGGCCTGTTGCACCGCCTGGGAGGCGAAGGCGGATGCCGGGATATAGGCCGCGAAGGATTCGAGATCGAATTCGATCCGTCCGTCGCGAAGACCAATATCGATGATCTCGCCCCAGGCGAGCCAAATCGATGACTGCTTTGAGTTCCAGGTGGCGCCCTCGGGTGTAATCGTCACGATGACGTGGACATCGGGGCGTATGCGGGCCTGCATCGCCGCCAGACGCCGCCTCCCCAGCCAGCGGGAATAGATCAGGATCAGTGCGTAGAGGATCAGCGTCGGCACGAGCCAGATGATCGCCATGTCGCCTTTGCCGATCGACGGCGACAGACCAAAAACCGGAATGAACAAGTATTCGCGCAGGAGATGGAAAGAGACGGGCAGGGCGGCGCCGACGACGATCGCCGATACGAAGAACGCGGCGCCTGTGCTTTGCGCATTTCGGGATTGGCGAGCAGCAAAGCGCCGACCCGCTTGCCGCATCACGGCCACATGCTCCGCCGGCTGGCGAGCGAAGGAGACGGTGATGGCATGATCGTCTTCAGATCCTGTGGTCATGGCGGCAGCTCATCGTCACTCGGTTGCACCAAAGAAAAAACCGCCGGGCTTGGCCGGCGGTTTTGATATTTCGCAAATCGAAAGATCGCTTAGAGCGTGCGGGTGATGTGCTCGACGCGGAAGCATTCGATCGTATCGCCGGCGCGAATGTCTTCGTAGTTCTCGAAGGCCATACCGCATTCCTGACCGACATTGACTTCCGACACTTCGTCCTTGAAGCGTTTGAGCGTCTTGAGCTTGCCTTCGTGGATGACGACGTTGTCGCGCACCAGGCGGACGCCGACGCCACGCTCGACCTTGCCCTCGGTGACGCGGCAACCCGCGACCTTGCCGACCTTCGTGATGTTGAACACCTCGAGGATCTCGGCATTGCCGAGGAAGGTCTCGCGACGCTCCGGCGAGAGCAGGCCAGACATCGCTGCCTTCACGTCATCCACGAGGTCGTAGATGATGTTGTAGTAGCGGATCTCGATGCCCTGACGTTCGGCGAACTGACGTGCCTGCGCATTGGCGCGGACGTTGAAGCCGATGATGGCCGCATTCGAGGCTTCCGCCAGCGACACATCCGACTCGGTGATCCCGCCTGCGCCCGAATGAACGATACGGGCACGAACTTCGTCGGTGCCGAGCTTGTCGAGAGCGCCGGCAATGGCTTCGATCGAGCCCTGCACGTCGCCCTTGATGACCAGCGGGAATTCCTTCACGCCGACAGCCTGGAGCTGGGTCATCATCTGCTCGAGCGAGCCGCGCTGACCGGACAGGCGGGCAGCCGCCTTGTCGCGGGTGAGGCGCTGGCGATATTCCGAGATCTCGCGGGCGCGGCTTTCGCTTTCGACGACGGCGAACTTATCGCCGGCCTGCGGTGCGCCGGAAAGGCCGAGCAGTTCGACCGGCATGGCCGGCCCCGCTTCCTTCACATGCTCACCCTTGTCGTTGACCAGCGCGCGCACACGGCCCCACTGATCGCCGGCAACGACGATCTGGCCGGGACGTAGCGTACCCTTCTGCACGAGCACGGTGGCGACGGAGCCGCGGCCGCGGTCGAGCTGGGCTTCGATGACGGTGCCTTCCGCCGTGCGGTTCGGATTGGCCTTGAGGTCAAGGATTTCCGATTGCAGCAGGATGGCTTCGAGCAACTTGTCGAGATTGGTGCGGTTCTTCGCGGAGACTTCCACGTCGAGCACTTCACCGCCCATGGATTCGACGAAGACTTCATGCTGCAGCAGTTCCGTGCGGACCTTCTGCGGGTTGGCTTCGTGCTTGTCGATCTTGTTGATGGCGACGATGATCGGAACACCCGCCGCCTTCGCGTGGTTGATCGATTCGATCGTCTGCGGCATCACGCTGTCGTCGGCTGCAACGACCAGGATCGCGATGTCGGTCGCCTGGGCGCCGCGGGCGCGCATCGCCGTGAAGGCGGCGTGGCCGGGTGTGTCGATGAAGGTGATCTTCTGACCGTTCTGTTCGACCTGATAGGCGCCGATGTGCTGGGTGATGCCACCGGCTTCGCCGGCGACAACGTTTGCATGGCGGATGGCGTCGAGCAGCGAGGTCTTGCCGTGGTCGACGTGACCCATGATCGTGACGACAGGCGGACGGGAAACCAGTTCGCCTTCTTCGTCGGCAACGTTGAAGATGCCCTGTTCGACGTCGGATTCCGAAACGCGCTTGACAGTATGGCCGAATTCGCCGGCGATGAGTTCTGCCAGATCGGCGTCGATGACGTCGCCCGGCTTCATCATCTGGCCTTCCTTCATCAGGAACTTGATGACGTCGACGGCGCGTTCTGACATGCGCTGCGACAGTTCCTGAATGGTGATGGTCTCCGGCAGCACGACTTCACGCGAGATCTTCTCGCGCGTTTCCTGCATCTGGCTGCGGCGGAACTTCTCCTGGCGGCGGCGCATGGCCGAAAGCGAGCGGCCGCGAGCGCTGCCGTCTTCGTCGACATTGGCCGTGGTGACCGTCAATTTGCCGCGGCGGCGTTCTTCGTCGGTTTTCGGACGAGTCGTGACCGGCTTTGCCGGCTCAGGACGCGTGACCTTGCCGCGTATCGGAGCACCACGAGGCGGGCCGCGATCGGTCTCTTCTTCGTTGACCCGACGGCGGTTGGCCGGTGCCTCGGCAGCAGCAGCGCCTGGGCGTGCCGGCTGCGGAGCCGCGTCCGGACGCCGCGCAACGACTGGAGCCGCGGCCGGCTGGACTGCCGCCGGCTTCGGTGCTTCCACCGGCGCGGGCGTCTCGACCTTGGCTTCAGCAGCGCGGGTGGCTTCTTCGGCGGCGCGGCGGGCAGCTTCAGCCTGTTCGGCGATGCGGCGTGCCTCATCTTCCTGACGGCGGCGTGCTTCTTCCTCGGCACGGCGCACGGCGTCCGCGGCATCGCGGGCCTGGGCGTCGGCAAGGGCGCGGCGGCGGGCATCCATTTCATCGGCGGACAGGTGGTTCAGAACCACCGGACGCGACGAGCGTTCCTGCTGCGGGCGCTGCTGATGGTTCTGGTTAGGCTGCCCCGGCCGCTGCTGCTGGCCACCGGGCTGATGAATGCGCGGAGCCGGCTGCGGCGGGCGCGGCGGTTGCGGCGTCGGTTCCGCAACCCGCGTCACGGATGGCGCTGCGGCTGCCGAGCCGACGATCGGCTTTTCGTCTTCGGGGCGTAGAGGGCGGCGTTTGCGGGTCTCAACCACGACCGCCTTGGTGCGACCGCGGCCCATATCCTGGCGCACGGTGCCCTGGTTCACGCCTGAAGGCTTCAGGGTGAGGGTCTTCTTACCCGATGCACTCAGCGTCTTGTCGTCTTGATTGTCGGTCATTCCGTTCCTGTTCCTTCGGACAGGGCTCGGAAATGTCCGTCAGACCCTGTCGTTCAATGCATGTACCTTAATGAGGCGTCCGGCAAAGGCCGGTGACCGCGTCATTGTTTTCGCCGGCCAGCGCCGCCCGTTGCCCGGGACTGACCGCCGTTGCGGTACCGTTCGAGCAGGTTTGCGCGCTTCACTACACCCTCACCCGCCTGCCCTGCAAGCGCTGCGGCATGGATAAAAGCATTCTGGCCCATCAGTTCTTCCATTTCCGCCTCCGTAAAGACACGGAACGACGGTATTTCCTCTTCGGTCTCCATGCCGAGATGCCAGGCCTTGCGAGCCTGATCGATCTTGCGCACGCCATCGGCGGCGGCGTCGATCGCATGGAATACGGCCCGTGCCGAACCATTGCGAACCGCGCCGTCGACCTTCGACGAGCCATTGACGAACTGGCTCGCTTTGCGCGCCATGTGCATCATCCCGGCAAGCTGCGCCACAAGGAGGCGGTCGACGATGGCGCCGAGATCGCTCGGTGCCGTCACCTCCGCCTTCAAGGCGCGAGAAAACAATTTCTTCGCCACTGCCTTGTCCACCAGCGCCCGGTCGAGCTTGACCCAGCAGCCGCGTCCCGGCAGCTGCCGCTTCAGATCGGGAACAACGGTCCCGTCAGGAGCGGCAACGAAGCGGATCAAGTCGTCGGGCGATCCGCTTTCGCGTGTTACGATGCACATCCGGCCGTTTGCGTCGTCACCCCCGAGATCATCGTTCTCGGGAGGTGCGCTCGGCCCCTCGGTGATCGTCATGCTTGTTGCTCGGCTTCATCCTCCGCGGCGACCTCTTCGGTCTCGGTGGCGAGATCGGCTTCGGTGATCCAGCCGGCCAGCAGGCGGGCCTGCACGACCATCTGTTCGGCTTCGACGCGCGAGACTTCGAGCTTCGAGAACAGGCCTTCGAACTTCTTCGTCTCGCCGTTCTTGCGCTCGGACCAGCCGACGAGGTCGTCGGCGGCGCAGCCGGCGAAGTCTTCGATCGTCTTGATGCCGTCCTCGCCAAGCGCGACCATCATCTGTGCGGTCATGCCGTTGATCTCGCGCAGTTCGTCGGCCACGCCGAGCGCCTTGCGCTTCTCGTCCATTTCGGCCTCGAGCTTCTCGAGATATTCGCGGGCGCGCGTCTGGATTTCCTGGGCGGTGTCTTCGTCGAAACCGTCGATGGAAGAGATTTCGTCGAGATCGACGTAAGCCAGCTCCTCGACGGCGGCAAAGCCCTCGGAAGCCAGAACCTGACCGACCATTTCGTCGACGTCGAGTGCGTCCATGAACAGGTTGGTGCGCTCGTTGAATTCCTTCTGACGGCGCTCCGATTCCTCGGCTTCCGTCATGATGTCGATATCCCAGCCGGTCAGCTGCGATGCGAGACGGACGTTCTGGCCGCGGCGGCCGATGGCGAGCGACAGCTGTTCGTCCGGCACCACGACTTCGATGCGCTCTGCGTCCTCATCGAGAACGACCTTGGCGACTTCGGCCGGCTGCAACGCGTTGACGACGAAGTTCGCCGGCTCGTTGGACCAGGGAATGATGTCGATCTTTTCGCCCTGCAGTTCGCCGACGACGGCCTGGACGCGCGAACCGCGCATACCGACGCAGGCGCCGACCGGATCGATCGACGAGTCGTTCGAGATGACGGCGATCTTGGCGCGCGAGCCCGGGTCGCGGGCAACCGACTTCACCTGAATGATGCCGTCGTAGATTTCAGGCACTTCCATGGTGAAGAGCTTGACCATGAACTGCGGATGCGTGCGCGACAGGAAGATCTGCGGGCCGCGCTGCTCGCGACGGACGTCGTAGACATAGGCGCGGACGCGGTCGCCATAGCGGAAGTTTTCGCGCGGGATCATCTCGTCGCGACGGATGATGCCTTCGCCGCGGCCGAGATCGACGATAACGTTGCCGTATTCGACGCGCTTGACGGTGCCGTTGACGATTTCGCCGACGCGATCCTTGAATTCGTCGAACTGGCGGTCACGCTCGGCTTCGCGCACCTTCTGCACGATGACCTGCTTGGCCGACTGGGCAGCGATGCGGCCGAAATCCATCGGCGGCAGCGGATCGGCGATGAAATCGCCAAGGGCTGCGTCCGGGTTGCGGTCGCGGGCCAGTTCCAGCGGGATCTGCGTGGAATAGTCCTCGGCCTTCTCGACGACTTCGAGCAGACGCTGCAGGCGAATTTCGCCGGTCTTCGGGTTGATGTCGGCGCGGATGTTCGATTCCGTGCCGTAACGCGAGCGCGCGGCCTTCTGGATCGCATCCGCCATTGCGGCAAGCACGATCTCACGGTCGATGACCTTTTCGCGCGCCACTGCATCTGCGATCTGCAGAAGTTCTAGCCGGTTCGCACTGACTGCCATTGTCTTTAGTCTCCGTCTTCCTGCCTTCCGGGTTCCCGTTCCCTCAGGCGGTTCGTTGATCGGTTATTCTTCTTCGTCGTCCGCTTCGTTCTGGTTCGCTGCCTCGGCTTTCGCCAGCTTGTCGGCGCGCAGCGCGTCGCGGATGAGGTCGTCCGTCAGGATCAGCTTGGCTTCGGCCAGCGTGCTGAACGGAATGGTCACCTTCGGTTCCTCGCCATAGGCAACCTGGTCGCGTTCGATCGTGAAGCCGTCATCGGTGACGTCGGCGATCTTGCCGCGGAAACGCTTGCGGTTATCGACCAGGATCGACGTTTCGCACTTGACGATGTGGCCGTTCCAGCGGACGAAATCCGACTTGCGCACCATCGGGCGGTCGATGCCGGGCGAAGACACTTCGAGATGATACGCCTTATCGATCGGATCTTCCACATCCAGGACCGGAGAAATGGCCTGGGAGGCTTCTTCGCAGTCCTCGACGGTCATGGTGCCGTCGTTGCGCTCGGTCATGATCTGCAGCGTCAGGCCGTTCTGGTTCAAGAGGCGCACGCGCACCAGGCGGAAGCCCATGCCCACAAGGACGGGCTCGATGATGGCGGCAACGCGCTGATCAAGGCCGGTTTCGACGATCAGCCTGGGTTCATTGGTATTGTCTGCGTTTGTCACGTCCGACAAGCATTCACTCCTGCATTGTTCATGCATTGGGAGATCGCGCTAATAAAAAAGAGCGGGTCCTTGCGGCCCACTCTTCATCACGCGATCAAGAATTTGAAGCCGATATAAGCCCCTTTCCAGCAAATTGCAAGGCTTCCACCAGATTCAGCGCGCGCATCCCGATCGCGGAATTGCAGAGAACTCTGCTTGACAGAGTGGTAGAAGATCTGCACTCTGTGTCACAGAGGGCAATGTTCGACAAAGCAGGCTGCCTTCGCCACCTTGCTGGAGCATCGATCATGGAACTTTCTCCTACAGAAGCCAGGCATGCATTGCGCGAGGTTGATGAGATAACCTCGCGCAGCAACCGCTTGCGAAGCTATCGAATCTCGGCTTCCTACCTGATCCTCTGGGGCATCGTCTGGCTTGTCGGCTATTCGAGCATGTTCTTCCTGCCGGCACTGTCGGCGAATCTGATTTGGCTTGTATTGGATGGCCTGGGTTTGGCAGGCAGCGTCCTGATCGGGATGCGGACATTTCGCGCGGGAGAAGATCTGAAGAAGGTCAATGTGAGGATATTGGCGGTTTTTGCGATCGTCACGCTTTTCATGCTTGCCACGCTCAAGGTGATGCAGCCGATGCACGCGGCCCAATATGAAGTCTATCCCGCGCTGGTTCTCGGCCTCACCTACGGATTGATTGGTGTGTTTTTCCTTCGCGGCTTCGTGTGGCTCGCCGCGGCCGTATCGCTCGGCAGCCTGCTGTCATTCTTCTTCCTGCAGCCGTGGCTGCCGCTGTGCATCGCCGTCTTCGGCGGCGGCAGCCTGCTGGTTGGCGGGATGTGGATGAGGAGACTGTAATGGCGGCCCTCAACGAAGTGATCCACCAGTCCCTTCGCCTCAAGATCATGGCCGCTCTCCATGCCCACACCGCGAGCGAGGCGTTGGAATTCATTGCGCTCAGGAAGATGACCGGTGCGACGGACGGCAATCTGGGCAGCCATCTGATGACGCTGGAGCAGGCGGGATACATAGAGACCGTAAAGGCGTTCGTCGACAAGAAGCCGCAGACCCGCATATCGCTGACGCGAGAAGGGCGCCGCGCGTTTCGCGAACATGTCGCCTATCTCAAGGAAATTGTCGAACTGGCGGAAGGCAGATAGGCCGCGTATCCGCGATTTGCTTACTTGAGCACCCCGAGCATCGAACTATCGGGATAGCAGGTCGGCCTCATGCCGCTCTTTTCCTGCCACTGGCCGATCGACCGTCTGGTTTTGTAGCCCGGCAGGCCGTCGGTGCCGCCGACATCATAGCCCCTGCGCTCCAGCGTCTTCTGCATGTTGGCGACATCCGAGCGCAGCATCTTGCCGACGTCGCCCCATTTTTCCTGGAAGGCGCCGCTGCCGGAGGCGATGCGGTCGGCGAGGTTGCCGATATAAAGGCCGTAGAGGTCGGAGTTGTTGTACTCCTTGATGACGTAGAAGTTCGGCGTGACGATGAATTCCGGCCCGTCGCGGCCGGCCGGCACCAGCATCATGCCGCTGGCGCGCAATTCGTCCGAGGGAAACGCCTTGCCGGAGACACGTGCGATCCCGAGCGAAGCCCATTGCGAGATCGGCTTGGCAAGGTCCGGCCCTTCCTGCGCACACGAGACGTTCTGCGGGATTGCGACCTCGTAACCCCAGCTTCGGCCACGCTGCCAGCCCTTCTGCACCAGATAGTTGGCTATGGATGCCAGCGTATCCGGCACTGATGTCCAGATGTTGCGATGGCCGTCGCCATCGAAATCGACCGCATATTTCAGGTAGTTGGTCGGCATGAACTGCGGCTGGCCGAGCGCACCGGCCCATGAGCCCCTGAACTGGTCCGGCGTGACGTCGCCATGTTCCAGAATGCGCAGGCCAGCGATAAGCTCGTTGCGGAACATGTCCTTGCGCGTCGACATGAAGGCCTTGGTCGCCAGCACCTGGATCGCCGAATTCGGCAGTTTGGCGGCGCCAAAGCCGGTCTCGCGGCCCCAGATGGCGAGCAGGACCGGTCCCGGCACGCCATAGACCTTCTCGATCCGCTTCAGAACCGGGCCATATTGCGAGGCGAGGCTTCGCCCGGTCGCCGCCAGCTTCTGCAGCCGCGCCTCGTTGAAATAGGGGGCGGGCGAAGAGAATTCGGCTTGCGTCTGCTTCTGCTCCTTGGGCTTGGGGAAGCCCGGTGGCTCGAGGTCAGGCAGATCCCAATTAAGGGTTACACCGGCGAAAGCGGCCTGGAAGGTCTTTTCCGAAATCCCGGCCTTCCGCGCTTCCGGCCAGAGGTCCTTCTGTATCCAGGTCTGAAATTGCGCCTCGACATCAGCCTTCGAGGCGGCGAATGCGGGGAGGGGAAGGAGGGAGAGGAGGAGGAAGCAGAGGAGCGCAAACAGCCTTTGCGTATGCCGAGCCGCCGATACCCCCCTTTGTCCCTTCCGGGACATCTCCCCCACATAGGGGGAGATCGTTGGGAGCCTGCTGCCGCTTCTCTCGCCACTATCTGCTCTGGTTTCTGCGGGGAAAGTATCGGTTTGAGGCAGGTCGATGCTGCAAGCAACCAATCTCCCCCCTTGTGGGGGAGATGTCACGAAGTGACAGAGGGGGGTGCGCACTCTCCTCATGCTCAATCCTTTATGTCTTCTCGAAAAATCGCTTCAAATCGCCGTCCGCGCCCGAAGCGCCGCCGCCAGTGTGCCCTCGTCGAGATAATCGAGCTCGCCACCAACAGGCACGCCGTGGGCAAGCCGCGTGATCTTGATCTCCAGGCCCGCCAGCTGGTCGGTTATATAGTGTGCTGTGGTTTGCCCTTCGACCGTGGCGTTGACGGCGATGATGATCTCGCGGACGCCGCCTTCGCCGACGCGGGCGATCAACCCGCGAATATTGAGATCGTCAGGCCCGACGCCATCGAGCGGAGACAGGACACCGCCGAGAACATGGTAGACGGCATTCATCGCGCCTGATCGTTCCAGTGCCCAGAGATCGGATACGTCCTCGACGACGATGATGACGGACTGGTCGCGGCGATCGTCGGTGCACACGGTGCAGGGGTCGACGGTATCGACATTGCCGCAGCGCGAGCAGATCTTCACCTTGTCATAGGCGTCGCCCATGGCATGGGATAGCGGCCCGAGCAGCTGATCCTTCTTCTTGATCAGGTGCAGCGCCGCCCGCCGTGCCGAACGCGGCCCGAGCCCCGGCACCTTCGCCAGAAGCTGGATGAGTTTTTCGATTTCCGGGCCGGTGACTCGCTTTGCCATGGGAGGCTTTTAGCTCATATGCTCAAGGAACGGAATCACGGAAGGGGCGATTGGCGGATGAAAATTCCAGCCGTTCCAATCGCATACTATCTTTGTGGGGCCGGTGCCTTGTTCCGGGACGGAGCCAAAAACCCCGCGTCTAACGCATCGCAATCGCCACGGCGGCGCCGGCCATGGTGCCGGCGCTGGCGCGATTGGCGATGCGCACGGCGCGGCGACTTTTGAGGAAGGTTCTCGCCTTGGCGGCCAGCATCGCCCAGGACAGATCGATGACGATCAAGACCACGAACATCGTCCCCACCAGCTCGGCCCAGCCGGAAAGCGTGACCGCGTGCAGATCGATGATCGAAGGCAGCAGCGCCACGTAGAACACCATGATCTTCGGGTTGCCCATGGTCACCGTGAAGCCGGCAAGGAAAAGCCGGGCCGGCGACTGTGCCTCCGGCAGCTGTTCTTCCGTCGTGTCGGCGGCCGCAAACCACATCTTCCAGGCAAGATAGAGCAGATAGGCGACACCGACCCACTTGATGACGACGAAGGCCAGATGGAAGGTTTCGGCAATGGTCGCAAGGCCGGCAACGGCGAAGGTCAGCCAGATCGCCTCACCAAGCCACATGCCGGACAGGAAGGGCAGCACGTTGCGCGCGCCCTTGGTCAGCACGCGCGCCACCAGCGCTGCAATGTTCGGCCCCGGCGATCCCGCCGCGATGAACAAGGCTCCGGCAAAAACAAGCAGCGTCGACAGGCTCATCGCATTTTCTCCGATCAGGCAGGCCAGACGATATCTGGAAGAAGATTTTTAGAGATAGCACTCCGGCCCGGCTTTTCCAAACGCCTGATTTGCATTTAGCCGAGCTGCGCGCGAAAGCGCTCGAAGATCGCCTTGCCTTCCGGCCAGTTTCCCAGCCCGGATGCGGCGTTGACATGGCCGCGCGGCCCGACATCGGCAAAGGCGCTGCCCCAGATTTCAGCGCTGCGCCGCGCGTGATCGAAGGACCCGAACGGATCGTCGGTGCTGGCGACGAGTAGGGATGGAAAGGGCAGCCTTTGCCGCGGTGGATTGGCGAAGCTGCCGGCTTCAGCGAGGTAGACTTTGCCTGTGGGATCGGGCGCGGCCACCATAAATGCGCCAAGGATCGCGCTTGTCGTTGACGGAGCCCAATGGGCGATCAACTGGCAGGCAAGGCTATGCGCGATCAGGATCGGCGGCGTTTTGGAGCGCGAGATCTCCCCCTCCAGCGCAGCAATCCAATCCGAGAGGATCGGTCTGTTCCAGCTCGGCGGCTGGAACCGGCGCATGGTCGGATCGTCCTGCTCCCAAAGCGTTTGCCAGTGACCTTCGCCCGAGCCGCCAAGCCCCGGCAGCATGATGATATCGCCCATCTTGACGCATTCTCCCTGATTTCTGACGGAGAAAAGCTCGCATGTCACCGGATCGATTGACATTGCAATCCATCGGATAAAGCTTCCACAGTCCGATGAATTGAAGGTGGATGATGGATAGTATCGAAAGAGGGCTGGACCCGACGGATCTGTCGATCGTCGAGATCCTGCAGCAAGACGGACGAATCTCGGTGTCGGAACTTGGCCGCCGCGTCGGTCTTTCGCAGCCGGCGGCGTCGGAGCGGCTGAAGCGGCTGGAAGAGCGCGGGGTGATTGCCGGATATCGTGCGGTCATCGATCCTTCAGCAGTCGGGCTCGGCATGATGGCGATCATCCGGCTGCGGACCACGCATGAACACATCCGGCCTTATCTGAAGCAGTTTTCGGAAATGCCCGAGATTATCGAGGTCCTGAGGCTGACGGGCGAGGATTGCTTCCTGCTCAAGGTTCTCGTGCCGACACCATCGGACCTTGAAACCATCGTCGATTCCATTGCCCGCCATGGGGCTGTGACGACGTCGTTGGTGCTGCGAAACGAACCGGCAAAGGCGATCGGCCGCGATCTCATTCGCAAGGCGGCCGTCCGCTGATTCGATGCGTGGGCTGGTCTTAGAAAGGCAGCTTGAAGCCGGGCGGGATCGGCAGGCCTGCCGTCAGTTCGCGGGTCTTTTCGGCTGCTATCGCCTCGGCCTTTTCTTGGGCATCCTTGTTGGCGGCGACGATCAGGTCTTCGAGGATCTCGACATCGTCTTCCTTGAAGAGCGAGGGATCGATCTTGAGGCCGAGCATCAGGCCCTTGCCGTTGACGGTGACGGTGACGAGGCCGCCGCCGGCCTTGCCTTCGACGCGAATGTCGGCGATCTCCGACTGCATCTTCTCCATCTTCGCCTGCATTTCCTTCACTTTGCCCATCATGCCCATGATGTCGCGCATCGTCTTTGGTCCTTCTTCAAGTGTCGATGTCTTCCCGGCCGGGATATGCTGCCGTGGTCGCCGCCGGCGTCAAGCCGATGCGGTTCCTGTGCCGTCCATCCTAGCCTTAGAATTCTATGTCGTCGCCCGGCAGGATATCGCCATCGACGGATTCGGCGGCTGCCGGCGGAGCGGCGGCCTCCTCTTTGTCTTCCGTCTCGGGTGCCCGCACCCTGACGTCGATGATCTTTGCGCCGGGAAATTGAGCGAGGATCGCCGCGACGTCGGGGTCCTGCCGTGCATCGGCGACCCGCTGCTTCTGGGCGTTCGCCTCGGCCTCCACCAAGGTCGGCTGGCCTTCCTCTCGGCTGAGGCTGACGATCCAGTGGATGCCGGTCCATTCCTTGAGCTTGACGGCAAGCTCGTTCAAGAGCGTGCCGGGAGCGCCCGATGTCAGGCTGACATCGAGCCGGCCCGGCTCCAGCTTTACGGGGCGTACGAAGGCGCGTACCAGCGCCTTCAGCTTCGGATCGCGCTTCTGGCCGGCAAGTTCGGCGATATCGGCCATCGAATTGATCGGCACGAGCGGCTTCGGCGCCTCGACCGGTCTCGGTTCGACGCGGCCGACAGGTTGCGAATCCGGCTGTGTATTCGGCACGGCGCGCAACATGGCGACCGGTGCGGAAGGCGTCGGACGCGGCGTCGGCGTCTCGACGGCGCGCGCGATAACGCTGCCCTGATAGGACACCGCTCCGCCGCCGTTGCCGCCACCATTGCCGATTGGCGTGGACGATGATGGGCGGGAGCCGCCATTGCCCTCGGAAAATTCGGCAAGCCGGCGTGCGGCATCTTCCGGCGCCGGCAGATGCGCCGCGTGCGCGAGCCTGATCAGCACCATTTCGGCAGCGCCAGCGGTGCGCGAGGCGTTCTCCGTCTCGGTGATGCCCTTGAGAAGCATCTGCCAGATGCGGGAAAGTGCGGTTATGGCGACCCCTTGCGCGAATTCCGCCGCTTTCGTGCGCTCGACTTCGCTGAGCGACGGGTCGTCGGCGGCATCGGGCACATATTTGAGGCGGGTCACGAGATGGGTGAAATCGGCAAGATCGGTCAGCACGACGACGGGATTGGCGCCGGCTTCGTACTGGCTGTTGAATTCGGACAAAGCGGCCGAAACATCGCCTTTGACGACATGGCCGAAGAGATCGACGATGCGGGCGCGGTCGGCAAGCCCGAGCATCGCGCGCACGGCGTCGGCGGCAACGAAGCCGCTGCCATGGGCGATCGCCTGGTCGAGCAGCGACAGGCCGTCGCGCGCCGATCCTTCGGCGGCGCGAGCGATCATGGCGAGTGCTTCCGGCTCTGCCTCGATGCCTTCCTTGCCGGCAATGGTGGTGAAGAGGCCGACGAGATCCGAAGCGCTGATGCGGCGCAGATCGAAGCGCTGGCAGCGCGACAGCACCGTGATCGGCACCTTGCGGATTTCCGTCGTGGCGAAGATGAACTTCACGTGCTCGGGCGGCTCTTCCAGCGTCTTCAAGAGGCCGTTGAAGGCGGCCGTCGACAGCATGTGCACTTCGTCGATAATGTAGACCTTGTAGCGCGCCGAAACCGGCCGGTAGCGCACCTGCTCGATGATCTCCCGGATATCGTCGATACCGGTGTGCGAGGCGGCGTCCATCTCGATGACGTCGACATGCCGGCCTTCCATGATCGCCTGGCAATGGTCGCCGGGCTCACGCAGGTCGATGGTGGGGCGATCGACGTCAACGGTCTTGTAGTTGAGGGCGCGGGCAAGGATGCGGGCGGTCGTGGTCTTGCCGACGCCGCGCACGCCGGTCAGCATATAGGCCTGCGCGATGCGGCCGGTTTCGAACGCATTGGTCAGCGTTCGCACCATCGGCTCCTGGCCGACCATAAGGTCTGTGAAGTCCTTGGGCCTGTACTTGCGGGCCAGCACCCGGTAACCGGTGCCGGTCGAGGCGGCATCTTTTGCTTGTCGCTCGGTGTCGCTCATCGCCCTGCTTGTTGCCCGGTGCCCAGCTTGTTGCCCGGCGAAAGCCGGGACTTGCTTTCGGAAAGGGTGGGAGGCTGGCACGAATGACCCGTGCCGTGCTCGTTAGGGCTGCTTCCTTCCGGACCTGACCCGGTTGGCGAGTGGCTCGTCCACCACCAACCTCCCGGATGCACATATCGGCAATATCGCCATCAAAAGCAAGCCAAGGTCAAAAAAAACTGCTAAACATTTGATAAAACAATGGAGGATGCCCCCTTGAAGGAGTTCACGCTCGACGACCGTCTTGCGAATGACAGCGTTTCCGTGGCCATCACCGGCCTCTGCGACGTCAGGCTGATGAAGGATAGCCGCTGGCCTTGGCTCGTGCTGATCCCGCGCCGGCCAGACAAATCGGAAGTTTTCGAGCTGACGCCACTCGACCGGATCTTGCTGACCTTCGAAACCGATAAGGTAGCAAGCGCCTTAAAGACGGTGACGGGTGCCACAAAAATCAATGTCGGGGCACTTGGAAATATCGTCCGTCAGCTTCATGTTCATGTCATTGCGCGGTTCGAAGGCGATGCCAACTGGCCAGGCCCGGTCTGGGGCTACGGCAAGTCGGAACCCTATTCGGACGACGACATGGACAGCCTCATAGCCAAGTTGCGGGACACGCTTTCACAATGAGCCACTCCATCTTTTCCTCGGATGTACCGCATCCGGAACCAAGCAGTCTCACCGCCTTTGCGGAAAACCAGCTCGACCGGGATGCCGAGCATCGCGACGAGGAATCGATCAAGCATGCGCTCGCCAAGGAAGGTACGCATATCCTCGCCTTTGCCCAGGAACGGCTGGTCCTGAAGCATGACGGCCAGGTGCTCGATCCGCTGTTTGCCCGCTATGAGCTGAACGATCTCGATCCGAATTGGGATGAGGCTGTCCTTCTTGGTTATCGCAAGACCGGCGAACCGAGGCTTGCCGTGCCGGTCCGCGTCCATGCCGACGAGCTTGCGAGCCAATACAAGCCGGCCGACATGCGTTCGCTCTGGCGCGATTTCTTGCTGGAGGGTGAAATCCTCGGCGAGGCGGCGCAGGGCATGAGCCTCATTCGGTGGAACGGCGACAACCGCTTCTGCGGTCGCTGCGGCTCGGTGATGGAGAGCCGCATCGGCGGCTACAAGCGGGTCTGCACGGCCTGCGAACACATGATTTTCCCGCGCACCGACCCGGTCGTCATCATGTTGACGATCGACGAGGAAAGAAATCTCTGCCTGCTCGGCCGCAGCCATCATTTCGCGCCCGGCATGTATTCCTGTCTCGCCGGTTTCGTCGAACCCGGTGAAACCATCGAGAATGCGGTGCGCCGCGAGACGCACGAGGAATCCGGCATCCATATCGGCCGCGTGCGCTATCATGCCTCCCAGCCCTGGCCGATGCCGCACTCGCTGATGATCGGCTGCTACGCCGAGGCGAAGTCGGTGGAAATCCATATGGACGCGGCCGAGCTCGAGGATTGCCGCTGGTTCACCCCGGAGGACACGCTTGCCATGCTTGACCGCGTCTCGGCATCCGGCAACACATCCCCACCCAAGGGCGCCATCGCCCATCGCCTGATGCGCGACTGGGTGGAATGGAAACGCTAGGTCTCATTTCGCCATGGCACGCTCGGAACGCTTGTTGACGCTGTTGCAGACGCTGCGGCGCTATCGCCGTCCGGTCAGTGGCTCCGTTCTGGCCGAGGAAACCGGCGTCAGCCTGCGCACGCTCTATCGCGACATTGCCAGCCTGCAGTCGCAGGGCGCGATGATCGAGGGCGAGCCAGGCATCGGCTATGTTCTGAAACCCGGCTTCATGCTGCCGCCGATGATGTTTTCGCAGGACGAGATCGAGGCGCTGGTGCTGGGGTCGCGATGGGTGGCGCGCGCAACCGACGAGCGATTGGCTGCGGCCGGCGCCGACGCGCTTGCCAAGATCGCCGCCGTGCTGCCTGCGGACCTCCGCGACGAGGTCGATCAGGCGGCGGTGGTCGTCGCCACGCGCCGCGTCACCGAGGACAGAGCCGATCTTTCCCTGATGCGCAAGGCAATCCGCACCGAGCGCATGGTGCAGCTGACCTATGGCGACGTGAACGGCGCTATCTCGACCCGCCGCATCTGGCCCTTCGCGCTCGGCTACTTCGATAATGCGCGTATTGTCATGGCCTGGTGCGAGCTGCGCCAGGACTTCCGCCATTTCCGCGCCGACCGCATCGTCGATTTCGCAGTGCTGGAGGCGCGCTATCCACGCCGCCGCGTGACGCTTGCCAGAGAATGGCACGCGCGCGAAGGCGTGGTCCACAATTGATCCGGCGACGCGATACTACTGCCAGAAACTGTCAGTAGGTACGACTATGATGGGTCCATCCAATCAGGAAGGAGGACCGATCATGGCAGCCAACGTTTTCACCGTAACGAAACAAGCGCATCGTGGTGGCGTCGAGGCGCGCGAAGGCAAATATCCGGCATGGCCGGCTCGCCTGTTGCAGATTGCGCTTGGCTATTTCACTCGCCGCTGGAATCGTCTCGATATCGAGGAGGCGCCGAATTCCGTGAAGCGCGATCTGGGCTTCCTGGACGGGTGCGCCCCTTACCGTGAGGAAGAGCGGATGCGCTAGCCGCCTCCGCCAGCTCAAAGCTTACCTTCTGACACGCTCACTGGCCTTCCACCGGCAAGCTCCACCCGGCCTGCCGGACCGCATCTGCATGCCCCTATATCCATCAAGACAAGAGGAATATCCAAATGACCAACCCGAACCTCATCATTTTCTACGTCAAGGACCCCGGCGAAAGCGCGCCGTTCTACCGCGATCTGTTCGGCTGCGAGCCGGCCTTCGCGTCGCCGAACTTCGTGGCTTTCTCGCTCGACAACGGTCTCAGTCTCGGCCTCTGGCGCCGCAGCAGCGTCGAGCCGCAGCCCTCTGCCATCGGCAATCGCGGCGAACTGGGCTTCATGGTCGAAGGCGTCGGCGCCGTCGAACAGCATTACAGGGACTGGAAGGCGCGCGGCCTGCCGATCGCGCAGGAGCTGACGACGATGGATTTCGGCCCGACCTTCGTCGTGCTCGATCCGGACGGCCATCGCCTGCGTGTTTGTGAGCCGGATAAATGAATGTGGCCTAGCCATCCGCCCTCGTGGTTCGAGGCTGCAGCCCTTCGGGCTTCCACACCTCACCATGAGGGCTGATCCTTTGTGCCCGCCCAGGGCATGATCCACCTCATGGTGAGGTGCAGCACCGTTAAGCGCAGCGAAAACGGTGATGCCTCGAACCACGAGGTGGCCCGGGTTTGTGCCAGATGTTGAAGTTCTGCCCGTGTGGGCTAGGCTTCTGCTATCTCCTGCATCCATGTAAAACCTGCAGCTCTCACAAAGGACTCGCGCCCTCATTCGAGTTGACTTCCGGCATTCGCAGAAGAAACTGATCGCTAAATCCAGAGCCATGCGAGGCGCAATTGCTGCATCATATTTCATTCGGTGTCGCGGATATCGAGAAAGCCGCCGCGTTCTACGACGCCGCCTTCGCGCCGCTCGGTTATGTCAGGGTTTGGGAAGACTTGACCCCCAGCGATCCCGACCAGGCGATCGGATACGGCCCTGCGGGTGGTGGCGATAAGTTTGCCATCAAATTGCGGGGCCCCGAGGCCCATGCGCCAGGCGCGGGCTTCCATCTCGCCTTTGCCGCGCCAAACCGGGAAGCCGTCGTCCTATTCCATCAGGCCGCATTGGCTCATGGCGGCAAGGACAATGGCGCACCTGGTCTTCGGCCGCATTATGGCCCGAGCTATTTCGCAGCCTTCGTCATCGATCCGGATGGGCATCGAATCGAAGTCGTAACCAAGGCGTCGTGATAGCGGTTGCCTAAAGATCGCCCCGCGTTGGGTGGCCCTTGTAGACACCCAGAATCCGAACTTTCTCCGAAAAGAAGCGCAGTTCTTCCAGCGCGCGGCGCACGTGCGGATCGGAGGGATGGCCCTCGATGTCGGCATAGAACTGCGTCGCGACAAAACGGCCGCCGAGCTGATAGCTTTCGAGCTTCGTCATGTTGATGCCGTTGGTCGCAAAGCCGCCAAGTGCCTTGTAGAGCGCTGCCGGAATGTTGCGGACGTTGAAGACAAAGGTCGTGACGATCTTTTCGTCCGGCGCGCTGCGTTCCGCCCAGTGCTCGTCGCGCGACAGGACGACGAAGCGCGTCATGTTGTTTTCGGTGTCCTCGACATTCTCGGCGATGATTTCGAGGCCATAGAGATCGGCAGCCAGCCGCGGTGCCAGCGCCGCCATGCTGCGGTCGCCGGTTTCCTGCACCAGCTTGGCCGCACCCGCGGTATCACCGGCGATGACGGGCTTCCAGCCATTGGCTCGCACGATGTTGCGGCATTGGCCGAGCGCGTGGATATGGCTGTGAACCGTGCGGATTTCTTCCTTCTTGACGCCGGGCAGGACCATCAGCTGGAAGCGGATCGGCATGAAATATTCGCCGACGATATGCAGGCGCGATTCCGGCAGCAGGTGATGGATGTCGGCAACGCGGCCGGCAATAGTGTTCTCGATCGGAATCATGCCGAGATCGGCGTCGCCATTCTCGATGGCGGTCAGTGCATCCTCAAAGGTCTGGCAGGGCAGCGGCTCCATGGTCGGGAACATGTCACGGCTGGCCATGTCGGAATTGGCGCCGTAGTCGCCCTGGAAGGAGATCTTGTTGGTCTTGGTAATCATGGGACTGCCCTTGGGGGAATGCCGTCTATCAAGAAGCGGCGGAGAGGATACGTCTGGCCTTTTCGAGGTCAGCGGGAGTATCGACACCGAGCGGGACCGTGTCAACGATCTCGACATCGATGCGCATGCCGGCCTCCAGCGCCCTGAGCTGCTCTAGTGATTCGCGCCGTTCCAGCGGCGACGGGCCGAGGCTGACGAATTTGGCAAGCGCCGTGCGGCGATAGGCATAAAGGCCAATATGATGGTAGAGCGGACCATTGCCGTAAGGCGCGGTCGTCCGGGTGAAATAGAGCGCGCGCAGACGATTGTCGGAAATCGCCGACCCGACGACCTTGACGACACTCGGCGCTGTCTTTTCTTCCTCGTCCTTGATCTCGACGGTCAGCGTCGCGATGTCGACGGCCGGATCTTCGAGCGGGCGCAGCGCGGCGCGGATGGTCTCGGGATCGATTGTGGGAAGGTCGCCCTGAACATTGACGATGATTTCGGCGCGGCCTTCGGGATCGACGGCCTGCAAGGCCTCATAGATGCGGTCCGAGCCGGACTGATGATCGGTGCGCGTCATGACGACCTCGAAGCCGACATTGGCGACAGCGGCATAGGTATCCTCGTGGTCGACGGCGACGACGATGCGACCGATCGCCGCCTCGCGCGCGCGCTTGGCAACCTGTACGATCATGGGCAGGCCGCAAATATCGGCGAGCGGCTTGCCCGGCAGGCGAGTGGAAGCCATGCGGGCGGGAATAAGGACCAGCGTCTTGTCTAAATTCGAATCTGTCATTGTTGGGCCTTCTATTCCCGAGGGAAAAGTGTCAAAACGTCTCATGGTGGAGACCGTTTACAGCGTTGCAAGAAACAGCCAAAAGACATAGGTTTCGCGCGAATTCAAGATGGGCCGGCGGAGGATGCCGGCGGCGAGGGGAGCATAGCAGATGAATTCATCCTACGTGAACATGGGAGTCGGGGCACTTTTGGCCACGCTGTTCGTGTTGAAGTCCGTGTCGCTCGCGTCAGGATTTATTTTCCATTCAGAGACGCCGGAAAAGCCCGGTTTTGCCATTGTCGCAACCGAGGAACCGGCTGCGGGCGAAAAGGCTGCCGCCGCCAAGCCGGAAACGCCGATCGCTCAGCTGCTGCAGAAGGCTGATGCCAAGGTCGGCGAAACGATCTTCAAGAAGTGTCAGGCCTGTCATTCCGGAGAGAAGGGAGGGCCAAACAAGGTTGGTCCCGATCTCTGGGGTATCATTGACCGCCCCGTCGGCGAGCACGAGGGCTTCGCCTATTCGTCCGGCATGAAGGATTTCTCCAAGGGCGGTTCGGAGAAGTGGACCTACGATCACCTCTATCACTTCCTCGCAGCTCCGAAGAAGTTCGTTGCCGGAACGGCAATGGGCTTTGCCGGCCTGCCGAAGGAAGAGGATCGCGCCAACGTGATCGCCTATCTGCGCACGCTCGCCGATACGCCGGAGCCGCTGCCGGACCCGAACGCGCCGGCCGCGACGAACTAAGGCAAATCAGAGGATCAACACGAAAAACCCGGCCGCCAGGGCCGGGTTTTTTGGTGTTGCATGGTCAGATCGCGTGCCGGCGGGAGCGTGTTCTCTGATCCAGGTCGAAGACCTTCAATCCATCTTCGGCGCTCGGCGGCATGCGCCAGTCTTCGGCAATCAGCGCCTTGCGAGCGTCGCGCAATCCGGCCTCCCAATGCTCGTGCATGGACAGCGCCGAAAACTCGTAATCCTTCGAATGCGAGCGAAACTGCTTGTTGCGGTAAATCAGGTGGATGATGGTGACGCCGTAGTCGGAGCAGTGCTTCTCCAGCTTCTTGATCTCCGGATCGGCCTTGGCCTCTTCGGGAAGGCGCGCATAGAGGTCGGATATCGCGCGCCGCAGGCGATGGCGCTCCAGGAAGAGATCGGTGTTGAGCCGGGTGCGGCTCGAATAGGTGATGTCCTTGCGCCGCTCCTCCACTTCCTCGAGATCCTGCGGCAGCGGGCCGGTGGCGCTGAAGAGATCGACCTGAAATACGACGGTATCGATATCGGCGCCATTGCGCAGCACGTAGCTGAGTGGCGTGTTCGAGACCAGGCCGCCGTCCCAGTAATGCTCATTGCCGATCTTGACCGCAGGAAAGCCGGGCGGCAGGGCGCCGCTCGCCATGATGTGTTCCGGCGTGATCTTGGTGTCCTTGTTGTCGAAGAAGGCGAAGTTGCCTGTACGCACGTTGACCGCGCCGAGGCTCAACCGCACCGGACCGTGATTGATTCGGTCGAAATCGACGTGATCGAGCAGCGTCTGGCGCAGTTGCTCGGTGTCGTAGACGCTGGTCGCGGCGGCCGAGCCGCGCGGCTGGAACCAGGCCGGAATCTGCCAGGGCGAAAAGAAGCCGGGTGCGCCGAAGGTCGACACCCACCAGCTGCTGACCGAGCGATAGAAGGGGTTGGTCTGGCGCCGGTCCTGCATCAGCATGTCGACGGGAAGATGAACAGTCACCTTGTTCCAGAAGGAGCGCAACTTCTCAAGCCGCTCGCCGGGTACGTTGCCGGCCATGATCGAGGCATTGATCGCGCCGATCGAGATGCCGGCGATCCAGTCCGGCTCGATATTCTGTTCGCGCAATGCCTGAAAGGCGCCGGCCTGATAGGAGCCGAGCGCGCCGCCGCCCTGGAGCACGAAGACCTTCTGCGAATAGGCCGAAGCGGGGTTGGCGATGGGAGCTGCAATATTCATGTGCCATCCTTTGCTGCGCTCCGGGTGGGAAGGCCGGGATGCGCAAAACTATGACCATTTTCACGCCTGCGTCTCCGAAAGCGGAGAGTTGCTGTTGCGATCGGCGGATTCGAGCCTCGGCTATCCGAGCAGATAGGCCCAAAGCGACACCGAGAACGCCCCGAGCGCCGTCGTCAAGGTAATCGTCGAGGCGGCGAGACTGTGACCCACGCCGAAGCGATTGGCAATCAGCCAGGCGTTCACACCTGTAGGAACTGCCGCCGTGAGCACGAGTGCGGCCCGCCATTCCGGACTGAGGCCGAGCAGAAGCCCGGCCGCCAGCACGCAGGCCGGCAGCAGAAACAGCTTGAAGGCGGCAATCACGCTGGTAATGCCGAGATTGCCGGATAGTCCGTATTGCCGTAGCGCCATGCCGAGCGAAATCAGCGCCGCCGGGCCGGCGATATTGGCGATGCTGTCGACGACGGTGCCGAGCGTCGCCGGAATGGGAAGGCTGGTCAGATGGACGATGAGGCCGCAGAAAAGCCCGATGACGAGCGGATTGCGGATGAGATTGCTGCCCACCTGCCGCAGCAGCTGGCTGGTGCTGCGGCCGGCGCCGGGATTCTCCCTGCGCTCCGCCTGTTCCATCAGCAGCGTGCCGGCGATCATCATGGTCGGCAGATGCACTGCAATCAGGATCGACATCGCCATGACGCCATCAGGCCCGACGGTACGCCCCACCAGCGGCAGGCCGATAAAGATCGTGTTGGCGAAGGCCGAGGAAACGCCGGCGAGAACGCCGATGCGCGCATCCCGCCCGAACAGCCGCGTCGCGACGACATGGCCTGCTGCCCAGGTGATGGCGACGCCGGAGAAATAGGCGATCCACAATCGAAAGGGCGAAGCGCCACGAAAGTCCGCCTCCGCGATGGTCTGGAACAGCAGGAGCGGCACCGCGATCTTGAAGACGAATTCGCTCATGGCCTCGCCGACCTCGGCCTTCAGAAGGCCGGTGCGCACGATCACCCAGCCGACGAGGATGAGCAGGAAGACCGGAAGAACGTCGGTAAGGATTTCGGACATGCCGGGCGGGGTCGTGAAAGATCGTGGCTTGGGGAAGGGCGATCCGGACGTTGTAGCAGCTTGCTTGAAGCATGTCGCGCAAAACTGCGCTACGGTTTTGCGACGATGACATGCGCAAAATCAAGCACTTGAAGCGCCAGGAGTGAATCTGAAGGGTCGCGAAGCGCCGTACGTGTGAGAACCTGCAAAACAAAAAAAGCGGGCCAAGCCCGCTCTTGTCCATCCGGCTTCGCCGGACGGGTCCCCCCGGTGCACATGCCGCCAGTTCATCCGTGGTCGGCCCGCGTACCGGTGAGGCGGAAGGCATCATTCCTTCCCAGGCTGGCTCGGAAGTCTTTCGAGCTTCCCATCCCAGCCGCTTGATAAGCATTTAAAGATAGAAAGTGACAGCCAAATGACTGAATGGAAATAAGTTGGCCGCGCTGGCGCTGATTTTTCTTCCAAACTTCGGAAAAACCGATAATACCGGATACCGGCTATCACCAATTCCGGGACCCTCCTATAGATGACTCGCTTCGATGTACTGACCGTTGGCAATGCCATCGTCGACATTATCGCCCGTTGCAATGATCAGTTCCTGATCGACAACAAGATCACCAAGGCCGCGATGAACCTCATCGACGCCGAGCGCGCCGAACTTCTCTATTCGCGTATGGGTCCGGCTCTGGAAGCCTCGGGCGGCAGTGCCGGCAACACGGCGGCGGGTGTCGCGAACTTCGGTGGCAAGGCGGCCTATTTCGGCAAGGTCGCCGAAGACCAGCTCGGCGAGATCTTCGCCCACGATATCCGCGCCCAGGGCGTTCACTACGAGACAAGGGCGAAGGGCACATTTCCGCCGACCGCCCGTTCGATGATCTTCGTGACCGAGGACGGCGAGCGTTCCATGAACACCTATCTCGGCGCCTGCGTCGAACTTGGCCCCGAGGATGTCGAGGAAGATGTCGTTGCCGATGCCAAGGTGACCTATTTCGAAGGCTATCTCTGGGACCCGCCGCGCGCCAAGGAAGCGATCCGCGAATGTGCCCGCATCGCCCATGCCCACGGCCGGGAAATGTCGATGACGCTCTCCGACAGCTTCTGCGTCGGCCGCTACCGCGACGAATTCCTCGATCTCATGCGCTCGGGCACTATCGATATCGTCTTCGCCAATCGCGATGAAGCACTCTCGCTCTACGAGACCGATGATTTCGAGAAGGCGCTGAGCCTGATTTCGGCGGATTGCAAGATCGCCGCCGTGACGACAGGCAAGGACGGTGCCGTCATCGTGCGCGGCAACGAGCGCTATGTCGTCGATGCCCATCCGATCGAGGAGCGCGTCGACACGACCGGCGCCGGCGATCTTTTCGCGGCCGGCTTCCTGTTCGGCTATACGCAGGGCCGTGGTCTGGAAGATTGCGCCAAGCTCGGCAATCTCGCCGCCGCCATCGTCATCGAACAGATCGGCCCGCGGCCGATGCGGTCGCTATCGGAGGCCGCAAAGGAATTCGGGCTTCTCTGACAAGTTGTCGACGCTTTAACAAAGTGGCGAGCCATCGGAGGCAGCTTGTTGCCGATGGCTTTTTCCGTGGCGGATGCCGCAAGCTTGGCTCTTACTAAGTAAGAAATCGAGATCATGATTCTAGATATTCGCCAGGAATTGGCGGCCCCCCGTAAGGACCGACATCGTATCCAGTAGTGATGATTTGAAGTTGCCTCTGCACCGCCTCTTCAAGCTGGTATTGCAAGCCTTGATATCGATCGATGTATCCATATTGATGCCACGGCGAGGGATCGAAGCCGTGCTCGTAGTGATTATAGTAGATTACCGTCGAGCCGATTAGGGCGACCACCCAACATTTGCCATATCCTCGCAGCTGCCATTCTTCGGGAGGGCGTTTGATGGTCTCCCATAGGAACCGTTCCTTGAATGACATCCGGGACCAGCCATCTTTGATCTGATCCCATACTTTTTCTTCCGAAAATGACATTTTGATCCTCAAAACTAGTGAAGTTCGAAGTCATGAGCCCGCTCAGCCTATCATTGTGTGGTTCGCAATTCACGGAGGAAATTACTTAAGGTTGCGGGATCGCGGCGTCGCCATGAATGCCAGTAGCAATGCCGGAGGAAATGCGTTTATCGGAGATGCCTTGTCGAAGCATGTCCATGGATCGACGTGCGAATTAACCCAGAACGAGCTTTGCAGTCTCCGCCTCATGCAGGATGAGCACCCCGAGCACGATCAGAACGAATGGCACGATCCTGTTTCCGTAGCGCCGAATGGGTGCTCCCAAGGTCGGATGATTGACGAGGGAATGCGCCGCACCGAGCCAGATCACGGTCATAACTGCGAAGATGCAGCCGATGGTCAGGATCTCATAGGCGGAACGGGTGGCGAAGATCGGCGTGTAGACGCTGATATTGTCGCCACCATTGGCGATCGTCACCAGCGTCACGGCCACGATGTTTCCGTGTCCCGCCGAAGCCGTCGCATGATCTTCCGGATTATCGCCCGTGTCGATGCCGTTCCAGAGTTCCCACAATCGCCTGATGCCGAAATAGATCGGCGCAAACCCGAGCAGGCCGATATAGGTGGCGGGGATGACGAGAACGAGAAGCGAGGCAACGACGCTGATGCCGTATAGGAGGCCTATACCAAGATATTGCCCGATGACGATCTGCCTTGCCCGAAATTTCGGATCGGCGAAAAAGCCGAGAAGGACGAAGATGTCGTCTATGTTCGTCGAGGCGAACATGACGATGGCAACGCCGAAAACGCCCAGCACATAGCCCAAGATCGCAGGTCTCCTTGTCCGATCCCGGATATAGCATTGCGCCGGAAAAGTCGCGCGGTTGCTTGCGTCGCGGAGCGATCAGGTTTCGTTATTTGAAGGCTTCGCCGGGATAAGCGCCCCAGATCTCGGATTGCGCCACCCATCCCTCGGTACCGTCGGTGGTCACGAGGCACCAGTCGCCGGTGCATTCCTTGACGCTCATCATCACGCCGGGCTGTAGCTTGGCGATGACGGCGGCGGATGGCTGGGATTCGCGCCGCATGTTGACGAAGACGGCCTTGCCCTTGCCCTTCATCCACGGCGCGGCGATGGCCGAACGCTGGCCCGACAGCAGCGACTGGTTGACCCAGCCCTCCGTGCCGTCGGCGTCGCGCACGCGCCGCCAATTATCATATTCCTGGATGATCTCGACCGGCAACCCCTGCTTGAGGTAGAGCCACGACACGGCATAATCCGCGCTCGGGCCGATGCGCAGATTGACCCGCTTCGACTTCAGCGTGACGAAGCGCGGCAGCGGCAGGCCGCTCGGCCCCTTGGCGGCTTGTGCTGCGGCAAGATCGGCCGACACAGCGGTCATCATCAGGCCGATTGCGAAAATGGCGCAGGACTTCAATACTTTGCCACGCATGGGATTTCCGTTCGTTCGTCATGACAAAGGCGCCGTTCCGGCGGCCTTTCGCTCCGGTGAGCGGCAAATCCTCGGATCGCGTCAGCGAGTTTTATTTGTCTTCGCCTGCGGGTCTGGTAGAAATGCCGGAACGGGAAAATTATCCCGCTTCTTGGTTAAGAACATCTGAACAAGGCATCGCCGCTCGCCATGACGACGAAGAAAAAACCGAAGGTCTACGTCACGCGCAAACTGCCGGATGCGGTGGAGACGCGCATGCGCGAGCTCTTCGATGCCGAGCTCAACATCGACGATCGTCCGCGCACCAAGGACGAGCTCATTCAGGCCGTCCGTTCGGTCGACGTGCTGGTGCCGACGGTCACCGACCGCATCGACGCCGAGGTGATCGACGAGGCCGGACCGCAGATGAAGCTGATCGCCAGCTTCTCCAATGGCACGGATCATATCGATGTCGAGGCCGCCGCCCGTCGTGGCATCACCGTCACCAACACGCCGAATGTGCTGACCGAAGATACCGCCGACATGACCATGGCGCTGATCCTCGCCGTGCCGCGGCGCCTGGCGGAAGGTGCGCGCGTGCTGACCGACAATCCCGGCGAATGGGCCGGATGGTCACCCACCTGGATGCTCGGCCGCCGCATCCACGGCAAGCGAATCGGCATCGTTGGCATGGGGCGGATCGGCACGGCCGTCGCCCGTCGCGCCAAGGCGTTCGGCCTTTCGATCCATTATCACAATCGCAAGCGCGTCAATCCGGCGACGGAAGACGAGCTGGAGGCGACCTATTGGGACAGCCTCGACCAGATGCTCGCCCGCGTCGATATCGTCTCGGTCAATTGCCCCTCGACACCGGCCACCTACCATCTGATCTCGGCCCGCCGCCTGGCACTGCTGCAGCCGACGAGCTACATCGTCAACACGGCGCGCGGCGACGTCATCGACGAAACGGCGCTGATCAAGATCCTGCGCGAGGGCAAGATCGCCGGCGCCGGCCTCGATGTGTTCGAGAACGAACCGGCTGTCAATCCGAAGCTGGTGAAGCTTGCTAATGAGGGCAAGGTGGTGATCCTGCCGCACATGAGTTCGGCCACGCTCGAGGGCCGTATCGACATGGGCGACAAGGTCATCATCAACATCCGCACTTTCATCGACGGCCATCGGCCGCCCAATCGCGTGCTGCCGTTCCGATAAGCGAATCGCTGATTCTCCGGCCAAAGCGAAGCAGACGACGCCCGCTTCAAATTTGATCTTTATTGCCTCCGGCCGGTCATGTGCATGTCACAAAGCCGGCCCAGAGGTGACCACAAACACAAATCAGGAAGGGCGGAAACCATGGCGCGTGCGCTGCCGCATGAGCGGATTCAATATGTGGTCGAGGGCGGCTTCAAGCTGTCGGGCGAGATCGAGCCGAGCGGCAACAAGAATGCCGCATTGCCGATCATCGCCGCATCGCTTCTGACCGATCAACGCGTCGAGCTCAGCAACGTGCCGCGCATCCGCGATGTCGAGGCGCTGGTGGAGCTGATCCAGTCGGTCGGTGCGAAAGTGCGCTGGCTCGGCCGCAACCAACTCGAAATCGAGGCGCGGGAGCTGCGGCCCGCCAATCTCGATCCCGATCTCTGCGCTCGCATCCGCGCCTCTATCCTGCTTGCCGGCCCGATGCTGGCGCGCTGTGGCGAAATCACCCTGCCGCCGCCCGGCGGCGATGTCATCGGCCGCCGGCGCGTCGATACGCATTTCCTGGCGCTGGAACAGCTCGGCACCAGGATCGAGGTCAACAGTGTCTACAGCTTCCGCACCGAAGGATTGCGCGGTGCCGATGTCTTTCTCGACGAGCCGTCGGTGACGGCAACGGAAAACGCGCTTTGCGCTGCGGTTTTCGCTGAGGGAACGACAATCCTGCGCAATTGCGCCTCCGAGCCGCATGTCCAGGATCTCGCGCGCTTTCTGATTGCCATGGGCGCTCGCATTGAGGGCGTCGGCACCAACATGATGACCATCCACGGGGGCCAGCGGCTGAGTGGCGCATCGCATCGTATCGGCCCCGATCACAATGAGGTTGGTTCGCTGATCGGCCTTGCCGCCGTGACCGGTTCGGAAATCACCATTCGCCGTGCCGGCGTCGAGCATCTGCGCTCCACCCTGATGACCTTCGAGCGCCTTGGCATCCGCTGCCAGATCGATGGCGACGACCTGATCGTCCGATCCGGTCAGGAGATGAAGATCCAGCCCGATTTCGGCGGTCATATCCCGAAGATCGAGGACCAGCCCTGGCCGGCCTTTCCGGCCGACACCATGTCGATCGCCATCGTCACCGCCTCGCAATGCGACGGCGTCGTGCTGATGTTCGAAAAAATGTTCGAAAGCCGTATGTTCTTCGTCGACAAGTTGATCGCCATGGGTGCCCGCATCGTGCTGTGCGACCCGCATCGCGCCATCGTCGCCGGCCCTTCCAAGCTGCGCGCCGCACAGCTCGAAAGCCCAGATATTCGCGCCGGCATGGCGATGCTGATTGCGGCGATGTGCGCCGAGGGCACGAGCGTCATCAACAACGCCCAGCAGATCGAGCGGGGGTACGAGCGCATCGAGGAGCGGCTGAATGCCATGGGCGCCCGCATTACCCGCATCCCGCCGCGCGAGGCGTAAGAAACCGATTCAGCGGATGAGGATGCGCTAGGCAATCGCCTTGCGCATCTCAATTGATGTCGTCCGATCGAAGCCGGCATGGCGATTCTCCGCTGTCTTCCGGAAGCCCCAGGCAGTGAAGGTGGCGTGATTGTTGATGAGCTCGATCCGCGTTTCCAGCCGCAAGTCTTTGAGGCAAAGCTTTCGCGCCGTAGCCTCGGCCATAACAAGCAGGCGCTTGCCGATACCCTTGCCCTGCGCTGCAGGCAGCACGGCGAGCTTGCCGACGTAAAGGCTTTCCGCCTCCGGCCGGCAGAAAATGCAGCCGGCCAGCTGCTCGCCCTCAAGTGCAATGTATGCGATCTCGCTGATCGCCTTCGCCTTCAATATCTCCGGCGTCAACGCGAGCGCCGAGGAGGGCGGATCAATGCGCCCGTTCATATAGGCGAAGGATGTCAGGATAAGATCCAGCAACGCATCCCAGCGGTCAAAGCGACCATTGAGCCTTTGAATTGTAATATCGCTCATTCCGCCGCGACCCGAGGGCGTTTACGGCGATAGCGCACGGTTTCGAAGCGTGCGGAAAGCCCGTCATAGAGCAGCAGGCGGCCGATCAGCGGCTCGCCGATACCGGTGATAAGTTTGATCGCCTCCATCGTCATCAGCGTGCCGATGACGCCGGTGAGTGCGCCGATGATTCCCGCCTCCGCGCAGCTGGGGATGAGGCCTTCCGGCGGTGGCGCGGGAAACAGATCGCGATAGCGCGGATGGGGGTTGCCATCCGCATCGCTTTCATAAGGCTTCAGGGTGGTCACCGACCCGTCGAATCGTCCGACAGCGCCGGTTACCAGCGGCAGGCGCGCCGCCTCGGTCGCATCGGCAGCCGCATAGCGCGTGTCGAAATTATCGGAGCCATCGATGACGAGATCGAAGCCGGCGAGGTGCCGCGCAGCCGTGTCCGGGCTGAAGCGCTCCTCGAAGCGAATGGTGCGCACATGCGGGTTGAGCCGCGCGATGGCCTCTGCCGCGCTCCGGGTTTTCATCTCGCCGATCGTGCCCGTGTCGTGAATGACCTGCCGCTGCAGGTTGGACAGCGAAACGCGGTCGTCATCGGCAATGCCAAGCGTGCCGACGCCGGCGGCGGCGAGATATTGCAGCACCGGCGCACCAAGGCCGCCGGCACCGATGACTAGTACGCGGGCCGCCTTCAATTTTTGCTGGCCGGCGCCGCCGACCTCCGGCAGGAGGATATGGCGGTGATAGCGGCCGATTTCGTCTGAGGTCAAAGGGTCCATATTGACGAGTCTAGCACAATCGCGGCAAAGGAGACGCTAGGATTTCGAAATGCCGCCATGCGCCACGGTAAAGAATTGCGCGCGCTCGCCAAGGGCCGAGAACATCGCCTTGTCCGTGCCGGTCATGAAGGCCTGGCCGCCGAGCCCGTCGATGAGATCGAAAAGTGCCGCGCGCCGGCCTTCGTCGAGATGCGCGGCGATCTCGTCAAGCAGCAGGATCGGCGCATGGCCCGTGAGGTTGCCGACAAGGCGCGCATGGGCAAGGATAAGGCCGACAAGCAGCGCCTTTTGCTCGCCGGTCGAGCAGCGCTCCGCCTCCATGTCCTTTTCGCGATGGCGCACGAGAAGATCGGCCCGGTGTGGCCCATCCAGCGTGCGGCCGGCGGCCGCATCGCGGTAACGTCCCTCGCGCAGCATGTCTGCGTAAATGTCTTCCAGGTCGACGGCCGGCCGATGGAACTGTCCGTCGAGGAAGCCGGATAGCTCCAGCGCTGCCGAGGGGAAAGGCGTCGTCTCGCGCGTCTCGGCAATCAGCCGCGACAGAAGGCCGAGCATTTCCTGCCGCGCGATCGCCATGGCGATGCCGAGGCTCGCCATCTGCTCCTCGATACCCCCAAGCCAGGACGGATCGAACCGGCTTTCGGACAGCAGCTTGTTGCGGCTGCGCATGGCACGCTCGAAATCGCTGGCGCGACGGCCATGGGCGGGATCGAGCGACAGCACCAGCCGGTCAAGGAAGCGGCGGCGCTCCGAGGAGCCGCCGGTGAAGAGGCCATCCATCGCGGGCGTCAGCCAGAGAAGGCGTAGGTGATCGGTGAGTTCATCGACGGCCTTGGCCGGCGTGCCGTTGATTCTGAGCCGGCGCGCACCACTCTCATCGGTCGTATCGATGCCTGTGCCGATCTCGACGATGCCCTCCATGCCTTCGAGCTCGGCGAAGATCGAAAATCCACCCGGTGCGCTGACCCGGGTGACATCGGCATAGGCGGCGCGGCGCAGGCCGCGGCCGGGCGACAGCAGTGATACTGCTTCCATGAGATTGGTCTTGCCCGCGCCATTGTCGCCGGTCAGCACCACATGCCGCTCGTCAAGTGTCAGCGCCGCTGCCGCATAGTTGCGGAAGTCGGAGAGCTTCAGGCGCGAGATGAAAACCTTGTTCGGCATCGGTCTTTCTGATTCTCAGTCAGTGGCCGAGGGGTATGCCGAACCCCGCCCAAGTGCAAGGATTTTGCCGTCGGCAATGGTATAAGGCGCCGTCAAGGGCCACCCTCGTCCTTCGACAGGCTCAGGATGAGGGTGGAGTGAGCCGCGGGTCCGCGGAAGCTGAGACAAGGCGAGAGGATCAGCCCTCATGGTGAGGAGGCCCGCAGGGCTGTCTCGAACCACGAGGGTGGGTGATTTGCCCTCCAAACAAAGGTCCGGGCGAATCATCGCCAGGATCTATGCGAAACAATCTGATTCGCCATCTCGGGATTTGAATTCCTGCAACGGTTGGTATTGGCGCATGGCGCTACCTATATCGCCATGCTCGGCAAAGTTTCGGGCAAGAGGGGCCATCCATTGGATTCTGCAAAAACACTGCTCGCAGATACGCATGTCGACTGGACACGCGTGAAGACGGGCGAATCGGGTGATTTCGTCTTTCGGCGCGAAGACGGCCACGCCTATGCGAAGATCGCGGCATCTGCGCGGTCTGCCGATCTTGCCGGCGAGCGCGACCGGCTGCTTTGGCTAAAGGGCAGGGGGATCGCCGTTCCCGAAGTCATCGACTGGCGCGAGGCGGAGGAGGGGGCGTGCCTGGTCATGACGGCAATCTCCGGCATACCGGCGGCTGAACTGGATGGCGATGCCTTGCTGAAGGCCTGGCCGTCGATGGTGCGGCAACTGAAATCTCTTCACGGGCAGCCGATCGGTCAATGCCCCTTCGATCGTAGCCTGTCGCTGATGTTCGCGCGGGCGGTGGATGTGGTCTCGCGCGATGCGGTAAACCCGGATTTCCTGCCGCCGGAGGATTGGAATAAGCCAGCCCGCGAACTGCTTGATCGCGTCGAGCGCGATCTGCCCATCCGGCTCGCTCGGGAGGCCACCGACAAGGTTCTCTGCCATGGCGATGCCTGTATGCCAAACTTCATGGTCGATCCGCATAGCCTTGAATGTACTGGGCTGATCGATCTCGGTCGGGTCGGCAAGGCGGATCGCTATGTCGATCTCTCGCTGATGATTGCCAACGCCGAAGAAAGCTGGGCGACGCCCGTACAGGCGCAAAGGGCCTTTTCGATCCTGTTCGAGACACTGGAGATCGTGGAACCGGATCGCGAGCGTCTCGCCTTCTATCTCCGGCTCGATCCGCTCACCTGGGGCTGATTCGCAAGCTGACGAGTGATTCGCGTGCCCAAACAAAAAATCCGGCCGAATCATCGGCCGGATTCATGTGAAACACTTTTAATTCGCGGCTCAGTCGCTGAACGTATCGAAGAAATCCTTCATGCGGGCAAAGAAGCCCGTCGATTCGGGATTATTGTCCTTCGAAGAGATCTGCTCGAATTCCTGCAGCAATTCGCGCTGGCGCTTGGTCAGCTTCTGCGGTGTCTCGATCTGGATCTGGATGTAGAGATCACCGACCTGGCTGGAGCGCAGCACCGGCATGCCCTTGCCCTTCAGGCGGAACTGCTTGCCGACCTGCGTTCCTTCGGGAACGGTGACGCGCGACTTGGTACCGTCGAGCGTTGCCACGTCGAAGGTGCCGCCGAGCGCTGCCGTCGTCATCGAGATCGGCACCGCGCAATAGAGATCGGCGCCATCCCGCTGGAAGAATTCATGCGGCTTGACCGACAGGAAGATATAGAGGTCGCCCGAAGGGCCGCCGCGCACGCCCGCTTCGCCTTCGCCCTGCAGGCGAATGCGCGTGCCGTCTTCGATGCCCGACGGAATGTTGACGGAGAGCGAGCGCTCCTCGGTCACCCGGCCCTGGCCGTGACATTTCGTGCAGGGATCGGGGATGATCTGGCCGCGGCCATGACAGGTCGGGCAGGTGCGCTCGACGGAGAAGAAGCCCTGGGCGGCGCGCACGCGACCAGAACCCTGGCAGGTGCCGCAGGTCTTCGGCTGCGTTCCGGGCTTCGCGCCCGAGCCCGAACAGACGTCGCAGGTGAGCGAGGTCGGGACGCGGATTTGCGCCGTCTTGCCGCTGAAGGCCTCTTCCAGCGAGATTTCCATATTGTAGCGAAGATCGGCGCCGCGCTCGCGACCACCGGAAGAGCGACCGCGTGCGCGACCGCCACCCATCATCTCGCCGAAAATATCCTCGAAAATATCGGAGAAGCCACCACCGCCGAAGCCGGCGCCAAAACCGCCGCCGCCGCCCATGCCGCCATGCTCGAAGGCAGCATGGCCGTAACGGTCATAGGCCGCGCGCTTCTGCGGGTCCTTGAGCGTTTCATAGGCCTCGTTGATTTCCTTGAACTTCCGCTCGGCGCTGCTGTCGTCCGGATTCTTGTCCGGATGATATTGCATTGCCAGCTTGCGAAAGGCGCTCTTCAGCTCTTTCTCGTCCGCCGTCTTGGAGACGCCCAACGTCTCGTAAAAATCCGCTTTTGCCATTAAGGATTAGAACCCCGGAAATGGATTTCCGGCTGCCAAAGGCAGCCGGATCATGCGCTTAACCCCTTAAATTGATACAATTTAAGGAAAGGCTTATGCGCCACTTCAAATTCTACTGCGACCTTTGCGCGTCCAAAAGGACGCGCGGCGCAGTAATTCCTCGAGAACCTTTCGGTTCGCGCTTATGCAGACCGCTTGTGGTCGTTTTCGTCCTTGATTTCCTCGTAGTCGGCATCGACGACATCGTCCTTGCCGGTTGCTGCCGAGGCATCGCCCGGGGCTGCTTCCGCCTGCTGCGACTCATAGATTGCCTGGCCGAGTTTCATGGAAACTTCCATGAGCGTCTGGGTCTTGGCCTTGATGTCTTCGGCATCCGGCTCGGAAGCTTCGGTTGCCGTCTTGAGGGCTGCGATGGCGTCCGAGATCGCGGTGCGATCGGCTTCGCTGACCTTGTCGCCGTAATCCTTCAGCGACTTCTCGCTGGAGTGGATCAGGCTTTCGGCCTGGTTCTTGGCTTCAACGCCCTCGCGGCGCTTCTTGTCTTCAGCAGCGTGAGCTTCTGCATCCTTGACCATCTTTTCGATGTCGGCGTCGGAGAGACCGCCGGAAGCCTGGATGCGGATCTGCTGTTCCTTGCCTGTACCCTTGTCCTTGGCCGAAACCTGAACGATGCCGTTGGCGTCGATATCGAAGGTCACTTCGATCTGCGGTACGCCGCGCGGTGCCGGCGGCAGGCCGACGAGGTCGAACTGGCCGAGCAGCTTGTTGTCGGCAGCCATTTCGCGCTCGCCCTGCGAGACGCGGATGGTCACGGCCGACTGGTTGTCGTCGGCGGTCGAGAAAGTCTGCGACTTCTTCGTCGGGATCGTCGTGTTGCGTTCGATCAGACGGGTGAAGACGCCACCCAGCGTTTCGATGCCGAGCGACAGCGGGGTCACGTCGAGCAGCAGAACGTCCTTGACGTCGCCCTGCAGAACGCCGGCCTGGATGGCGGCGCCGAGTGCGACGACTTCATCCGGGTTGACGCCCTTGTGCGGTTCCTTGCCGAACAGCTGCTTGACGACTTCCTGCACCTTCGGCATGCGGCTCATGCCGCCGACGAGAACGACTTCGTCGATCTCGGCAGCCGTGACGCCGGCATCCTTGAGAGCGGCCTTGCACGGAGCGATGGTGCGCTGGACGAGATCGTCGACCAGGCTTTCCAGCTTGGCGCGCGTCAGCTTCAGCGTCAGGTGCTTCGGACCGGTGGCGTCTGCCGTGATGAAGGGCAGGTTGATTTCGGTCTGCTGCGCGGACGAAAGTTCGATCTTGGCCTTCTCGGCAGCTTCCTTCAGGCGCTGCAGAGCAAGCTTGTCGCCCTTGAGGTCGATGCCGTTGTCCTTCTTGAACTCGGCAACGAGATATTCGACGAGGCGCATGTCGAAGTCTTCACCGCCGAGGAAGGTGTCGCCGTTGGTCGACTTCACTTCGAAGACGCCGTCGCCGATTTCGAGGATCGAGATATCGAAGGTGCCGCCGCCAAGGTCGTAAACGGCGATGGTCTTTCCGTCCTTCTTGTCGAGACCATAGGCGAGCGCGGCAGCGGTCGGCTCGTTGATGATGCGCAGGACTTCGAGACCGGCGATCTTGCCGGCATCCTTGGTTGCCTGGCGCTGCGCGTCGTTGAAGTATGCGGGAACGGTGATGACGGCCTTTTCGACCTTTTCGCCGAGATAGGATTCGGCGGTTTCCTTCATCTTCTGAAGGATCATTGCGGAAATCTGCGCGGGCGAATAGCCCTTGCCCTGGGCTTCGACCCAAGCGTCGCCATTGTCACCCTTGACGATCGTGAAGGGAACAAGGTGCTTGTCCTTCTCGACGGTCGGATCTTCGTAGCGGCGGCCGATCAGGCGCTTTACGGCGAAGAGGGTGTTCGTGGGGTTTGTGACAGCCTGACGCTTGGCCGGCTGGCCGACGAGGCGTTCGCCGTCGTCTGAGAAGGCAACCATGGAGGGGGTCGTCCGGGCGCCTTCGGCATTCTCGATCACTTTCGCGTCCTTGCCGTCCATGACGGCGACGCAGGAATTTGTCGTTCCAAGGTCGATACCAATTACTTTTGCCATGTCATTCTCTCCTTGAAGCAAGCTATCGGAACCCCTGTCAGGCATTCCATTGACAGCCCCTTACGGGATGGTCTTGAGGATTGCGCAGCCATGACTGCGGTGATGCCGCGTATATAAGTAGCGGTTTTACTGACTGCAAGGCAGGAAATGGCCTGAAATCCAGCAAAACAAATGGTTTGTCGTCCAAATTCCACATGGTCCCATATGCGCCGAGGACCCGTGGATTTGACGCGACCGCGTATCAGAGCAGCCTTGCCGCGGCCATGCAAGCGTCTACTGCATAATTCCTTAAATCGGGATCGATTTAGGGATAAAATCACGCAGCGGATCTAAAGTGCCACAGCGACCTCAGAGCCGGATGATTTCAGGTCGAATCGACCTGAAATCTGAATCCGTCTCTAAATGAAAAAGTTAGAGCGGGATGTCGCCCGAAAACCGCTCGCACTTTTCGGCATCCCGCTCTAGCGCGCCATATATGACGCGCGGCGCCGTGGGTGCAAAATTGCGATTTTATCGGCCGAGGATGACGTCGAGCAGCGAGGAGCGATGCGGTCGCGCGGTGGCGACCGGCGCGCCGCTGTCGCCGACATCGGCAGGCGGAATATCGCTGCTGTCATAGGGGTTGGAGCTATAGGGATTTGCGTCGTCGGCGAGATTCGCCGGCGGCAGGTCCTGCGGGTCTTCGTTGGCTGCTGTCTGGTTGACGATCTGCGGCTGGATCGGCTGCTGTGCCGGTCTTTGCTGCAAGGTCGGCTGCTGGACTGGCTGCCCATTGTCCGCCACACCGGAGATGATGTTGCCGATCGTCGTCGGCTGGTCGCCGTTCGGCGCGGTCTGTGCCATCGGCAGGCCGTTGTCGATGATCTGACCGCCGCCGAAGATCGGCGTCGGCGTGATGCCCTTGTGGGCGGCGATCATGAATTCCTTCCATGCCTTGGCCGGCAGCCCGCCGCCGGTCACCTTGCGCATCGACTTGCCGTCGTCGTTGCCAAACCAGACACCCGTCGTCAGATGGCTGGTAAAGCCAACGAAAAGCGCATCGCGGAAAGATTGCGTCGTGCCCGATTTGCCGGCCGCCTGCCAGCCGGGAATGCGCGCCGACTTGCCGGTGCCGTAGGCGATGACGCCGGCCATCATGGCGTTCATGTTGGTGACGATATCCGGGTTCAGCACGCGCTCGGGATTGTCGGTATTGGCCTGGTAGAGCACCTTGCCGGAGGCGGTCGTCACCTTGGTGATGACATGCGGCGCCACCTTGAAACCGCCGTTCATGAACGTCGCATAGGCGGAAGTGAGCTCCAGCAGCGACACTTCGGACGTGCCGAGCGCGATCGAGGCATTGGCCTGCAGGTCTGATTCGATGCCGAGCCTGTGCGCGACCTTGATGACCTGATCCGGCCCGACTTCCGCGACGATCTGGGCGGCAACCGTATTTAGCGACTTGGCCACGGCTGTCGCAAGCGTCACCGGTCCGCTATAGCGCTGCTCGTAGTTTTCGGGTGCCCAGTTGCCGATCTTGACCGGCATGTCGTTCCGGATCGAATTGGGCGTCAGGCCCGCTTCCAGCGCTGCGGTATAGACGAAGGGCTTGAAGGCCGAACCCGGCTGGCGCTTGGCGGTAACCGCGCGGTTGAACTGGCTCTGTGCATAGTCGCGGCCGCCGACCAGCGCGCGGATGGCGCCCGTCGCATCGACGGAAACAAGCGAGGCCTGCGAGGCGTTGAGCTTCCTACCGTCCTTTTCGAGCACGTCGCTCAATGCCTTCTCGGCTTTCTCTTCGAGCGACATGTCGAGCGTGGTGTCGACGATCAGGTCTTCCTTGACGTTTCCGCCGATCAACTTCGGAAGCTGGTCCATGACCATGTCGGCGACATAGTTTTCCGCGCCGCTCCAATAGCTCTTCGATCGCGTCGGCGGCTGCGACATCGCCGTCTTGGTATCGGCCTCGGTGATGAAACCCTGGTCCTGCATGGCCTGCAGCACCAATTGCGCACGGGCCTCGGCGGCAGCCGGGTCGCGAGCCGGCGACAGTCGCGAGGGAGCCTTCACGAGGCCGGCGAGCATCGCCGCCTCGCCGAGATTGACGTCCTTGGCCGACTTGTTGAAGTAGCGCCGCGAGGCTGCCTCGACGCCGTAGGCGTTGGAGCCGAAATAGACGCGGTTCAGGTACATCGTCAGGATCTGGTCCTTGGTGTACTTGTGCTCCAGCCACAGCGCCAGCAACACTTCCTGCACCTTGCGTTCCAGCGTGCGATCCGGCGACAGGAACAGGTTCTTGGCGAGCTGCTGCGTCAGCGTCGAGCCGCCCTGGACGGCGTGCCCGGTCACCACGTTCGTCACCACGGCGCGGGCAAGGCCGATCGGATCGAAACCGAAATGCGAGTAGAAGCGGCGATCCTCGATGGCGATGATGGCTTCGGGAATGTAGGGAGACATGTCGCTGAGCGTCACGGCTTCCCCGCCCGTCGTGCCGCGATTGGCAATCAGGCTCCCGTCGAGGTCGGTGATCTTCACGTTCGGCGGCCGCTCGGGAATGACCCAGGTGCTGGCGCTCGGCATACGCGAGCCATAATAGGCGACGAGGCCCGCAAGGCCGATGCCGACCCAGAGGCAGAGCACGAGGCCCCAATAGATCGTCGAGCGAATGAAGCCGAAGAAGCCGCGGCGCGGCCGCGCCCGTCGTGCCGGCTTGCGGCGGCTACGGGTGCGGCGAGGTTTTTCGACCACGGGTTCTTCCTCGTCGTCTTCGTCTTCTTCCTCGTCGGGTTCCGGTTCTTCGTAATGTTTCTTCGCCGAACGCCGGTTGCCGATGATGCGCTCGCCGGCATTGAATCCATTGTCGATGCGTTCGCGGCCGCTGGAAAAGGACGGTTCTATCCTCTGGCGTGATTTTTTCTTATCTGCCATTGCCGGCCGGTCGTACCTCGGTGCCCAGTGTTTCCATGTCTTCTATCAGGCTGATCGCAGCGGCGGTAGAAATCTTTGAGCCTGTTCGGCCGCCCTGGGCCAGCGCGTCACCCCGAAAACCGATCCCGGCCATCGAGGCGGAGCGGCTCGCCATTGGTTCACGCACCCCTCGTGAAGACATCAAATCCCGCCTGAACTGTAAATGCGGCGATTTAAGGAGGGATTAAGAACATTCCGATCCGCAATGCCGATGCGTTCGTCCCGCGTCTGGGCAGGCGTGCGTAGGGAACTTTTCGCTACCCTGAGCATTATCCTTCCATAAGAACAAAGAGGGCGAACAGATGAGTTCACTGCTGAAGATAGAGGAAGTTGACAAGAGCAAGCTACGCGAGGTCTGGAGTGTCGAGGATTTCGCTCGTCGCCACCGGATTTGCAAGGAAGAGGAAGCCCGGCTGAAGAAGCTGTTCGGCGACTTCGCAACCAAGCAGGAATTGCTCTCCAACGCGCAGAGGCCGCCTCAATTCCGCTGATGGGATTCGTTGAAAGGGAATTGGCAGGCCGGGCGCGATGTTCATCGGAGGCCGCTTCGACCGAAGGGTTCGCAGCGGAGGAGGCTATGCCAATGTGGAAACGTTTCGAACTCTGGCTGGTCGACCAGATCGATCGGATATTCGGTGTCGAATGGCTCGCGCGCCGCGCCGGCTTTTCCCCGGACGAGGCACGCCGTATCGCGCGCGAAAAATAATTCGCTGGGATGATCCGGAAAGCCTCCCGAAATGGCTGTTTGCTCGAAGTTCACGGAAAGCATTTCGCTCGGTCGGGCAGGGCGAAGCTTTCATGCCGGATGCGGCGATACTTCGCGCAGCTCATGCAATCTTCCATATTTTCGAATTGTCTGATCGAGGTTATAGTACTGTCACATGGCCGTCATTGGCGGGCGGTCGCAGGCAATTGATAGCGCGTGAGGAGGAGTATTCATGCGACACGTCAAATGGAGCAATCCAATCGAGATCGGTTTTGCTCAGGGTACCTTCCAGCTTGTGACGGGTCCTTCCGAGGCCTTGAATTGCATGGCCAATCTCTGGCCGGATCGGCGCGGTCCGCTCTATGTGGCGGCAAGAAGCCTTTGCCGGGCGGCGATCGACGGCCGCAAGTCGGCCGAAGAGGCGCGCGAGATGTTCATTTCAGCGACGCGGGAAGCGCATCTGAAAATGCATTGAAGCGCCGGTACTATTCGCGCCGATTAACCGTCCAGGTCTTGCGAGCCGGCGAAAGTACGGCAGGAGTCGAGGGTTTGGAGGCGCGTTGTTCCATGAAGGCATCTCGTGAATGCTGCTCCCGCGCGAAGCGGTGAGCGTATTTCTCCGATAGGCGATGCACTCAACCAAAAAGGCCGACGACTTTGAAAGTCGTCGGCCTTTTGGCTTTTTAAAGCATGTCGCGCAAAAGTGTGCAGCGGTTTTGCGACGACGACATCAGCAAAATCAAAGACCTAAAGCGCGAGACGCCGATCTGAATGATCGCGACGCGCTTTAGGAGTGTCGCCGGCCGTCAGCGGTTCGAGCCTCTCACGGACATCCGGCAATTGGGCTCCGATGCGGGGCATGGGTCCCTCTGGTCGGGGCTGTAAGGCCCCGGTGCGCCGGCGTTCGGCCGCGGATTGTTCTGCGGCTGCGGCTGTGGTTGCGGTTGAGCCTGCTGCGGCTGCCGCTGCGGTTCCGGGCGCGGGCGGTTGTCGGGGCGATTATTGTCCGGGCGGTTGTTGTCGCGCTGGCGATCCGGCCGGTTACCCCAGTCTTGGTTGTTGTCCGGCCGCTGACGGCCCCAGTCGCGGTTGTCGTCTCGCTGCCTGTCCCAGTTGCGGTCGCGGTCAGGTCGGCGGTCCCAATTGCGGTCCGGTCTGTTGTTCCAGTCCGATCCGCCATCCCAATCACGGTTGCGGTCGGGGCGGCGGTCCCAGTTGCGATCCGGTCCGTTATCCCATCCCGGAGCATTGCGGTCCCAGCCGCTGTCGGGCCTGCGATCGACCCAGCCCGGGCCGCGGCGCCAACGGTCGCGATCGCGATAGAAGTCGCGGCCGCGATAGTAGCGGCCCCAGTAATCGTCGAAATTGAAGACCACGGTCGGGATGCCGAGCGGGCGATAATATTGCGGGCCGACATAGATGCGGCGCGATTGATAGGTCGCCTGGATATAGCGGCCGGCCACCCATCCGCGGCCGCCATAGAAGGAAACGTCGCACCAGGGCGTCTCGTTGAGGCAGCCGTTGATCTGCAGCGGCACGCCGACGGGGATCATCGTCACCGCCGGATAGGCGGTGCTCGGGCCGGATCGCATGTTCACATTTGCCGTGGCAAAACCTTCCGCCGCTTCCGCGATGGCTGGCAGCGCAACGAGCGCTGCCAGAATGCCCGCCGCAAGAACCTTGAACTTCATAGATATTCTCCCTTTGCGCACCTTCGCCGCGAAATCGCCGCCCGGTGCCTGTTCCGCTGTCGTGCGCCTACCCCGGCGCCATTCGGTAAGACTTTCCAATTTCGGCAAGATAAAGGCCTGGCCATGCACGGAATCTGATAGGATTCCATGATGCCTCTTCAATCTTTGCATGTGTTGTAGGAGTATGTGCATGAATGCAGCTTGAACGGCGTCGTTTGAAGCTGAAAAGTTGCAGGCCCTCTGCCAAGGCTTACTTGCCTTCGGAGGCCTTACCGTCGTGGCAGCCTTGGCCGCGTGAAATGCTTTTTGGAAGAAACTGGAAATGCGGCCTTGAAATTGCCACCTTGCACGCCGATATACGCTTCAGTCATGCAGCCGATGGGCGCTGGCGCGCTGAAAAGCGAGCCGTTTCGTCTGTCGATATCATGGAAGTGACGTTAACTCTTCGTTGACCTTTCATGATCAATCTGGCTGCAGTTCCGCCCTTGCCTTTGACCACGGATGTACTGGCACTGATGTGAAGGCGGATGGCGAAAGGCCGGATCATTCCGGCCTTTTTGTTTTTTGGCGATGGCGTGCTTCCGGCGAAAGCGGAGCGCGCCATTTTCATTTTCAGCCTCTCTCAAGCGCCAAAAGAAAAACCGCCGCAGATGACTGCAGCGGTCTCTCATTTCGAGCGATGCGCCCGCGAAAGCGGGCGATATCCTTAGTTCGCCTTCTTGGCCGCAACCTTGACGACCTTGGCCTTGGCCGGAGCCTGTGCGAGGGTTGCCTTGCTGGCCGGGACATAACCTGCGCCGATGTTGACGTTCAGCGCGATGTAGTCGAGAGCGCTCTGTTGGACGGCCTGAGCCAGGCTCTGCTGGGCAGCGGTCACGTTACGCTGTGCGTCGAGAACGTCGAGCAGCGAGGATGCGCCGTCCTTGTAGCTTGCCGTCGAGAGCTGCAGGGCTTCCTGGTAGGACTTGACCTGAGCCTGCTGTGCGGCCACCGTCTGTGCGTCGCGGCTGACGGCCGACAGGTAGTTTTCAACCTGTTCGACAGCTGACCGCACCGTCGACTGCCAGGCGAGGTAGTTTTCGCGGCTCGTCGATTCGGCACTCTTGACGCCGGCGCGCAGGGCACCGCCGTCGAAGATCGGCAGGTTCAGCGACGGGCCGAACGACCAGGTGGTCAGGCCGCCGCTCGCCGAGGAGCTATGGATATAGGTCGGCGAAATCGCGCCGCTGAGCGTGATCGACGGGAAGAGCTTGGCTTCCGCCACGCCGATCTGGGCCGTCGAGGCTGCGAGGGTGCGTTCCGCAACGCGAACGTCCGGACGGTTGCGGATGAGGTCGGCGGGAACGCCGGTGCGGACGCTGCCACGGAAGACTGGCTGCCTGCCGCCACCCTGCATCTGTGCGATGATCGTCGATGAAGACACGTTGAGCAGCGTCGCGATGTGATGCACCTGCTGGCGATAGCTGATTTCATAACCAGGTATCAATGCCAGCGTCGAGTTGACAAGGCCTTCGGCCTGTACCACGTCGAGGCGGGATGCAGCACCGGCTTCGAGCTGGAACTTGGTCAGCGAAAGCGTGTCGCGCCGCGACTTCAGGTTTTCCTGAGCGATCGAAATGAGCGCCTGGTAATAGCGGGCATTGACGTAGCTGTTGGCAAGATCCTGCAGATAAGTCAGACGCTGGACGTCGACGGTGGAATAGGCGGCGTCGAGCGAGGCATTGGCACTTTCGGTTGCGCGGCGATACTGACCCCAGAGGTCGAGCAGCCAGGAAGCCGAAGCGGTGCCGGTCGTCGTGTTTCGCCGTGTACCAGGGGAGACAACCGAGCCGCCTTTCTGGCCGCTGGTCGTGTTGTCGCCGCTGACGGTGAGGCTTGGGAGGCCGCCTGCACCCGCCGTGACGACGGCAGCTTCCGCCTGGTTGATACGTTCCAGCGCTTGCTGGATGGTAAGGTTCTGGGCAAGTCCCTGTGCAGCGAAGGCATTCAGCTTGGGATCGCCGAAAGCGGTCCACCATTGCGAACCGGCGACATCGCCGTTTGCCTTCGTACCGCCCTCCGAGAATTTGGCCGGGAGAGGCATTTCCGGTGGCTTATGGTCTGGGCCGCTGACGCAACCTGCCAAAACAAGCAGCAGGGCGGGGGCGGCAGTACGAATGGAAACCATCACATTGTCCCACAATTCAATTTACTGATCAGTGTTTTTTCGGGATCGAGATGACCCCATATGCCGGCGCTCCAGTTCTTACGCAGTACAAACAATGACCCGAAGCGGTCGGCGTTAATCTAGCAACGAGTTTTGCAATAGCACAGTGGCTTTTACGAATTCTCGGCTGCGAACATATGTGGGATCGACCGAAATATCAGCGTGCCGTTAAAAAAAATATAAAGTGTTGCAAAAAACATACCCTTTTACGCACAATCTAATGGTGCATCGAGGCCAAAGGGTGACGATCACCGCAACCCTAAGGAGTTGTGGCGTGCGATTCGCGTGATCAAACGTCCATTCGGACTGTCTTTACGGGAAATAGCGGGTCAGGCTTGTGCGAACCCGATCAAGCGGCGTCGCACCGCGATCATCGGCCACAAAAGCTATGCCCGTGATTGCCTCATAGGCGCGGATATAGACCTTGGACGTCTCCTCGACGAGCTCGCGCGGAATCTCGGGAATCTCATCCTTGTAGGGATCGCAGCGTTCGGTGACCCAGGCTCGCACGAAATCCTTGTCGAAGCTTTCCGGGCGCACACCCTTCTGGAAGCGATCCTCATAGCTTGCGGCCAGCCAGTAACGGCTGCTGTCGGGCGTATGGATTTCGTCGGCGAGGATGATGGTCCCATTTTCGTCGGTGCCGAATTCATATTTGGTATCGACGAGGATGAGACCTCGCTTGCGGGCGATTTCCTGCCCGCGTGCGAACAGCGCAAGAGCGTATTTCGACAGCGTCTGCCATTGTGCTTCGGTCAGAAGTCCGTGCTCGATGATCTGGCTTGGCGTCAGCGGCTCGTCATGGCCGCCGTCGAATTCCTTGCTTGTCGGGGTGATGATCGGTTCCGGCAGGATCTGATTGTCGCGCATGCCATCCGGCAGCGTGATGCCATACATCTCCCGCTGACCCTTCTTGTAGAGCGTCAGGACAGAAGTGCCCGTGGTGCCGGCAAGATAGCCGCGGACGACGACTTCGACGGGCAGGATGTTCAACCGCTTGCCGACGACGACATTCGGGTCCGGATAGTCGATCACATGGTTAGGGCAGATATCGCGCGTCTGTTCGAACCAATAGCGCGCCGTTTGCGTCAGCACCTGACCCTTGTAGGGAATGCAGGTGAGGATGCGATCGAAGGCGCTCAACCGGTCGGTGCTGATGATGATGCGGCTGCCATCGGCCAGATCATAATTCTCGCGCACCTTGCCGCGATAGTAGTTGGGCAATTCCGGGAAATGGGCTTCGGAAAGAATTCGCAACGCGTCCACCAACAGGCTCGTGCATCCGCCCGACGGATGCTTCTTGAGCGGACCCTTAACCCATTGCGGCCGGAATCGGAACGGTTTTCATATATAATAATATGTAACCGGCTCCATCCGTCGGGTTGCCGGCGGGAAAAGCGGTCAACCCGGCCGCCGCCAGCCACCGTTTTCGTTCCGCTCAAGGATCGGCGTCGAAAAGACGCCGACGATCCGCTCGCTCCACTGCCTGCCGTCCAGATCGACGCGCTCCCGCCAGCGATCGGACTGCAGCATGGCCGCGCCGATCACGACGGGCTCGATACCGCAGGATGCCAAAAGCGAAAGTCCGGAAACGATCGAGGCGCCGCTGGAGATCACGTCGTCGACCAGCGCGACGCGCTTTCCCTGCAGCAGCGGCAACATGCGCGGGTCTATATAGAGACGCTTCTCCTGGTTCGGCGTGGTGATGGAGGAGAGCGAGACCGATAGTTCATCGCGATACCAGAACTTGCGCGACGTTCCGAGCGGTACGTAGCGCGCATGGCCGAGCGCGCGCGCCACGGTCGCTGCAAGCGTCAGGCCGAGTGTCGGCAAGCCGGCGACGACGTCGATGTCATGGGCCGCGATCCGTGCGGCCAGTGCTTCCGCCAGCGCCTCCTGCACGGCAAAGCTCGCCTGATTGACGATCAGTGATGCGAGCGCGTGGTCGCCGTCGGCGAGCACGCGGATCGGCAGGAGCAATTGCCGTCTGTCCGGTAATTCCGCCACATGGAAATCCGCACGCTCTTGCCTTGCATCGAAGGTGCCGGGCGCATGCAGCTCCTGCCAGAAGTCATGGGGTTGCATCGCATTCCGCCTTCTATCTATTGGCCTTCATTCCGGCGCGCCGGTGCAGTCCGAGGATTTCGCCTTCGCTCAAGGCTCGCACGCCGCCCTTTGGCAGGTCGCCAAGCGCGATATCGCCGAAGGCGACACGCACCAGCCGCAGGCATTCGATGCCGAGCGCCTCCAGCATGCGCCGGATCTGGCGGTTACGGCCCTCCTTCAGCTCCACTTCGATCCAGCCATTGCGGTCGCCGCTGCGCAACAGCCGGGCCGAACTGGCGGTCAAAAGCTCGCCATCGTCGATGATGCCGCGTTCCATGCGCGCAAGCTGTTCGTGATCCATGATCCGGTCGACCTGCACGTGATAGGTCTTGCCGACGTGGCTGACCGGATCGAGCAGAGCCTGTGCCAGCACCGTATCGTTGGTAAAGAGCAGCAGTCCCTCGCTCGCCTTGTCCAGCCGTCCGACGGGGGCAAGGTGCCGGGCATCGATATCCCTGAGGCAATCATATACCGTTGGCCGTCCCTCCGGGTCGTCGCGAGTGGTCACCAGCCCGCGCGGCTTGTTCAGCATGAAATAGAGCTTTTTCTCGGCAGCGATCTCGGTGCCGTCGACCGCGAATTTCGAATGTTCCAGATCGACCCAGGTCGTAGGATCGGACACTTTTCGGCCGTCCACGGTCACGCGGCCCGCCGCAATCAGTGCCTCGGCCTGGGTGCGGGAGCAATAGCCGAGCTTGGAAAGCGCCCGCGGCAAGGTTACGCGCTTGCCTTCGGGCTCCTGCCTGCCCTTTGCCGCCTTGGTGGATCTTTGCGGTGATTGCCGTTGGCTCACCCGTCTTGCCTCATGCGCTTGTTGCCGTGACCCGACATTGCCGCCGGTGAAGGCCAATCCTTTCGCACGGCGGCGAACCGGACGCAAATTGCATCGCGGAGGTGAGGTCGGAGGCGGGGCGGCTCGGGAAGCAGACAGGGCTCGTATTTCATGGATACGAGCCCTGTCGCGGACCGGAGCGGGCGATGGGGTCGGGTAGACGGCAACGGGGTTGCCGCCATTCGCTCCGGAGGGATCGCGGTTGCACAGAAACTGCACCGCTTCTTTTGCTGGGATTTTTCAAAACAGGGGAAATTTGTTACAGTTTGTAACGCTGGCCGTTTCTCTGTTGCCAAAACCGCCTCTCGCCCCGCATGGAAGGGCCATGGTTTCCGCATCGCTGCTTCTGGTCGAGGACGACCGCGAGATTAGGGCGCTCCTCGAGGAGTTCCTGAGCCGTGAGGGTTTTTCCGTGCAGGCGGCCGACAGTGCCGTCGCCATGGATCGCATTCTGTCCAAGGGTTTTCCCGATCTGATCATCCTTGATCTGATGCTGCCGGGCGAGGACGGCCTCTCGGCATGCCGCCGCATCCGCGCCCGCAGCAAGGTGCCGATCCTCATGCTGACGGCGAAAACGGAAGATATCGACCGCATTCTCGGCCTCGAAATGGGCGCCGACGATTATCTCGGCAAGCCTTTCAATCCGCGTGAGCTTCTGGCGCGCATTCGCGCCATTCTCCGTCGCTCGGGGCCGGAGCGGCCGGAAGATGCCAGCACTCCGTCAAGGCGCAAGAGCTTTGCGGGGCTGACCGTCGATCTCGATGGCCGGGTGATCGAGATGGATGGCGAGCGCGTCGTGCATCTGACGACGGCGGAGTTCGATCTGCTCGTCTGCTTCCTCGAAAGGCCGCGGCGTGTGCTCTCGCGCGAGCAATTGCTCGACTGGACGCGCGGTCGCGGCGCCGATCCCTTCGATCGTACCATCGATGTCACGGTCTCCCGCCTGCGCACCAAGCTCGGGCATTGCCTGCCCGATGGCGCCCATGTCATCACCACCGTGCGCAATGCCGGCTATCTCCTCACAATGGACGTGAAGGATGTCTGAGCCATGCTGAAACTCGGTCTTGTCGCCCGCATCATCATGATCGTCGCGGTGGCATTGTTCATCATACAGCTCGCGGCATTTGCCGCCGCACAGCTGAAGCCGGACACGCCATTCAATCCGGAGCTGTCGCCCGCCATGCAGGTCAAGACGGCGATCCGGCTTCTCGACGCCATTCCGCCCGAGGCGCAGCAGGCCGCCGTTCGGGCGCTGAATGCCAATGGTCTGGCCATCCGTCTCGCCGATCCGCCGGCTCCAGGTCAGAAGGAGGAGGCGTCCAATCTGACGCTGACCGACAAGCTGGCGCGCGAATTCGCCAATATCGCCTTGGGCAATCGCTACTTCAACATGCGCTCGCTGTCCGAAAGGCCGCAGGGCTGGTTCTCCGTCGGAGCGCCGGACAGGATCATGGAAGTGTCCATCGGCGTTGCCGGCGGCAAGGTCGCCGTCTTCAACCTGCCCGACACGCCGACGGTGCGCTTGAACGGCGTTCCCGTCGGCCTGATCGCCGGCGTGCTCGGCATGCTGGTCGCCGTCATCGCCATTGCCGCCGTGGCGCGTGAAACCCGGCCGTTGACGCGCCTGTCGCGAACCGTCAACTCGATCGGCAATGGCCTGCAGCCGGTTCATATTCCTGAAAGAGGCGCCTGCGAGCTGCGCCTGCTGATCAAGGCGATCAACGCCATGCAATTGCGCATCGCCGCGCTCGTCAGCAATCGCACCCTCATTCTCGGCGCGATTTCGCATGATTTGAGGACCTATCTGACCCGCTTCCGCCTGCGCATGGAAATGATGCCGGAGACGCCGCATCGCGAGCGGGCGATCGCCGATGTCGAGGCCATGCAGCGGCTCGTGGAGGATGCGCTCGGTTTTGCCCGCAGCACCGTCGTCTCGGACGGCAAGACCATTGTCGATCTCGATGCCGCCATTGCTGTTCACCTCGCCGAGCGGCAGGACGAACAGGACCTTGTCGTCTTCGCGCCGATCGGCCAACCGATTGCCGTGGCAATGACAGAGACCGCTCTCGTGCGGGTGCTGGACAATCTCATGGACAATGCCCTGCGTTACGGCGGCCGAGCCGATATTGCCGTCGAACGCCGCGGTGACCTTGGCGCTATCGTCGTCGGCGATCGCGGGCCGGGCATTCCCGCGGAGCGTCGCAAGGAGGTGCTCGAGCCTTTCGTGCGGCTGGAGGAATCGCGTAACCGCGATCTCGGCGGCAGCGGCCTTGGCCTTGCAATCGTTCGCCAGATTCTCGATGCGCATGGCGGCGCGCTTTGTCTGGAGGATCGGCAAGGAGGCGGGCTGAATGCCGTTGTTCTGTTGCCGCTGGCGATGATGGAAAGAAAAGCAGCCTGAAATCAAGTGTAACTACACGGCAATCGCGCTCGCGCGCGATCGAGGCGCTGCTTGGGGTTGCCTGCTCAATGGCAGGTCAGGAACCTCTGCAACTCCTGCCTGCTTAATACGATACCGGCCGCCGCCTTCTGCGGATCAGGATGCGTATAGGTAAAGCTCGGCAGATCGGGCAGGTCCAATGCCTGGCGCATGCTCATGATACCGAGCGCGCGTCGGCCATTGGCGCTGTCGAAGCTGACTTCGATAATGCTTTCCGGTCTTGTTGTATGCATTGTTTCCTCCCTTCCCTAATATTTGGCCTAAACCATATCAGAAAGCTGATGTAAAATCTCGGTTTTTCTAAGGCTTGCGGCCGGCGGATTTGCCGGGCGCGCCGTCCGCCGTCCGCCGTCCGGCGGTCAGGAAGGGCATGCTTTAATGGATGGGCGGGGCGTCCGTTGAGGTAAAGCCGTCGGATTTTACCGCTGGAGCAAAATTTGACCATCCGGACAATGTTTTTTGCGGCTTCCGAGGTAAAATCGCCCTACATTTCTGGCTCTGTTACAAATTATTGTTTTGTATCAGGTGTTTAGAAAAATGTCAGAATTTTTACAGTTGGAGTGTTGA